>DATMNI010000164.1:0-19854 GCA_035570275.1 Candidatus Acidiferrales bacterium | reverse complement strand
CGAGCATCAGAGCTTCCGGGCCAACCAGACTAGCGCCGTAATCAGGTAGAGTCCAAGCACCGCAGCGACAATCACGATAAGCAGAACAACAATCACTGAGAATAGATCTGTCCCGCTGTGGACCCCGTATCCAGGATGGGTCGATCCAGGATGGGATTTCCGCTTTCTCGGCAGTGTTGGCCCATAGCTCTCGTCAAAAGCAACGTAGGGATCGGGATCGCGCGGAAGCCCTCGCGGCCGGTCTTCGGGAGGCTTCAGAGGTTTGCCCTAGCTATCACCACAACCTATTGTGGTCGATTTTGTTCGTTGTTGTCAAGTAGACAATCACGAACATTTTTACTTATCCGGTGACTGCACCAAGACCCTGATGTAGCGCCCGGCGAAGGTCAGGAAAGTCGGCCAGTTGGGCATGGGGGTGTGGCCGCCGCTGTGTTGGCGGAAGGCTACGTCGCCATCGATGAGCGGGGTTTCGATTTCGGGGAACTCGGTGGCGCCCATATCCCTCTTGCCGAGAAGCTTGTAGACTGGCCCCGCGCCGGCAGCGGCGAGGAACATGCCTTTGGCGTCCACCCAGCCATCGCCGGTGGTGGCGCCGCCGCTGATGAAGACGGGGCGCGGGGCGCAGAGAGCCACCAGTTCGTGCGAATCCACGGGCATGTCGTCCCAGTGGAGCGGGCCGGCGTACTTCAGAAAGTTGCCGGCCATCCAGTGATATTCATTGGCGCCGGCCACGTTCTCCACCAGCTCGCCCCAGTTGCGGCGGTGAATCTTGACGCCGCCTTCACCGGAGGAACTGACGTAAGCGATGGCAAAACGCGAGTCGTAAGCCATGGCGACGGCGGTGGCCTTGCCGTAGCGAGAGTGGCCTTCCACGCCGACCTGTTTGGCGTCCACGGAAGTGTCGGTTTCGAAATAATCCAGAGCGCGGCTGGCGCCCCACGCCCAGGCACGGAGCGCGCCCCAATCGTCAAGCTTGCGGGGCTGGCCCTTGTTGACCAGACCGATGATGCCCTGCGTGAGGCCCGCGCCGTTATCGGCCTGAATGCTGCCGGGGGACAGAATGGCGTAGCCCCAACCTTTGGCGAGCACCTGTTGCTGCCAGGTGGGTCCGGTGGGCGCCTGCGGACCACGTCCGGACGGCGGGCCGGCTGGTCCGCGTGCGCCGCCTCCACGGGCAGGGAAGCCGGTGAACCCGAATTCCATCATCACGGGGACCGCGCCGAGGGCGTTGGCGGGAGTGGTCAACGTCAACTGAATGTCCACAGTGATTTGCGGGTAAGACGAATTGTCGACATGGCCCACGAGTTGTTTGGTGATGACCGGGACATCGCCGTTCGAGGCGTTGGTGGTGCTGATGACTTCCCATTTCACCGCGGGAGTGGTCTTGGGGGCGCGGCCGTAAATTTCACGGTCGAAGTCCTCGACGATTTCGGGGCGGCGCTGATTCCACCACATTGCGGCCGTGGTGACTTTCTTGCCGTTCCTGAGCACCAGGGGGTCGGGGAGCCTGGGGTACGGATTGGCCTTCGATTCATCGTAGTTGGCGTAGTTGGGCGCGTCTTTGTTGCTGCCGTTGGCGCCGTTGCGGAGTTCGGTGATGTGCAGGAGATCCATGAGGCGCTGGCGGTCCTGCTGAGCCGTGAGTTGGACCGGGGCGGGCGCGGCGGCATCTTGTGCGAAGCCGATGGCCAGGGTCGTGAAGATTAGCGCCGATGACCAGCGATAGGATGGCGGTGCGGGCATGGACTCCTCCCGAGTGTTTGTTCGGAACGTGAACTATAATATCACCGCGCACCAGGCTATGAAACCGGGCTATGAACATGCGGGGCGCGGGCGCATACAATGCGCGGGCGCATACACGCGTGGGCGAATACAATAGGAGCCATGAGAATTTCGCCTTTATTGCTTCTGGCGACGTCGCTGTGGGCGCAACCGCCGGCCGGGCCGTCGACGGTGCCGCCGCCTCTGGAGCCGTTGGCGCGGCTGATCAACGATTATGGCAACCTGCGCCGCTATGCGGCCGACAATGCCAAAGTGCAACTGCCGGTGGCGGGCGAGGAGCGCGTGGTCTTCATGGGCGATTCGATCACCGACTTCTGGGGACGGCAGGCCGGGCAGTTTTTTCCGGGCAAGCCGTATATCAACCGCGGCATCAGCGGCCAGGTGACTTCGCAGATGCTGCTGCGGTTCCACCTGGATGTGGTGGCGCTGAAACCGCGGGCGGTGGTGATTCTGGCGGGGACCAACGACATTGGCGGCAACCTGGGGCCGACGGCGTTGGACGTCATCGAGGACAACCTGGCGGCCATGACCGAGATGGCGCGCGCCAACAACATCAAGGTCGTGCTGTCGGCGCTGCAGCCGGTGTGCGATTATCATCGGCCGCAGACCCAGACCCGGCCGCTGGCGAAGATTGTGGCGCTCAACCGGTGGATCAAGGAGTACACGAACAAGAACGGCCTGGTGTATCTGGACTACTATTCGGCCACGGTGGATGATAAAGGAATGTTCCGCACGGAACTGACCGACGATGGCCTGCATCCGAACGGAGCCGGTTACGATGTGATGATGCCGCTGGCGGCTAAGGCGATTGCTGCGGCGCTGAGTAAGTGAGATGAGTTATGTGGGGCAGGTTGCTAGGGGCACCCTCAGGGTCCGGCGGATTGGCAATCCGCCTGCCGGACCTACTGGCAAGGCCGCAAGCGCCGGCTGGCTCGCTGCCGCATCGCGCAGGCGGATTAACAATCCGCCGCAGGTTAACAACCTGCCCCACAGGTTAAGCATCCTTGACTAAGTAAGGAGACGACATCTAATGAAATCATCGACGAATGACCGGCGCGGCTTTCTGCATCGCGTGCTGGCGGCAGGGGGCCTGGCAGCCGTGCCGGCGGCTGCGCAATCGCAATCGCGGGGCGGGGGCCAGGCGGATTTCCAGTTTCTGCCCGCGTATTCACGGGCGCAAACCTATAAGTCGCTGAAGCAATCGAGCTACGACCGGACGGGCGGCAACCACGACTCGTGGAATATTCCGGCCGGCGGCGTACACGAGGTCTTCAATGCCGATGGCCCCGGCGCGATCAGCCACATCTGGTTCACGATCGCGGCGCGCAGCAACGACCACCTGAAGGAACTGGTGCTGCGCGGGTATTGGGACGGCAACGCCAAGCCGAGCGTAGAAGCGCCGATCGGCGACTTTTTCGGACTGAACCTGGGGGTCTACCAGATCTATCAGTCGGAGTACCTGGCGTGCTCGCCGGGCAAGTCGCTGAACTGCTATTTCGTGATGCCGTACCGCCGGTCGGCGCGGTTCACGGTGACCAATGAGGGCAAGCAGGAGGTGCCGTCGTTTTATTCGAACATCGATTACATGACGACGCCGCGGTTGCCGGACGATATGCTGTACTTTCACGCGCAATACCGGCAAAGCCAGCCGTGCGTGCCGGTGGCGAGCGAGGGTCCGAAGATCAATCTGGACGGGCGCAACAACTACGTCTATCTGGAGACGCGCGGCCGCGGGCACCTGATGGGGGTGACGCTGGGCGTGCTGCAAAACGCCAACGGCTGGTGGGGCGAAGGCGACGACATGATCTTCGTGGACGACGAAACCAAGCCAGTGATCACGGGAACGGGGTCGGAAGACTATTTTCTGGGAAGCTGGGATTTCGGCGGGCGCGACGGAGCGCAGCCGTTTGGCCACGCGATGTACGGCGCGCCGCTGATTGTGAACGCGGAGCGGACGGGCGGGCGGTATTGCTGCTACCGGTGGCACGGAGACAACCCGGTGACGTTCGAGCGCTACTTGAAGCACACGATGGAGCACGGGCATGCCAACGACCGGGGAGACAATTTCTTCTCGGTGGGCTATTGGTATCAGGCGACGCCATACACGGATTTCCCGGCGATGCCGGAGGTGGCGGCGAGGGTGCCGGTGGTGAAGACGGAGTAGCGGGGTGTGGCGATTTCAGCCTGCAACCCGCTCCATTGACCACTTCACGCGCTCCGCCAGGAAACCGGCAAACGGGCCGATATCCATTTCAATGCTGGCCCGATCCAGCGCCGCGAGATACGCTGAGCGGTCCTCGACGCGAATGACCGTCCAGGGATAGCCGCCGGAGGCCAGCATGGCGTTCATCAGAAAACGAGCCATGCGCCCGTTGCCGTCCGGATAAGGGTGCACATAGCCGAAGAGCCAGTGGCCCAGAACGGCGCGCACGCCGGGGTCCGGTTCGTTTTCCAGCAAATCGAATAGAGCCGGCATCCCGTCGCGCACCGCTTCCCAGCGCGGCGGCACGTAGCGCGAGGTGCGCAGATAGACCGCGTCGTTACGGTAACCGGCCAAGGCCGAAGGCGCCACCAAACCGGCTGCCACGCAGGGCTGAAAGAGCTGACGGTACCAATCGCGATGAGTGTCCCGAACCAGCCGCCCGGGATTGGCTCCGGCGACGATCTCGCCGGCGTTGGCCTTCACGAGTTGAAACGCCTGCCAGTACCCGCGCGCGGCGAGGGCATCGCGGCTTTGCCGGTCCGCATCCCGGTCATCCGGGTTCCAGTTGCCCGCCCGCACCCGCTCGATCAGCTCGACCGAGACACTATAGCCTTCGATGGATAGCGAATGATAGGCATCGCTTTGATAGATATCCTCGACGAACCGCAGATAAGCGTCCTTGTCTTGTGGCACGCCAGGTTGCCTGGGAAGGACTTCGAGAACCTTGGGCCGCATCAATGCCCACATGGCTTGCATCCGTCCGGCAATGGGCGCCGCGCCAAGCACCGGAACAATTGCCTGCCGGTCCGTGAACGGATCGCTCTCCCGTACATCATATCCGGCGGCCTTCATGGTCGCTAAGATCTCGTCCGCGTCCGTAGGGCGGCCGATGCGGCGCAACGCCCCGGCCAACCGGCCCGCAACGACAGAGTGGCCGCCATCCAGGAGACGGCGGAGCAACTCGGAGGAGTCGCCGACGCTTGCGAGCACTACCTGGGTTTCGATGGGGTGGCTGGCGAAAAAAGCTTCCGGGAGCCTGACCATTGCCGCCGGCGGAGAGAAGAGCCGCAGCCCATCCCTCACCGTCAGATCCGCCGCCGGCGGCATCTGGGCCAGTTTGAGGTCGTAAAGCGACGTGCCGAATAACATCGTCACCTTGTTATTTGTCCCCATGGGGCTGCAAACGATCGCCTGGGAGGGGATGACGGTGTTCTCCGCGTGCAGCAGAATCGACTGGGCGGGAGACAGGTACCACTTGTCGCCGAAGCGCTCGCGGCAGTAGCGCGCGCAAAACTCCCAGAAGGACGCATACCAGGGTGTGCTGTCTCCGTCGCGGGCACCCGGACTGGCAGAGATCAGCCATCCCTTGATGACCTCCTGAAGGAAGCCGTTCTGGAGCAAGCGCTGGCGATGGATTCGGTTGAGCTCCCGCGTTTGAAAAACACGCCGGCCGCCCTTCTGCAGGCGGCGAAGAGCCTTCAGCGACGCCGCGAGTTTCTGGTTTGGTGTGGCCATCTGATGCTCCAATCCGTTCGGACGGTTACAAGTCTTTTGTGTTGTGCCAATACAAGTTTTTCATGCTGTATAAGTACAAGTTTATCGTGCTTGATCAGTACAAGTCAATTATGCCGGCGAAGACAATTAACCACGCATGGCAGAGGCTAACTCATTTGCCCACGGCCCGTCCAACGGTTCAGCCATGCTGACATCCATCTTGCGGGACCTGCGCTATTCCTGCCGCTCTCTGCTGCATAACCCCGGGTTCGCGGCCGTTTCGGTTCTTGCCCTGGCCCTGGGGATCGGCGCCAACAGCGCTATCTTCACCGTCGTCAACTCGGTTCTGCTGCAGCCGCTGCCGTTCTATCGGGCCGACCAACTGGTGACCGTGCGCGAGCGCAACCTGAAGGCCGGCTTTCCGCAATTCTCACTTTCCCCCGGCAACTATCTGGATTTTCGCGACCACAACCACACCTTCTCCGGCATCGCCGCCGTCGCTGGCCAGGGGCTGAACCTGGCCGGAGGCGCCGAACCCGAGCGGCTGCGCGGCGCGCGCGTCACCATCGACTTCTTCGATGTGCTGGGCCGCAAGCCCTCGTTCGGGCGGGCGTTTACCGCGCCGGAGATGCAACTCGGCTCGCACCGCGTGGCCATCCTGAGCTATGGACTGTGGCAGCGGCGTTTTGCCGGCAGTCCCGGAGTGTTGGGCCAGAGCCTCAAAATGAACGAGGAACTTTACACCGTGGTGGGCGTGATGCCAGCGGATTTTCGGTTCCCGGAGCGCACTGAGATCTGGACACCGATGGCGATGAACCTGCAGAATTGGCAGCAGCGCGGGGGCCATTATCTGGGCGGCATTGGGCGGCTCAAGGCTGGTTCGTCGCTGGCGGCCGCGCAGGCCGATCTCAACGCCATCGCGGCACTGGCAGACAAACAGTATCCAGACTCCAACTCGGGCTGGGACACCACTCTCAAGAGCCTTCAGGAATCCGTGGTCGGCGAAATCAGGCCCGCTATCCTGACGCTCACCGCCGCCGTCGGCTTTGTCTTGCTGATCGCGTGCGTCAACCTGGCCAACCTGTTGCTGTCGCGCTCGTCGGCGCGGCGCCAGGAGATCGGCATTCGCAGTTCGCTCGGCGCCGGCCGGGGGCGGCTGGTTCGCCAACTTCTCACCGAAAGCCTGCTGCTGGCCGCGTTGGGAGCCGCCCTCGGTCTGGCGCTGGCATGGGTTGGCACCCGCCTGCTGGTCAATTTGAATCCCAACATCCTGCCCCGTGCCAAGGAGATCGCTCTGGACGCCCGGGTGCTTGGCTTCACGGCGGCGATCGCGGTGCTGACCGGTATTCTGTTCGGGCTGGCCCCCGCCATCCACATGGCCAAGACCGATCTGCACTCGGCGCTGCGCGAAGGCAGCCGCGGAAACGCGCTGGGGTTCCGGCGCAACCGGTTGCGCAGTGTGTTGATGGCGGGCGAAGTGGCGCTGGCGTTGGTGTTGTTATCCGGCGCGGGCCTGCTGATGCGCAGCTTCTACCACCTGCAATCGATGGACCCGGGGTTCGACCCCCACGGGATGCTCACCTTCCGGACCAACCTTCCCTCCGCCAAATATAAGGGCGATGAACCACAGGCGGCATTCTACCGGCGTGCCTTGGAGCGCATACGGGCGCTGCCGGGAGTTTCGGCGGCTGGCGCGGCGCAGATTTTCCCGCTGGCGGGCGACGATTACATCCTCTCCTTCGAGCAGATTGGGAAGCCACCGATCCCCGCGGGAAATCAGGCCAGCGCTGCCTATTACGTGGCCACCCCGGGCTACTTTGCCGCCCTGCGGATTCCCATCAAGAGCGGTCGCGATTTCACCGTGCGTGACGACGCGGCGGCGCCGCCGGTGGCCGTCATCAGCGAGAGCATGGCCCGCCAGTTCTACCCCAATGAGAATCCCCTGGGACAGCGGATCCGGATGGGGAATGGCTCGAAGCCGGCGGAAATTGTGGGTATTGTGGGAGACGTCCGCGATCAGGAAATGGAATCGAAAGGCCGCCCGGCCGTGTATGAGCCGGCGGCTCAGATACCCTTCAACACCATGTATTTCGGCGTACGCAGCGAAGGCGACGCGGCGGCGCTGATTTCGGGTGTGCGTGCGGCCATTCGCGAACTGGACCAGGAACTGCCGATTGACGCCATTGGGACGGTGGATTCGCTGGTGGCGAACGCGCTTTCGCAGCGCCGCTTCTCCATGCTGCTGATGGCGATCTTCGCGGCGCTGGCGTTGGTGCTGGCGATGGTCGGCATCTATGGCGTGATCTCCTATTCGGTGGCTCAGGCAACCAGGGAGATCGGGATTCGGGTGGCGCTGGGCGCCCGCCGCGGGGACGTGCTGGGCATGGTGTTCGGCTACGCGGGCATTCTGATGTCGGCGGGACTCGCCGTCGGCATCGTGGCGGCTGTGGGCGCCGGGCGTCTGCTGCAATCTCAGCTTTTTGAAGTGCAGCCGGCCGACCCGACAACTTATGTGGCGGTAGCTTTCGTGCTGCTGGCAACCGGACTGCTGGCATGCACGGTTCCGGCCGTCCGGGCCATGCGGGTAGATCCGATGGTGGCATTGCGCAACGAGTAGGCGTTTAACCGGGCCACCCTCCGCCCGAGAGGCCGCCGATTCCGACGATGATCACTGCGCCGCGCGACCCTGAGGGTCGCGGCCACTCCGCGCTGCCGCAGGGCACGTTGTTTGGGCCATCCCTGGCCATCCCTGGGCCATCCGTTTGCAACCGCCGATCCCCTCAAATTGGGCAGGCAGCAACCGCAAGATTGTTCTGGGAATACCCCACACGACTGCGATACTGTTTGATTTGATCCAACGGTTATCCATTAGGAGGATTCTGATGAAACTCTATCGCAGCAACAGTTATTCGGCCCGGTGGTACGCCCACAGTGCTTCGACCGGATGGGTGATGTTTCCGGCGGAACCTGGCGGCTGGGAAAAGCGCCAGCCAGCCCGGGGCATTGACCCAATCGACTTGCGTGAGGTTCCCCTTCGCAGCGCGTTCAACACCGGAATTCCCGGCACACCGTCCCCGGCGGACGCCGATCGCAGCGGGTCGGTTCCCTTGCGGCAGGTGGCCTAAAATGCCACGGGTCGTAACCATCCGCTCATCTGTCAGTGTGCCGCCGTCAAGCCGAGATCCAAAGCGGCTGAAGATCACCTGCCTCACTTGCAAACTGGAAGGCTGTGTAGGCAGTTGCCGGTTTGAACTCGTTGAGGACCGCTACCCGCGATCGCCCAAGGCGGCATAGTACCGCGAACAGCACCCCTTGGCGAGACCCTTGCCGGTTGAATTGGCCCGCCGTCAGTGAGAGTGGCGGGGCACGGTCTTACGCAGATCGCGATAACCGACGGCGAATTCCAAACAAGCTCCGGTATCCAACTGCCCCACGTTGGCGCGGTAGAGTTCCTGCCACGGCGAATCGTTCTTCAGTTGGACGGGCGCGAGGTTCTCGAGGCGCCGGCCGATCTCCTCCTCGCTAAGTAACACGTCCACGCGGCGACGGGGCAGGTCCACCTTCACGCGGTCGCCTGTCTGGAGGATAGCCAGGTTGCCGCCGGCCAAACTTTCGGGCGACGCATTCAGAATCGACGGGCTTTCGGAAGTGCCGCTCTGGCGTCCATCGCCCATGCAGGGCAACATGCGAATCCCGCGCTTGACCAGTTCGCCGGGCGGGCTCATGTTCACTACCTCGGCCGACCCCGGGTAGGCAATCGGCCCGGCGCCCCGCACCACCAGCATGCAGGTTTCGTCGATCTCCAGCGCCGGGTCGTCGATGCGGCGGCGGTAGTCTTCCGGGCCGTCGAACACCACCACCCGCGCTACAAAGCAATCCTCGGCGCCGGGCGTCGAAAGGAAGCGGCGGCGGAAATCGTCGCTGATCACGGAAGTCTTCACCAGCGCGGATTCGAACAGGTTTCCCGAAACCACCAGGAAGCCGGCACGCTCCCTGAGCGGGTGGTCGAAAGGCCGGATGATCTCGGGGTCCCTGGTCACCGCATCGCCGCAGTTTTGGCCGATGGTGAAGCCCGTGACGGTGAGCGCGCCGCCGTGAATCTTGCCGGCCCGCAACAGTTCGCCTACCACGGCCGGCACGCCGCCGGCGCGGTGATAGCCTTCGCCCAGGAATGCGCCGGCCGGCTGAACGTTCACCAGCAGCGGGATGTCATGCCCGACGGTCTCCCAATCCTGAACCGGCAATTCAACGCCGGTGTGGCGCGCGATGGCGGTGATATGCGGCGGGCAGTTGGTGGAGCCGCCGATGGCCGAGTTGACCACGATGGCGTTCTCGAAAGCCTGCCAGGTGAGGATGCGGGCGGGTGTCAGGTCTTCGCGGACCATACCCACGATTCGTTGCCCGGTGAGGTACGCCATCCTGGCGCGCTCGCCATACGGCGCCGGAATACTGGCGCTGGAGGGCAACGACATGCCCAGCGCCTCAGCCAGCGAGTTCATGGAGAGCGCGGTGCCCATGGTGTTGCAGTGGCCGGCGCTGAGGGTGGAGGCGCAGGTCCGGTCCGTCAATTCGTCCGCGGTGATTTGGCCGGCGGCCAGGAGGCGGCGCGCTTCCCAGAGCCCCATGCCCGAGCCAATCAGTTTTCCCTGGTAGTAACTGTCGATCATGGGCCCGCCCGAGAGCACGATGGCCGGCAGGTTGACCGTAGCCGCGGCCATGAGACAGGCCGGCGTCGTCTTGTCGCACCCGGTCATAAGGACCACGCCGTCAAAGGGGTACCCGCACAGTATCTCGACCAGCCCCAGGTAAGCCAGATTGCGGTCGAGCGCCGCGGTGGGCCGGCGGCAACTCTCCTGGATGGGGTGCATGGGAAACTCGAACGGAATGCCGCCGGCGTCGCGAACGCCGTCTTTGACGCGACTGGCCAGCTCCACGTGGATGCGATTGCAGGGCGTCAGGTCGCTACCCGACTGGGCGATGCCGATGACAGGCCGGCCCGATTGCAGTTCGCCGCGGGTGATCCCGTAGTTGGTGTAGCGCTCGATGTAGACGGCGGTCTCACCGGGTTCGGCCTTGTCGTTGAACCAGATTTCGCTGCGGAGGCGCTTGTGGGGTTGGTCGCTCATGGGAGTCTTCGTAAACTACCAATGTAGCGGATTGGGGTATCCCTGTCAGAATGATCGGGTCAGAGTAGAGCCTGGCGCCGAATTTTCAGAGCTTTTGCGACGTTCTGTTCCACGAAGTTCACCAAAACCGGCACGACCGTTCCGGTTTTCCTTCCAACGACAGCAGATTCTAAAAGGAATTAGCCGTTGGCACCGGAACGATCCTGCCGGTTTGGCCAGCAGGGCGGCAGCGGAGCCCAGCATCCCCCGATTCCATGCTGGCATGGTAAAGGGGCGCACTTTGACGAAAACGGGTAATGAGAACTGAAAAGAAAGGAAATATAAAGTTAGAAATCGTGTGACCGTTCGGGGGGCTAAGGGGAAGCTAAATGATAAGTTGGACCATTTGAGCTAAGTGCACAAGAAAAAGACGGGATTTCACGCCAAGCCGCGAAGCCGCAAAGAAGCCGCAAAGGAAGAGGGATAATCGAAATCAACGTGACCGGGAATCCACTGGCGAAACGGAATGTGGATGCAGCTTATCGAGTCCATACCGCTCTGGGGCCGGGCCTGCTGGAGTCGGTCTATGAATGGTCCTGGCATACGAAATGGAACACCGCAGGCCGCTCACGATGCGTCAGCACCTGGTTCCCCTGGTGTATCACGGCGTCCACATTGAAGTGGGATTTCGGCTTGGCGCGAAATCTTGTCTTTTTGAATCACCCGCTCCAAGCCGATTCCCGTTACGCTAGACGCAAATTGTCCAGTCTGTTGTTTGACTCCGGCTAAGCTACAAGACAGGGGGTGTGTGCACCTATGTCCAGAAACCTACTGTCCAGATGGCATAAGCGGCGTCCCTCGACGGCAAATGACCGATTTTCGGAAATTGCCTTTTGGTACGGTGCAACCCGGTCTTCTATCCCGAGTTGGATAGCGAACGCCACAAGCCGAGTCGTTCCACAGATTTCGTGCGGGGTGCGCGTCAGCCTGGTAGTCACCCCAAACATCCCCGGCATCGTCTTGGGTTGCAAAGACATATAATGAGCTTTCTACATCCGAAACTCGCACCATGCCAGCCAACACCACTGAACTCGAAAAGCGCCTTTGCGGAGCCGCTGATGAAACTCCGGGCGAACTCAAAGCTGAAGTCGTCCGAATACTCCGTCCCGGTTCTCGATCTGATCTTTCTTCGGTACGCCGACCACAAGTTCGCCCAGGCCAAAGCACTGGTCGCCGAAGCATTGGCAAGACCGACTATCAAGCATAAGCTGACGGAAGGGAAGTGAGATGCCAATCCCCGACTACCAATCGCTAATGCTACCGGTCCTTCGGCTCGCAGGAGATCGGAAGGAACATTCCGTTGCGGAGATCCGCCAGCGAATTGCCGCTGAATTCAAGTTGTCCGAAAAGGAGTTGACGGAACGTCTCGCTAGCGATTCCCAGACGGTGTTTGCGAACCGGATTGGATGGGCTGTGCAATATCTCAAGGCGGCTGTGGCTTTGAAAGCCGTGCGTCGCGGAGTTTACCAGATAACTGAGAGGGGTTTGGCCGTTCTGAAAGAGCGTCCGAGATCAATGCCCGGACGCTTCGGCAATTTCCCGAATTTCTGGAGTTCCAGGAGAAAGGAACTGCTTCAGATTCAGCGGTGGTTTCAACCGCTCCATCATCGGAGATCAAGGCAACACCTGAAGAATCGTTGGAGCAGAGCTATAAGGTGCTTCGAGAGGCGCTGGCAACCGAATTGTTGGAGACCATCAAAACCGGCACACCAGCCGCCTTCGAGAAGATCGTGGTGGATCTTCTCGTGGCAATGGGATATGGCGGCTCTGTTGAAGATGCCGGAAAGGTCGTCGGCAAATCTGGAGACGGCGGAATCGATGGCATCGTTTTCCCCAGATGCTCTCGAATACGTTGAAGAGATGCCGCAACGCATCATCCTGATCGACGGACGGCAGCTTGCCTCTCTGATGATCGAACACAATGTCGGCGTGGCCCCGGCGAAGACGTACACGTTGAAACGGATGGATCAGGATTATTTTGAGAACCTATAGAGCAACCAAATGGAACGCTAACGATTGTGACTTTGGAACTTCGACCTTCGGTCTCGACTGAGCAGCACCCATCCCTCCAGCACGCTTTCCAACTCTTCCCGGCAGGCCTCCAGAGTCCTGGCATTGGCCCAGACGCCCGCGATGGCAGGAATGTCGCCGTAGAACGACCCGACGTCCTCGACAATCTCGTAACGAGCCTGACGCATGGCTGCCCGTATATACGCCGTGAGCACGGCTCAATTATCCCACTAAGCGCGCCGCTTCTTAAGTACGGTCTCATATCTCGGGAAGAACGCTCCCTAACGGTCGAGCGACAAGTCGCGGCTCTGATCGGAGCTGCGCGCGTCAGCAAGCGGTTTCTCGATACGTTAGCGAACTTCTGAAACGGTGTACTAAGCGCGCCGCGGCTCATTGCCGATGAGCAAGCGGGAGTCGAGGAACCCAGGCCGCGCGATCCAACGATTGCTGGAGTCTGAGTACGCCAAACGACGCGCCAGGTTGGGTGAATCCAGAGGGTTGCGCCCGCTACAGGCCAGCCCAAACATCCGTTAGTGACAACTCAAACCCCGCTACCGGCCCTTCGCCGGCAAGTTTCGCGATGCCGGTGAGCAACTCCGCCTCGTTTTGGCCTGGCCGGTAGACATAAATGCTCTGGTCGTCCGGATGGATCAGCCAGGCAAGTTCCACACCGCCGCGGATCCAGGTTTCCATCTTTTCCCTGGCGGTTCGTAAGCGATCGCTTGGCGACATCACTTCGATAATGAACTCGGGGCATACCGGAGGGAACCGCCGCCGCTGCTCCCTGGAAAGCTGCGCGAGCCGGGCGTTCGATACCCATGCGGCATCCGGCGATAACGCCGCGCGGGTCGGCAAGATAAATTCGGCGCTGCAGCCAAATGCCTTGCCGCGGCCGTCCCGTTTAGCCCACACATGAAGTTGGCTCGCCACATCGAGGCTCTGATAGTCCGATTCAGCGCCCGCCGGTGGCGCGATAATAATCTCCCCTTGCTCGGTCCGCTCGAACCGCACGTCCGCATTGACCATGCAAAACGCGTAGTACTCGTCGTCGTTCATCCGCAGTTCCGGATTCAACGTGAGCTTGGCGGGGAGCGCCTGTTCGGGAAGCACGACCTGCATCCTTATAGCATACGGGATTCGGAAAAGAAGCTGCCAGGTGTCCAGTCTACGGCCAACAGGCGGATTGCCAATCCGCCGCAGGTTAACAACCAAGGTTAACAACCTGCCCCACAAACTACGCAGGATGATGGGCACGAAACGAGGGCCCAGGTTCCTCACGGCGTGGGTATTTGAGCTTCTTCGAATGTCTGATGGAACGTTTGATTCCGGATGTTCACCTGGAGCCAGTACCGTTTCTGTAAGGTCTGGCGGTAGGCCGGCAATTGCAGGTGGGCTGCCGCCGCCTGCGCTTGCAGGAGATGCTCGGCGAGCTGAACGCCGCGGTACATGCGCCCGCCGGTCTGACTGACAAACGACGAATCGTATGCAAATCCGAATGCCAGAAGCGCCGGCAGCGGCTGGTCGTAATTATCCGGCAAGCCGACTTGCTCGAACGGAAAGCTGGACGCCCAATCGGTGTGATAGCCGATCCGCATATTGGAAGGGTTCACCGAAACCTGCGCATGGGTGACGCAGTTGGCGGCGGGGATTCCATAGCGGCTGCGCAACATTTCCGTCAGCATGGCCGCGGAGTGCAGTTGGGCGGGGCTGATGGCCGCCTCCACCTGGCCGGGGAGGGTTTCGGTTTCAAACGAGACGCCCAGGAAGCTCTCGTTCAGGTTCACATAAAACCACTGCTCGTCGCGCCACACGGAGTGGCCGGCGTGGTCGGCCGCGTCGCTCTCCACCACCACCCGGTAGACGCGTCCGAAACGGTCGATCAGAAAGTTGTAGGCGCGCCGGCGGCGGACGTAATCCAGGAGGGATTCGCTAATTTGTTTCAGCACGGTATTCTGGCGCGGCTCAAACGGGGCCTGCACGCTCTCCGTGGTATGGAACACGATGCCGGCCGGTTGCGAGCGCGGCTCCCCCAGCGTATCTTCGGGGTGGGCGACGGGAAAGGCCCGGAAGCTGCGCGGCCGGGTAGCCACGGCAAACCGGGTTTCGACGCGTAAACCGTTGCTGTAGGCCTCGGCATCCTCCGTGGTCTCCACCAGCCAGATTTCGGGATTGGCCGGCACGCGAACCGGGGCCGCGGTGGGAGCCGGCAGCACCATATCGGCCTGGTTCCGATTGGTTTGGTGCGATCCGCGCGCGGGCTGGGCGAAGAACACGACAACGGGAAATAGAATTGCGGTTGCGGCGGCCAGGTAAGCCCGTTGGTATGGCTTGGGACGAGCCGGCCGGACTATGCGAGGGGCTGTCGCCTGGAGGAATCGCAATCGCAAAAGCGGATCGCGGATCTGCCGCGCCGTCCACTCGACCAAAGGCTTTGTCTCCATGTTTCCCAATGAACCGTTTTCTCAATGAACCGGCAGAATCGAATCGGCGGAATCGAAATCGGCAGAATCCGGCCTCAACCGTATAGTGTTGGCTGGTCTGACAATTTCGCAAAATATTGTTGAGAAAATCTTTCCCTTCGGAGACTACATTGGCAAGTACCCACTCTCATCAGACGGAGTTGCGCAGGTTCCGGTGAACCCGCCGCAAGCAGGTTAACCGCGTCCTGAAGTTCGGCCGCCCGGAATGAGACTGAAGATCCAATCGGTGAACAAAGAATCGATCCGGCAGGTGGTCAAGCTGGCGGGCCGGATGGCGGACCAGGTCGACCGTCTGCGCTACCTGCGCGGCACGGTAACGGTAGGCCCAGGGACGCCGCGGCTCCATGCGATGGCGGTCTGGATTGTTGCCGCGGCGGTGTGCGCCGTGGTAGTTGCATTGGTGCTCTGGAGCAAATCTTAGGAGATGTGTTTCATGAATAACAACGAAGTAGACAACCTTCCGCTGGGCCTCGACGTCGGCACGAGCCGAATTGTGGTGGCGAGGAATCGGGACAAGACATATCAATACGAAACCCAACTCAACGCGTTCATCACGCTGCCGTATTCGAAGTTGGCGCAAAGCCTGTTGGAGAAGGAATCGGTATTCCACGAGGTAGCCGGCGACGAAATCGTGGTCGCCGGGAACGACGCGCAGAAGTTTGCCGAAATCTTTCACGTTGAGACCCGCCGGCCGATGTTGCACGGGGTGCTCAATCCGCAGGAGCCGCACAGCCTGACGGTGATCCGCCGCATCATCACGAAGCTGGTGGGGGAGGCCGGCACGGAAGGGCGGAAGATCTTCTTCAGCGTGCCGGCGCCGACGGGCAAGGCGGAGGAGGGGATTGCTTATCACCAGGCGTCGATCCGGCAGATCCTGGTCGAGTTGGGATACCAGGCGCAGCCGATCGAGGAAGGGCTGGCGGTGGTGTTCGCCGAGATGAGTGCGTCGAATTACACGGGAATCGGGATTTCCTGCGGCAGCGGATTGTGCAATGTCTGCCTGTCGGTGCTCTCAGTTCCGGTGATCAGCTTCAGCGTGCCGAAAGCGGGCGATTTCATCGACGCTCAGGCGGCTGCCGTGACGGGCGAGTTGTCTACGAGGATGCGGGTGCACAAGGAGAATACGTTCCGGCTGAACGGGCTCTCCGGAGACAGGGTGGCGAATGCGTTGACGGTCTACTACGACGATGTGATCCGCACCCTGACCAGCACGCTGCGCAGCACCATCTCTTCCACGCAACGGCTGCCGAAGCTGGATCAATCGGTGCCGGTGGTGTTGAGCGGAGGCACGGCGATGCCGAAAGGCTTCCTGGTCCGGTTCGAGGCGGCGTTGCGTGCCGAGGACTTCCCGATCCGCATCGCCGAAGTGCGGATTTCCGACGACCCGCTGCATTCGACCGCGCGCGGCGCCCTGATGGCGGCTCTCTGCTAACTTAGCGCACCGTTTCATAAATACAGTCGCGTATTTCGACGAAACCGCTCCCTAACGGTCGCGGCTCTGATCGGAGCCGCGCGCGTTAATCGGAGCCGCGCGCGTTAGCAAGCGGTTTCCCGATACGCCGACGTATTTCTGAAACGACCGACTTAGCGCGCTGGAGGGCGCGCCTGAGGCCGCGTTGGAGGATGGATCAACGGAATGGCCTCGCGGCGGCCCCTGCGATAGATGCGGAAATCCGCAAGATCTTTGGTAATCACGGGATAGTTGGGATGCATCTCGCTCAGCCGGATCAGGCAGAGATCCGCCAGATCCGGCTCGCGATCGGCATAGCGCACCGCGAGTTCGTCCAGCCGCGTAAGATTCTCGCTCAGCACGAATGCGGAACGCACCAGGCCTTCGCGCACCAGCGCCAGCGTGACGGCGCTGCTGCGAAGGTGAAACGCGGTTTCGGCCAACACGGCTTCGCAAGTCAGCAGCGGCTCGGTCACCCTTTCGGCGATGCCGACCGCCCATTGGTGGTGATCATCTTGCCGGTTGCAGAACGCCACCAAAAGGCCGGTGTCCGCAATCGCTTTCAGTTGCGGGCGAAGCCTTTTCGCGTCGAGAGGTCTTCCGGACCCGAGACCGCGCCGGCCAACCGGAGGAACGGCCGCCCTTCGGACTGGCGGCCCTTTTCGAGTTCTTCGCGAATGATCCGGCCCTTGGGCACACCCATCTTACGCGCGGTCTGGTCAAGCCGCTCCGCGAGATCTTCGGGTAGGCGCACGGTGATTGCGTTACTCATCTGTTGAAGTGTGACACACATAGATGCTTTAGTGGAAGAGGCGCGGCGCGAAGTCGCGGAGGTCGTAGCGCCACGTCTGCCATTCGTGGGCGAACGGGCACTCGAAGAAGACGTTCTTGACTCCAGCCTGGTCCAGCGCGTCGTGGGCCGCCTGCGCGGTGTCGTGCATCCCTTGCTCCCCGGTCCCCGCGCCGAACCACAGCAGACGCACCTTCTTGTTGAAGGCCGCGGCGTCCTGGAATACGCCGGCATATGCCGTCTTCACATCGAAGTTGCGGATGGCGCCGCTGAAAGAGCCAATGTACGCGAACAGGTCCAGGTGGGTGAGCCCGATCTGCAATGCCTGCCCGCCGCCCATGGAAAGGCCGGCGATGGCCCGATGCTCGCGGTCCGTCCTGGTGCGGTAGGTGGCGTCCACCATCGGGATCAGGTCGTCGATTAGCACCTCACCAAAGGCCTGATTTCCCGGAATGTTTGCGGTGGCTCCAGGCTTGGCGGCCACCATGCCGTTTTCCATCACCACGATCATTGGCGGCGCGCTCCTGGCCGCAATCAGGTTGTCCAGGATGAAATTGGCGCGGCCCTGCGCCGTCCAGCCGCGTTCGCTCTCGCCGGCGCCGTGCTGGAGATAGAGAACCGGGTAGCGCGCCGCCGGGTTGCGGTCGTAATCGGGCGGCGTGTAAACGTAAGCCTGACGCCATTGGTCGGTGGTCTTCGAAAAATACGGACGCACCCGCACCTCGCCGTGCGGCACGTCCTTGGTGGCGTAGAAGTCCACCTTGTCAGGCACCTCCACGGCGCTGGTTTCCCGGCCCCAGCCGAAGTAGGTTTCGCTGGCGGGGTCGTTGGCTTGGAAGCCGTCCACCAGGAACCAGTAGTAGTGGAAGCCCGGGAGCGCGGGCGGCGTGGTCACGGTCCAGAAGCCTTTTTCGTCGCGCGCCATATCCATTGGCCCCTTGCCGAGTCCGTTGTCGCCGCCGCCCGGCTGCAATTGCACCTTCTGCGCGTTGGGCGCGCTCACGCGAAACGTCACCCGCAGATCGGCATGAACCCGGGGCCAGGCCGCGCCCGGCACGTTGCTGGCAGCCGGCTTCGAATCATCCATAGGCTGAGCATGGCAGAAACCGCTGACCAAGAGCGATAGAGTCGATAAACGATGCAGCACGGGCACTCCTACCTGAGTCTTGATGATAATAGAAGTTGGTCCCAGGAGGACAACCCATGAACCTGCTCCGGCTCGCCGTTACACTCGCAATGTTCTTCTCCGGCGCTTTCGCCCAGGACCACACGACTGATCACACCACCGATCACACCGACCACACGACCTGGAGCGACTACAGCGGCGCATCGGATTCCGCGCAGTACTCGGCGCTGAAGCAGATCAATCGCGAGAACGTGAACCGGCTCGAAGTTGCCTGGGTTTATCCTACCGGCGATGGCCGAAAGTATTTCTTCAACCCGCTGGTGGCCGATGGCGTCATGTTCGTTCTGGCCAAGAACAATTCGATTGTCGCGCTGGACGCCTCCAATGGAAAAGAGATTTGGACCTACACACCCGACCCCGGCACCACCATCATCACCAACCGCGGCTTGAACTACTGGCAAAGCAAGGATCGCTCCGACCGGAGGCTGCTCTTCGCCAGCAACCACTTCCTGCGCGCCATCGATGCCAAAACCGGAAAGCTCATTACAACCTTCGGCACGGCCGGCCGCGTCGACCTGAAGGAGGGCCTGGACCGCGATCCCAAGACGCTGACCCTCGTGCAGTCGGTCACGCCCGGCCGTGTCTTCGAAGACCTGCTCATCGTGGGTTCGGCCACCAACCAGGGATACGGCTCCGCGCCTGGCGACATCCGTGCCTTCGACGTCCGCACCGGCAAACTGGTCTGGACCTTCCGCACCATCCCGCGCCCCGGCGAATTCGGCTACGACACCTGGCCCAAGGACGCCTGGAAAACCGTGGGCGGCGCCAACGTCTGGGGCGAATTCTCCGTGGATGAAAAGCGCGGCATCGTCTACGCACCCACTGCCAGCGCGAAGTACAACTTCTACGGCGCGGATCGCAAAGGCTCCAATCTCTTCGGCGATTCCCTGCTGGCCCTGGATGCCCGCACCGGCAAACGCCTCTGGCATTTCCAGATGGTCCACCACGATATCTGGGATTACGACGACGCCACCGCTCCCAAGCTCGTGACCATCCGGCACAATGGCAAGACCATCGATGCCGTCGCGCAGGTCAGCAAGCAGGGCTTCGTGTGGGTCTTCAATCGCGTCACCGGCGAGCCCCTCTTTCCCATCGAAGAGCGCCCGGTGCCCAAGTCCGATATGGCCGGCGAAGAAACCTGGCCTACCCAGCCCTTCCCGCTCAAGCCCCCGCCCTTTTCGCGTCAGAAGTTTACCGCCGACGATCTCAATCCCTACATCGCCGACCCTGAGGAGCGCGCGCACTTCCGCGATCAGATCCTCAGCGCCCGCAACGAAGGACTCTTCACACCGCC
>DATMNI010000163.1:0-6595 GCA_035570275.1 Candidatus Acidiferrales bacterium | reverse complement strand
ACGGGTGGCGGTGGATCGGGCGGTGGCAGCGGTGGCGGATCGGGCGGTGGCGGCGGAACCGGCAGCGGGGCCGCACTCCGCTATAGCCCCTACCAGCCCCGGTTGCGATTTGCGGGAAGCCGAGAGAAGGTTAGCGAAGTCTGAGAATTTTCGGAGGGCTAGACAGTGTCCTACAAGAGTGTGTTGGTATGGATCGTGGCGAGCGGACTGCCGGTCGCGGCTCTGGCTCAGACCATTCCGAACCCAGTGCAAATACCGGGCGATCCGCTCGAAATGGTGACGGGCCAGGTTTCGCCTGTCGAAGGGACGGGCCGCGCGGACGCTCTTCGGCTGCTGGAGCATGCGCGAAACCAATACGACTTACATAAGGCGGGCCGCGCATACGATCTCAAAGTGGCCTTTACGGTAAGCTCAAGCGGTGAAACGGATCATGACGGCGCCTGGGAAATGGAAGATGTCTTCGATCCCAGGCAGGGATTGCGCTGGACAGCCAAGGCTTCCGATGGGTACGCGATTACCCGGATCTCCCAAAAGGGAATGCTGTACGGAGAAGAGACGGCGAGTTACGTACCGCTCCGGCTGCATGAGGCGCGCGCCGCCCTGTTCGACCCGATGGCTTCGCCGGAAAGCCTGAATCGCGGGTCTGTCCGCACGTCCACCGTCATTTACCACGGCGCGCCAATCACCTGTATTCTGCTCTCCGGTCCGCCAGGCGCCGGCCAGCAGCAGGATGATGGCCTGCCCGCGGCAACCTCGGGGCGGCGCTGGGACGAGACCGAGGAGTGTATCGATCCGCAATCCGAGTTGCTGGCGACCCATTCGCCAGTGCCCGGACGCTATTACGCCTACGATTATTCGAGCGGCTCACAATTTGCTGATCGCGCGTTGCCTCGCAAGGTGGTGGTAACCGAGGGTGGCCGCACCGTAAGCACAATCACGGTGGAGAGCGTGACCGAACTCGAGTCCGCTGACGCGAGCCTGTTTCTGCCTACCGCGGAGATGAAGGCGAACGGACGGCCAATCGGCCTGGGCGGAGCGCGAAAAATCTCGCGAAACTTCGGACCGGCTCCAGCCGCCGCCGGCGCTCAGACAGTTTGCGTCTTCGGTGTGGTTACGTCAACGGGCCAACTTATGGAAGCGCACTCGCTGCAGCCCTCCGAGCCGAACAGCGTGGCCGCGGTAGCAGCGGCAGAAAAGATGAGCTTCGCACGGCCACCGGCTCCCGGACAACCGCCTCAGCAGTATTTTGTTTTCATCATCGGGAAGTTCGGCATTGCACAATAGAGGGGCGCCATAAAGGCAGCGAAGAGGGTTTGATCAGCGCTTGATCTCTGCCTGGTGAAACGTGACGTCCGACGAGGCCTCAAAGTGCCGGTGATTCTTGTACTCCACCTCAATTCGCGTCCGGGCTCCGGAAGCGTAAAGGATCACGAAATTCGCGGCTACGGGAAGCAAATGGGTAGCAGACCCAATTTTCACGTAGCCCCACGAGACTTCTTCGTTCCGTCGCGCCAACTCAAAATCCGCCGGGAAACCATAGGCTTCCTCGTCCAACTGAATCATGTTGCCGCTGGCATCGTCGATGAAGATATGGCCGCTGCGCGGGGGATTGCATCGTTGGTCATTGGCATAAAGGGAGGCAAAGCATCCGTCGGCCGGCGAGTTGAACCCGTATTTCAGCAGCTCTTTTTCGCGGACTTTGGCCGGCCCCTGATACCGGATGGTAGTTGGGCACTGCGAATCGAACAAGGGTTTGATTTCAGTGCCGAAGCCCCCGTACCACTTGAACCCTGGGAGCGCCTCAAATGGCCGATCCCATGGCTTACCGTTTCGGCGGAGCTGACGCCGGACGGCTCGCGTCCCCACAAAAGCGATCTCGGTTTGAATGGTGTCCAGAGGCTGCCATTCGGCCGAGTTGGATGCCGATTTGGATTTGCTTGTATAACGCCTGGCTGTTTCATCCGCCACGAAGCTGGGCATTTTCGCCGCGTACGCCAGGTTCACGCGGCGTGCGCGCTCCAGCCTGCTCTCGTCGTCCGATGCGCGAAACGGCCGCGGAAGAAGTACGAGTTGTACCGCCGCACCCAGCATGAGCAGCGGCAAGGCCAGCGGCAACTTCGTTCGGCGCTCAACCGGCGTCATCATAGAGCCAACATATACGGAGCCGGGCGAAGATTACAAGCCTATTTTGGGCAGGGAATACGGAATGATATCGCGCAGGGTTCTGCTGGTAGGCTGGGATGCCGCCGACTGGAAGGTCATGCAACCTCTCATGGCTGCCGGCAAATTGCCGAACGTCCAGCGGCTGGTCAGAAGCGGCGCCGCGGGTCAGATCGCCACCCTTCATCCACCACTCTCGCCTATGCTGTGGACTTCCATCGGTACCGGGAAGCGGCCGTTCCAGCACGGCATCCACGGCTTCACCGAGCCGGCGCCGGATGGCAGCGGCGTGCAGCCGATCACCAACCTCTCACGGAAATCGAAGGCGCTGTGGAACATCCTCAGCCAGAACAATCTGCGCAGTGTGGTGATCGGATGGTGGCCCAGCCATCCCGTGGAACCGATCCACGGCGTCATGGTATCCGACCACTATCACCGCGCCGCGGGGCCGCTCGACAAGGGTTGGCCGATGCCGGCGGATACGGTTCATCCAGCGGAACTCAGCGAACGTCTCGCCAGCCTGCGCATGCATCCCGATCTCATCACACCGGAGATGGTGGAACCGTTTATCCCACTTGCCAGGGATATCGATCAGGATGAAGACAAGCGCCTGGCGCTGTTCCTGCGGACCCTCGCCGAATGCATGAGCATACAGTCCGCGGCCATCTGGCTGCTGGACAACCAGCCATGGGATTTCTTCGCGGTCTACTTCGAAGCGGTCGATCACTTCTGCCACGGATTCATGCGGTACTATCCTCCGCGGCAGCCATGGATCGGCAGCCGCGACTTCGAACTCTACCACAACGTGGTCTCGATGGCGTACCAGTTCCACGATGAGATGTTAGGCACGCTGATGAGGAAAGCCGGCGACGACGCCATCGTAATTCTGATGTCGGATCATGGCTTCCATCCCGATCACCTGCGTCCCGCATCCATCCCCGACATCCCTGCCGGGCCGGCGATCGAGCACCGCGATTATGGTGTCTTTGCGATCACCGGGCCGGGGACCAGGAAGGGCCAGGTGGTGCACGGCCTTTCCCTGCTTGACGTGGTGCCGACAATCCTGAACGTGATGGGGCTGCCAGTGGGCGAGGATATGGACGGCAAAGTACTTTCGCAGCTCTTCGTGGAACCTCCGAACGTGGCATATATTCCGAGCTGGGAGGAGGTGCCGGGAGCGGACGGACGTCATCCGCCGCATACCCGCCTCGATCCGGCGGCGGCGCACGAGGCGATGGAACAGATGATCGCGCTGGGTTATATAGAACGGCCGAATCCAAACTGCGAAATGGCAATTCACGCCGCCACACGCGACCTGCGGTGTAACCTCGGCGAGGCATACCAGGACGATGGCAGGCACGCAGAGGCCTACCAGATCTTCACTGAGCTCTACCAGGCCGATCGCGACGAGCAGCGCTTTGGGGTGCGGCTGTTCGTATCTTGCCAGGCGCTGGGGCTTCACGAGGAAATGCGCCGCATCGTGGACGACCTCGATGGCCGCCGCCGCGCGCTGTTTGAAGAGGCGCAAAGCCTGCTTGAAGAGGCACAAAGAACGACAGGCGAAGCGCGGCACTCTGGCGCCGGGCGCTCTGGACACGGCGGGGCTGGGCGCCGGGAACTGGCACGCTGGCGAAATCTGGCTCGGTTTGAGCCGGCAGTGATCGATTACCTGAAGGCGCAAATGTTGATGGTGCAAAAGCGCTACGCCGAAGCCCTTGCCGCGCTGGAGCGAGTGACAGAAACAAACCTGATTCAGCCGGGCGTCTACCTGCAAGCGGCGGATTTGTGCCTGCGCCTGGGCCGCCGGCGCGACGCGCAGCAGATCTACATAAAGGCGCTGGTTATCGATCCCGATAACGCGCATGCTCAGATCGGCTTGTCCCGAATCGCCCTGCGGCAGCGCAGATACAGCATCGCCGCGGGTTTGGCTCTCGATGCGCTGCAGAGGACTTATCAGGATCCCCTGCCACATTACCTGCTCGGGCGGGCGTTAGCGGGAATGAAAGAATACCAGCGCGCCGCCGAGGCGTTGCGTGCGGCCATTTCCTTGAACCCGAATTTTCCGGAGGCGCACTCTCTTTTCGCCGCCCTGCTGGAAGAACATCTGGGCGACGCCAAATCGGCGGGTGAACATCGCCGCCTGGCACGCATCATGAGGCATTCCAGGTCCTCGCGTCCCGTTGGGACAGGGGCGGCTCAGAGGGCGCAGGGCGCCTTGGCGTGCGAAGCTCCTGGCGCTCTCCCAGCGCCGCTTGACGCCCCGCTGGATGCGCCGATAGCGGGGGCATCCGCGCGCATGCCGCCCCTTTCCGAATCGCTCGTCGTAGTGACGGGCTTACCGCGATCGGGGACTTCGCTCCTGATGCAGATGCTGGCCGCCGGCGGTGTGAGCGTTCTCCAGGATGCTTTGCGCCCGGCTGACGAGGACAATCCGCGCGGCTATCTCGAATTTGAGCCAGTCAGGAATCTGCTGAAGGACTCGAAGTGGCTGTCCGAGGCACGGGGTAAGGCGATCAAGATTGTGGCCCCGCTGTTGCTGGCTTTGCCCCAGGATCTGGCGTGCCGGGTGCTTCTCTGCGAGCGCGACCTCGACGAGGTACTGGATTCACAGCAGCGCATGCTGCGGCGCCGCAATCAAGTGCTCGCCGATACGCCGGAGCGTCGCCGCGTGCTGAAAGACGAATACCAACGGACACTGGATCGGGCGAAGGGGATGCTGGCGGTGCGCCCGGATTCCCAAGTGCTGGTGGTCAGGCACGGAACGGCCATTTCCGATTCTCATCTTACGGCTAAGCGGATCAATGACTTTCTGGGAGGCGGGCTTGACGTGGAGAAGATGGCGATGGCTGTCGATCCCACTCTCTACCGGAACCGCAATGCCAATTAGTTACTTAGTTCCGCTCACTGGGACCGCAGCAATTCGAGCGGATGAAGATCGCCGACTGCGGACAGAACCGGATCACCGCGCTTCTCGAACTGATCCCGCTGCCGGCAGAGATAGCGGAACTGGCGGTCGCGGTCGGAAGTGGAACCGGCGGAGATCGTGTTGCCGTTGGTGCGCAGGGATTACTTCATCTGCCGCAACACCCGCTGATCGGGTCGCCGGCAGTTCCCTCAGTTGGTGAATAGCATCGATCACTGCAAGATGTTTTTACGTACCGTTTCCTTGCTTGGGCCCGCAACTGATTGACTCTATTGATGCTGACGGAAGGGAGAGGAGACCCGCCCGTCAGCCCTTTCTGGTACACGGGGTTAGAATATTCCCGAAACTATTTGCGGTGTGCAATTGATAAAGCCGGAGGTCGAGTTCGTGAACTGGATCAGGGCAGCGACGGAAGCGCCTGCGGCCAGCCCCCCAACTGAAACAGTGATATAGGGACTTCCGTTGCGGGCTCCGTTGTTGTTCACCATCGTGGCGTTGGGAGACAGGTTGGTCAAGACCACCTGAATCGGCCCTTTGATCGCGGTTCCGCTGGTGTTCGCAATCGTCATGGTGGCAGTCCAAAGTTTGGTGGCGTGATTCACTCCGAAGCCGGTCTCCGTCACCGTTACCAGGCCCGAGACGTCCGTGATTGGGTTGATGCCAGTCACATCAGATGCCGAGAAGCTGGGTGTAAGGCTGCCGCCGCCTGAGACCGTCGTTATATTGGTCACTTGTGCAGGCGCCGCCGGATCGACGTTGACGGTCACCGTAATCGGCGGGTAACTGCCTCCCGGGTTCAGCGCGTCGCTGCGAGTGCAGGCGATGCCCCCGCAAGCCCAGCCGGTGCCGGACATCGAAACCAGCGTAATGCCGGTTGGCGCCGCTTCCGTTACCGAAACCAGGCCGGTGGTTGGACCGGCAGCCGTCTGGTTGGAAACGACAATCGTGTAAACGGCTTTCGCCTGCCCCTGGCTGAAATTGCCTGTATGGGTTTCGGCGATGCTCAAGCCCGATGCGGGGGTAACCACGACGGTATCGGACGCCGTGGCGGCAGGCGACCCGCCGCCGGACATGCTGACCTGGGCCGCGAGCGGTGTTCCCGCGTTGGCGGCGACATTCACCGTCACCGTCACAGCCGGATAGCTGGCGCCCGCGCCCAACGCATCACCGCGCGTACAGGTGGCGCCGGTGCAGGACCATCCGGTTCCGGCCATCGACACCAGTGTCAGGCCGGTGGGTAGAGTTTCGGTCAACGTTACAGTGGCCGTTGAGGGACCGGCCGTGGCGCCGTTACTGGCGGTTACGGTGTAGGTTGCCCCAGTCTGCCCCTGCGTGAAGGCGCCGCTGTGGGTCTGGCTAATGCTCAACGCGGGCGGTGGCACAAGGGTGATGGCAGCCGTGCCCGCTTTGCTTGGGTCTGAGGCACTGGTGGCAGTCACCACCACGGCCTGTGTCACAGTCACGGAAGCCGGCGCTGTGTACAGCCCCGTACCACTCATCGTCCCTACATTC
>DATMNI010000162.1:0-22200 GCA_035570275.1 Candidatus Acidiferrales bacterium | reverse complement strand
TCCTCCATACGGAACAGGGTGTATGGCCCTCAGCGCCGCCTTGCGCCGGCTCTCGAACCATCACGGCCGAGGCCGCACAGGACTTTATCGGAGTTCCGCCGATGAGCCGGATCATAGCCTGGCTCTATGCGCCCGATGGCCGCTTCGGCGCCGACCCAACGGCGGGGCGCGATGCTCTGCTGGCTTCCAGCCTGGAAGACGGCATCGCCGATCTGACCAAACGCTTGGGGAGCGATGCGGAGAAATGGAAGCTGAGCGCGTATCATCACGCGACCATTGTTCATCCGATTTCGTCCGCGCTCCCTGCGAAAGACCGCGCCCGCTTCGACGTGGGCAATATGCCGCGCGGCGGGGACAGCTACACGGTCACGGCGACCGGCGGCGGCGATAACCAGACCTCGGGAGGATCGCTGAAGGTCATAGTGGATACCGAGAACTGGGACGATTCGATTGCACAGAATAATCCCGGCCAGTCGGGCGATGTCAACAGTCCTCACTACCGCGATCTCTACGAACTATGGGCGCGCGGCAGGTATTTCCCGATCCTGTATTCCCGGCCTGGCATTGAATCGGTAATGGAAAAGAAGGTGCAGCTCATTCCGGCTGGCGTCGTGACTTCCGATCAGCCCGGCGGCGCGCGCTGATACCGGCAACCAGCGGGCGATCTCACGTTAACTAAAACAACGCCGTTGCCAATATCACGCACACCGGTGTCTACCGAGCCGACGGTGCTTACACGTTTTCGGGAAATCGCCGCTTGCTTACGCGCGCGGCTCTGTAACTCCCTGCAAGTACGTATCCTCCTGACAGAGCCGCGACTTGTCGCTCGACCGTTAGGGAGTGGGTTTTCATGGTTGATCCAACGAGATCCCGAAAACCCCGAGCCGATGCGCCCCACGCCGATTGGGAGTAAGATAGGTGATGTCCTCGTATCCGTTACGGTTGTTACTTTGCGCCACCTGTTTCGTCCTTGTGCTGGAGATGAACCTTGAAGGGCGGGGATTTGAGGCCACGGCATCCGGGAGCTTCGTCTGCTCAGGGGCCGATTATTCGCTCCAGTTGCGCAGGAGTGACGCGGTGCTGCGTGGCGGCGGGAGAATTTCGTGGCTGGCTGCGGGACGGCCCCAGCCGGAAGAACTCCTGCCGGGTACCTTCAACTACTTCATGGGAAATGACCCGGCATACTGGCGCACCGATGTTCGGCGCTACGGCCGTGTGCGATACCGCAATGTGGCGCCGGGCACCGATTTGGTTTTCTACCAGAGCCCACGGGGCGAACTCGAGTACGATCTGATTGTCAGCCCGGGTTCCGATCCGACCCGGATCCGGCTCCGATTCGATGGCGCCATCCAGCAGTTGCCGCCCTACGCTTATCAGGGAAAGCGAGCCGTGACGGCGCGGTTCCATCCGGCGGCGGATGGCGCGATGGAATTTGAGATCGGCGACTACGACCGGACGCGGCCGCTGGTGATCGATCCGGTGATCGTTTTTTCCACTTATCTGGGGAGCAGCAAGACGGGAGGACTTATCCCAGTTGGCGACCATGCCCAGGCGGTCGCCACCGATGCGCTGGGCAATATCTACGTAACCGGGATGACCACCGGCGCCGATTTTCCGTTAAAACCGGCGACGCAACCGGTCTTCGGGGGCGGGCAGAACTCGGGTTTTGGGCTCTTCGGCGACGCTTTTGTGTCGAAGTTCGATCCCAACGGAAACCTGGTCTTCAGCACCTTATACGGCGGAACAGGGAATGAGCTGGCCAAAGCTATCGCGCTGGATCCGCTGGGAAACATCACCATCACCGGCGTCACAACATCGACCAATCTTCCCCTGGTGAACCCCGCTCAAGCGAAATACCGCAGCACCTTCGGATTTGGTGAAAACGGATTCGTCGCCAAGTTCAGCGCCTCCGGAAATGGGTTGACGTATTCGACGTATCTCGGGGGAAGTATGATCGATGTCCCGAACGCCCTCGCGGTGGATGCGAACGGAACGGCATACATCGCCGGGACGACCCTCTCCCCTGATTTTCCGACAACCCCCGGCGTCCTGGAGCAGATAATTCCAAGTAACCAAAGCGGCGCCGGCTTCGTTACCAAACTGAGCACCGGCGGACAAATGGTCTATTCGACGTTTGCCAGTGACGGCGCGCTTAATGCAATCGCGGTGGATGCCCAAGGCAATGCGTATATCGCCGGCACAGACGTGGTTGCAGAGTTGAATCCGAGCGGGACGGGATTTGTTTTTTCGATGCCGCCGGCCGGCGGTAGCGGTCCGACGTTCGCGTATGGCATCGCCGTGGATACCGCGGGCAACATTTACGTGGGCGGAACCACCAGCGCGCCGGACTTTCCGTATACGGTCAGCCTCCTTTTCGGATCGAGCACTCTCAAGAAAATGTTTGTGACGAAGATGGGGCCGCGCGGCCGGCCGGCGGCGTATTCCACGGTCATGGCGCCGTTCTCGTCGAGTCTGCTTGATCTTAGCGCCATGCGAGTGGATGCCGAAGGCGCGGTTTATCTTGCCGGCTCAATGCCGCCTGGGCTGCCGTTCCTCTCCAAGGCGTCGCACGGGGGCTATGATGCGTTCGTCGTCAAGCTGGATAATGACGGCACCAACATCTCTATGTCGGCCATGGTCGGGGGCTCCGGCAACGACGCCGGATATGGGTTGGCGGTGGACCTTAACGGCGCGGCGATCCTCGTGGGGTCTACCGGGTCAGCAGATTTTCCGACGTTCAACGCGTTTCAAAACACCCTTCGAAGTGCCGAGAATGCGTTTGTGACAAAACTGCTGCCGATGCGCCTTTCGCAGGCGACTGTGGCCTTCACTTACGATGGCAGGGCCGCGAATGCGCCGCAAGCGCTCCAGGTACTGAACACCACGGCTGCCGTGGGGGCCGCCGATCCCGATGGGGGCTCCCCATGGCTCACGGCCGTGATTGCGGGCGCATCCGTGCAAGTATCTGTAAATAGGGCCGCGGCGGACAATCTGCCCGACGGGACCTACAACGGAACGCTGCGAATCACGATGACAGACGGCGACACGCTGGTGGCCCGCGGCTCCCTGGTGATCCAGCGGGTGGTTCCGACCGTTACCGCGGGCGGGATTGTCAATGCGGCTTCCTTCGCGGCGGGGCCGCTGGCGCCGGGATCGCTGTTCAGCATCATCGGCAGCCGGTTGGCGAATACGATCGCCAGCGGCGCATTTCTGCCGGCGTTGAGCGGAGCTTCGGTGACCATCGGTGGCATCCGCGCTCCGCTTTCCTACGCCAGCCCGGCACAGATCAACGGGCAGGTTCCGTACGAACTGGCGCCGGGCAACGCGGTGCTCGCGCTGCACGTGGACAACGTGGGAGACACCAGGTCGACGGTGAGCATTACGGACGTATCGCCGGCATTGTTCCAGCTTTCGCCGGGCCGCGCCGTGGCACAGAATCAGGACTATTCGATTAACGCGGCGGGCACGCCGGCGAAGCCCGGAACGTACATCGTGGTGTATCTCACGGGACAGGGGGCGCTGGATCATCCGGTCCCGACCGGTGTCGCGGCGCCGCTCGATCCACTTTCGCGCGCCCTGGGCGAGGTAACCGCTACCATAGGAGGTGTGCCGGCGACAGTAGCATTTTGCGGATTGGCGCCGGGATTCGTAGGATTGGCGCAGGCGAATGTCCTGGTACCGGGGTTGCCGCCGGGAGATTACCCGCTGGTGATTACGATCGGGACAGCGAACTCAGTGCCCGGAGCGATCAGTATTGGCAATTAACAGGAGAATAGGCCTGCGCCTGCGGTCTACGCCGCCACGGCTACGGACCGCGCGAGCCGAGGCACCTCTGGACGAACGCGCCCGCTCATTGCAATACGACCTCTATTTCCCCGGCTTTTTTCCCGTGATTGCCCGCCATCTGCGCTTCAGGCTCTCCACGATGCTCTCTTTCGGCGGCGGGGCGGGCGCGGCGTTGCCCGAGGGTAGCAGGCTGCTGGAGGCTCCGGGCGTGGGCGCATTCAACACGAAGAGCGCCGCCGGAGGCTCGCAGGGATACTCGCCCGCGAACCGGATCACGTTGCTCAGCAGCGCATATTCCCGCCGGTACCGCTGCCCATCCTTCTTCTCCATGCAAATCGAAAACCCGGGGTACCTGTCGACCGTGCTCTTGGTGGAATAATCCACCTCCTTCAGGATCACCGGCGCATAGCCTTTCAGGTTGCGCTCAATGTGGGCGGTTTCGTAGCGGTGATGCCGGAGGCTCCAGATGAATACCCGGAAGCTGTCGAAATCCCAAGCCTGCGAACTGTCCCTGGTGGTGGTCCACAGCCAGATGTTCTTGGTCAGATCGCCATCGTGAATCTCGCCCAGCGGAAAATACGAAACAATCCGGTGTCCTTCGGCATACTGCGCCACCTCGTCCGGAATCATCATCACCAGGCGCCTGGTGAGCACCCAGCCCGATTGGCCGGTGGCCGCGCGGATCAGGCTCCACTCGTCGGCCGGTGCGGCGGGTTTGGGTTCCGGCTCCTCAGCGGGCGGCGCTTCGTCGGGCGGTTCCGGCCGCGAAAGATCCAGCCAGCCGGCAGGCGGCGTGGGCGGCTTAGGCAGGGGCGGCAGCGGATACTTTTCCTTCCTGGCCAGCTTCTTTTCCGTGGCTTTGGCTTTCTTTTTCGGCGGCGGTGCGATCAGGGGTTTCCGGGGCGCGTCGGCCCGCGGGGTGGCCACGTGGATCAGAACCTCCATTTTGTCTTTCTCTTTGATCTGCAGAAAGCTGGGCGACTGGCGCGCGGGCTGCGTGTGGACGTTCAGATCGCCATACGCCGTCGCCACGCCCTGCGCGGGCAATTTGGCAGCCCGCGCGGCCAGCTCTTTCAGGCTCACCATATCGGCGGCGGCCAGCAACTGGCGTTCGTCGGTCCAGCCTACGGCGCCAGCCGGGGTCCGCACGCGCAGAAAGCGGCGCCGGCTGCCCAGAATCTCCAGCCGGTCCCCATGCTTCACGGTGGCCACCGTTTTGGATTGCAAGGGAATGTCGCTGCGAATGTTCAGGGTGGCCGGTCCCACGTAGGCTTCGCCGATGGACGGCGAGCGCGGGGGACTGCTATGGCACGCGGCCATAATCAAAAGCGCGGCCGCCACGTTAACCCTGGTTATGGAAACCCTGGTTATGGTGGCGAAAGTTATGGATCCGAAAGTTATGGAACCGGATGGCACACTTATTTATGAGTTTACCAACCGTACCGGGCCCAACCCAACTAAAATAGAATCCGTGACCTTTGAACTCAAGCACCCGGCTGCCGTGGCGGGGCTGTTGATTTCGCTCTTCGCCGGTCTGGTGGCCGCTCTGCTCTGGCTGCTGCCAAAACCCTTCACACGTTTCGAATACATGATTGCCGGCACTAGCGCTACGGCGCTCACTTTGCTGGTGGTGTTCATCATACTCACTCCCGGCGTGGCGGTGACGTTCCGGCGCATGTTCCGGAAGCACGGCATAGACCCGGCTGGCCCCTCGCCTAACCCTGCGGCTAACCCTTCGGCTAAGCTCCGTACTGTTCGAAGAAGTGAGCAATCGTCATGATGCCCAGGTAGTAGTTGTCGATCTTGTACTTCTCGTTCGGCGAATGCAAGCCATCGTCGGGTAGACCGAACCCCATCAGAATCGTCGGAATGTTCAGATGGGTAGCAAAGTCTCCGACGATCGGAATGGATCCGCCGGACCGAATGAACACGGTCGGCTGGCCGAAAACCTCGCCGAAGGCTCGCGCCGCCACCTGAATCGCGGGATGGTCCGGATTCACCACCAGGCCCGGTGAAGCGTTCAGCAGCCGCACCTCGATCTGAATGCCTTTCGGCGTGTGGTCCCGCACCCACTGGCGAAATGCCGCCACCACCTGGTCCGGACTCTGCCGCGGCACCAGCCGGATGCTCACCTTCGCCACCGCCCGCGCGGGAATCACGGTCTTGGCGCCCGCCGCGGTGAAGCCGCCCGCAATGCCGTGGACTTCCAGCGTGGGCCGCGACCATACCCGTTCCAGCACCCCACGATCGGGCTCGCCGGTGAGTTGGGTGGAGCCGACTTCTTTCGCCAGAAACTCCCGCTCGTGAAACGGCAGGCTGTTCCAGCTCTGCAATTCGGCGGCTGCCGGCTCTTCCACCGCGCTGTAAATCCCCGGGATCTGAATCACGCCATCGGCGTCCTTGGCCTTGGCGAGCAGCTCGATCAGCCCGTACACGGCGTTCGGCGCGGCCCCGCCGTAGAGGCCGGAGTGCAGGTCGCGCATTGGCCCGACGGCCTCCACCTCCATGTAGATCAGGCCGCGCAGACCAATGCACAGAGTGGGCATGCCATCCGCGTACATGGCGGTGTCGGAGACCAATGCCACATCGGCGCGCAGCTTCTCTGGGTTTTCGGCGACGTACCTGGCGATGGAAGCGCCGCCCACCTCTTCCTCGCCTTCCACCAGAAACTTGATGTTTAGCGGCAGCGTGCCATTGACCGCGCGCAGGGCCTCGATGGCTTTGATGTGCATGTACATCTGGCCCTTGTCATCGGCCGTGCCGCGGCCGTAGAGGTTGCCGTTGCGCTCCGTGGGTTCGAAGGGCGGGGAAGTCCACAACTCCAGCGGATCGGCCGGCTGCACGTCGTAGTGGCCGTAGCACAGCACGGTAGGCTTGCCGGGGGCATGCAGCCAATCGGCGTAGACCAGCGGGTGCTTGTCCGTGTGAATGAGGGCCACGTTCTCCATCCCCACGGCGTGCAAGCTATCCGATACGAACGCCGCCGCGCGAGCAATATCGTCACGATGCTCGGGCAGGGTGCTGATGCTGGGAATGCGAACGAAATTCTTGAGCTCTTCGAGGAGCCGTGGCTGGTTTTCTTTTACGAATGCGTGAGTGGCGACCGACATGATTTCTCCAAGGGAGAAACCATTATATGGCGGACATCAAACAGCCGACATCAAACAGCCGGCATTATACGGCAGACATCGTAGCGGTCAGGTTTGAACGGCGCGCACACGCGTTACGCAAGATGCGGCGCACCTCGGGCTCATAGAACGGTTGCGCCAGAAGATCGTAGGCTCCCAAATTGAGCGCCTCGGCCCAGAACCGGGCATCGGCATGCGCCTCGGTCACGATCACTTCCGTGCGGTGCGGGACTTCACGGGCCAGATTCAGAACGTCGAGCCACTTGCCATCGGGTAGTTCGGCTTCCGTAAGAATCGCGTCGTATTGGTTCTGTTGAAGCAGAATGCGTGCCTGTTGCAGGCTCCCGGCGTACTCCACGGCCACCGGGATAGCATGCAGCATTCGCGAGAGGCGCCGGGCGTCGTCAAAGCGCCCTGATATAAACAGAATCCGTGACCTCATTTCGCGCGTCTCCTGGATTTCTATTTTCAATTCTATTATATATCCCTAATGCGACTAGACCATCACAGTTGAACGAAATGCCGATGAATCCCCGGATTGCGAGGTGCGCGAGGATACAAAGACCGCCAGGGTACAAATACCTGCGATGTGACGCTACCGGATTCCCCCGATAGGAGGTCAGCCTCAAACCCGCAGCCTCAGGCGGCCGCACTGCGTCTTTCTCGAGACTGTGGTTCTCCAGACTAAGGAGCCTCAGGAAGCCCGGGCTTGTAATTCGTACAGGTGGTGGCTTTCAGGTAATAGCACCTACGGGAGATCCGGGGCTCACCGCGGCCGCTTCCGCCGCTTCGGCTCCTCTTCCAGGATCGAAAACTGCAGCTTGCGCTCGTTGGCGTCCACGCGGTCCAGCACCACGCGCACGCTATCGCCTATTGAAAACTCCCGGCGCGTGCGCTTGCCCACGATCTTGCGGACGTTTTCCTGAAATGCGTATTCGTCTCCGGGCAGCGTGTCGATGGGCACCAGGCCTTCGATGAACAGATCGGCCAGTTCCACGAACATGCCGAATTTGGTGGTGCTGATGATGAGGGCGTCGAAATCCTGGCCCACGCGCTCCGCCATGAACTTCACCTTCTTCCACTCCACCAGTTCGCGCTCGGCATCGGCGGCGCGGCGCTCGGATTGGGAGCACTCGTCGGCCATGCGCGGCAACTCGCCGGAGAGGCCCGCGTCGCGCCCGGTCAACACCCCGCGCAGCAGACGGTGCACGAGCAAATCCGGATACCGCCGGATGGGCGAAGTGAAATGGGTGTAGGTGTCGGCCGCCAGCGCGAAGTGGCCCACGTTCTCCGTGCTGTAGCGCGCCTGCCGCAGCGAGCGCAGCATCAGGTAGCTCAGAATGCGCTCCTCCGCCTTGCCTTCGATCTTGGCCACCAGCTTCTGGTAGTGGCGCGACGAGATATTCAGGTCCCCTCGCGGCAGCACCACCTCGCTGCGCTTCTTGGAACCATCGCGGCGTTTGTCCGTGAAGCCGAACTTCTTCACCGCGATGGCGCCGATTCCCAGCGAGTAACCGAAATGCGCGGCCACCTCTTCGAACTCCATCACACGTCTCGGGTCGGGCTGCTCGTGAATGCGGTAGATGGAAACCTCGGTGTGCGCTTCCAGGTGCGCCGCCACGGCCTCATTGGCCGCCAGCATAAACTCCTCAATCAGCTTATGCGCGATGTTGCGCGGCGCCCGCGTCACGCCGGTCATGGCGCCCCACTGGTCGAATTCGATCAGCGGCTCGGGCAGGTCGAAATCGATCGACCCGCGCCGCACGCGCTTGCGGTTCAAAATCAGCGCCAGTTCCTGCATCATCTCGAAGCGGGCCACCAGCGGCTGGTAGCGTTCGCGTAGGGCGGTGTCGCCTTCCAGCAGCTTGTGCACGTTGGTGTACGTCATGCGCTCCACGCTGCGGATCGCGCCCGCGGTGAAATCCTGCGCCACTACCGCGCCTTGATGGTCGATCTCCAGCAGCGCCGAAAGCACCAGCCGATCGGCCTGCGGGACCAGCGAGCAGATGTTGGTGGAAAGCTCAAACGGCAGCATGGGCACGGCGCGGTCGGGAAAATAGACGCTGGTGCCGCGCAGCCGGGCTTCGGAATCGATCGGCGTCCCCGGCCGCACGTAGTGGCTCACGTCGGCGATGTGGACATGCAGCGCGTAGTTGCCGTTGGCCAGCCGGTCCACCCACACGGCATCGTCGAAATCGCGCGCCGTCTCGCCATCGATGGTCACAATGTCCATGCCGCGAAAATCGCGGCGGCCCCGCAGTTCTTCGGCCGCCATTTCGCCCGCGCTAACTCCCGGGATGGCCTGAGCCTGTTCCACCACCTCGGGTGGAAACTGGTGCGGCAGGTGATGCTTGCGAATCACAATCTCCACGTCCACGCCGAAATCGTCCGGATGGCCCAGGATTTCGATCACGCGGCCCACCGGATTCGATCCGCGCTCCGGATACTCCAGCAGTTCCACGTTCACCACCATGCCGCTCAGTTCGGCGACGGATTCCACTTTGGGCGCGGTCACGCCGATGCGGTCCACCGGCGCCGCGGCCGGGGGGAATTCCATGCCCTCGGGAATATCGATCCACTGCTGGATGCGATCGTCGTGCGGAACCACATACTGCCCGCGCCGGCCAATCTGAAATTCACCAACCACCGTGGGGTGCGCCCGCCGCAGCACTTTGACGATTTCGCCATCGGCGCGGCCGCCGGCCTCAATGCGCACGATCCGCACCACCACGCGGTCGCCATGCATAGCCTTCGCCGCCGATTCGGGCGGAATGAAAATGTCGCCGCTTACCCGCTCCAGGGGCCGCTCGGAGATTAGAAATCCGTAGCCATCGCGGTGCATATTCAGACGCCCCACGGCGAATTCGCGGCTCAGGGCCGTTACCGCAAATTGGCCGGAGCGCAACTCCAGCAGGTCGCCACGCGCGGTCAGGCGCGCCAGCGCGGCTTCCAACTGGTCCCGCTCGGCGCCTTTGGCGCCCATTTCGCGAACCAGTTGCTTGAAATTGGCCCGGGCGTGCGGAAGCTGGCTGATGTGGGCGAGCAGGACCGGGTCCGTCATAGCCCGATTTTACCTGCAACTCCTGCTAAACTCGTAACGTCACATGTAAGCTGAATTGTGATAAGGCGCAGGTTGGGGTACTTACGGGGCCCCTTCCCGCCAATGGCTCAGATGGGCAGAATTGGGAAGCTGCTCACATTTGCTGTTACGGGGTTCCCAATGAAGCGTTTTTCGCTGTACCTGATTCCGGCCGTCCTGATCGCAGGGCAGGCCCGTTATGCCCGCTTGGGCGATTTTGACGGCAAGGTGGATGTTCAGCTCCAGGCGGCCGACCCGTGGGTCGCCGCCGAGCGCAACCTGCCGCTCACCGAATCCACCTGGTTGCGCACGGCCGCCGCTTCGAAGCTCGAAATTGAGCTGGATGAAGGCAGCGCGTGGCGCATGGGCCCGGACTCCCAGGCGGAAATCTCCGACTACTCGCGCCTTTCCACCGGCCAGCGCGTTACGCTGCTCTCGCTGGACCGCGGCCTCGCTTGGTTTACCGGGGAGCCGGCGGGAAAGGACGCACTGACCATGGCGGTGCCCGGGGCGCAGATCACGTTCATCCGCGGCGCCCGCATTCGCCTGGAAGCACTGGACACCTGGAGCCGCATCTCCGTAATCGAAGGCACGGTGCGGTTCTCTTCACCGGCGGCGGAAATGGACCTGCACGAGGGCCAATCCATAAGGGTGGAGCCTGCCAACGCCTCGCGATTCTTCCTGGAGCGCAGCATCGTGGCCATACCGCTGGACCGTTGGAGCGAAGACCGGGACATTGCGCTGGCGGCGCCGGCGTCAGCCGCCCGTGTGGCCCAACGCTACGGCGTGAAGGATTTGGACGCTGCCGGCCAGTGGCTGCAAACCGCCGATTTAGGTATGGTCTGGAAGCCCGCGGCGGCCGAAGGCTGGGCGCCCTTCCAGAAAGGCCGCTGGCTCTGGTACGCCAGCCTGGGCTACACCTGGGTGAGCAACGATTCGTGGGGTTGGCTGCCTTATCACTATGGCCGCTGGTGGCGGAGCAACGCCGATGGCTGGGTATGGGTGCCTGGCGTCAAAACAGTGTTTAAACCCGGCGACGTGTACTGGCTGCGCGGCGCCACCTTCGCCGGGTGGGGTGCGCTGGCTCCAAACGAAGACTGGTTGGCTGGGGCCGCGCCTCAACTCTTTACCGACACCGCCACCACCTTTGCGGCCTTCCAGCAAGATGCGCGGGTGATTGACCCCGCCGGGCTGGTGGCGCGCCCGCAGAATCCGCTCTCGGCCGGGGGCTTCACCACGGCGCTGCCCTCGCCGGCCTTCCCGGCGGCCCGGTTGGAAGCGCTGCGGCCCAGGCTGCGGGTGGGAAGCACGCGCGTGACGCCGAGTATTCCAGGTGTGAACTTCGAGGACACGCTGGCACCACCGTCGCCCGAACCACCACCGCCGGTGACTGACCCTGGGGCCTACGATCCATCGGCGTCGGTTCCGCCGCCCGACCCGCAGCAGGGCCCGCCTAACATTGGATATCCGGGTGGTGGATATCCGGGTGGTGGATATCCAGGTGGTGGGTATCCCGGAGGCTATTCGGGCATCATCGTGGTTACGCCTCCTGGTAATCCGGATTATGCGCGGCGCTACCCCATCCCAAACCGGCAATCGGGGACTGCGCTGCCGCCGGGGCCGGCCTCGGGCCCCGTCACGCCTCCTGCCGGAGGCCCTCCAGTGCAGCCGCCATCCGGCCGGCCGCGCGTCAAACCTGCTGAAATTCCAACTGTGGAACCGCGGCCCCCAGTCACCCGGGAAGCCCGGAATGAAGCGAAACCGCCGAGTAACCCGGCGCAAACCGCAAACCCGGCCACGACCCAGCCACCGGCGCCGGTGAAACCGCCCGAGATTCGCCCGCGCGTGGTGCCTGTGGACGTGCCGAAAGTCGAACCCTCGCACGCCGGGCACACAGAGGCGAAGGCGGAAGCTAAGTCCGATAAGAGCAGTTCGGAGAGCAAGCCCGCGCCCGCACCGGCGGCTGCGAAGACCGATTCCCCCAGCACCGCGGTCGGCGCCAAGAAATAGCACAGGTTTCCGGCTCCGCATGATACCTGGTTGCAGGTTGAGGTATCCGTTCGTCCTCCGAATCGAAACGCGGCCAACAGGAAGCTGAATCTGCTCACGGCGCAAACTGCACCTGAACATCGCGCTCCGCCGCTCGCCCATGGTCGTCGATCACGCGAATCAGATGCGCTCCATCTACCGTTGGGCGCCAGGCAAGCGCCCCTTCGCCAACGGAGACCTTTCCGATCAGGGCGCCGCCGTCAAACCAGAACACGTTCTGCACATCCGCCGCGGCGCTTGCCTCTAGCGCAATGACGCCATCGGGCTGGGAACGCCGTAAAGTATAGGTGACCCCGAGCAGCGGGGATGCGACGCGCGGAGTTTCCGAGCTATCTTCCGCCGCGCAAGCCGGCAGCGGCGGCGGTACGCGCCGCGGCATTCCCGCTTCGCGAAACAGTTTCAGCATGTCGGAGCTCCAAAACTCGAATACTTCGAAGCGGGTCGTGTTGGGGGAATAAGGCGGGCAGGCCGGACGTCCGGTCGCTATATCAATCGCGACGGCGCGATGCAACTGGCTGACCCGGATCGGTGATTTGCCCGGAATGTACCAGGTCTCAACCGTGTGCGGGCACCACGCGTTGGGCAAGTCTCCGCTTTCGGCGCAGACCGCGACCCTGCTGACGCCAGGCGGCGGTTTCAGGTCCGGCGCCGCTTCCTTCACGCGTGCGAAATTCAAGGCATCGGTGATTCGGAAGAACAACGGCGCCGCAGCGTCGATGCCGACGAAGCTCGGATTTCCCTTTCCGGAGAACTCGCCGATCCAGACTACCAGCACATAGGGCCCCACAACACCCGCCGACCACGCATCGCGAAATCCCCATGACGTGCCGGTCTTCCACGCCACCGGCCAACGGCTGCGAACGGCCGGCGCTCCATCTTCATCGGGCCGCGGATTGCGGCGCAGCATGTCGAGTGTAATGAACGCGGCCTCCGGGCTGAGCATCCGCGCCCCTTCGTCCGCTTTGCGCGGCTGTTGGTATGTCGCCGCGCGCACTGGACGCACCATCCCCTGGTTCGCCAGCATTCCATAGAGTCCGGCGAGTTCCTCCATGGTGACTTCGCCGCCGCCCAGCGCCAGCGCCAGTCCGTAGTACGATTCGGGCTTCAGGCGGCTTACACCCGCGCTCTGCAGGAATCCGTAGAGATTCGGTTGCCTGAGTTGCATCGAAACCCACACGGCGGGCACGTTACGGCTGCGGATCAGCGCTTCCTCGGCTGTGATCGGCCCGAAGAAACGGCCGTCGAAGTTTTCCGGCGTGAACGGGCCGAACGAGGTTGGCGAATCGCGCAGTATGGTCCGCGGATGCAACACGCCTTGATCGAGCGCAATCGCGTAAATGAAAGGCTTGAGCGCGGAGCCCGGAGAACGCTTCGCCAGAACGCCGTCCACCTGGCCATCGATCGCCTGGTTCCAGTAGTCGGCCGACCCTACCCATGCCTTGACTGACATCTCGCGTGAGTCCAGCAGCAGGGCTGCCGCGTTGCGGATTCCGCGGTCGCCGTATTCGTCGATATACCGCTCGATCTGGCGCTCCACCGTCCTCTGCAGACCGGCGTCGAGCGTGGTATCCACGCGTGGAGACCGGCCGGTACGTGCGGCGAGCAGCCCATCCACAAAGTGCGGCGCGAGGTACGGCATGGCGAACTCGGGCCTGGCTCCGATCGGCGACTGCAACTGGCGCCGTTCCGTCTCGCCGGCGCGATGGTGCGCCAGCCACAATGCCGCTAGTTGTCCGCGAGCCTTCAGCAGCTTCTCTTGCTGCAGCCCGTTTCCTGTGCGCGCCGCGGGGCTCTGAGGAATCACGGCCAGCGTTACCGCCTCCCCCAGACTCACACGACCCGGTGGTTTGCCGAAAAAGATCCGGCTGGCGGCGCCGACACCCTGAACATTGCCCCCGAATGGCGCAACGTTCAAGTACGCTTCCAGTAATTCGCGCTTTGAGTATCGGGCCTCGAGCCAGACTGCTGCCGCGATCTGCCGCGCCTTCCCCGCTGCGGTTCTGGTCTTCAGACCGTAAAGCATCCGCGCCAACTGCATGGATATCGTGGAACCGCCCTGCCGTCCCGCTCGCCGTCCCGAGCTACGATAGGTTCGAAAGCCCGCGCGAAACAGCGCCGCCGGGTTGACGCCGGGATGCCAGTAGAACCAGCGGTCCTCTTTCAGCAGGAACGCCTCCACAAGAACCGGTGACATCTCGGAGATCGCCGTCCACAGCCGGTATTGATCGTCGGATGCCAGCGTGACGCGAAGCAGTTCGTGGTCGGCGGACCACACCGCGGTGGAGAGCGGCACACGCTCCGCCAGCGGCGCGTGAGGCCACACCCGCAACAACAGAAGGAGACGTGCGACCACCGCCGGCGCCGCTATCGTCGCTATTGTTGTTTTCATGGCTTCACAATTTCCAGCTTGCCGGAGAGGCCGATGCCTGTCGTTTGGGGCGAGTACAAGCCTTCGGCAAAAGCGGGCGGCGACTGGAACACTCCCTCATTAGTCGCTCTCGCGCGGTAGACAAACGTGCCGGCATCCTTGCCGATGTCGCCATAGAGCACCACGCGATCGTCACGCACATCCACGTGCTGCGGCACCCAGTTGGATTTATCGGGCAGTCCGATGGGCAACCCCGAGTACCGGCCTGCCCCTTGCCTCGAAGCGGCGGGATCGGCGCCCGGAGTACTGCTGTCAGCGGGCGGACGCAACTCCAGAACCGCCTCCGTTCCTCCCGGCAGCAAGTCCACCACCGCGATCTGGGGAACCCGGTCGCGCCTGGTCGCGCGCAACCGCAAGCGAACCAGGAACTCCTCGCCTACTCTCACCTTCGTGACCGGATTGCCGCTCAAGTCCAGAAATTCGTGGACGATTTCGATGCCCTGGTTCACTGCCGGCTGGTTGACTGCCGGCTGGTTGACTGCCGGCTGGTTGACTGCCGGATTGATCGGCGCCGCGGGCGAATTGCGATCGAAGCCCGACTCATTCACGGAGTAATAGCCTGCCAGCGCGCCCTCCTTGCTGAACTGCACCTTGGCGGCATTGATGGACACCTCTGCGTTGGGCATCGCGCCGGCCGTTACAGTCAAGGCGCGCTCGCGCCCGTCCTTTCCAATCTCCGCGATGCCGAGTTTTCCCGCGGCCCCCGCCGCTTTCGCGTAAGCGTCCAGCGCCAGCAGTGTCCAGGCCGCGGACAACGAGTCGATCCGATTGCCGCTGGCTGCAGAGCCCAGATCTTCCAGCACTGTCGCCGGAACCGCGCCCAGCCGCGCGGGAAAGTGCCGCGCCAGAAGGTAGAGCAGTTGCGCGTCGTGGACCACCGGGTCGTAGTAGGCCTCTTCACCCAAATCTTTCTTTTGCCGCGACCACGGAACCTTCGCGATAATCCGCTCCGCATCGGTGTTGCGCTGCATCAGCCGGTACGTGGCCGCCAGCCATCCCGCCGAGAGATCGGTGGGCCACGCCTGCGGATACCGGTGCGACAACTCCTGCTCGACGTTCGAAAGCGAATTCGCCGGTTTGATCCCCTGCCGCGCCAGCAGGTAAACCGCATACGCCCGCCACCGCCCGTCCGCCAGGCTCGATGCTGGAGTGGAAGCAAACCGCGACAGCCAGTCATCGACGCCGGTGAGCAGTGCGGGGGAGATCTTCTGGCCGCGGTCCTTCGCCTCCAGCAGAAACTGGGCCGCATAGACAGTCGGGAATTCAGCCGTATCGGGCGAAGATGACCACAGGCCGAATCCACCCGAATCGTTCTGACGGCTCTGCAACGCCGCCACCGCGCTTGCCCCCGCGCTTGCCGGCGACGCACCGTCGCGATTCCGCACGGCGCCGAATTCGGGCCGCGACGCCAGCAGCAGGGCCGCCGTTCCCTTGCTCACCAGTTGCTCCGTGCAGACATACGGATAATTGTCCAGCCATGCGATCAGTCCCTGACCCCAGACCAGGGGCACTGCTGACACCGCCGCTTCCACCTTCCGATTCTCACTGTACATGTCGCGAGTCAGGGAAACGGCCATGCTGCCGTTCTCGAATCGGCCCAGCGTGAGTTGCGTGCGATAAGCCACCGCCGGCCGCACGCTTACGCTTTCTTCCATCCGCGCTTCCGCGGCACCCCTGCGGGCCACGAACTTCAACGCGGCCGGACCCAGCACCGCATTCGCCTTGAAGCGGAACTCGCCGGCGGCTTCCCGCTTATCCGCCACCTGAAGATCCACCGCCGCCGGGCCCGCCGGCGACAAGCCCGCGCTCACCTGGGCTTCCAGACGAATCGGCCCGTTCCCGCCCACCGTATTGTTGAAGACCCCAACGCTAACCGTGAACTCGTCACCCGGAGCCACCATCGTTGGGACGTTCGGCGTCAGGATGAAACTGCCCTTCACTTCGGTTGCGCCCTCAGCCGTCCCTACCCGCGCGGCACTCACGGCGATCGCGACTACGCGCAACTTCCCGTTGAAGTAGTCGGGCACGGCGTAGCGGAACTGATGCCCCGCCGGACCCACATCCACCAGCCCGGACCAGTACGCCACCGGCGGCTTACGCTTCCTGGCGAACGGGTTCAGATGCCGCGCGAAGCCCCCATCGGCATCCCCTCCCGGCGCCGCCAGTTCCAGGAAGCGCTTGAATTCCGGCAGAATCAGATCCAGGATCTGCGTGGTTTGCGTCTCCAGCATCCGCTTCTGAAAGAAGTACGCCAGCGGATCCGGATTCTTATATCGCGCTACCTGCAGGATGCCTTCATCCACCGCCAGCAGCGCCACCCGCGAGGCCTCGGCCGGCGCCACCAGCATCGTCAGGGTCGTGCCCGGCTTGATTTCGCGCGGCACATTCAGAGTGAGCGGCTGCTTCCGTGCCGCCAGACTGGCGGCGAACGCGGCCACTCCGTAAGACAGCGGGCTGGTGAAGATTTCATCCGAGGATGGGTCGCGCACGAACTGAACGCTGACATAACCATTGCCTTCGAAATCCCGGGGCAACGCAATCCGTTGCACCGAACTGGTGGTCGACGTCTTGAACCACCGGTGCTGGTACACGCGGTCGCGCTCAATCGTAATCAGTCCGGCGCCGACGTACGGCGCGCGGATACTCACCTCAATCGTGTCGCCGCCCGCGTAGGATGGCTTATCGAGCTGGACCTGGAGTTCGGCATCGCGATCCAGCGACTTCGATAAATTCGCCTCACCCGCCACGCTGTAGCTGAGCTGGTTCAACGGGGCGCCTGCCGCGTCCCGCAGTACCAGCACAAAATCTCCCGGCTCGTGCGTAGGCAGCGCGAAGTTGCTGCCGCCCGCCGCGATTTGGACCTTCCGGCTATCGCGGACAATCTCCTTCCGCCTGGAAACATATTTATACGTACGGTTGTTTTGCTGGGTCAGCACGGAGACGTATTTGCGCTGCACCCATTCCAGCGTCAGAGAGTCCGCCGCCACCGGGTCAAGCTGTTGATTGACCGCCAGCCAATGCGCCTGCCTGGCGCTGCCGCGCTTGACGAACGTGAGGTCGCCATCCGGCTTGACCCCGGCCAGATAGGCCGCATTCGATACGATGGCAGAGCTCTGCGCCGCCACGTTGCGGCCGCCTTCCGCCTCGAACGCGCGGGCCAGCAGGTTCAACCGGTATGCCCGTCCCGTGAAGCGGCCCAGGTCGGGCCGGAACGTCGCGATGCCCTTGTCGTCCGTGACCGTCGCAGGAAGGCTTTCATGAAAGGGCTCGTTGATCGACTCACCCACCTGGAAGCGATGGTCCGGATACCGCGCAAACATCGGCAGCACCGCGGTCAGGCCCATCTCCGCTTCCACGCGCCGACCCGCGGCCGGCTCTCCGAACAGGTGGGCCACCACGGCACTCGGCTTCACGTCGTCCGGCCTCAGCCATCCTTCTTTAGGCTTATCCGTGAGCTCGAGCCGTATTTTCATTCGATCCGGCTCGAACTCCTGCACCTTGAATGAAGTGCTGCCCAGAGTTTCCCGCGTCTTCTCGTTCTTCACCAGAAACGCGGTTGCCTCGTACGTGCCCGTGGGCGCTGCAAGCTGGCTGGTGAAGGCGATCTCCTCGAAAGCCGCAGCCGATAGCTTGAGCGCACTGCGGCTGACCACTGCGCCTCGCGAGTCCGTGATTTCCACCTCCATCGGCAGTCCGGCCAACGACGACTTCCAGTCCGCCGTCCGTGCAATGACGCCAAGATGTGTGGTCTCGCCGGGACGGTAAATTCCCCGATCCGAGAACAAATAGGTCGACAACTGCTGCGCCGATTTTTCATTCTCAATTCCGCCAGTGTCGAACCGCGAGAGATCCAGCATCCGGCCCTGCGTCTGGAAGGGCATGAAGGAAAGGTCGGAATCCTTCTGCGCCACGATCAGCAGCGGGGCTTTTTCGCGCTTCAATTGGACGAACTTCGGCAGCGTCGCCCGGCCCCCATTCTCCGTGGTCGCGGCCAGCACCGCCTGGCCGTTGCGCCCAATGGCCTCGATGCGCGCGCCGTCCACCGGCAGGCCGCTGTGGATTGACTGCACGAACACATCGCGGGTGCCGTCTTTCGCCTGCTTCACGATGAAACCGAGGTCGGTGATCAGGATCAGCCGCGTATCCTGAATCCCGTTTCCCTGGCTCTCCGCTTGACCGCCCTCTTCGCCATCGGATGGGGCTTCGGCATCGCCCGGCTCAGCGGCGTTTTTCTCCGCCGGAATGACCGAGCGCACTCTCAGCAGGAACAGCCCCTGATTCGTCTGCGTCTTGCCATGCAAATAGCGGCCAAGGTCAATGCTGTCATAAGTGGGCTTACCCGGCTGTTTGTCGCTGTAATCCCGAACTTCGATGAAGCGTTCCACCACCTGGTCCGCCAGGCTTGGGTTCACATAAGGGCTGCTGAAATCTCCCATCGTGGGTGCGATGTGCTGCAACTGGTTGGGCAGCACGCGGCCGATCTCAATCTCCACGTGGTCCACATCGCGCACCAGGAACCCCACCTTCTTGTCTCCCGATAACGGCAAAAGGGCGCCCTTCCCCAGAAAAGCCAGAGCCTGGCGGTACGGTTCCACCTGAAACGTTCCGACGAAAGGTTTGCCCGAAAGGTACCCGCCGATCCCTTCCACGCCATCGGGCACCACCACGTAAATGTAGCGGCCCACGGGTGCGCGAAACTTGAACCCGTGCGAGGTGTCCCCGCCCTGCTCCGACGAGACGTAGCTAAGCGGCACGGCCTGGGACAGCGAGACGATTTCCTTGCCGACCTGGCTCTCATCGTTCCAGCTATACGGATTCGTGTCTTCCTTCCGTTGTTTGGATGGCGCACCGGCAGCAGGTACGCAGACACTCTTCCGGCCAATGCCTTTTCCGGCACCGGCGACGAACTGGTCATCAACAGAATCTGCTCGGGCTCATAGCGGGCGTTGTCCACCAGCGTCATCTGCAATCGCGAGAACCGCAGGCTGGAGCGGCCGGGAATAATGACTACGGCCTCCAGCCGGTCCTTGGTCTCGTTGCCGCCTCGTGCCGCCCTAACGCCTTTATCGACTCGCAGCGTGATCGGCGTATCATCGCGCGGCATCGCCAGGGCCGCGGAATGGATGTAGGCCGCCAGCTTGAACTTGTCGTAGACCACCGTGTAGCTCCGGCTGTCGGCCTTCAATCCCAGGTACCCCGCGTCTTTCGCCACCGCCAGAGACACTCGTTGTTCCAACTGGCCCGTGTCCACCGGGTGACTGAATTGCAGCGTGGCGACCAGCTTTTTGAGATTCGGGTCCCGAGGGTCCTGGTAGAATTGGCTCTCCGTAATCTTCGAGGTAAAGGGCTGGCTCCGGAAGTCAAAGCTGAAGTCTTCCAGCAAAACTCCCCGGGCGAAGAAGCCCTTCCGCGCGAACGAAACGGTAAACGCCTTGTCAATGGGCCAGTCGTTCTTCGGCGCGAATTCGAGGTCCTTGTCGCTCACCCAGCGCCAGGCGCCGGGCATCTTCGGGGAAAGGTCGATCCCGGCCGTGACCGTCTTTTCCACCTGCTGCAACGGCGCCGCGGACTCGCTGAATTTCAGGGCCAGCGGTTTGATGGAAGAGATCCCCTTGTCGCCGTACTCGGTAAGCCCAGGTGCAGTGACGGTGAACGTGACGTAGTGTGGAACCGGGCGGCTCAAATACCAGACCCAGCCGCCAATCATGCCACCTGCCACCACGAGCATGAGTCCCGCGCGTTTTGCGTCTGCCGCAACGTAGCGCCCGGCTTGCGCAAGCCGGCTACCGATCCACACCAGCCATGAAGGCGGCTGCCACTCCCAACGGCCGATCACCCGCGTGCTGAGCCACCAGACTCCGGCTGTAAGTTTGGTCGCGACGCGTAACAGCGCCGCCAGAAACGCCCGTAGAGTTGCGAGATTTGTCATATTTATTTATGCCATTGGCAGAGTGAAGACACGGTATCTTTAAGCATCAGGCGGCCGCGTCAAAAGGTCTTCAACATGTTGCTCTCCAGACACGCGTGCTCTCACCGGCCTACGCGACCCCAATAAGAACCAAATGGATCTTTTGCTGAAATCAAGCACATTAACCCCAAATACTACAGGCTCTCAGCCGTTCGCGTGCGATCTTCTCGATCAAGGAGAGTCTTCACGAAAGAGGCCAGGGCAATTTTGGTGTAAATCCGAACCAACGAGCCAAGTCCACCGGCCGAGATGGTTCGAGAGCCGGCGCAAGGCGGCGCTGAGGGCCATTCACTCTGTTCCGTATGGACGAAACGCCCACATTGTCGAAGTGCCCCCGCGAACCGGCGAGCGCCGGATTCCCCTCGGTGATCGCCAACGGTTTACAGAGGCGAGAACAGCCCTTTCGTCCAATAACCGGATCGGTCCTGGTAAACGCCGTTCCTTTGAGTGAATCTCGTAGCGCAAAGCACACTCCTGCGGGCCTGTGCCTGACCTTTGTTGTCGTGGACGGCTATCCCCGTTTCCTGCGCGCTGCCGAATCGCGGGTACAATTGCATTGAACGCCAGCCGCCTGCGCGCCGTCACTCTAGCATCAAGCTGGCAAAATCGGAGGTTTATGAGACTCATCAGCCTGCTGCTGGTTCCGGCCGCGCTGTTCGCGGGCCAGGCACGTTACGCCCGCCTGGGCGAATTTGAGGGCACGGTCGAAGTCCAACTCACCGCCGCCGATTCCTGGATGCCGGCTCAACGCAATCTCCCGCTGGTGGAAGCCGCGTGGCTGCGAACGGCGGCTGGGTCGCGCCTCGAAATCGAACTCGACGAAGGCAGCGCGTGGCGCCTCGGGCCGGATAGCCAGGGCGAACTCTCCGACTACACGCGGCTCTCCACCGGCCAGCGCGTCACCTTGCTCTCGCTCGACCGCGGCGTCTGCTACTTTTCCGGCCAACCCAGGGGCATGGATGCGCTCACCCTGGCCGTGCCGGGCGCCCAGATCACGTTCCTGCGCGGCGCCCGCGTGCGCCTGGAAGCCGGCGAAGCCTTCAGCCGCATCGCCGTGTTCGAGGGCTCGGTTCGTTTCTCGTCGCCGGCCGCTGAAATCGACCTGCGCGAAGGCCAGACCGTGCGTGTGGAGCCCTCCAACACGGCGCGCTTCTTTCTCGATCGCGAGGTCACCGCCATGGAATTGGACCAGTGGAGCCAGCAGCGCGACAAGGCCGAAGCCGGTTCGCCTTCCGCCGGTCATGTGCTCGGGCGCTACGGCCTGGTGGATCTCGACGCCGAGGGCGATTGGGTGCAGACCGACGATCTGGGGGCGGTATGGAAACCCAAACAGACGGAGGGTTGGTATCCGTTTCAGCAAGGCCGCTGGCGCTGGTATGATTCGCTGGGCTACACCTGGGTGAGCGACGACAAGTGGGGTTGGCTGCCCTATCACTATGGCCGCTGGCAGCGCAAGGAACGGCTCGGCTGGGTGTGGGCGCCCTCGGTCAGCACCGTGTTCAAACCCGGTGAGGTCTACTGGCTGCGCGGCGCCAAACTCACCGGCTGGGGACCGTTAGCGCCCGGCGAAGAGTGGCGGCCGCCCCAATCGCCCGAGCAGTTTTATCAAATCAATACGACCTACGCGGCTTTTCAACAGGACGCGCGCGCCATCGATCCCGCCGGATTCGGCGATCCGCCGAAAGAACCGCTGCAAGTGGCGGGCTTCGTGCCGGCCCTGCCATCGCCGCCATTCGCTCCCTCACGCCTCGACGCCACCCGA
>DATMNI010000161.1:0-2969 GCA_035570275.1 Candidatus Acidiferrales bacterium | reverse complement strand
GCAATCATCGTCTTCTGGATGAACATCGGCGGTGGGCCGCCCGCAGCGGAGACGCCCGCGCTCTGTCCGAAGAATGCTTTCGTGCTAATCACCGGCCCGGTTCCTACGGTGCCGCCGCCTCCCACTACAGCGGCCGAAGGCGTCGTAAGTTTCTGCGCAGTCTTATCCGTCAAGTTCAAGGTGTACGAAATCTGCGCCACGGGATCCATGATGAACACGATGTGCGGAGCGTCGGCGGCGGACAGGTTGCCAATCGGCGGCAACGCCGCGTCCTGACGGGTTCGCCCCTCGGAGTCGCGCGCGGTGGTTCCGCTGTTGTTCTGAATAATGCGATTGCCGTCCGCCAGCGTCTGCACCGACTCGTTGGTGATTGTGGCGGAATAGGGCGCGCCGTGAACTGCTGCGCCAAACGCCCTCATGGTTCCGGCGGTCACGACACCGGTCCCAAAGGTTTGATACAGCACGTTTATTTTCACCGTATCCTGGGCAAACGTGCAAAACGACGCTGCCAGAAAGACTACCAGTGCATACTTCATGGTTGTCTCCTTTGAACTTCCATCAATCGCGGCCGCAGCCGAATTTGGTCCGCCGATCCATCCGCCGCAATACTCAGATCCACAATGAAGTTAACACCCTGCGGAACAGCCCCGGGAGGAAACATGGAATCCGCGGGAATGGAAATCTGAATGGCGCGCTCAGTGGGCTGCCAGTTTGCCGTTTGGCGGAGTGTACCGGGGGTGGTGGCCCGCGGCCGATGCATCGTCTTGCCGGGGGCTGGAGTTGGCGCCGGGACGTTTTCAAGGACCACAGCCGACCGGTGCGCCTGCACCTGTACCGGCACCGGGCGAGGAAGCGCGGGCGTCTCAACGCGTGCGCGCAGCAACACCAGCACAACTGTGGCAGTGATAGCGGCCGCCGCAGCCGTCGACAGCACCGGAACCCAACGCGGCACTCTTCTCCGGTGCGTCTGCGCCGATACCACCGCATCGCAGTAGGCATCAAAGGTTGCGCTCGAGTGCTTATAGGACTCGAGTCGACTGCGGCATTCGCTGCAAGCGCCGATATGCCGCTCGAGCTCCACCATTTCATCATTGCCGAGCTCGCGATCGAGCCAGGCCATCAATCGTCCTGAATGATCACACATTGCATTTCTCCGCTAATTTCCGGATCGCCCGTTCAATCGTATCTCCGACCGTGGAGGTCGCCATCCCCAGCACCTCGCTGATTTCGCGATAACGCAAGCCACCGGCGCGAAGCAGCAGGCATTCTCGCTCGGACTCGGACAGCAACGTAATGGCTTGTCGCAAGCGCCGCAACTTCTCTTTCTCCAGCACCAGGCCTTCGGGCGTCGTTTCGTCCAGCCGCACGTCAATCTCCAAATCAAGCGGTTCGCCGAAGCGTCGATGATAGCTGCCCTGCCGGTTTCGTGCCTGATTGTGAGCCACGCGAAACACCCAGCCGCGAACGTTTTCCTCCGACCTGCCCGAAGCCAGGTGCCGGTGCAAGGAAAGGAAAGCGTCTTGGACCACGTCCTGGGCTTCGTCGCGGGAGAGCCCGAGACATACCAGGTATCGAAGCAGAGGTTCGCGCAGTTCGCGATACAGGTCGGTGACCTCACAAGCGCCAGTCGCGAAGCGCGAGAGCGGCAGTGCCAACGGTAACGAATCGCCACTCATAGGGTCCTCAAAATCGCGCCTCTATTCATATAACAACTGAGAGGTGTGGATTTCCGGCTGAGATGCATTGCCGCCCGACAATTTCCCACACAAAAAATCACAAAAAGGAGGCGACTTTTCGGCCTTGACGGGGTTCTAAATAGCGACGGCTATTGCCTGCCAAGCAAATACCCGTCACAATCGAGGTTCGCCACCTCCGCCCCAGAGGACCCCATGTTCTTTCGGACCATCGAGCAGGTTCGCCGCTTCTTTCGTATTCTCGCCGGGTTTACGCTTCTCCTGGTGGGTGTCATCATGCTCTTCACACCCGGCCCAGGGTGGCTGGTTGTTTTTCTTGGACTCACGCTGCTGGCGGCGGAGTTCGTTTGGGCCAAGCGTCTGATGGACCGCATGAAGCACGAGAGCAATCGCCTGAAAGATACCGTGCTCAAGCTCAGCAGGAACTAAACTGTTCCCAGGGATTCCCGACATGTCGAAGGAATGGCAAGGCAAGTGGGCGCTGATTACCGGTGCGAGCGCGGGTATCGGCGTGGCTTTGGCGAACGAACTCGCCGCGGGCGGCACTCACCTGGTTCTCACAGCGCGGCGTCGCGACAGGCTGGAAGAGCTGGCGCGAACTTTGGGGCAGCGCTTCGGAATCCGCACCGCCGTATTCGACGCCGATCTCGCGAAATCCGACGCTCCCCAGAAGATCTACGATTTTACAAAGCAACAAGGTTTGGACATTGATCTGCTCGTCAACAATGCCGGCTTCGGGCAATACGGCGAACTCACCCAGGTTCCGGCGCAGCGCCTTCTCGATATGGTGCAAGTGAATTGCGCGGCGGTGGTTCATCTCTCGCGGCTGTATCTCGCGGACATGGTTGCCCGCCGCCGCGGAGATGTCCTGATCCTCGCCTCCACCGCTTCTTTCCAGGCTGTTCCCTACATCTCCACCTACGCCGCTACGAAAGCCTTCGAACTCTTGTTTGCGGAAGGACTTGCCGAAGAGATGAGGCCGCACGGCATTCGTGTCTGTGCCCTTTGTCCCGGTTCCACCGAATCGGAATTCCACGCCATCGCCGGCCAGGAGAAGTTCACCAGCAAGAACCAGGAGACCGCGCAGAAGGTTGCCCGGACCGGCCTGCAAGCGCTGGCCGCCGGCAAAAGCTATGTAATTTCGGGACTCGGCAACTATCTGGGCGCGCAATCGCAACGAATTGTGCCAAGGCGCCTGGTGACGCGCATCGCCGCCAACATGTTCCGGCCGGACAAGGACCGCTAGCTGTCCGAAACGGACCACTCTCAGCGGGA
>DATMNI010000160.1:0-30901 GCA_035570275.1 Candidatus Acidiferrales bacterium | reverse complement strand
GCCGCCACCCTGATTGCGCGCGAGTTGGTGGAGCGCGGCGAACGCGGCGCCATCGTGACGGTGCTTTGCGACAGCGCGGAAAAATACTTGAGCGAACATTTCTGGGACGAGGAATGATCCGGATCGAAAGTGAACCTTGGGCGGCCATGGTGTCGCACGCCCGCCAGACCTATCCCAACGAGTGCTGTGGCGCCATGCTCGGCGCCATTGACGACGGCCACAAAGTGGTGCGCATCGCCATGCCGTTGGACAATGCCTTTGAGGGCGCGCAGGCCGCGCGCTACGAGCTGCGTCCGGAGGATCTGCTGGCAGCGGATAAAGCGGCGCGCGAGCGCAAGATGGATCTGATCGGCATCTACCACTCGCACCCCGACTGCGACGCTTATTTTTCGAAAACCGATTTGCAGAATTCGTGTCCGTGGTATTCGTTCGTGGTGCTATCCATTCAGAAGGGCGAATTCCACCACGCCAATAGCTGGCTGCCGAACTTCGATCAGACCGAAGCGGCCAAAGAGGAGTTGACTTACTGACATGGCTAAGATTCTTATCCCAACGCCCTTGCGGCAGTTCACTGGCAAGCAGGATTCGGTGGTTGCGGGCGGCGCCACCGTGGGTGAGGTGCTGAGCGCGCTCACCACCCAGTACCCCGACCTGCGTAAACAGATCTTCAACGACGAAGGCAAGCTGCGCAGCTTCGTCAACGTCTACTTGAACGACGAAGACATCCGCTACCTCGGAAAGAATGCGACGGCGGTCAGCGATGGTGACACGCTCTCGCTGGTTCCTTCGATCGCCGGTGGTTCGGCCCTGGTTTCCGAAAACGCCGCACGGCCGGTGAGCGCGCCGGAAAACGCCGCGCCCGAAGAAGTCACGCTTTCGAACGACGAGATCATGCGCTACAGCCGGCACCTGATCATCCCGGAGGTTGGCATCGAGGGTCAGAAGAAACTCAAGGCCGCCAAGGTACTGCTGGTGGGCGCCGGCGGTTTGGGCGCGCCGCTCGGCCTGTATCTGGCGGCAGCCGGCGTGGGGAAAATCGGCCTGGTGGATTTCGACGTGGTGGACTTCACCAATCTCCAGCGCCAGGTGATCCACTCCACCAAGGACGTGGGGCGCAACAAGATCGATTCGGCGGCCGAAAAGATGCTGGCTATCAATCCCAACGTGCGGATAGCCAAACACGAAGTGGCGCTGACCAGCGAGAACGCGCTCGACATCATCAAGGACTACGACTACGTGGTGGATGGCACCGACAATTTTCCGACGCGCTACCTGGTCAACGACGCCTGCGTGCTGCTGAACAAGCCGAACATCTACGGTTCCATCTTCCGGTTCGAAGGCCAGGCCACGGTGTTTGCCTATGAGGGCGGCCCCTGTTACCGCTGCCTGTACCCAGAACCGCCGCCTCCCGGCCTGGTTCCAAGCTGCGCCGAAGGCGGTGTGCTGGGCATTCTGCCGGGCACCATCGGGCTGATCCAGGCCACCGAAACCGTGAAGCTGATCCTGGGGATCGGCGAGTCGCTGGTGGGCCGCCTGCTGCTGTATGACGCCCTCGCCATGCGCTTCCGCGAACTCAAGCTGCGCAAGAATCCCGAATGTCCGATGTGCGGCGAGCACCGCACCATCACCAAGCTGATCGACTATCATCAATTCTGCGGGGTGCCCGAAACGACGCAGGCTCCGCCCGTCACCATCGGTGAAAACCAGGAGGCCAAAGTGAGCGAAGGCGAAATCGACGTAATTGAACTCAAAGAGAAGATCGATCGCGGCGACAACTTCGTGCTGATCGACGTGCGCGAGCCGCACGAATACAAGATCTGCAGCATCCCCGGCGCCAGGCTGATTCCGCTGGGCGAGTTCCCCAAGCACGTTGGCGAATTCGACCCCGAGGCCGACATCGTGATTCACTGCCGCAGCGGCATGCGCAGCGCCAAGGCCTGCGCGGTGCTGAAGCAGAACGGCTTCCAGCACGTGCGGAACGTGGTGGGCGGCATTCTGGCGTGGAGCGATAAGGTTGACCCCAGCGTGCCGAAGTATTAGTGGGGCAGGTTGACAACCGGTTGACAACCGCTTGGCAACCCGGTTGACAACCTGCGGCGGATTGGCAATCCCCCTGCCGGACCTTACCTGCATCGCCACCAACGCGGAATGGCTCGCTGCCGCATCGCGGAGGCGGATTAACAATCCGCCGCAGATTAACAATCTGCCCCACAACCATCCCAAAACAGAAACCCCGGAGCCGGATAGCTCCGGGTCCGGGATTCTTCTATCTTAGCCAATAGCCAGCTCTAGCCGACGGTCCTATCTGAAGTTCGCAGTCACAGACTTGTCGCTGCTCATGGTCAGGGAGCACGTGGTTGCGGTCCCCGAGCAAGCTCCACCCCAGCCGACCCAAGGCTGACCAGGGTCGGGTGTCGCCGTCAGCGTCACCACCGTTCCCACCGCAAAGCTGGAACCCGCCGGATTCGCGGTCACCGTGCCCTTACCGTTCTTGCTGATGCTGATCTTGAATGTCGTCGTTGTATTGACCTTCAGACTGATGGACACAGTGGCCTGACTGCAGTTGCCAGGATTGCCGATTTCGCAGATCTTGTAGACCAGCGAATACAGACCCGCAGTGGTCGGGCCCAACACCTGGATGGCTCCGTCGGGCTCCATCTGGATCTGGGGATTTGCCGGGATCAGCGAAACCAACGACAAGGTGACGTTCGATGTCGTGGCGAGGGCGCCGCCCAAGGTGTCGTTCTCCAACACGCTGCGCAGCGCCGTGTTGGCTAGATTTGAGAAACCGGGAGCTGCATCGTTCACCGCGATGATCACGTATTGGGTAACCGTCACGGCAACCACGGCCGAAACGCAGTTGGCGGGGGTGGCCGCTTCGCAAATACCGTAGGTGAGTGTATAAGCTGCGGCAGGCGTCGCGGGGGCCACGGAGACTGATCCGTCAGCGTTCAAGGTGATACCGGGACTGGTAGTGGAGATTTGTGTGAGCGTCACGTTAACGAGCGTCGCCACCGCACCATTCAAGGTATCGTTGCCGAGGACGTTGGCAACCACTACACCGCCGACTCTGGTGATGGTGCCGCTATCGTTCACGGCATGGATCGCGGAGGGAAGCACTTGAATCGTCACCAGGGCGGTGGCGCAATTGCCGGGCTCGGCCGTTTCGCAGATCTGATACCCCATAGTTTGCACGCCAGCGGGTGTGCTCTGGGCGACGGAGACGGCGCCTGAGGGACTGAGGACGATGCCGGCATTGGAGGAGGAGAGCGCCGACAGCGTGACCGTCGCCAGCGTCGCCGCACCACCGTTAAAGGTGTCGTTGCTCAACACGTTCGGGACGGCTATGCGGCCCACGAGTGAACTTGCCGAATCGTCCACCGCCTTCACCGCGTAGGGAGCACGGACGGTCACGATGACATTGGCCTGACCGCAATTGCCCGCCAGGCTCTTATCGCAGATCTGGTAAACCAACGTCTGGGTCCCGAGAGGCGCTCCTGCCGACAGGGAAACGATACCCGTGCCCGCATTGAGAGAAAGGCCGGCAATCGTGCTTGAGACCTGCGTCAGCGTGACGTTGGAAAGTGTCGCCTGGGCCGCGCCCAGGGTGTCGTTCGCCAGCACATTGAGCATCGCCAGGCCGACGTTCGAAGAAACAGCAACTGGGGGGATGTCATCCACCGCGTCGATCAGGTAAGGGACGAGCGGCACCTTGGCGGGAACAATCGCCACGCCGTAGGGGTTGGCAGAGACGGCAATCGTCTGGCCAATCGTGTTGGTGTTCACCCCCACTACCGCCACCGAACCGAGGCGCGGAATGACCACGTAAATCTCACTGCGATCCGGAGTCACGGCGATGCCGGCGGCCGTGTTCTGCATAAACGCGACCGGACCGCCCGCACCCAGGGCAATGCTGCCGATCTGCATATGATTGGCGGTATCGACCACGGCGATGCTGCTTCCCGGGAACGGGGCGCCCCCGAAGCCCAGGTTGTCAAAGGTTGACGCTATGCCCACGTAAGCGCGGGTGCCGTCCGGGGTAAACGCGATTTCCCCAGGAAACGCCTTCAGGTCGACAACTTGCAGGACGGTGTTCGAAGCCGTGTCCACCGCGGCAACGCCACCGCCCATGCCGAAACCAGCGCCAACATAGATGGCGTTGAGGGTGATGTAGGCCAGTTTGCCATTCGGGGAAACGGCTACCCCTACGGCGCCACTGTCCACAGTCAGCCCCGGCACTGGCGGCATGGCCACCACGAAAGTCGCGGCAATCGCATTCGTCGCCGTGTTAATCACGTTGACCTGGCGAGCCGGGCCCGTCGGTTGAGTGATCAGCGTCAGCGCGTCGACGCCGGCGGTGACGTATAAGCGGGTTCCATCGGGAGTGACGGCCAGGCCGCTGACGGTTCCACTGATTGGTATCGAACCAGTCATCAGGCCGCTGCTTAACGATATCGCCTGCACCGCGCCCGCCACGCCCACGTAGGCAGTCTGTCCGTCAGGCGTGAGTGCCAGCGCGGTAGGGCCGGACGAGAGGCCGATCGTATTGAGCACAGTATCTGTGGCGATGTCGATGACGGCCATGGAAAGCGCGCCGGGCTGCAAGACATATGCCCTCGTTCCATTGGCGCCGATGGCGATTTTTGACGGTCCGGCCAGCGGAATGGTCCGTAGGACTACATTAGGGGCCGTGTCGATCACGGTCGCCAGATTCGCGGTTCCCGTGTCCGTTACATATGCCTTCGTTTGCGCCCAAGCGTGGGACGCGCCCGTCATCCCTGTGGCGATGATCGCCAATTGCGTTGCCAACCTGCCGATAGCGTTCCTTTTCGCGGTTTTCTTGTGGAACATTTTCAAATTCTCCTTGGGTTTCATCTCGGGCGCCTCTGAACAGGGCCGCCTTCAGGTGATCGCTTGAGGCCGGCGCACCTTACGGAACGCTCAAACACTGCTGCTGGTCCAAGGATGATTCATTGGGAGGTCTTGGTTGTCAGTGCGATGTCAACAACTTGTCAAGCCGCGCCGTCCGCCAGTCAGGAACTTCGCACGACCGCCGGCGGCCGGGCTAGTCTCTGCCGGGAAACTTGGTTTCCGCGCGTAAGACCGTTAGGGAGTGGTTGCTTCTCTAAACTGACCAGGAGCCTTACCGCTACCCTTCTTCCAGCAGCCACGAAGCCGCCAACCGCGCCAGAGCGGTGGCATCGGAACCAGTGAAACGTTTGGCTCGCCGGCTGCGCCCGCTCCGGCCGTCTACCAGCCACACCGCGATTTCGATGGCTTCCTGGCGCCGTCGCAGGCTTCCCTCAACGACGAAATCAGCGCAGCATTCAGCGGCAAACTGCCGCACGTCTCCGGTGCGTCCGCGATACGCAAGAGCCGTCGTGGGAGTCACCAGTTCGTGCCCGCCCCGCTCATCGAGCCCAATCAGAAGATCCTCGAGCATTTGTTCAGCGGGTTCCGCCATTTCCGGATTCGACCGGAACGGCAGCACCAGCCAACAGGATCTGCCGCTCCTTAGGTTGATGAATCCAGGGTTGACGGTTCCACGCCTTTCGAAGCCAAGCAGGTAACCGCCGCCCGTGCTAAGAATGCGAATCTCGTCCTGCAGGCCTTCCGCCAGGTAATAGCGGGAGAGTTTCTCGCGAAGCTGGCTCATTTCTTTGCGAACCGGGTTGGGGCAAAAACGGCCGAAGCGTTCCCCTCTGGAATCAGATCGAGGTGGCCCCGCTCAGATCTCGCGCCGCCCCGAACCCTGCCCTCTGAATTGCGTCACCTCCCGTTCCTGGCGCATTTCCAGGATCAGGCTCATGACTTTGCGCTCGATCAGGTCGCGCACCTTGCAGTGGTCCTCGAACTCCATGTCCACCGGGTCGGGCACCTCCCACTCCAGCAGGCGCACGCCGACCTCTTCCGGCAGAAAGCTGTCGCTCATGTTGACTACCACGTCGAACTTCACCCGGTCCAGGTGGTGCACTCCCTTGGGGAAGTGTTGCCGCAGGTCAATGCCCTTTTCGTCCATGGCCCGGACCGTGTCGAGCGCCACGCCGTGCGCCGGAAACACGCCCGCGCTGGCCGGAACCATGCAGTCCGCTCCCAAAGCGCGCGCGAAACCTTCCGCCATCTGGCTGCGGCAGGCGTTGCCGAAACAGACGAACAGAACGCGCTTCTTGGGCCTCTCGTTCACTTGGGCCTCACAGTCACTTGGGCCTCTCAGTCACAGCTTCTCCAGAAAAAACTTATGCACGCGGGAATCCGCCGTCAGCTCCGGGTGGAACGTAGCCACCAGGTGCGGTCCTTGCTCGATCAGCACCGCGTTGCCCTCGTAACGGGCCAACACTTTCACCGTCCCATTAACGTGCCGGATGATGGGCGCTCGGATGAACACTGCCTCCAGTTTACTCGGCTTCGTGTTGCTCAGGGCGTTTGGATTGCCCAAGAAGCTATGTTGCTGGAAGTCCGGTTCCATGTCGATCTCCACGACCCGCGAATCGATCTGCCGGCCGTAGGCGTTGCGCTCGATCGCGATATCGATCAACCCGAGGCTCTCCTGGCTCGGATGGGAAACCTCCTTGGCCATCAGAATGGCCCCGGCGCAGGTCCCGAACATCGGTTTGCGGCGGCCAAACCTCGCCAGGTCGTCAAAGAGACCCTCGTAATGCAGGAGCTTGAGCATGGTGGTGCTCTCGCCGCCAGGGATGATGAGCCCATCGATCTCCTCGAACTGCGGGCGTTCGCGGACGTATACCGGCTGGGCGCCGGCGCGTTCCACCGCCGCACCGTGCGCCGCGAAATCCCCCTGGAGCGAGAGTATGCCGACCTTCTTCATCACCAGCCTCGCGGCTTTTCCGATCACCAGCCTCGCGTCTGGAGCAGCTCCCCTTCGGGTATCTTGGATACGTCCAGCCCGGGCATGGCGTCGCCCAACTCGCGGCTGGCTTCCAGCAGTTTCTCGGGGTTGTTGTAGTTCTTGGCGGCCTTCACGATGGCGTTGGCGCGCGCCGCCGGGTCGGAGGACTTGAAAATGCCCGAACCCACAAAGACGGCCTCGGCGCCCAATTGCATCACCAGCGCCGCATCGGCAGGGGTCGCGATGCCGCCGGCAGAGAAGTTGGGCACCGGCAGTCTGCCGTGCTTCGCCACCCACTCCACCAGTTCCAGTGGCGCACCCAGGTTCTTGGCCTCGTGCACCAACTCTTCCTTACCCAGGATGGTGAGGTGCTTCATCTCTTTGATGATTGTGCGGATATGACGGACGGCTTCGACGATGTTGCCGGAGCCGGCCTCTCCCTTGGTGCGCACCATGGTCGCCCCCTCGGCGATACGCCGCAGCGCTTCTCCCAGGTTGCGCGCGCCGCACACGAACGGGACTTTGAAGGCGGTCTTATCGATGTGGTGCTCTTCGTCGGCGGGAGTGAGGACTTCGCTTTCGTCGATATAGTCCACGCCCAGCGCCTCCAGAATGCGCGCTTCCATAAAGTGGCCGATGCGCGCCTTGGCCATCACCGGTATGCTGACCGTCCTCATGATCGCTTCGATGATGGAGATATTGGCCATGCGGGCCACGCCGCCCTCTTTGCGGATGTCCGATGGCACGCGCTCCAGAGCCATGACGGCTTCCGCGCCCGCGTCTTCCGCGATCTTGGCCTGTTCCGCGTTGGTGACGTCCATGATCACGCCGCCCTTTAACATCTCGGCGTGTCCAACGTTGACCCGATGCAGTTCGCTCGAAAATTGATACATATCGCTCTCTCCTCCTCGTTAGATGGGCTGGCCCCGAGGGCACCCGGCCTGTCCTACACCTTCTCCTACACCTTTGCCTACACCATCGCGGGCGAAGGCTCGAAGGTTCGGGAGGAACTTTCGATTTCGCCGGCAATAATCCGCCCCAAAATGGCGAGGCCGGTCCGGATCTGCTCCGGAGCGAGCCCCGCAAAACTCAATCGCAATGCGCCTCGGTCGAGCCGGGAAACCGCGAAATACCGTCCCGGCAGATAGGCCACGCCCTCGCGCTGCGCCCTGGCCAGCAGGTCGCCGGCATCCAGCGGTTCTGGCAGGCGAACCCAAACATTCATGCCGCCTTCCGGCCGCGTCCAGCGGGTGCCCGCAGGCAGAAACTCGCGGCATGCCTGCATAGTGGCCGCCAGCCGTTCGGAACCGGCGCGCTGCACGCGTGCGCGATGTTTTTCCAGGCGCCCCGATTCGGCAAACTCCAGCAGCACGGCCTGAGAAAGCTGATCGGTATGCAGATCGGCGGCTTCCTTGGCGCTGCGCAAGCGGTCCAGCAGCGGCTTGGGCCCCAGCACCCAACCCACGCGCAGGCCGGGGAAGCTCACCTTGGAAAAACTGCGCAGCAGCACCGTGCCGCCGCTCGAATCCAACTGCTTCAGGGAGGGAAGCGGCTCGCCCTGGTAGCGCAGTTCGCCATAGGCGTCGTTCTCGATCACCGGCACGCCGGCCAGACGCGCGGCTTCGAGCAATGCCAGGCGTGCCGGCAAAGGCAGAGTGACACCGGTGGGGTTCTGAAAGTTGGACGTCACCACCAGGAAGCGCGGGTGTTCCCGTTCCAAAACCCGTTCCAGTTGGGCCGCCTCCATGCCATCGGCGCCCACCGGAATGCCACAGAGTTGCGCGCCCATGCCGGTCAGCAGGTGCTTCAAGCCAGTATAAATAGGGTCTTCCACGGCCACGGTGTCACCGGGCCGCAGCAGCACACGGCCGATCAGATCGAGCGCCTGCTGGCAGCCGTTGGTGATGATGATGTCATCGCCGGGGCCGGCCAGTTGCTGGCGGCGGGCTTCGTCCATGAGGTACCGCCGAAGCGGTTCGTAGCCGCTGGGCGAGCCGAGTTGCAGGATGTCGGCCAGATCGGGGCGGCTCAACACGGCGGCGCAACTGGCGCGGAAATCGTCGAGCGGGAAGAGTTCGTGCGAGGGCCGTGAGACCGCGAAGCTGATGACTTCTTTGCCCCAGCCGGCGGAATGGCCGGGTCCGGCGGCGGGTGTTTCGCTGCGCTCCAGCAGCGCGTTCCAGTCCACGCCCCTACTGGCGATGGAAGGCCCGCTGGTCACGAAGCTGCCGCGTCCCACTTGGCCGGAGATCAGCCCTTCGGTTTCCAGCATCTCGTAGGCGGCGGAAACCGTGGTGCGGTTCAGTCCAAGCAGGCCAGCCAATTCGCGGGTGGCTGGTAACCGTTCGCCACGCGCAAGCTGTCCCGAGCGGATTTGTTGCGCAATTTGCTCGAAGAGTTGCCGGTAGAGCGGTGATTCGGCTTGATGGTCCAGCTTTGGCGTGAATTCCATCAGTCCATACCATACCACATTGGACTGGATGCAGCAGGGCCATTCCTGGCTGTGTGGGTTAGGCTTTACAGAGTGATCCCCTGGAAGATCTGGGCTACGGGGATCGCTGAACTGACATCCAGCAGCACCACCGGCAGGCTCTCCTCGACGGCGTAAGTCGCGACCTTGCCGCACTGGGTGAAGACCTCCACCGTATTGTCTTCTGGGTCGATGACCAGGAACAGTGCGGTCCCGTGGTTCAGGCAGAGGCGCCGATAGCGCTTCAACTCCAGATAACCCTTCAACGGCGACAGCACTTCCACCACCATCTCGGGTGCGTCAGTGAGGATGCCTTTTTGCAAAGCGACTTCTGCGCGGTGCTCGCTCACAACGGCGACGTCCGCCGATCGCTTATCGCGACCGCCGATTTGAAAGGGGCACTCCATGACCACTTGGGCACGCCGAAACAGCGGACCCAGCAGCGCCACCACTCGCATTTGGATGAGCCGGTTGACGAGCGGCGGAAAAGGCTCCTCGGCAACCGCGCCATCGTGCAATTCCCAGTTCATGTCCTGCGGGAAGTCGAGACGGTCAAACTCCTCGGCGGTGAGCGGTTGTGTAGTCGCAGCGGACATGATCACTTCATTGTACGCCGGGCGTCGCCATCGATCTCTAGCACCTCCAAAGGGCGATCCCCTGGAAGATCAGTGCCCGGGGGTGTCAGACAACCACGCGGTCAAGGTTCCCTGGTGGCCTCTGCTATCCACTACTACGGGGCCCCTGATGTTGGTCTCGATCACCGCGGCCCCGCCCTGCGCTCCGCCTCCATCAGGTTTGTGAGGATATCATTGATGCGCGTCAGGTGGCCTTCGCCTTTGGACTTCAGCCAATCGAAAACCCGCGCGTCGAGGCGGACGCTCACGGCCACCTTCGGTCTGACGTCTCGCAATCGTACCATGCGCGCCAGTTGCTCCGCGGTTAAACGAGGGATGTCTTCGAAGTTGATGTCCGAATCATCTCCGGCGGCCTGGCTTCTGGCAATACGGCGAACCGCTCGCCGCTCGGATTCAGTCCGTTTTCTGGTCTTGATATCTTCGGACGTCACGCTGGTCAGCCTTGCGCGCCGGGATGATGCGGATAATTTCTTCGCCATGTTGACGCTCCCTGTATGCGTGGACTACGAGCAGCACGATCGGCGGCTCGGACTCAACCGATGCCAACCCAATCGCATGCCGGCGTTGTTCTCCAGTTTCGTCCGTGCGGTCCGGATCTAAGAGGCAGAATTCGTCTTCGAAGGCCATCGCCGCCAATTGGAATGAGCCCCCGCCGTGCTTTCGCTGATTTCGCCGGTTCTTGGCCTCGCCCCATTCGTATCGCACTCTGTATATATAAATGGTAATACATCGTGCGTCAGATTTGACCAGCGGCCTCTTCTTTGCCCCGCCATACTTGAGTCTTGAGCTTCCCGATACAAAGTCTATCCCCTATGCGTCGACCCCATCATGTTTCCCCGGTGTCGCTTCAGTGCAACGATGCGTCCGCGGTGGTGTTCGGCGATATCTTCTACTCGCCCAAGCGCGAACGTCCGCTGGTCGCGTTTCGCGCCCTAGGCTACGGCGACATCACTATATCCGGCCTGACCGCGGTTTCCGCGTCGTCGATTTCCTTTTCACCCAACTCCGTCGGGACTGAGATGGCAACCCGACAAGTCGGGAATCCGCAAGGTCGTCCACAGGTGATAATGAAACCTTGCTGAATTGCAAACCACCGCTCCCGCTTGGCCCCGCTCTGGCAAACTCTCTGCGCGTGGCGATGGCTCTGTTCGCTATCGTGGCCGGCTTCTATTGGAGGATTACGCTCACCTCGCAATACGATTGGGTCTGGGGGCCGGACCTGGCGACCCAGGTGATGCCGTGGTTTGCGGTGCAGGCGCGGAGTTGGCATGCGGGGACGTTTCCCCTCTGGGATCCGTTTCTGTGGGCCGGACAGCCGCTCCTCGGACAGGCGCAGCCCGGCGCGGCGTATCCGCTGAACTGGCTGTTATTCATGCTCCCGCTGGATCACGGGCAGATTTCCGCCGTGGCCTTGCAATGGTATTTCGTGGCGATCCGCTTTCTGGCCGTGGCGTTTTGTTATCTATTGTGCCGCGATCTGGGCCGGTCGCGGATCGCGTCGGCAATCGCGGGCTTCGTCTTCGGGCTGGGCGGCGTCATCGGCACCACCGGATGGCCGCAAATGGTGAACGGAGCCACCTGGGCGCCGCTGGTGTTTCTATTTTTGCTGCGAGCCGCGCGCGGCATCAACGTCTTCGGCAATGCCGCGCTGTCGGGAATGTTCCTCGGGGTGGCGTGGCTGAGCGGGCATCACCAGCTTCCTTTTTTTGTGACGCTGGCGGCGGGCGGCGTGTGGCTGTTTTTCATTTTCGGTTCGGGGCGGCCGGATCGGCGAATGGATCAGCGGTTGGATCGCCGGATGGCTGCCGCGGCGGCGGTGGCTTTTCTGTTTACCGGCCTCACTGGAGCGCTGCAGATCCTGCCGGCCTCGGAATACGGGCATTTGGCCAAGCGGTGGGTGGGGGTGCCGGAACCGCTCTCGTGGAATCAGCCGGTGCCCTACTCTGTCCACGAGCAATACGATTTCAAGCCGCAAAACCTGCTGGGAATGGTGTTTCCCGGCGTGAAACTGCACTTCGATCCCTTTGTCGGCAGCGTGGCGCTGGCGCTGGCGTGGATTGGGGTGGCGGCCTGGTGGCGTGATCGCCCGGTGCGGCTTATGGGCGGGGTGGCGCTAGGCGGCGTCGTCTACGCCATGGGCCAGCATAGCGTTTTCCAAGGCTTTTTATATGCCGTGATTCCGTCGTTGGATAAGGCGCGGTCGCCCTCGGCAGCCATCGGGGTTTTCGAGTTCGCCGTCGCCGTGCTGGCAGCGTTCGGACTGGACCAATTGACGTCGGCGGAAGCATCCCCATGGCCCCGGCGGGTGATGTGGGCCGTGCTGGGGTTCGCCATTTTCACGCTGGTGTTGTTCCAGGCCGTGTACTTCGCCAACAAAATGAGCTTCCCCGGTGGCGACCAGGTGGCCGTCACGGCTCTCATCATGCTGCTGCTGGCGGCGTTGATGCTGGCTGCAATGCGTGGCGGCCTGAATGCAACCGGCTTGAATGCAACCGGCTTGAACCCAACCCAGGCAGGCATTCTGATCGCGGGGCTGCTGCTGATGGAACTAGGAAACAATTATGAAGGCGTCTTCACCCCAAAGACGGATACGGGGCGCGAGCGCTGGTCGGAGCAGATGAAGGCCAACGCCGACGTAGCCGACTTTCTGCGCCACCAGCCGGGCTTCCAGCGGGCCAACGTTCCGAACGATGCTTTCAACGCCAATTGGGGGGCGGTGCACGAAGTGGAGATGTGGGGCGGGTCGCTGGCCAGCGTGACCAGCAACCTGCTGAGCCTGGAGTTTCACCGGCCGGAGGCGCGCATGCTGTTCGGCGTTGCGTACACCGTTGCGGCGCAGCCCACGCCCGAAGCCGGCGGCGAGGTTTTCAGCGGCCGCAGCGGTATGAAGGTCTACCGGAACAACGCGGCGTTTCCGCGCGCGTGGGCGGTGCATAAGGTGGTGCAGGCTCGCGATGCCGACGAAGCCGACGCGTTGATGATCCAGCGCCTGGCGGACATGCGCAATCAGGCGGTGATGCTGGGGAAGCCCCCGGAGCCCGGTCCGTGCGATGGGCGCGATTGGATAGATTTGATCGAGCACGGCGCGGACCGGATCTTGATTCGAGCCAACATGTCGTGCCCGGGCATGGTAGTTCTCTCCGACACCTGGTTTCCGGGTTGGCGGGCGCTGGTGGATGGCAAAGCGGCGGAGATCTACGAAGTGAATGTGGCCATGCGCGGTGTAATGGTGCCGGGCGGCCTGCATACGGTGACCATGCGCTACCGGCCGGCCTCGGTGATTTGGGGCGGGCTGCTGACGATGCTGGGTATTCTGGGCGCGCTGGGGATCAGCCTGGGGATGAGCCCGGGGATGAGAATGAGAATGGCGAGCGTGGCCAATGAATTTTGACTTCCGCCGCCATGCTTCACTCGCTACGTTCGGCATGGCGCTGGCTCTATTCGCCATCGTTGCCGCCTTTTATTGGCGAATCACGCTCACCGCGCAGTACGACTGGGTCTGGGGGCCCGACCTGGCAACGCAGGTCATGCCCTGGTACCAGGAGCAGGCGCGATCCTGGAATGCCGGGACGTTCCCGTTGTGGGACCCGTACCTTTGGGCGGGACAGCCCGTGCTGGGCCAGGCGATAACGGGCGGAGCCTATCCGCTCAACTGGCTCCTGTTCCTGCTGCCGCTCCAGTCCCACACCGGCGCCCACACCACCGCCGACGGCGTCATTTCGATGGTGGCGCTGCAGTGGTATTTTGTCGTCATCCGTTTCATGGCGGCCGCCTTCTGCTACTGGCTCTGCCGGGACCTGGGACGGAGCCGGGTGGCCTCGCTGGCCGGCGGGTTGGTGTTCGCCTTGGGCGGATTCATGGGCACCACGGGCTGGCCGGTGATGGTGAACGGCGCGGTTTGGATTCCGCTGGTCTTTCTGTTCCTGCTGCGGTCTGTGCGCGGGGAAAAGTGGGATAGGCCATCGGGTTTAGTGGCCTGTCAGGTTACCAACAGGCCATCGGGTTTAGTGGCTTGTCAGGTTACCAACCGTTTTACCAACGCCGCGCTCTCCGGACTGTTCCTGGGCTTGGCGTGGCTCAGCGGGCATCACCAGATCCCCATGTTCACTGCCGTGGCGGTGGCCGCAACCTGGCTGTTTTTCCTCTTCCGGCAGCGCCCTGTCGACTGGCGGATCGCCGGAGCCGCGCTAACGGCCGCGGTATTCACGGGGTGTACCGGCGCCTTGCAAATCCTTCCGGCCTACGAGTACGGGCACCAGGCCAAGCGTTGGGTAGGGACGCCGGAACCGTTGAGTTGGAATCAGACCGTGCCGTACTACATCCACGAGACCTACGACCTGAAGCCCGGAAACCTGCTGGGCGTGGTCTTCCCGAACATGCACGCCCAGTTCGATCCCTTCATCGGAGTAGTGGCCTTAACCTTGGCTCTGATTGGGATTGCCTGCTGCTGGCGCCAGGGCCGTGTGCGGCTGATGACGGCGGTGGGGCTCGGGGGGCTGCTCTACGCGCTGGGGCAGCATTCTGTGTTCCAGGGATTGCTCTACGCCGTGATTCCCACGTTCGACAAGGCGCGGACGCCGGCGGTGGCGGTGGTGATCTTCGAATTCGGCGCGGCCGTGCTGGCGGCGTTCGGCCTGGACCGGTTGCGCGGTGCCGATGCTGCGCCGCCCGGTCCTACGCCGCCTGGTCCTACGCCGCCCAGTCCCACGCCGCCCAGTCCCACGCAGGCCATTCCTGCGCAGCCACGCTGGGCAGCATGGGCGGTGCTGGGGTTCGGAGCGTTTGTGGTGGCGCTGTATCAAGCGCTGACGTTTGCCAACAAGATGCAGTTTCCCGGCGAGGAAGGCATGGTGATCACGGGCTTCCTGGCCCTGCTGCTGGCCGCGCTATTGTTTGCCTGGATGGGCGGCAGCCTGACGCGCCAACAGGCATGTACCCTGCTGATGCTGCTGCTGATCATGGAATTAGGCAACGATTACGAAACCGTCTTCGCCGACCGAACCGGCAAGGGGCGTGCGTCGTGGCTGACGCAAATGCGGGACAACCGGGACATCGCCGGATTCTTGAAGCAGCAGCCCGGATTCGCCCGGACCACTATCGCGGGAAATGCGTTCGTGCCGAATTGGGGCGCCTGGCACGGCGTCGAAATGTGGGGCGGCTACCTGGCTGGCGTCACCAGCAATCTGCTCAGCTTCGAGTTTCACAAGCCTGAGGCGCGCCTGCTCTACGGCGTAGCTTATACCATTGGGGCGCAGCCCACGCCCGAAGCCGGCGACCAGGTTTTCCGCGGCCAGAGCGGCCTCAACGTGTACCGGAACAGCGCGGCGTTTCCGCGGGCATGGGCCGTGCACAAGCTGGTGCAGGCGCGCGATGCCGTCGAAGCCAACATGGTGATGATGGGGCGCCCGGCGGAAATGCGCAATCAGGCGGTGCTGTTGGGGAAGGGGCCGGCGCTCGATCCGTGCCACGATCGCGATTTTGTGGATTTGCTGGAGCACGGCGCGGACCGGCTCCTGATCCGCGCCAACATGTCGTGCGCCGGAATGGTGGTTCTCTCCGACACGTATTTTCCGGGCTGGCGGGCGCGGGTGGATGGCAAGGCAGCGGCTATCTATGAAGTGAATGCCGCCATGCGCGGCGTGTTGGTTCCCGCCGGGCTTCATACGGTGACCATGCGCTACCGGCCGGCCTCGGTGATTTGGGGCGGGCTGCTGACGCTGCTGGGAATTCTGGGCGCGGTGGCGTTGGTTGTGCTTGGACGTATACCGTCTCTGCCGGGCCGGGCAGATGCGGTGCGCCTGGCGATCTTGCGATGGTTGGACTGAGGGCGCAGCATCCGCTTGCCCCTAATATCGGCATCCCGGCACACCTGTGGCCCTATATTCACGGGATTGACCCCGCAAACTATTCGATCTAAAATAAATGTCAGTTAAATTCAGCATTTTGTTCTCAGGAAGCGGTGAGCTCGTATGAACGCATCACGCCTTTCGATCACCTTCGTTTCCTTGTCCATTCTGGCAGGCGTGTTTGGAGCGCCTCAAAAGACCGACAAGAAAGCCGTCAGTTCCACCGGTGAGACCATAGCGAAACCCTTAACCGACAAGGAAAAGCGCAAACGCGACGAAAAACTCCGCAAAGAGCTCGAAACTCCGTACCGCAAGTGGCTCAACGAAGACGTGTCGTACATCATCACCGATGAGGAGCGCACCGCGTTCAAGCGCCTCCAGACCGACGAAGAACGTGAGTCGTTCATCGAAAACTTCTGGCTGCGCCGCGACCCCACTCCGGACACCGTGGAAAACGAGTTCAAGGAAGAGCACTACCGGCGCATCGCCTACGCCAACGAGAACTTCGCCTCCGGTATCCCCGGCTGGAAAACCGACCGCGGCCGCATCTACATTACCTACGGCCCCCCCGACGAGAAGGACACCCACCCCTCCGGCGGCACCTACGAGCGGCCTCCGGAAGAAGGCGGCGGCACCACCTCCACCTTCCCCTTCGAGCAGTGGCGCTACCGCTACATCGAGGGTATCGGCACCGATATCAATATTGAATTCGTCGACCCCACCATGTCCGGCGAATACCGCATGACCAGCGACCCGTCCGAGAAGGATGCCCTGCTCTACGTCCCCGGCGCCGGCCTCACCCTGATGGAACAGATGGGCATGTCGAGCAAGACCGACCGGTTCAACCGCACCGATGGCACCCACCTCGGCGTCCCCTTCGGGGCGGAAACCGAGAAGATGAACGAATTCAACCGCATTGAGCAGTTCGCCAAACTGCAGCGCCCGCCCGCCATCAAATTCCACGACCTGGACGCGGCCATCAGTTCCCATATCAGCTACGCCATGCTGCCGGCCCGGTACCGGGTAGACTTCTTCCCGCTCACCGACGCCTCCGTTCTCACCTCGGTAACCTTGCAGTTCGACAACAAAGACCTGCAGTTCCGGAACAAGGAAGGCGTCCAGGAGGCGGCGGTCAATATTTTCTGCAAGGTCAGCACTATGACCCGGCGTATTGTGACCAACTTCGAAGACACGGTTACGGTGAGCAGCCCGGCCGAATACCTGCAGCAGACCTCGCAGCGCAAATCCGTTTACAACAAAACGATTCCGCTGGCGCCGGGAACCTATCGTCTGAGCATGTCGGCCAAGGACGTGACCGGCGGCAACCTTTTCACTCAGGAAATAGCCCTGGTGGTGCCGCGAATCGACTCCGAAAAACTCTCCTCCAGCACCATAGTATTGGCCGACATGATTGAAAAAGTCCCTACCAAAAGCATCGGCACCGGCCAGTTCGTGATCGGAACGTCCAAAGTCAGACCGCGTGTGGATGAGGTCTTCAAGCGCGAGGAGAAACTGGGTATCTACTTGAAGGTTTATAATTTTGGCACCGATGGCGAAACCCGTATCCCCTCCGGTCAGGTGACCTATGAGGTGGTGAAGACTGGCACGGATGAGCCGATTTTCACCATGACCGAAGAGGTTTCCGACATCCCAGGGGCTTCCTCCAGCCAGGTAACAATTGAAAAACTTCTCCCCCTAAGCACTCTGGTTCCGGGACAGTACACCATCCGGTTGAAAATAACCGATAAAAATCGAAACCAAGTACTTACCCCATCGGCCAAATTTACGGTAGTCTAAAGACAGCGGGTGTTTACCCCGCCTGGGACGAGCGGCTTGGAAGTTTAGGACCAAGCCGATATTTGGGACCAAGCCGATGTTTGGGACGAAGGCGAAGAACGCGGTAGCGTGGCTGGTTCTGGTTTTGGGAATGGTGTGCCTCACCGCTCCCTCCGCCTGGGCAGCCACCAATCCGTTCAAGCTTTCGGGCGTCATCGCGGGCGTTGTCACCGACGCATCCGGCATTCCGCAAATGGGCGCCAGCGTTACCCTGTATAGCCGGCAGGAGCGCCTCTTCGAAAGATCCCTGACGGATGAGCGCGGCACTTTCAAGTTCATCGGCCTGTTTCCCGACCTTTACTCCATCAAAGTCACGCTGGCCACCTTCGTACCCGCACTGAAGAAGAACATTCTGGTGCAGCCCGGCATGCGCAGCATGCTTAACGTTAACCTGAGCACGCTTTTCAGCAACATTCAGTTCGCCTACCCGCCGCTCGAAAACGGCAGCCTGATGAGCGATGAGTGGAAGTGGGTGCTGCGCAGTGCGTCCCCTATGCGCCCGGTCCTGCGTTTCGCCGGCGATGCCTTGGGGGGCGACGCCTTGGCGAAGGATACAAAGGATACTACTGCTTCCAACCATCAGCGCAGCTCGGTCTTTTCGGACACGCGCGGCATTTTGAAAGTGTCCGCCGGCGATGGGCCCCTGGTTACGGGAATTGGCAACGAAGCCGACATGGGCACCGCCTTCGCGCTGGCCACGTCGCTCTACGGCAACAATATGCTGCAAGTGAGCGGCAATGTGGGGTACGGGGCGCAAACGGGCGTGCCAACGGCTTCGTTCCGCACCAGCTATAGCCGCAGTTTCGGCGGCGCCAATCCCGAGGTTTCGGTCACCATGCGGCAGTTGTTTCTCCCCGGTCGCGTTGCCTCTGGCTTGGGCGGTTCAGACTCGCAACTTCCCATGCTGCGCTCCATGGCGGCCAGCCTGGATGACCGCACTCAGCTCACCGACGAACTGTCCCTGCAATACGGATTCACGCTGAATTCGGTCACCTTCCTGGATCACGTGAACTACGCCAGCCCGTACGTCCGCATGGCTTACGATTTGGGCGATGGCGCCCTAATCGAGTTCGCCTATACTTCGGGCGACGCCCGGCCCGATCTGGCCGGCGCCGACCGGCAGGATGCCGACCTGCAACGCGATCTGAACTCATTGGGATTGTTCCCTCGCGTTTCCCTGCTGGCTGCCCGGCCAAAGATCCAGCGCGGCCAGGAATTTGAGATGGCTTACACCCGGAAACTCGGTTCCCGGACGGTCCAGGCCTCCGTGTACCGGGAATCGGTAACTAACGCGGCCTTGTCGATAGTGGCGCCCGCCGGCTTCTACGCCAACGGCGACATCCTGCCCGACCTCCTGACCGGCACTTCTACGTTCAACGCCGGTAATTATCAAAGCACCGGTTACACCGGCTCCCTCACGCAGAACCTGGGCGACCACGCCAGCGCGATGGTGATATTCGGCTCCATGGGCGCGCTGACCGCGGACAACCGCGAACTGGTCAGCGACAGCCCCGATGAACTCCGTGCCATGATCCACGCCGGCCGCAAGTCCGCCGCTACCGCCCGGTTCAATGCCACGTCTCCATGGACCGGCACCCACATGATCGCCAGCTATCAGTGGACCGATAACAACCGCTGGGCGATGCCAGGCCACCTGTACAGCACCCAGGCCGTGCGCCCCATGCCCGGCTTGAACCTGTACATTAAACAGCCGATTCCGCGCTTCGCGTCGCTTCCCTGGCGAATGGAAGCTACCGCCGATCTCCGCAATCTGCTGGCACAGGGCTATCTGCCGCTCGGCATGGCGGGCGGCCAACAGGTGCTCCTGGTCCAAACCCCGCGCAGCTTCCGCGGCGGCCTGAGCTTCATCTTTTAAGCACACCTCACTTGCGCCTGGATGCACACCAGCACTTCACTGCCGTATACACGCCTGACCTCCTGCTTCCCATCCTGAAACGCAACCGCTTCGAAGGTGGGGTGGTGGTCTGCCGGGCAGTCGGCGGGACAGCCTCTGGGCCAGTCGGCGGGACACCCCAGGGGTCCGATGACACCGCCTGGCACTTCCAACTCGCCGCCGCCCATGACTTCATCCGGGGCGTTGTGGCGTGGGCCGATTTGGACGACCCAGGAATCGGCGCCCTCCTGGACGAATACCAGCGCCATCCCAAATTCCGCGGTCTGACTGGACCGATAAACACCGGATCGCCAGACACTGGATCGCCAGACGCTGAATCGACCGACACTGAACATATCGGCCGCGGGCTTGCCGAACTTGAGGCCCGCGACCTCACGTTCGATCTAGACAATCTCGCGCTCGTTCCCGAAATCGCCGGGCGCTACTCCAGGCTGCGCATCGTAATCGATCACCTCGGCCGCCCGCCGGTCGAGCCCTCCCGGCCACCGGCCGCCGGCCACCGGAATCCATTCGAGGCCTGGGCCCGCGCCCTGGAACGCGCCGCTCAGCACCCGCTGGTCTTCGGCAAGCTAAGCGGCCTCATCACCCACTGCCCGACCCGTTGGAAGGCCGAAGATTTCAGGCCCTACGTGCAGCATGCTCTCCGCACCTTGGGCCCGCACCGCCTCATGTTCGGCAGCGATTGGCCGTCGTACCTGCCCGAAGGCACCTTTAAGGAGTCGCTGGCTGCCTTCACCCAGTCCATCGGCGCGCTGCCTATTGAGATGCGCGAAGACCTGCTCGGCGGAACCGCGGAACGGGCCTATGCCCTCTGACAAGGCGCGGACCAAGACCGCCGCCGCCGCGCTGGCCCTGTTCGCCCTCAACGCCCTGATCACCCTGCGGCTCTTCCACGTCGATTACACCCGGCAGATGGGCTCCATCGAGGGGGCATATATCGGCCTGGCGCGCTACGTGGCCCACCACCTCCGGGATCTTTCCTGGTTCCCGCTCTGGTACGGCGGCATTCCTTACCCCGATACCTACCCGCCGCTGCTCCACTGGATTTCCGGACTGGCGGTGGCGACCTTCGGCATCTCACCGGGCTTGGCCTACCACGCCGTCACCGCCACCATCTACGCTGCCGGACCGGCGGCTCTGTTCTGGATGGCCTGGCGTCTCTCCGGCAACCGCGCGGCAGCCTTCTCCGCCGGACTGCTCTACTCGCTGATCTCGCCTTCCTGCCTGCTGGTGAAGGAAGTCCGCTTCGATGCCGGCGGCTGGTTCGGCCCGCGGCGCCTGGGCACCCTGGTGATCTATGGCGAAGGGCCGCACCTGACTTCACTGCTCTGGCTTCCGCTGGCCATCGGCCTGCTCCACGTGGCCCTCCAAAAGCGCCGGCCGGCATATTACGTGATGGCCGCACTGGCTATCGCCGCTGTGGCGCTCAGCAACTGGCTGGGCGCGGTGGCGCTCGCCATGGCCATTGCCGCCTACCTCCTCGCAGGGGCTGCCAACGGAGCCACGAGCGTAAGCGAGTGGTTATACACAACCCTGCGCACCGCCGGCCTCGGGGCATTCGCTTACGCCATCGCGGTGCCCTGGCTGGGCCCCGCCACCATCGCGGTCATCCGCGCTAACGCCCCGCGCGTGGCCAACAATTTCGAATCCACCGCCGCGCAACGCCTGTTCGCCGCCGCGGTGGCGCTGGGCCTGCTGCTGTTCGCCTGGATTCTGGTCCGCTGGAAAGCCGCGCCCGCCACGCGCTTTGCCGCCCTGTTCAGTTACATCACGGCGGCCACCGCGCTGGGCCGTTACTGGTTCCGCCAGTCCCTGGTGCCGCAGCCCGAGCGCTACCACCTGGAAATGGACATGGCCTTCTGCGTATTGGCTTCGTTCCTGCTCTGGCCGCTGGCCGCCCGCATGGTGCGCGGTGCCGGCGCGATGGCCGCCCGCGCAGCCATCTGCGCCGCCGCCGTGGCCTGCATCGCCATCGCCGTGCACCAGCAGCGCCTGGCCGACGAGATGGAGCGGCCCATCGATATCCGCACCACCATCGAATACCAGACCGCGCGGTGGCTGGACGCCAACCTGCCCGGCCGCCGCGTCTTCGCCCCCGGAACCATCGGCTTTTGGCTGAACGCCTTCAGCGATGCCCCGCAACTCACCGGCGGCTTCGACAACGGCATCCTCAATCCCTTCCTCCCCCACGTCATTTACCAGGTCTACGCGGGCGACAAGCAGGACCTGACGGTCGTATTCCTCAAAGCTTACGGGTGCGCGGCCGTGATTGGCGGCGGCCCCGAGAGCCGCGAGGTTTACCATCCCTACGCCCACCCCGAGAAGTTCCACGGCCTGCCCGCACTGTGGCGCAACGGCGGCGATGCCGTCTACGCCGTACCCGGCAGCTCGGGCTCCCTGGCCCATGCCGTGCGCGCCGCCGACCTGGTGCAAATGACTCCCGTGGCCTACAATGACGTGGCCGTGAAGCCCTACCTGGCCGCGCTCGACGACCCCTCGCTGCCCGTCGCGGATCTGCGCTGGCGCGCCCCCAGCGCTGCCACCATCGCGGCCGATCTGCGCCCCGAGCACCTGCTCTCCATCCAGATCAGTTGGACGGCGGGCTGGCACGCCTTCGTGAACGGCGAGCCGCGCCGGGCATGGGGCGATAAACTGAATCAGATGGTGGTGGAGCCGCGGTGCAGCGGCGCCTGCACCGTGGAACTGACGTACGATGGCGGCGCCGAAGGCCGCGTCTCGCGCTGGCTCTCGCGCCTGGCGCTGGCCGCCGGCGCGCTGTGGATCGCGGTGGCACAACTGTTATGGCGAAAACACTTATGGCGAAAACGTTCGGATTCACCCACGACGAATTAAAGCTGCTGCTGGTGGCCGTCCGCCAGATGCGCCGCACCTTCGAACAGGTCCGCAAAGCCGGCGCCGATGCCGACGCACCTATTGACGACTACGCGGAGCTCTACGACGACCTCTTCGAAAAGTTGCTCGACATGGTGGGGCCGGTGCCGGAGCATGTGGAGGATGTGCTGTAGGCTGGTGGCCCATGAGAATCGACAAAAAAGGACCGTTGACGGAGGACATGAGGCGCGTAATCGCCGAACAGAAGCTCGCGTTTGTTGCGACTGTCTGTCCCGACGGGACCCCGAATCTCTCACCGAAGGGAACTATCGCCGTATGGGATGAAACCCATCTGGTGTTCGTCGATATCCGTTCTCCTGGCACGATTGCAAATTTGCGGTTGAATTCCGCAGTAGAGATCAATGTAGTGGATCCTTTCGCGAGAAAGGGTTACCGTTTTAAAGGAACAGCCGAACTGGTAACCGCCGGCGAGCTATTCGACAGGATTCTGACCTTCTACCGAAATCGCTGGACTGACACGGCCAGTGCGAAGCCGGAACCCACGGTCCGTGCGTTCGTGTTAGTGAACGTGGAAAGAGCTTTGCCTCTGATCTCCCCGGCCTATGACGACGGCACGGACGAAAGCCGCATTCGCACAACTTGGGTGGCGTATTTCAAAGCCCTGAACGAACCTGCGCCCCATTGAGTTCGTCGATTTCCCGCTGCAGTTCCTTCGCCTGAAGGCGGCGGCGCCAAAGACCGAATCCCGTCCAAACCGCAAGCAGGACCAGGAGAGGCAGCGCGTTTCGCAGCGGCTGGAAGACATAAAACGCCCTTCCTGCCAGCATCGCCACCAGAATCGCGACCGCCAGAATCAGCGGCCCGTGCCATAGCCATGCGTTCCTCAGGTGATCGCGGCGCCGTTCGAGTTCGCGGCGGTAGTATTCCAGGCCGCTCGCCGCGGCCGTGTCCGGGCGCGAGGGGCGCCGCCAGATCCGGCGGCGAAACGCGTACAAGGAGATGACCACCCAGACGAGGACGACCGCGAAGCCCAGTTGCTGCAGGGCGTCGTGAGCCGGCGCGATTCGCCAACTCACTACCCCAACCAGCAGCAGCGCCGCGCCGATGCTCATCAGGATTTCCGAACGGGTGCTGGAATGCAACTCCTCCGTTCGCCGGTTCACAATCTGCTCCAGGTTCACTGCAAGTTTCTCCGCGGGCTGGTCCCTCCAAATGGCGCCCGGATCTTTACCTTTGGTCTGATCAGACATAGCGTTTCTCCTCAAGAAAGCGGCTGGATAGAATGTTCTTGATGCGGTGAATCTTCATTCCGACATTGGCGGGCGAAAGCCCCGTAATCTCCGCGATGGTGGCCGCGTCCATGTCCTCCAGATGAGAAATCATGATCTGCCGGTCCAACGGTTTGAGCTGCCGGATGAACTCCGAGAGTTGCTGCAGCGCCCGCTGCCGGTCGATGTCCGGTTCGCGATTCTCGCTGGGCGCGGTCCGCTCGATCTCTTCCAGACTCACGAAGCCCGCGTTTTTCCGGCGCTCCCGGTTCACGTACGAAACAGCGGTGTTGTGGGCGACCCGAAAGGTCCACGTCTTCAGAGAGCACCGTCCGTCGAAAACTTCGAAGCTTCTCAAGAGCTGAAAGTGGATATCCTGCCGCAGATCGTGACGCTTTTCCGGGTCGGCTTCGTATCCGGCGGCCAGTCGGTCGAGCGCGCGGCCAAACTGGCGCGTGGCGGTCTCGTACAATTCGTCCCGCTTCGGCGGTGGCGCCCCGCTGCTCTCAGTGCGGCTCACAATATCAATAGTCGATGCACCGGTGATTTTATAACAGAAGCGATTTTATAACAGCGGTGATTTTATAACAGCGGCAACTATATATATCACCGTCGCGCAAGTAACACGGGCCTGTGCCACTGTTACACTGGGGAGTGCTTTGGGAGGGGGAGTGACGCGGCGGGATTTCGTCCGGACAACAGCGGCCGCGGCCATCCACTCCAGCGCACCAGCGCGGCTGCCGGTTCCCGTTCATCGAGTCATGGATGCCCGGGCGCAGTGCCCGCCGGAGCAGCTTCGCCATTTCTGGTCGGGCATTTGGCCCGAAGCCGTCTGGAACTTCAGCCGAGGGGGCATCGGACTCCAAACCAGCGACGGACCAGGCGAAGTCCGGCGCTCCCCCGGCGATAAGCCGATCTTCATCGGGCTTCGGCGCGGCGTCATCAACCTCGTCCTGACCGACCACATTCCCATGCACTGGGACAGAGGCCGGGCGTTGGCGGGCGTGACCACCATTTATGACGGTTATCACGTATGCATGGTCGCGCTGCGGTATGCCCACGGCAATCAAGTGCCATTCCTATCGGTCAACACCTGTGTGCATGAGCTCTTGCACGCGCTGCTTCAGGACGTCTTCGTAACCCGCCCGAGGTGGTATCAGACCGGCGGACGCGAATTCCGAATCGACTGGTACGCCACCGGGCTCTGGCTGTTCCACGATGGCGCCGCTATTCGGGAATCGTCTCAGGCATATCTCGCCCGCTTGCGATCGGCCGCGGCTGCGCCAACGCCCTAGCGTGCAGGCCGACGCCACCTACGGCAGCGGCTTCTCGCGTTGCAGCAAGTGCAGAATGTTGCCGTCCAGGTCGGTAAAGAAGACCAGCGAGTTGCCACCCTTCTTCTCGGGCTCCCCGAGAAACGAAACCGACTGGCTCTTCAGCCGCTGGTACACCGCGTCAAAATCCGACACCGCAATCGCCAGGTGCCGCAATCCGGGAGCCTTCATGTCCGGCGCCGGGCGATCCGCCGTGTTGGATTCGATGATCTCCAGCATGGATCCGTCGGCGGCCTTCACGAAGACGGTCTGGCTGTTGGGCGACCGGTAGTTGATTGCGAAATCCAGGTGTTCCACGTACCAGCCGGCTAAACGATGCGGGTCGGGCGACGCGATCGCCGTGTGTTCGATGCCTGTTACCATAACGATGCCTGTTACCATAATTCGGATTGTAGCGGGTATACGGGGGAGGGTTCTACTCGTCCGGCGACAGAAACACCAGCACTCCGCTGCCGCGGAAGATGAGGCTGGCGGCGGCCTGTTTCAGGGCCTCGCCTTTGCGCGTTTCGATGCGGCCGTAGACCATGGCCCAGCGGTCGTACTCGGGGTTGCCGAATTTAAGTTTGGCGAGCGAGGTGTGGCTCTGGATGGCGGCGAACTTGCGGTGCAGCGCGGCGGCGTCCAACTCGAAATCGCCGGGTGGCTTCGGAGCCCCCTTGGCGTCTTCGGTCAACCAGAGCAACGGGGGCGCGGAGGGCGCTGCCTGGCAGGACTGCTCGCCCATCCAGCGGCCGTTCTGGCGAAAGGAGTAGCGGCCCACCACCACTATGGTCTTGCCATCCAGGGCCGGCAGGTCGTGGAGAACCTCGCAGACCGTGAGCGGCACCAGCGGCGGTTCGGCGGCAGGGGCAAAGGCACACAACAACCCGAAGAGCATCACCGACACCAACGCCAGGCATCCGGCAAGCGATGCCACGCGCCAAAACAGACCTTTTGCCAGCCTCCGAAGCAACATGGTTATTGGTAGACTGCTCTACACTTCCACCGGTTACATCCATTATTACCACGGCGAAGAACAAAACGAGGCTGGCGATGACACGGTAGAATCGGTCTGTGCGCAGACGGTGGCGACAGGTTCGCGGGTTTCTGGCGCGGCGGATCCGATACCGCATCACCCGCGGCGGCGTGCTGTTCACCTTCGCCATCCTCGTGGTGGGGTTCGGTGCCGTCGTCTCCGGGAATAACCTGCTCTTCCTGATCCTGGCTGCCATGATGGCGACGCTGCTGGTTTCGGGCCTGGTGAGCCGACTCTGCCTGGCCGGGCTGGAACTGGATTTTCTGGTGCCGGAGCACGTGCCGGCGCGGCGCAATGTGCCGGGAAAGCTGCTGGTCCGAAACACCAAGTGGCCCATGCCGTCGTTTTCCATCCGCGTGGAAGGGGTTCGCGACCCGGCCAGCCCCACGCTGAAATCGGGCGTCTATTTTCCGCTGATTGCGGCGCGCACCACGCTGGAGGAAACCGTGGAGGTGCGGTTTCCGGCGCGCGGGGCCTACCGGCAGAACAGCTTCGCGTTTTCCACGTCGTTCCCGTTCGGCTTTTTGGAGAAAACAGCGCGGGTGACGCTGCGGCGCGAGATGACGGTGTACCCTTCGATCGACCCGCAGCCGGGGTTTGACGACCTGCTGGCGGGCATAGCGGGCGAGATTGAAACCCACTATCGAGGGCTCGGCAAGGATTTCTACCGCATCCGTCCGTACGAGGCCTTCGAAAGCTCGCGGCACGTGGATTGGAAGGCCTCGGCGCACGTGGGGGCCTTGCAGATCCGCGAATTCGCGCGGGAACAGGAACAGACGGTGGAGGTCTTCCTGGACCGCGATATCCCACACGAACTGGATGCCTGGTTCGAGCACGCCATCGACTGCTGCGCGTTCCTGGTGTGGCGCCTTTCCAATCAGGGTGCGGCGATCCACTTCCGGTCCAACGGATACCAGTTCCGGCAGCCGGAGGATGGGGATATCTATACCATTCTGAAGTACCTGGCGCTGGTGTACCCGCAGCGTTCGGAGGCGCCGGAAGGGCCGCTGGATGAGACCAGTTTCAAGATCGTGTTTTCACCCTCGGCGCGGAGTTTCCAGGATGCCGGGTGGGCGGGGGCAAGGGTGTTGGGGCCGGATTCGCTGCCGCTTGGCGGCGGGCGTGCGTCCGCTTGAGTTTCGATGCGCTGCGGCAGCTACGACCTTCCCGCACCACGGCTTCGACCGCCCGCTTCCCGCACGTCACCCAGTCTGAGTCGCCCGTGCCGCTATGTGGGGCAGCTTGGCAAGCTGCGGCGGATTGGCAATCCGCCCGCCGGGAGCTGGCGCGCAGCCGAACTTCCACAAGCCGCCAAATGTCCTGCTCCGATCTGGCGCCTTACAGCGCAAGCTTTGCCGCAGCGGCTGCGTGGAGCCAGAGGCACACGTCCAACCAATACGACAGGGCTAAGGGATACGGCGGAGACGGCGGAATCGATTGGCGGCGGCGCTAAGCTTGGCAGGGGGGAGGGACCCGAAGAAGTCGGACTATGACCATACTTGTGCTACGAAACACACCCCGGAATACAAGGTGGCTAAAGGCAGGGTGCCGGGGCGGACTATCAGGCCCGGCTTCTTCGCAGCACCATCAAGCCCAGCGAACCGAGCCCCAGCAGGAACATCGTCCCCGGCTCCGGTACCACCTCGAAGCCGACTACCGAGGGGCCACCAAGGAACGCCGGGATCGGTTGCGGCGTGGTGGTGCCGTTCAGGTTCACCAATACTTGGCCCGCAAATCCGTTGGTCGTATCGATGGTCAAGATAGAATTCAGGAGTTGGTCCGAGAGCCCGACACCGAATAAGCTGCCAGAGGTACTCGTGCCGTTGGGACCATCCAGGGCTGGTCCGGTCAGCGACAACACAAACGAGAAAAAGGGGCCGTACGTGAACGCCTGGAAATAGTCGTTTGTCGCCAAGTCGTTGACAAAGGTCAAGGGGGCCGGCAGCGTGCCCGTCACATCGCCAGTTGTTGAGTTGTTGGGATTGAGTGCCAGTATGCCGCCGCCCGCATTGAAGTTCGTGATCTGCGCCGTGGCAAGCTGGCTGGAGTTGGCGCCAGGGTTGAACTGGAAGTCCAGGAACCCTGGTGTTCCGTTTACCGAACTGGTGTCCACCGTAACCAGGAAGGTGTCCGCGGTTGCCGAACCGGCCGAAAGAACCACGACTAAGACGGCAAAGCTCCCAAACTTCAACCTCGACCGCAGCGCAGGTATCAACATGGCTGTAGACTCTCGAAATCAGTCTAACAGGTTGTTTGCGGAAACCAAAAAGGAAAATGAGGGGCTTTGATACATAACGTACGGTTTCCTTGCGGTGCCGTAGCTTATTCATTCTGCGGGGCTGACGGGCGGGAGTGAGATCCTGTCCGTCAGCCCTTTCTGGCAGCCGCGGGTTAGAATATTCCCGAAACCGTTTGCGGTGTGAAATTGATAAAGCCGGAGGTGGAGTTCGTGAACTGGATCAGGGCAGTGACGGAAGCGCCTGCGGCCAGCCCCCCAACTGAAACAGTGATATAGGGGCCTCCGTTGCGGGCTCCGTTGTTGTTCACCATGATGGCGTTGGGAGACAGGTTGGTAAAGACCACCTCAATCGGCCCTTTGATTGCGGTTCCGCTGGTGTTCGCGATCGTCATGGTGGCATTCCAAAGTTTGGTGGTGCGATTCACTCCGAAGCCGGTCTCCGTCACCTGGACCAGGCCCGAGACGTCGGTGATTGGGTTGATGCCAGTCACATCGGACGCCGAGAGGCTGGGTGTAAGGCTGCCGCCGCCTGAGACCGTCGTGGTGTTAGTCACTTGTGCAGGCGCGGCCGGATCGACGTTGACCGTCACCGTAATCGGCGGGTAGCTGCCTCCCGGGTTCAGCGCGTCGCTGCGTGTGCAGGCAATGCCCCCGCAAGCCCAGCCGGTGCCGGACATCGAAACCAGCGTAATACCGGCTGGCGCCGCTTCCGTTACCGAAACCAGGCCGGTGGTTGGACCGGCAGCCGTCTGGTTGGAAACGACAATCGTGTAGACGGCCTTCGCCTGCCCCTGGCTGAAATTGCCTGTATGGGTTTCGGCGATGCTCAAGCCCGATGCGGCGATCAGCACGACGGTATCGGACGCCGTGGCTACCGGCGATCCGCCGCCGGACACGCTGACCTGGCAGATCAGCGGCGTGGGGGCATTGGCGGCGACATTCACCGTCACCGTCACAGCCGGATAGCTGGCGCCCGCGCCCAACGCATCGCCGCGCGTGCAGGTGGCGCCGGTGCAGGACCATCCGGTTCCGGCCATCGACACCAGTGTCAGGCCGGCAGGCAGAGTTTCGGTCAAGGTTACCGTGCCCGCTGTCGGACCGGCCGTGGCGCCGTTACTGATGGTTACGGTGTTGGTTGCCCCCACCTGCCCCGGCGCGAAGTTGCCTGTGTGGCTTTCGGAAACGCTCAGGACCGCCGTTGGCGTAATCACGGTATTGTTCGTGGCCGTGGCTGCAGGCGACCCGCCGCCGGACATGCTGACCTGGGCCGCCAGCGGTGTCCCGGCGTTGGCGGCGACATTCACCGTCACCGTCACAGCCGGATAGCTGGCGCCCGCGCCCAACGCATCGCCGCGCGTGCAGGTGGCGCCGGTACAGGACCAGCCGGTCCCGGCCATCGACACCAGCGTCAGGCCCACAGGCAAATTCTGATTCAAGGTGACCGTGCCCGCTGTCGGACCGGCCGTGGCGCCGTTACTAATGGCTATGGTGTAGGTTGCCCCCGCCTGCCCCTGCGTGAAGCCGCCTATGTGGCTCTCGGAAACGCTCAGGACCGCCGTTGGCGTAATCACGGTGTTGTCTGTCGCCGTGGCTGCAGGCGACCCGCCGCCGGACATGCTGACCTGGGCCGCGAGCGGTGTCCCAGCGTTGGCGGCGACATTCACCGTCACCGTCACAGCCGGATAGCTGGCGCCCGCGCCCAACGCATCGCCCCGCGTGCAGGTGGCGCCGGTGCAGGACCATCCGGTTCCGGCCATCGACACCAGTGTCAGGCCGACAGGCAGAGTTTCGGTCAAGGTTACCGTGCCCGCTGTGGGACCGGCCGTGACGCCGTTACTGACGGTTACGGTGTAGGTTGCCCCAGCCTGCCCCTGCGTGAAGCTGCCTGGGTGGCTTTCGGAAACGCCCAGGACCGACGTTGGCGTAATCACGGTGTTGTCCGTGGCCGTGGCGGCAGGCGACCCGCCGCCGGACATGCTGACCTGGGCCGCGAGCGGTGTGCCCGCGTTGGCGGCGACATTCACCGTCACCGTCACAGCCGGATAGCTGGCGCCCGCGCTCAACGCATCGCCGCGCGTGCAGGTGGCGCCGGTGCAGGACCATCCGGTTCCGGCCATCGACACCAGTGTCAGGCCGGTGGGTAGAGTTTCGGCCAACGTTACAGTGCCGTTGCTTGGCCCCGCCCCCGCCCCATTGCTCACCGTTACGTTATAAGTGGAACCGGCCTGCCCCTGCGTGAAGGCGCCGCTGTGAGTCTGGCTAATGCTCAGGGCGGGCGGTGGCACAAGGGTGATGGCAGCCGTGCCCGCTTTGCTTGGGTCTGAGGCACTGGTGGCAGTCACCACCACGGCCTGTGTCGCAGTCACGGAAGCAGGCGCTGTGTACAGCCCCGTACCACTCATCGTCCCTACATTCGGATTGAGCGTCCACGTGACACCCGTATTGGCGGTGTTCGAGACTTGAGCCGTGAACTGAAAGGTGCCCGACTGGCCGAGAGAAGCACTCCCGGGAACTACCGTTACCGCCACATTGGACACCAGCGTCACCGTTGCCGAGCCGGTCTTGGTTGTGTCGGCTACCGAAGCGGCGGATATGGTGACCGTTTGCTGGCCGGCGACGGAAGCCGCCGCTGTGTACAGCCCG
>DATMNI010000159.1:0-33181 GCA_035570275.1 Candidatus Acidiferrales bacterium | reverse complement strand
AGGGGCCGCGGAGAAATAATCTGCGCATTGAGACCCGACCGCTTGCTGACGCGCGCGGCTCAGAACACCATTCAGAGCCGCGACCGTAAGGGAGCGGTTCTGGTCCACCTGAAACATTTGCTCAGTTTATTGTTTCGCGGTGCCTTAGGGAGCGGTTTCGGCGAAATACAGTCGCGTATTTAACGGAGGCTGCAATGGACCAACGCCGTAGCCCTCTGGGCGAGACATCGTCAGGTGCTGCGTGCGCACGGTATAGTAATCACTGATGAGAACACCCAGATTCTTCATCGCTCTGATGGGCATCGCCGAGTTGCTTTTCGCGAGCCCCACAGCGAAAGCTTCCGCGACGATCGATGGCAGGCCGATCACCATCAAGTACGGGGCGCCTTCCGTGCGCGGCCGTCAAATCTTCGGCGAGACAGGGTTGCTTTCGACGGATTGGACCTACCCGGTCTGGCGCGCGGGCGCCAACGCGGCCACGACGCTTATCACCCGTGCCGATCTAGATATCGGTGGTGTCCACGTGTCTGCTGGAACTTACAGTTTGTATGTGCTGGTGAAAGATCCCGACAACTGGAAACTCATCGTGAACAGGCAAACCGGCCAGGGCGGTCACATCTACAACGCCCGCATGGACCTGGGCCGGGTGGATATGAAGATGGACAGGCCCAAAGCACCGGTCGAGAAGCTCCGCTATACGATCACGACGGCCGGAAACACGGGAACGATTCAGATTGAGTGGGAAAATCACGTCGCGTCGGTCCCGATCCGGAAGACGTGAGAAAGGGGAGACCAAGCCGCCCAGGTGCGTGCAAAGGCTTCCCTTCCCATGCGGTTGCATACCGATCGAGAAGGCGACCGGCTTTGTTGGCAAAGTTCGGATCGCGCGGGAAAGATCCAGCTACGGTGGTCGGTCGGATGGGTGCCGCGACCCAGAGGGTCGCGGCCACCGGTCGCGGCCACTGGTCGCGGCTACCTGGCCCGTTTATAGATCTCTCTCTGGGCCTTGTGCATGGTTTTCAGTTTCCGCTTCGCCTCTTGAGCGGCCAACGGGTCCGTCAGCAGCTCGTGCCGGCGCGCTTCGGCGGCCAGTTTGCGATAGCTTTCCCAACGCTCGGCGCCGATGGACTGGTCCAGCACCGCGGCTTCGACGGCGCAGCCATGCTCGCCCGAGTGCGAGCAGTCGCGAAAGCGGCACTGCAAGGCGATGGCGGAGATCTCATCGAACGTGCGGTCCACGCTATCCTGGCCGGCCCAGAGTTGCAGTTCGCGCATGCCGGGCGTGTCGATGAGCGCGCCGCCCGCCGGCAGCGGCACCAGTTCGCGATGCGTGGTGGTGTGGCGCCCGCGACTGTCGGATTCGCGGACTTCGTTGGTTTGCAGGCGCTCCTCCCCCACGATGCGGTTGACCAGGGTCGATTTGCCGACGCCCGACGAACCGAGCAACGCCACGGTTCGACCCGGCCCGAGGAAGGCCATCAGCCCATCGGTGCCAGGCGCCCCGCGCGTGCTGGCTGTGACCACCGGCGCCTCCAGGGCAACGTCGCGGGTTTGCGCCAGGCGGACCGCAAGGTCGTTGCAAAGATCGGCTTTGTTGAGCACCACCACAGGCTGGGCGCCGCTTTCCGCGGCCAGCGTCAGGTAGCGCTCCAGGCGGCGAAGATTGAAATCGCCGTCGAGACCGCAGACCAAAAATACCAGGTCGATATTGGCGGCGATGGGCTGTTCTTCTTCGCGCCGTCCGGCCGCGCGCCGCGAGAAAAAAGTGCGGCGCGGGAGCACGGCTTCGACGATGGCCTGGCCACCCACCACACGCGCGGCCACCCAATCGCCCACCACCGGCATGCCGGCGCGCTCCGGCGTGCGGTACCAGAGCGCGCCCGAGGCCTCCGCCGGTAACTCGGCGGCTTGCGTTAAGATTCGATATTGGTCGCGTTGCGCCACGGCCACGCGCGCCAGCGTGAGGCCTTGTGCGGCGTAGGTTTCGAAAGCGCCGTAGATTTCCGGATCGGCGCCCAAAGACTGTAAATCCATGACTGTTCCACTCCTGTGGTCTCAAACAAACACGGGCAGGAATGCCCATGTTACAGGCTGCGAGCGAAGGCCGAACCCGATCGGGCACACCACACCCAGCGCAATTGGCGCGCTTGCGGTGTTGCCAGCCGGGTTGGACTAGCGGACAGTCATAGGCTGAGTCCAAGACTATCGAAGTGGGGGTGAGAATGCAACCAAGCTCTCATCACCAGGCTCACCAGGCGCTCACCGGTGGCGCCCCGCAGCACCGGCAGGAAAATCTACTCGGCCACACTTGATAATGCGCACATCAGCAAGGTCCATTAAGAAAGTCCGAACTCTACAGTTCCCTCTGGAAAGCTGCGACGAACTCTCCTGGACGCCAACCCATAGACCCGCATCATAGGCTGCGTGCTGGGGGGCGGTGCCGGCATGGCAGGCCCGGAGGGCTGTCCGCACTTGAGCGATAATTCTGTAATGCACCGTTCGCTGTTCTTGCTTCTGACGGCAGGTTTGCTGCCCGCCGCTACCCGCTTCCAGGTGAAACTGGCGCCCGAAACCGGATCCACCTCGCGGGACGGAAGGCTCATCGTAGTGGTGTCGAAGCAAATGCAGGGCGAGCCCCGGTTTCAAGTGCGATGGGGACTGGGGACCCAGCAGATTTTCGGCAAAGACGCGGATGGCTGGAAGCCCGGCGACAGCGTCGAGATGGGCTCGGACACGGCTGGCTCTCCGCTGCCCACGCTCGCCGACCTTCCCCCGGGCACGTACAATGTTCAGGCTGTGCTCAACGTCTACGAGACTTTCCACCGTGCGGACGGTCACGTCCTGAAACTGCATTCCGATCACGGGGAAGGGCAGCAGTGGAGCCGGTCGCCCGGAAATTAGTACAGCAAGCCGCAACGTGTCGAGGTGCACGAATCGTCGACGGTGCAACTGGACCTCACTGAAACCGTACCGCCGATCGATCCACCAAAAGACACCAGGTACGTCCGGCACTTGCGGGTGCAAAGCAAGCTGTTGACTGTGTTTTGGGGCCATCCGATTTTCCTGGAGGCGGCCGTGCTGGTGCCGCGGGATTTCGACGATAGTAAGCAGCATTACCCAGTGGCTTTTCTGCAGGGACATTTCGGCGGCGACTTTTTCGGGTTTCGCGACACGCCGCCGGCCGGCGATGCGGGGAGCGGACGCGATGCAGTGGCATACCAGTTCTATCAGGATTGGACTTCGGGCCGGCTGCCCAGGATGCTGCTGGTGGTCACCAGCCACCCCACGCCCTACTACGACGATTCCTACGGTGTGAATACCGCCAACGCGGGCCCCTACGGCGACGCGCTGACGAAAGAGCTATATCCCGCGGTTGAAAAGGAATTCCGCGGGATCGGCGAATCGTGGGCGCGTGTGGTGTTCGGCGGGTCTACCGGCGGCTGGATGACACTGGCGCAACAGATCTTCTACCCCGAGTATTTCGGCGGCGCGTGGGGATTCTGTCCGGATCCGGTGGACTTTCACGCCTTCCAAAGCATCGATGTTTATGCCGATACCAACGCCTACTACGACCAGGGGCCGTTCGAGCGTTTCCCGAAACTGTTGGGCAGGCTGCCCAACGACCATTTGCTCGGGACCATGGAATCATCCGGATCAAAACCCTCCAGGTATTGCTTTCCTGTCCGGTCTGCGTCCACGCCGATGGTCAGCCACATGGAAGCGCCATCGGAAAGCTTGAAGACGCCATTGGCAGTGGAAGCGCCTTGGGTGTGGTCGCCAAAGAATCGCGTTTCCGGGCGACCTCGAAACGCGATCGCGACCGCCTCGCCCGAACTGCCGGTGCCGCGATCGATGAGGAGAGCGACCTTGGGAGTGCCCGCCAGTTTGTAAGGTGCACCGGCGACTGCGGGGTATGGGTCTTCCTTGCCGTCCTTTATCTCGGCGGCTACGCCATCGCGATATTTCCAGGTAGAGTGGCCATCCAGCGTGAAGAACTCCCCGAGGTGATCACCTTCGCCAAGCAAGGGGCCTATCCCGGCGAGCGTCGGCCACATGTTGCCGCCCACGTTGCCGCGCAGGTCCACGATCCAGCCAGCGGGATGAGATTTGTCCAGGTCTGCGACGATCCGCTGGAGTTTCGTTTCGTAGGCAATGAATTGCCGGTCGGTTTCGGGAAAGCATTTGGTTACCACGACGAGGGCGAAAGTCTTGCCCCCAAATGTCGCGAGGCGGCCTTCGGGTTCATATCTCCCGGTGAATGGGCTCGACGGCCCCGGCTGTGGCGCGGGCTCCGGCGCCGGCTGCCGCAGTGCTTTTCGCTTGGCTTCGAGGTCCTGCAGGCGCCGGGGTCGGATGAAATGAGCTGTGATGGTCATCCAGACTGGCAAGGGCGAACCGGATCGCGCCGTAGGTATCAACCGTGATTTCGGCACGCGCGGCGCGAGCGAGCGTCTCTTAGCGAAGTCGAGGCCAGTCTATGTGGTCCCGCCGAAGCGAACGGGTCTGCATTTCATCGAGTGCGCGATTCAGGTATGCAATCGGGTCCGACCTCGCCGCGTCGTCGGCGGTGGATTGGGCCGCACAGGTTGCGGAAACAAAAAAGAATGCTCCGATCAAATAGAATCGCGTAGCAAGCATATCAGCATCGAGTCTATTCGATGGTGACTTCGGGCCGCAACTCATGGTCTAGCAACCAGCGAATACGCGACACCTGTAACAGAGCCGCGACCATCATTTTGACCGGATTCCGCGAATGAACCGCGAAATCCAAACGGTTGAGCACCCTAGATCATTGAACGCTCGTCAATGGGAATCGTGGCAGAGATCGCAGCCGTTCGGAGCCTTGTATTGATCGTGGCACTTCATGCAGTCCGCCATAGCAACGGACTTTTCTCGCACGATGATATCCCGATCGGCCACCGGACCATGACAAACTTCGCACGCGACATGGCCCTGCTTGTGATGCACCTGGTGCGAGAAATACACGAATCCCGGAAGTTTGTAGATCCTCACCCACGGAATTGGCTTCCGCTCGCCGGCGAAAGCCTTCAGGGTCTGGATCGCGGTGCTGTCCTTCTTGACGGTGTCATGGCAGCCCAGGCAGAATGCCGCGCCAGGAAATCCGGCCAGATCTCCGGGAGCAGCGATGGTGTGGCAGCCCAGGCAGGTCAGTCCTGCCGCCGCGTGCGTTTTGTGGTTGAAGGGGATCGGTTGCGCGGGCGGCGTTTTCGGCGGCACGGTGGCTGGCGCGGAAGACTGAGCCCAGGCCGCCGCGGCCACCATCCAGGCCGCCCATCCGAACAGTTTCCGTGTCATGAAGTCAGGGCGAAGGCGACGAAATCGCCCGGCTTGTAAGGCCCGGCTGGGCTTGTCTCTGCCGAGTCCTGGCTGATGCTCACCGGCACAACCACGAATTGCTTCCCATTCACCATGTATGTACTCGGAGTGGCAAACGCTCCGCCGCCCACGGAAGTCTCCCACAGAATCTTCCCGGTCTTGGAGTCATAGGCGCGAAACTTGTTGTCTAACGTTCCAGCGCTGAAGAGAAGGCCGCCTTTGGTAGCGATATTCCCGCCCCGGATATAGGTTCCCGTCCGCGGGATGCCGCGCGCGGTCAGCTCTGCGTACTCGCCATGTGCCACCTGCCATACGATCTTGCAGTTGCGCAGGTCAATGGCGGAGATCCGTCCCCACGGCGGCCGGATGACGGGGTATCCATCCTGATCGACGTTGCGCTTGTATCCGCTGAAGTTGTACCGAAAGCCCGCCTCTTTGGGCGCATCGCTCAGGGATGTGCTCCACGGTATTTCGTTGTGATTCACGTAAAGCCACTCGGTGTCCGGATCGAAACTGGCTCCGCCCCAAAGGGCGCCGCCGTGATAGCCGGGCAACACAATAGTTTCCTGTTTGCCCGGCGGCGTGAACATCGGCCCGAAGCGAAAATCCTTAAGTTGTTCCGTCACCCAGGCGTGAGCTTCGGGAGATATATTCGTCAAGTCTTCGCGCGAAATGCCCTGACGTGCGAAGGGCGGCGGGTTGGTGGGAAAAGGCTGCGTCGGGTAGGTCTTCTCGCCCGGAAGGTCCGACTGCGGCACCGCGCGTTCCTCGATCGGGTAGAGCGGTTTGCCGGTGGCGCGTTCGAAGAGGTAGACCCAGCCAGTCTTCGAAACCTGAGCCACCACGTCCACCTTTTTGCCCTCGTGCGTAATGGTAATGAGTGCCGGCTGGCACGGAATGTCGTAATCCCAAAGGTCGTGATGCACCGTCTGAAAGTGCCACACGCGTTCCCCGGTGCCCGCTTTTAGTGCGATGACTGAGTTCGCGAACAGATTCGCCCCCACACGGTCGCCGCCGTAAAAATCGAAGGTGGCGGATCCGGTGGAAACAAAAACCAGGCCGCGCGCTTCGTCGATGCTCAGGCCGCCCCAGCAGTTCGCTCCGCCGGTGCTCTTCCACGAATCGGGCGACCATGTGTCATGGCCGAATTCTCCAGGATGCGGAATGGTGTGAAAGATCCAGCGACGTTTGCCGGTTCGCACGTCATAAGCGCGGATGTGTCCCGGCGCGGCGGGCCGCGGGCCTTCTTCGTCCCGCGTGGACACGATCAGAAGGTCCTGGTAAATGCCACCGGGCGTAGTCGCGACGATGGATTCGCCGTGGGTCAGGTCGCGGTCGACGTCTTTCTCCAGGTCGATGACGCCGTTATCGCCGAAGGTCTCGACAATCTTGCCGCTCTTGGCGTTCAGGCACAGGATGTGGTTTTGCACCGGCGCAAAGATTCGCTCGCGGTCCCCATCCTTCCAGTAGGTCACGCCACGGCTAGTGCCGGCGCCGCGTCTCTGCGGGCCATTGTTTAACGGCGCGTGGGTCCACAGAAGTTTACCCGTGGCCGCGTCCAGAGCTTGTACGATCAACGCCGCGCCGACGATATACATCACCCCATCCACCACCAGCGGCGTGCATTCGACGGATCCCCGGTACCGCGCGGCTTCGGGTGGCGCATTGTGCACCCAGGCGGGACGCAGGCGCCCGACGTTTTCGCGGTTGATCTGGTTGAGCGGGGAATAGTGCGTGGCTGCCTGGTCGCCGCCGTAAACCGTCCACCCGACCGGCGCCGGGGCAGCGGCCCGGATCGCCAGGGGCAGCATTCCGGCAGCCGTCCCCATGAACTGCCTTCTGGTGGTCTGAGCTTTCATGCGATGTCGGTCAGGCCTTGACCCGAATGATCATATCACAGGGAGTTTCGAGCGCGAGAAGACGAAACCGATGATCTATCATTGATCTATTTTGTCGGCTGTGATAGCTTAACTGAGCATGAACCGACGCCAAGCCCTGCTCCGGTTTTCTCAGTTTCTGGCCGCCTCACCGCTGCTCCGCGCCGATAAGAAATACGGCGAACTCACCGACCTGCTCAAACAAGTGAATGTTTTTGACTTCGCGAAGCTGGCAAAGGCTAAGCTCGACCCTGTCGCATGGGATTACCTGGACGAGGGGTCCGACGATGAGGCCTCGCTGCGGGCCAACCGCAGCCGATTCGACAACCTGATCATCCGCCCTCATTTCCTTCTCAACGACGTCGCTTCCATCGATACCTCGATCTCTCTGTTCGGTAATTCGCTGCGGCAGCCGTTCTATCTTTCCGTGACGGGTGGCAAGAACTGCTTCGTTCTCAACGGGGAGCAGGAGACCGCATTGGCCGCGGGGAATGCCAATGCCATGATGATTACGAACGGGGGAATCAGCGACGTCGTCGGCTCCGGCAAGGGGCCCAAGGCCTGGTGGCAGTACACCACCGCGACGGAGTTCCGCAACAAGAGCCAGATGGCGGAATTCGCCAACAGACTTGAGGACCAGGGCTGTTCGGCGATCTCCGTCACGGTGGACATTTATGTCGTATCGCATCGCGAACGCAGTATGCATAACGGCCTGGTGCGGAATTGGTGCCAGATGAAAGGCGTCCCCCGCAATGAAAAAGGCCAGTTGCTTTACCATCCCGACGATGTGCTGTGGACGGCGGGCGACGTGCCGCAACCACGCCCCTTCCCTACGCCGACGTGGGAGACGCTGCAGCAAATGCGGGAGGTAAGCAAGATTCCGGTGGTGGTGAAGGGCGTCATGACCGCCGAGGATACCGAGCGTGCCGTCAAACACGGTCTTTCAGGCGTGATCGTTTCGAATCATGGTGGACGTCAACTGGACCAGGTGGGGGCCACTATCGAGGCGCTGCCCGAATGCGTAGCGGCGGCTAACGGTAAGATCCCAGTCTTGGTGGATGGAGGATTCCGTCGTGGCACCGACATGTTTAAGGCGCTGGCGCTCGGGGCATCAGCGGTGGGAATCGGGCGTCCGTACCTATGGGGCCTGGCTGCGTTCGGACAGGCGGGAGTGGTGCGGGTCGTCGAAATTCTGCGGGCGGAGTTGGCCGCCGTCATGGGAATGGCCGGAACGGGCAAGATTTCGCAGATCGATCGCTCATTCGTTCGCACTCGTTCATGATGATTCGATCAAAAGCCCGACTCGTCCTCGCCGCTGCCATGACGTTGACCTGCGGACTACTGGGTGCTGCCGATGATGACGCAGGAAAGATCCTGCGTCCGGCCGATAATTCATCCCACAAGAGCGGCCAAATCGACATAGTCGCCACGGCACCAGCGGGAAAGCTACAGTTGGATGGCGCGTTCATCACCAACGAACAGCCGTTCCCGAATGTCCTGCACACCACGCTGCAGGCGCCGCCTGGTTTGCACTCACTGGTACTGGTGTGGGAGGGCGGCAAGAAAGAAGTGCACTTCTTTGCAGGTCCGAATCCTCCCGCAGGCTTTCAACCCTTTCACCAGCATCCGCCGATTGCCGATGTGCAGTGCACCCAATGCTACGGCTTAAGCCGGAGCGGCCGTTTTATGTTCAAAGGCGGCTGTTTCGATTGCCATCAACGCGATGATTTTGGCAAAATCCACACTCACGATCCTGGAGTGCTCGAGCGATGCGGCATGTGCCACAACGCGCATGGATCCACCGTAAAGGCTGACCTTCTCTACTCGAAGGAAGCAGCCTGCAAACTCTGTCACAACCATTGACTATTTCGGCGGAGGGACGAACGGGATCGACAGAGGAAACAGCCGGCAATCAGCCAGTGGCGCTGACCACCGGCGGCGTCAGTTTCAAAAGCAGCCAATCTGCCGATTAAGTAGTGTCGCTGCCCCTACCCGGCCTGCGGATCCGCCTGCATCATCCCGATCATATTGCCTTCGGAGTCTTGGCAGTACGCCAGCCAGCCCACGCCGGGGATCGGCATCTTCGGCACCACGCATACGCCGCCGGCGCTTTCCGCGGTCTTCAGCGTTTCGTCCAGGTTGGCCACCCCCACGGTGTTCACGCAGGGCTGGGCCGGGTCGCGGCGCGGCAGCATTCCGCCATTGATTCCGGGCTCCGCGGCGTCGCCGGTGGAAATCAACCAGTAGTCCGTGGGGCCCGCCCATTTGGTGAACTTCCAACCGAAAACGGTGGCATAAAAGTTCATGATCCGCTCGGGATTCTCCGCGGGTATTTCGAAATGAATCGGTCTTGGCACGTTGGTTCTCCTTTATGAATTCTTATGCGGTTTGCTGAGATGGCCCGCCTGCGCGTTGCGTCAGGAAGCCGACGATGGCGCCCACCACAAAACCCGGCAGCATGATTTCCAGATAGTAGTGGTTCCCCGAGGGCTGCGGCTGCATCGCAATGAGATAGGCAAAGAACAGCCCGATCACAGCGCCGAACGCAACTCCCCAGGTCACGGAGTTTACCTTACGGGCAAACCATCCGCTCAACAGGCCCACCACCATTCCCTTAACTGTCGACCCCATCAGGATGGTGACGATCGCCGGCCGCACTTCAGGCGTAAACCAGGCCGTCGCCCCATCCACCAACCCGAGTATGGCTCCGAAGACCAACCCGGTCACAATCTTGTTCATCGGCGTTCACTCCCTTCGCTATCCTATTCCGCGTCCGCCGGAATTCCTTTAGAGTCTGCGCAGAAAAAACAGAAAAAACTTTACCGCCACGAATGCCGCCAGCAGAAGCAGCAGGACCTGGTTGCGGATGGCAAACCGGCGCGACTGTTGCCACCAGGTTTCCGGGCAGGCCACCACCGCCAGGCCGTCCTGAAACCGCTGCACGTCGAGCAGCAGCGCCGGGACGCCTACGTAGCGGGCATCCGGGCGCGCCGCCATGGCCTTGGCCGCAATCCGGCGCAGCGGCCGCGGCGCGGCGCCGGGCAACAGGAACTGCAGCAGCGCGCCCATCGCGTAAACGTCCGAACGATGGTCCGGCGCGCCACCCGCCACGCCCGCCTGCTCGGGCGCGCGGAATTGCGGCGTTCCGGCCACACCCTCCACGCCCCAATCCATCACGTAGACCTCGCCGAATGAGCCCACCATTACGTTCTGGGGTTTCAGATCGCGATGCACCACGCCGCGCGTGTGCGCGAAAGCCAGCGCCTCGCCGGCTCTCTGGATGAGGCGCAGGCGCTCGGACAGCGACAACTGCGCGTGCAGGTAGCGGTCCAGCCGCTGGCCGGCCACCAGTTTCATGGCATAGTAAGCGCGGCCATCGGGCAGCGTGCCGGCTTCGTAAATGGGGACGATGGCCGGGTGTTCGAGGCTGGCGATCACACGAGCCTCCTCCTCCAGCCGCAACGGGGGCAGCGTGGAATCGAGCACCTTGATGGCGACGCGCCGCTGCAACTGCTGGTCGCGTGCGGCATAGACCACGCCCAGCCCGCCGCGGCCGATTTCGCCTTCCAACTCGTAGCGGGTCCCGGTGAGGTCCGGCAGATCGACCACGGCGCGCAGATGATCCAGCGTGGAATCGGTCAGTTCCCTCACTGCCCGCGCCCCCCTTCGATGAAAAGCAGCAGCCGCATTTCGTCGCGCAGTTCCCGGTCTCCCGACGTGGTGCCGCGCAATCGCCCGGTCAGAAACGTGCGCAACATGCGGCGCGACCAGGCCAGGTGGTTGTTCAGCGAAGTCACTGGGATGCCGTGGCGCTGTGCCAGCAGGGCATAGTCGGGCCGTTCGACTTCCGCCAGGTCGTACTCGGCAAAGAGTTGGAATTGCAGGTGTTTGCCCGAGTGTTGGCAGTGGGCGCGCAGGTCCTCAACCGCCAGCGCGAACAACTGCCGCTGCCATTCGCGGTGAAAAATGGCCTCGGGGGTGTCGGTATCCGCCAACGCCAACGCCCCGGCTTCCAGGCCGTCAAAATCCAGCGCGTCGAACGGCACGGTTCCCCGCCGCTTCTGCCGGTTGCGGGCGGCGTGTTCGTTGGCGGCAAAACGGTCGAGCGCCATCCGCAGATAGGTGCGGAACGACGCCTTCTCCGGGTTGAACTGCTGGAAGAAATCCCGTTCCAGCGCACTGACGAAAAAACTCTGCGTCAGGTCTTTGGCGGCTTCGTTATCCATGCGCCATTTGAAGCGAATGTACTTGTAAACGGGTTTCCAGTAGAGCGCGATCACTTGATCGAGGGCGTCGCCGGGCAGCGTCCCGGCCGCGGCCACGGCCTCAAACAGCGAGTGGCGGGTAGCAGGGAAGCGATCGTGCAAGCCGCCGATGGCGGTGTCGGGGTCCATGGGTATGCGAGGGGTATCCTAGCACAAGGTGCGGTGGCGCCGCCGGCGGCCAGCGAAACGGTGGGTCTGTGCAGACTCGAACTGCTGAAAGTGTCGGACATTGAGCGTGGCGACCGCGGAGCCTTGCTCAATCGCCGAAGCACCAATCAGCAGATCATCCGCCGGGAGCGTGATGCCGCGCCACTCCGTGCACGAGTTCAGCGGGTGACTGCCGGTATGGCGATCTCGATCTCCCCGAAGGCCTGCCCAATGGACGTAAGCAACCATGTCTGCTGTTCTCGTTCCGCTGCGATGATTACGCTCGAGTCCTACCGCGCAACGGTGGCGCTCTAATATCGCCGTTCAGTTGCCAGGAACAACCCGCGCTAGGTTGTTGTCTAATAGACGTGATTAAGCCCAATCGGACCGCCGCCACTTGCGGGTGGAGAGCGCCACTCGCGGTTGTCATCGCCGCACTCCTGCAATACACCTTCGCGTCGCGCAATGCATTCGGTTGCTCGTGTGCTTCTCCTCCATCGCCGTGCGAAGCCTACTGGCAGACGCCGCTTGTCTTTCTTGGGACCGTCACGGAGGCGCTTGCGAGCGAGGATGGCCGTATTGTGCGAGGCCGCATGCGCATTGACCACGCCTACAAGGGCGTCACGGAAGACTCATTGATCCTCTTCGACGGCGGGATGTGCGATGGGCCGACTCTTCAATTAGGGGAGCAGTACCTGATGTACACGCGGCGTCTCGGCAACGGCGATATCGCCTCGCGCGGATGTACGCGGAGCAGGCATGTGAGGTACGCCGACGAGGATCTGAAGTACCTTGATGGCCTTTCTGACGCGCCGCCTTTTTCCAAGATCTTCGGACGCGTAGTCGTCCGGACCGATGACTATTACGGAAATGGCCAACCTCTTGCAGGTGCACAGGTCGAAATCAACGGAACTATGGGGACACACACTACGACCACGGATGGCGAAGGACGTTACGCGTTCGAGAATCTGCAGCCGGAGACGTATATAGTTGGCGCCACATTTAGTGGATTTCGGATGATGTCGTTTGCAGGTGGCAACCCGCCCGCGAAGGTAGAGCCCCGTGGATGCGCGTCGGTCAACATGATTATGCGCCGGACTTGGGAGGGCAGGATTGAAGGAAGAATCGTCCGATCAAATGGCGAACCGGCTCCTGCGGGAATCGATCTAACGCTGATCCAATTGGAGAAGTCTGAAGATAAGAATAAGGAAGAGTCGAATTTCCTATTCGGTTCCGGTGTCAGTACAAACGAGCTTGGGGATTATTCGTTTCGTGAGGTCGCACCGGGGCGTTATAGGATCGTGGCGAACATGTACCGATTTCCCACCGGCGACGCGCCCTATCCGACAATCTACTGGCCAGGATCTCGCAACGAAGCCGGCGCACTCGTAATCGAGGTGCCCGATGCGGTGGTCGCCCAACGATACGATTTCAAGCTGCCGCCCGAACCGAAGAGTACCCGGGTTGCCGGCTTGGTGATCGGTCCCGACGGCCAGCCCGGCAAAGGCATCCAAGTCTACATCACGGCACTGCCGGACAACCGCATTGCATTGAACGACGAGAACAGGCCAGAGACTGACGCGGATGGGAGGTTCTCGTTTGAGGCGTTGGAGGGATACGACTACCGACTGCGCGTAATTCAGCGCGGAAGCCGCTCGTTCCACTCTCCAGATGTTCCTTTCTCTCTGAAGGACGGCCAATCGTTCATCACGCTCGTGTGTGATCGTCCGGGGCGATTCGACGGCGATCCAGTCGACTTGAGGCGTCAGAATCGGTAGGTGCAGTAACTCGAGTCGCTGCGAGGAGGAGTGGTGGGCCTGACAGAACTCGAATCTGTGACCTCCTGCGTGTCAAGCAGGCGCTCTAACCAACTGAGCTACAGGCCCGTTAGGGAGCAGCGAAATCAAAATTGTACCATGATGTCTGGCAGGGAAGGCTGCCATGCGAGCCCGCGGATGGCCCGTTCAGGATGCCGGAGCCTTATGGTTCCACCAGTGACAGAATGGTCGATGGGGCGTTGCCCTCCAGGCGGTTGTTGACGAACAGGAACAGGAATTCCTTGTTCTCGCGGGCGCGGCCGATCAGCACGCGCATGGATTCGCGGGCCTCCGGGTTGGGGTCCTGCACTTCGCGGTATGGCGCGAATGCGGCCACGGCATCTTCATACACGCGGCCATGGCGGAGCAGGGCGCGGCACACCAGGAAGCAGGCGGTGACCGAATCCGGAATGGCAATCTGGTAGCGCAATTCCGGCATCTTCGACCAGGCGTTGTAGACGTGCGCCACGCCGTGGCTGCGCAGGCAGGCGAAGTAATCCTTATCCAGAAAGCCGGGATTGCGGATCTCCACCGCGTAGCGGAACTCCGGCGGCAGGCTGGCGAGGAACGGGTCCAGGCGATCGAGAAACTCCGCCAGGCTCGCGAAACTGCGGCGTCCGAATGCGCCGAATTCGAAAATCAGCAACGCGGTCTTCTGGCGGTGGGGAAGCAAGGGGCGGACGAACATGTCCTGGAACATCCGGCTATCCAGGAAGGCTTCGTTGTCGCGGCCGCCGGCGGCGCCGTACCGCGGGTGGGCCGGGAATACTTTGCACGTGATCTGCTCGGGCACCTTGAAGGCGAAACGGAAATGCTCAGGGGTGAGCCCGAAGAGGCGGCGCCAGAACTCCTCGGTGGGAAACTGGTAGAAGGCGAAATCGCCGCACACCGTGGGAAAGGTTTCCGCGTATTCGCGGAGGCAATCAGCCTCGAAGAGCTTCTTCGAGAATTTGCCGCGGGAAAGGTAGCGTTGCCGGCGGTAGATCTGGCCTAGCCATCCTTCATATTTCCAGGAACTGCCGCCGATTAAGATATTCTCCGCGGCGAGTTGGCGCAATTTGGCGGCGAGGCCGCCGGTATCGAAGGCGCCTGGGTTGTCGGGGCCGTCGAAGAGCCCGTCGAAGAGCCCGTCCTGCTCCACTACCACGCCTGCGCGGCCCGGAAGTAGAACGGGTCGGCCCCGGCTTCGATCAGGCCGAAGGGCGTGAGCCGCACAATCACCGGCGCGGCGCCGCTGGCAAACCGGGTGCGCATCTCTACCAGGTGATGGCGTTTTTGCAACTCGGCCACCACCGCGGGCGCCGTGCGCTCATCCAGCAGCAGGCTGCCGGGGCTCATGGCGTGGTTGTCGAAGCTTGAGACCAGGTGCTCGGTCTGGAAGCGCGGCGACTCCACGGCGTACTCGGCGTTCATGCCGAAGAAGATGGCATAGAACAGGACCTGGAGCAGCGACTGGTCCTGATTGTCGCCGCCGGGCGTGGAAAGCGCGATCACCGTCTTATCGGGATTCACCACCAGCGTAGGGCTCAGGGTGACGCGGGGCCGCTTGCCGGGCGCCAGTTCGTTGGGGTGGCCGGGCACCAGCAGGAAGCTCTGGGCGCGCTGGGTGAGCGGAATACCGGTATCGCCCGCGATGAACGTGGGCATCCACGCGCCCGAAGGCGTAGCCGAAAACGCGACGCCGTCTTTATCGATGGCGTCCACGCAGGTGGTGTCCTTGGCCAGCAGCACGTCGTCAATCTGCCGGCGCGCGATTTCGGAATAGTAAGGATGCTGCGGCGGATGGTCGCCGATCTTACCAGGGCGGAACTCCACCGAGGCATCATTGGTAATGAGCTTACGGCGCTCCTCCCCGTACTCTTTGGAAAGCAGGCGCTCGGTAGGGATCTTGTTGAACTTGGGGTCGCCGTAGTAGGTGTCGCGGTCGGCATAGGCCAGCTTGAGGGCTTCCACCAGAGTGTGAATGTAATCGGCGGAATTCAGCTTCAGGCCGGGGATGTCGAAGCCTTCCAGAATATTGAGCGCCTCGATCATCGAGGGCCCCTGGCTCCAGAAACCGGGTTTGTAAACGGTGTAGCCCTTGAAGGTGGTGGAAACCGGCTCCTCGGGCTGAAGCTGGAAAGCCGCCATATCCTCGTAGCGCAGCAGGCCCTCGTGTTTCTTCGAAAACTCGTCGAGGCGGTGGGCGATTTCGCCGCGATAGAAAAAGTCGCGGACGGCGTCGATTGCCTTGGCGCGGCTGGCGCCGGAGGCCAAAGCTTTCTTTTCGGCTTCCTGCATCAGGCGCAGGGTGCGCGCGAGGTTGGCCTGGCGGAAGATCTCGCCCACCACCGGCACACGGCCGTTGGGCAGGAAGATCTTCTTCGAATCCGGCCACGAGTCCAGGTACTTGGCGCTATTGTTGATGGCGAAGACGCGCTGTTCATCGATGGGGAAACCGTCGGCAAGATCCACGGCCGGCTGCAGCACTTCGGTGAAGGACTTGGTGCCGTACTCGCGCAGCGTGACCAAGGCCGCTTCGACCATCGATGGAACCAGGGCGGGCAGAATGCCGGCGACTGGCACCCAACCCTTCAGTCCGCGCTTTTCGGGCTGCTCCACAATTTCGAGTTCGGTGAGTTTATGGTCGCGGAAGAACTGCGCGGTGGCCAGTTTGGGCATGGTGCCGACGCCCGCAATGGCGTGAACCTTGCCATCCCTGGTACGCACCAGAATGGGCGCTTCGCCGCCCAGGCCGAAGTGCGAGAACTCGGCCACGGAGGCGGCCAGCATGGTGGCCACACCGGCATCCACGGCGTTGCCGCCGCTGAAGTACAGGCGCATGCCGGCCTCGGTGGCGTATTCCGTCCCCCCCGCCACGGCGCCGCGGGTGCCGCGCGCAGCCATGCGCACAGCACGTTCCCTTCGCACCTGCTGCCCCGCCGCCACGGTCAAGACCAAAACGAAGAGCACCGCCAGTCTGAGTTTCATCATGGTTGCTTCTATTGTACTCAGATGCAGCACGGGCATTCTTGCCTGTGTCGTTGGTTATCTGATGTCTTGGAGGGCGTTCACGAACTGGCGACCCGACCATGGTGCGGGAAGCGGCCGGCCAGCCCGCGCATAAATCGCTACGGTCTCGTCAACGATCGTGCACAGCTCCGAAAAGACGTCCCTGGCGTCCGGTCCATGACATCCGCCATAAAACAACTCGGGGCAACTGCCGATGAAACACCCGTCCTGGTCCGACCACTCGACCAGCTTCACGTATTTGTCACCATGGCTCATCGCTTGGCAGACTATTTCACAAATACAGTCGTATTTGGAGGGAACCGCTTCCTAACGATCGAGCCACAAGTCGCGGCTCTGATCGGAGCCGCGCGCGTAAGCAAGCGGTTTCCCGGATACGTTACGGAACTTCTGAAACGGTGTACTTGCCTCCCCCCGGTGAGACCCGCGGCGGGACTTCCTCCCCGTGATCGATGCAATCGCCGGCAACCCGAAGAGCCAGCGCTCGGACGGCTGAGATCGCGGCCTCGCGCGTTGGGCCATAGGCCATCACTCCAGGCAAGGACTCGATGTCGCCCACCACCGGCCGTCGTCTTCATGCCCGAGGGCGATGGGGGTCGATTCTGGTGCGGCTGTTTCCATCGATCTTGCGGCTCCCAGTCGATATTATAGCCTCCCTTACGGCGTGCCGCCCCCCCGAGAACTCGGGAGCTGCGTGGCCGGCATCCCCGGGAAGAGTGCGCCGCAGATCCCTCCGTTGAGTGCCCGGCATCCGGCCTACCCCGCCACATTCTGCGGCTCGCCGCTCAGAAACGCCGCGGCCTTCTACACGCCGGTTAGGTTAGGGTTAGGCGATCCAGGCCAACTTGTCCCGAATATTTCTCAAACAAAGGAGTTAGCCCTGGATAGAGTCGATTTCCGGGACAATTTGTCCCGTTTGGGTATGCGGGCTTAATTCGGCGTGGGCGTTTTCAGCACCGGATCGAACAGCAGCACTTCCAGACGGCGTTCAACCAGCGACTCTCTTTGCGTACGTCGTGTGGACCTGATCATCCACGAGGCACATCCGCGCGTGAGCACCGGTTTAGTCGCGTCCGGCCCGGTTCCGGATTCGCCTCCGCCCCGGCGAGGGCAGGCGCCTTTTGCATTCCCCTCGAAGCTGCGGATAATAGAGTTGAGGTTTTCATGTCTCTCGAACAGGCGATTCTGGAAGCTGTCCGGGCGCTTCCGCCTGAGAAACAGCAAAAAATCCTAAACCACGCCGCCCGCCTCCGTGACGAAACATCCAAGAAGACGCCATTCAAGAGTGTGATGGGCATATGGGCAGACTTGGGCGTCTCGCTCTCCGCGGCTGAGGTCGAGGACAATCAGCGCGACATGTGGAGGAACTTCCCCAGGGAAGACATCTAATGGCTGCGGTCGCGGTTGATACCCATGCCATTGTCTGGTACTTGTCGGCTGACTCTCGGCTCTCCGCAACAGCGACTGCCGCTCTCGATTCCGGGACTGCCGCAGGGGAACTCATTCACGTTCCATCGATCTGTCTCGTGGAGCTGACTTACCTGGTCGAGAAAGGCCGTTTGCCCGCGGCGGCCCGTGATAGGCTGATCCAGGCCCTCGATGACCCGGCGACTCCGTGTCTGTTGGCGCCGCTAGCCCGCACGGTCGCCGATGCTCTTGAGCTTGTAAGCCGCAGTGAGGTTCCGGACCTGCCGGATCGAATCGTGACCGCCACAGCGATGGCTCTGCAAGTGCCTCTGATCAGCCGCGACGGGAAGATTCGGGCCTTGAGAGTTCAAACGATCTGGTAGCCGGCCGCTTACCGAAAGTTGCCCATCGCTGAGAACAACTTCACTAAAAGACTGCAACTCACCTACCCCACCACATTCTGCGGCTTGCCGCTCAGAAACGCCGCCACGTTCTGCACGGCCGCGTCCATCAGCCGCGACCGCGCTTCCTTTGTGGCCCACGCAATGTGCGGAGTCACCAGGCAATTGCGCGCCGTCAGCAGCGGGTTGGCGGCGGCCGGCGGCTCCACCGAGAGCACATCCAGGCCCGCACCCGCAAGCCGCCCCGCGTTCAACGCGTCCGCCAGATCCTGGTCCACCACCAACGGCCCTCGCGACGTGTTGATCAGGAATGCCGATGGCTTCATACACGCCAGGCTGCGGGCGTTGATCATCCCCTGGGTATCCGGAAACAACGGCGAGTGCAGGCTGACCACATCGGATTGGCGCAGCACTTCCTCCACCGTTGCCCAGCGAAAACCCTCATACGCCGGCGGGTCGCCCTGATAAGTATCGTTGGCGATCACCCTCATCCCCATCGCGTCGGCGATGCGGCCTGTCTGCCGCCCGATGCGCCCGAACCCGATAATCCCCATCGTTTTCCCAGCCAGTTCCATCAGCGGCGATTTCCAGAACGACCAATCCGGGCTGCGCGACCACTCGCCCGCCCGCACCGCGTCGGCATGCACGCGCACGTTGTGGCACAACTCTAATAGCAGCGCGAACACGAACTGCGCCACCGAGGCCGTGCCGTACGTGGGGATATTCGAAACCACGATGCCCTGCTTCCCCGCCGCCGCCACATCCACCACGTTATAGCCCGTGGCCAGCACGCCGATGTAGCGCAGTTCCGGCAATTGCCGCAGCGTGGCGGCGGACAACGGCGCCTTATTGGTGAGCGCGATGGCGGCGCCGGCCGCCCGCGCCACTACGTCCGCTTCCGCCGTGCGGTCGAACACCTCCACTTCGCCAAAGCGGCGCAACTCGTCCCACGACAGGTCGCCCGGATTCAGGCAGTAGCCGTCCAAAACCACAATCTTCATTCCAGTCCCTCCAGGTTTTCGGCCAGGTCTTCCATTAGGTCCTCCGCCAGCGCCTGCTCCAAAGCCGCGCGGCCGGCGTTCCAATAGAAATGGCCTCCGGGAAACAGCCGCAGCGCGAATTGCCCCGTCGTCTGTTGCGCCCACGCTTCCAGATGTTCGCGAAAAACATTTGGATCCTCGGCGCCGCCGTACGCCCGGATCGGGCAGGCCAACGGCGCGTCCTCCGCGTAGACGTAGCTGCGGTAGAGCGCCGTGTCGGCCCGGAGCGCCGGCAGGACGGCGCGCATCATCGCCGGGTCGTCGAGCACCTCATTGGGGATGCCCCCGAGGCGGCGCAGTTCGGCCAAAAATACTTCGTCGGTGGGGGTCGCGGGCGGAACATGATTGCGGCGATACTGCGGCGCCCGCGCGCTCGATGCGATCAGCATCTTGGGCAGCGGCTGGTTGCGGCGCCGCAGCAGCCGCGCCAGTGAAAAGGCCACGGCGGCGCCCATGCTGTGGCCGAAGAAAGCGAACGGCCTCGCCAGGTAGGGCTCGATAGCGTTGGCCAGCGCCTCCACCAGAGGCCCCATGCGCTCGAAGGGCGCTTCAGCCAGGCGGGATTCGCGGCCCGGCAGCCGCACCGGACAGACCTGAGGCAGCCCACTCAACTGCCCCGTCCCGCCACCGGCATGCGGAAACCAGAACAAGCGCAGCCCCTCGCACGCGTCCGCGCCAGGAAACCAGGCCGAGGCCGGGGCGCGCTGGCGAAGCCGTAATGCCAGCAGCCGGCGCTTGTCCGGCGACAAACTGTCGAGGCCTTTCTGGGCCGGCGGCGGCAGGTTCGGGGCCTGCACGCGACCCAGAGGGTCGCGGCCACGCACTTCCTGCAAGACGCGCTCCAGCGGAGCGGCATTCAGATTCGCCGTGTATTCGAGAGCGGCTGCGCGCGACGCTGCGGCTATCTCTTCATAGTGCGCCTGGTCGCCCAGCAGACGGGCCAGCGATTCGCGCCACGGATCCAGATCCTGCGGCGGCACCTCGGCCACCGGCACCATCTGCTCGTCCACGCGCGTTTCGTACCGCGCGATCGGGTTCACCGGCAGCAGATACGGCACTCCCATCTTGGCCTCGGGGATGCCGCCGACGTTGCTGGCCATCACGGGCACACCGCGCAGCATGGCTTCCAGCACAATCCGCGACCGCGCCTCGGCCCACAGCGAAGGCACCAGCAGCACCCGCGTGCGCTGGAGCAGCAGGTCGATATCGTCCACCGGGCGGAGCACGCGCACATTGCTCCGGCGCTCCAGCGCGGCGCGATCCTCCTGGTTCGTGCCCCAGGTGGGCACGGCGGCAAAGATGGTATCGGGAAAAATGTCTGCTAACCCCAGGAAAATCGCTATTCCTTTGACCGCGCACGGATTCACGAAGGTGACGAATTCATTGTCGAAACGGCCCAGCACGGGCCAGGGCCCCGGTTCCATCAACGAAATCGGCACGTGCACCGCCGGGATGCCGGCGTGTTGGCGGATGTAATCGGCCACGTACTGGCTCACCCCGACCACCGCGGCGGCGGCGCGGATTCGTTCCGTCCTGGCCTGGCTCGGAAAGGCGCAATCCGGTCCGAAAGGCAGCGCCATGGTGGCGCGCGCCAGGTAGACTACGCGGGCGCTTCCGGCCCGCAGCGCCACCTCCAGCAGAAGCTGCGCCGGGTCGTCCGTCGAGGTCAGAATCACGTCCGGCCGGAATGCCTCCACCTGTTCTGCGAAGCACGCCCGCAGGTTGGCATTGGTGACCACGTGCGCTTCCACGCCGGCTCGCTGCAACGTGACCACGCCGTTCCCGGTCGAAATCGGCGCCACGCCGCGCGCCGCCAGGTCGGCCAGGTATTGCCGATGGCCGGCTTCGCCGAAGACGCTGATACGCGCCGCTACCCGGCATTCGTGGCCGCGTGCTGCCAGCGCCTCCAACAGCAGACGGTTGGATTTATCGCCGCCGCCGTGGGCCGGATAATACTGGGAATTCTGTGCCAGCAGGATGCGCATCACCGTCCAGCCTGGCGTTTGCGCAGCCGTTCGAGCAGCAGCGCGCGCTTCTCGGGCGAAAGCGATTCCATGGTGATGTGAGGCGCCGCCCGGCCTGCCGGCAGACGCCCCGAATCGCCCGAGCGGGCCGGACCGGTAGGTTCGAGGGATTCCAGCAGCCGCTCCAGATCGCCCGCATCCAATCCGCTCACGAAGCGCGCCGCCGCCTGCCGCGATGACGCCGATTCCCGTTCGTAGGCCGCCCGATCCGTCAGCAATTCGCGCACGGCCGCCACCCAGGGCGCGGCGCTGTTTTGCTCTATCACGGGCCGAGGCATGGCGTGCTCGTCGAACACCGGGTCGAACCGTTCGATGGTGTGTACCGGAATCACGTACCCGGTTCCGCGCTTGGCTTCCTTCAGCCCGCCCGAATCGCTCGCCACCACCGGGATGCCGCGCAGCATGCTTTCCATCACGATCAGCCCGAAGCCCTCATACCAGAGCGCCGGGTTCAGCAGCAGCCGCGTTTGCGCCAGAAGCTGGTCGATATCTTTCGGGTTCGGCAGCAGCCGTATGTTGGGCACCCGCTCCAGCGCGCGGCGGTCTTCGCTGGTGGTTCCCCAACCGGGTATGGCGGCGAACTGGTATTCCGGCAGCCGCCCGGCGATTTCCAGAAAAATCGAAATGCCCTTCACCGCGCAGGGGTTGATCATGGTGAGGAAGCCGCGTTCGAAGCTGGCGTAGTTGGGGTATGGGCCCGGGCCGTAAATCGGCGGATGAATTACGACCACGGGGCGCGCCAATGACCGCTCCAGCGCGAACTCCAGCGAACGCGCGATGTACTCCGCCATGTGCTGCCCAATGGCCACGACGGCCGCCGCCTGCGCCACCAGTTCTGCGCCCTGCGGGTCCGGATTCCAACTGGCCGGTCCGAAGGGAAAAAACTGCGGCGTATGGGCCAGGTAGACCAGACGCCCCGGAGCGCCTTGTTGGGCCTCGCGCAACAGAAGGTGGCCCAGATCCTCGGATGAGACCAGCACCCAATCGGGGCGAAACTCGCGAATCTGCTGCCGCAGCGTTAGCAGGCGGCGTGCAGGGTCCTCCACCGCCAACACCGTGATCGATTCGTGATAGCCCAGGCCGGCAGCTTTCCCGCCCCCTTCGCCGCCGGAAGCCCCACACACGATGCGGGAGGCGTGGCCGGCGCGCGCCATCCGGTCGAGCCAGATCAGATTGCTGCGGGTGGCGCCTCCGCGCGGCGGCACATAGGATGCGTTGGCCGTCAGCAGAATCCGCATCGGCTAGGTCGCATCCTGCTCTTCGGTCAGCATCGCCCGCGCTTCTTCGTCCGAAAGGCTATCCAGCTCGTTTAATAACCCCTGGTAGTCGCCGCCCGCCTGTTCGATCTCCTTCAACTCGATGGCCTTGGCCAGTTCGGCCACCGTGAATTCGCCGCTGTACACCACCTCCAGGGAAAGGTCCACCTGATAAATCTGCCGCACGCGCGAAAGAAGCTGCACCGCCAGCAGGGAGTGGCCGCCCAGTTCGAAGAAGTTGCTGTGAACGCCCACGGCAGGCAGGTTCAGCAGCTCAGCCCAAAGTGGGGCCAGGTCCCGCTCCAGCGCGGTGCGCGGCGGGTCTGCCTCTGCCCGCAACGGAACTGGGCGGCGGGTCGTCAGGCGAATCCGTTCGGCAATCTGCTCGATGCGCCGCAGTTCGGTGGCGATCTTGACGTAGTCGGGGCTTGGGACAACCGCTCCCTCACGGTCACGGCTCGGTTGGAAGTTGCGGCTCCGCTGGGAGTTGCGGCTCCATTCGGAGTTCGCCGGCAGGATCCGGGACGGCAGATACTTCACCGCCGCCGCGGCCTCCGCACTCAGCGGCACACCGATCGATTCCAAAAACAACTGAGCCGGCCGGTTCCTGCCGGTTGCCACAAACGGAATTTCCACTCGCGCCAGGCCGCGTTCCAGCGCCAACTCGCCCAGGCGCGCCACCATGCCATGCTCCACCCCGCGGCCCAGCACGCGGCAGCTCAACAGAAACGTATCGGCCACCAGCGCCGGGGCCTGGCACCGGAAGATGATCACGCCCGTGAGCCCGTAGCTGCCGAAGCGGTCCCGCACGCTCACCGTCAGGCATTCGGCGGCGCCCGTTGTCAAAAGATCTTGCACCGCGGCTGGAGTGCGGCGAAGGCACGATGCATTCATCTGATTGGTGCGCCCGGTGAGTTGCGCCACCCGCTCCAGTTGGCCGGGTTCCATGGGCCCGATAGCAATCTCAAGCTGCAGCGACGCCAGGAATTCTTCCAGGTTGGCCGACGCCTTTTGCGCTTTGGCCCGCTCCGCCCGCTGGACGTACAATTCCGGCCGCAAGCGGTCTTCCTCGGTCACCCGCGCGCGGTCGAAAGCCCAGACGTGGTTCAGGAATTCCGGGATCTCCTCAGCCTGCACCGGCAGCGGCAACGCCAGCACGCCGGGGCTGCCCACCTGCGCTTCGGTGCATTCCTTCGGGTTATCGTCCACCAGGATGATGCTGTCGAGCGCTAAGTCCAGGTCCTCCGCCAGCGCGTTCAGGTTGGCGCTCTTGGGCTCCCAATTGATGCGCCGCTGGGCGAAGTCCGCCAGCCGCAATGGCATTTCGGGATGGGCGGCGAACGTCTCCTCCACATCCTCTTCGTTGTTCTTGCTGCAGAGCGTCAGCAGCATGCCCGCCTGGCGCCGGCCCGCCATGAAAACCTGCAGCGCGCGGCGCGGCGGGTCCAGCTCCACACCGTGCGGTCCATCCTCGCCGCAAATGCCCGACCACAACGTGTCGTCGCAGTCGAGCGCGATCACCTTATAAGGAGGCGCCGCGATGGCGTGGACCGTGCGCGCGATGGCCGTAGCCAGCGCCACAAAGAACTCCGGCGTGTACGGCAAATGGCCCAGTTCGTCGCCGTCCGGATCGTGAACCTGCGCCACGGGGTACCAAGCCTCCACGCCGGCCGGATCGACGACGTGCACGGCCGGCAGACCGGCGATACCTTCGCGCAGCACGCGTTCAGCCCGCTCAAACCCGGCGGAATGCTCCGGAGTGGCTGGGCAGATCACCAGAATTAGCGGAACCGAGAACGTAGCCGCAGCCGCCCGGATGGCTGCCACCAGCCGATCGGAATGCTCCTCCGGCCCGTCGGGTCCGCCGGCGCGAAGCCAATCGTCGAACCGCACCAGCGCCACATTGAAGCCGCCGCGATTGCGCGCAAAGAGCCCCGTCGGGTCCAGCAGTTGCTGGTAAATCTGGCTGTACCCGGCGAACCGGATCTCATAGTCCAGCCTGAGCTCGGCGATCCAAAAAGCCAGCGCGGCCTCAATGGCTTCCACGGTGAAGGTAGCGCAAATGGCGATCGCGCGATCGTCTGTTGGCATCAAATCTCATTCTATTATGAGACATGCCCACGCCCTCCGAATGCCGATCGCTCAGCCAGGTCCGCGAGGAGATTGACCACCTGGACGAGCAGATGGTGGCGCTGCTGGGCAAGCGCGCCGGATACGTGAACGCGGCCGCCCGGTTCAAAACCAGTGAGACCGCTGTGGCCGCGCCCGAGCGCCTGGCCGCCATGCTGGCCCGGCGGCGGCAGTGGGCCGAACGCGAAGGTCTTGACCCGGACCTGATCGAGGACATCTTCCGCCGCCTGGTGGCCTGGTTCATCCAGCGGGAACTGGAGGAGTGGCGCAGCCGGTGACCGCTCAGGTAACCGCTCCCTCACGGTCGCGGCTCTGAGGCCTCATTCGGAGCCGTGACCGTTAGGGAGCGGTGCCCCTGCTGCTAATGTGCCCCCGCCATCGCCGTGTGCCGCCGCATCAACTCCTCTTCCGACACATCCTCTATATGCGTGGCAATATACCACTGATTGCCGCAGGCGTCCGCCACCGCGGCCGAGCGATCGCCGTAGAACTGGTCCTTCGGCTCGCTGACCGAAGTCGCACCGGCTTGCAGGGCGCGCTGGTACACCGCGTCGACGTCCTCCGTGTACACCATGATCATGGCAGGCATCGGTTTCCAAGGGCCCCACGCGTCGGCCAGCATCACCACGCAATCGCCAATCCGCATTTCGGTGTGCCCCATCTTGCCATCTGGCCTCGTCATCCTCATCATTTCTTTGGCATGAAAGGTCTGCTTGAGAAACTCAATCACTTTCTCCGCGCCATCCACTACCAGGTAAGGAATTACCGCCTGAAACCCCTCGGGAATTGCTTTTACTGTTTTGTTCATGAGTCCTATTGTGCCCGAAAGAGGACGGCCTGGATTGTAAGAATTTGACCTACTCGAAGATCGGCACGTGGTTGGTGTGTCCGGTCCGTAACCCGGCATACATGGTGGGGCTGATCCCCGAAAACGCCCGGAAATCGTGGATGAAGTGCGCCTGGTCGAAGTATCCGCAGGAGAGTGCCACGTCCGTCCAGTCGATGTGCCCGCTGGCGGCTACCCGCTGCACCACTTCCTGAAAGCGGCGCACGCGGCAGAAGAGCTTCGGCGTCAAACCGACCTGCTGCCGGAACACCTCGATAAAGCGCCGCGAGCTGAGACCGGTCTGGTCGGTGACGTCGCCGATGGTCCGCGTTTTCGGCCCGCCGTGAAACTGGCCGAGCGCAAACGCCACCGCCCTATGCCGCACCAGCGGCCGCCAGATCCGCGCCAGCAACGCCGCCTCCAGAATGCGGAAGCGGTCCGCCAAAGCCGTCGCCTCCAGCAGGCGTTCGCGCAACTCGCCGGCCCAGCGCCCCCAAACATCCTCCAGCGAAATGTGCAGGCCGTGCAATTCGTCCGCCGGCAATGGCAGGAACGGAAACGCGCCGCCCGGTTTGAAGTGCACGCCCATCACGTTTCGCTGCTCCGCGGTATCGATGACGAAGAACTCCGAATGCGGCCCGACTATTGCCGCCCCGCGAAGCTTTTCGAATTTCCGATGGTCCAGGCGGTCGTAGACCCGCACCTCATCCTCGCTGAGGTTAATCACCAGTTCCATCGAACCATCCGGCAGCAGCCGTTCCCTGGAGTGCGGCCCGGCCGCGCCGGCCCCATACCATAGCATTTCGATGAAATCCGACAGTGGCGGCCCGGGCGTTTGCGTGCGAAACTCCATCTGCTCCCATCATCACATTAAAACCGCCATTCCGCCCGCGCGGCTATTTCTGTGGGGCAGCGAACCACGGCATGATCCTCAGGTCCGGGGCGCTCGTATTACAATTCTTCCGTGATCATCTCACGCCGCCATCTGCTGGCTGCCGCCACCGCTCTGCCCCTGCGGGCGCAATCCGGGACGCAGGCCCTAAAGATCGTCGTCGCGGGCGGTCATCCGGGCGACCCGGAATGCGGCTGCGCCGGGACCGTGGCGCGCTACACCGAACTCGGCCATGAAGTGGTGCTGCTGTACCTGAATCGCGGCGAGGGGTACTGCGGCGGAGCGAGCCTGGGGCGTTGTGCCGGCATCCGCACCGCCGAGGCCCAGCAGGCTTGTCAAAGTCTGAAGGCCCGTGCCGTTTTCGCCGGCCAGTACGACGGCCGCGCCAGCGTGGATGCCCCGCACTATGAGGCCTTCGCCCGCGTGCTGGCCGCGGAGAGGCCCGATGTGGTATTCACCCAGTGGCCCATCGACCGTCACCGCGACCATCGCGCCGTCTCCATGCTTACCCTGGATGCCTGGTGGAAAGCCGGCAAGAGATTCGCGCTGTACTATTACGAGGTCGCCGAGGATACCACCATGTTCTCACCCGCCGACTACGTAGATATCTCCTCGGTGGAAACGCGCCGCCGCGACGCCTGTTACGCGCATGTGTCACAGCAGCCGGGCAAGTGGTACCCGAAACAGGTGGAGATCACGCGGTTTCGCGGCGCGGAGAGCGGCTTCCCCCAAGCCGAGGCATTCCTGCGCCACCCGGAAAGCAAGCGCGCGCTGTTGCCATGATCGAGCGCGGGATAACGCCCGCACAAGTGGGGCGGGGAAGGCGAGGAGCATGGCGTTCAGATACGGCCGGCGCCGAAATTGCGGCGGGTGAACGATTACGCACCGCGGGATACTTCCGCGATAAACCGGCGCTGGACCCGGGCCGCAAAGTACGAACCGACCACCAGCAGGGTGGCAACTGCCTGGGCGCCGAGCGTCTCGACGGTGGGAAACACCGAAAACCAAAGCCCCATCCACGGCGGAATCAGCGCCGCCAGCCGCGGCAGCACGGTGGTCGGAATCCAGTGGGCCGCTTGCATTTCCTGGGCTTCTTCCCCGACCATCACCAGGAGGACTGCCCCCAGCATGATGCCTGTCAGGATCAACATTCTGCGATAGGGCAGGCGGCGATGAGCCAGAAACGTCAGAACCGCAATGATGCCGGAGAACAGCAGGCCCAGTAACACCCCGTAAAGCACAACCTGGCCACCGCGCTTGAGGCGGTAACTCTGCAAGAAGAGGACGACCTCAAAGCCCTCGCGATACAACGAGGTGAACCCCAGCAACGCAAAACCCCACCACGGATTCGCCTTCGAAGCTTCAGTGGTTTTAGAGCGTTCCAGCAGGTGTTGTTTCTTCCTCGTATGCAGCGAGATCCACCCAGTCCAGTAGACCTTGTGAAAGAACCAGTTCATCACCACCAGCAGCACCACAATGGCAAGGAGGCCCGTGGCAGCCTGGAGATTCAGGGTGGACAATTTCTGCGTCAGATCGTCGATCAGGCCAATGGCAATCCACCATGTGACCAAGGTTGCCAGGAATGCCGCCCCAGCGCCGAAGGCCACCGGGCGACGATAGTCATCGCCTGATGCGCCCCCGGATGCACCCCCAGACGCACCCACTGATACGCCCATGGTTGCCGTGATGGCCGCCAGGACCAGAATGCATTCCAGGCCCTCGCGAAAGACGAGCACCGCAATGTCGAGGGTGGCGGCGTTGAAACCCACATGCGGCGCCAGAGGATCGGGGTTGCCGCCCTGACTGAATGCCTGCCAGATCAAGACGGCGGTCAGCGACAGGCCACCCAGCCATAGAGCGACACGCGCAGCCATCCGGGAGGCGGATTTCGGGGCGCCCTTGCGACTCTGGTGCGGCTTCGGTGTCAGCCTGATCACGCCAGAACCATTACACCTCAGATGCAACTCAGTGTCAACAAAACATGGCAGGCATGGGGGGACCGCTCGTTTGATTTTCCCGTTTTGTTGAGTATCACCGCTTAGTTGTCCGGCCAAGAAGTGGCGGCATTCGCCAAGATGATAACCAGTTGCAACTGCCGACGCCGGCGGCCTGGGACTGCCGGCCGAGTCGGCAAACCGCCAACATGGATTTGTAAACGCTACGCCGTCAGGGAGGATCTATCCTGTAGGGCAACAAATCAGTAGCGGCGTTCTCTAGTTTGCCGAAGGCTTTTGGGCGTGATCGATGACGATGAATTCACCCTGCCCCTTGGTGAGTTCCAGTTTGAGACCGGCTTGTTCCTGCAAGGCATCCGGGAGCGACGGCAACGCCGATTCGTGTCCCGGAATTTCGTGTGCCCATTCCAGCTTAAACGTGTACTGTCCCGTTAGACCGGTCTTGTCGATTACCGGCCAGCCGGCTCCGTTACTCGATAGGCGGGAGGCGAGATTCGCCATGGTCTGCCGGGCAAATTCCAAATGCATGCCCATGCCGTCGCCAGTGATGCTGCTTTTGGGGTCATCTGTAGGAGACGATTCTTGGAACTTTGGGCCGTGCTTCCCCACCACCAGTGCGAACATTGGAACGGCCCTGTTTTCGCGGTGGATCCGAAGTTGAAACCGGTTCTCAAGCAACGCCTGCAGCATCGGCCGCATCTGCTCGGTGGTGATAGCTTGCTCTCCCGCCCTGGCCTCCAAATCGTAGTGATCCGAGGACGCCCAGCCGGGCGCTCCGGAAATCTGGTCGTTGCGCACGTGATAGGCGGTAGTGATCATATCCATCAGCGTCGAGGCGGTTGCCGTTACGCGGCTGCCTTTAACTCTCGGGTCCGATGAGGACGTCACGATGCCGGGATGCGGCTTGATGGACGCCACTTCGAATGATGCCTGGCCAAACGCCATGGCCGCCAAGCTCAGACACACGAATCCCAATCTGCTGTTAAGCATGTTTCCTCTCCTTGGTTATTTCTTACCGACGACCAACTCGGCGCTATCGGCCGAACCGATCCGGAATGGCGCTCCGCCGTCAGGTCGCCACTCGCGTTCCTCCCGCACGTATAGGTTGTACGTACCAGAGCCGGGTGCGATGCGGCTGTCGCACTCGACTCGAAATTCCACCCCTCGGTCCCGGAATAGCAGACCGTTCCGCGATACGACGCCATTCCTTACGAACCCGAGCTTGTCATGAGGAATCAGCGACAGGACGAATCTTCCGTGTCCCATAAGATACAACCAGATCACCGTTCCAGACACTCCGGCGCTGTCTTCGGCCTCCAGCTTCCCATTGAGAAAGAGCCGCGGCTCCGCGAGCATCAGTTCCGCATCGGCCACGGCGAAGTCGTGGGATGCACTCCGAAGGTCCATATCGCCGTGGCGCCGCAGCGTGAGATAGTCCACCACCTTCTGGCCGGTAGACGAGTTGACCAGCAGATCGAGCGCCACGGTCTCCCCCACTCTCACGTTGGGAATGAGCGGGTATTTCGGCAGCTCCAAGAACGTCCAGCCGGCATGGAAAGTAACTTTTGATTCCGCGGGATTCCAGCGCTCAATGCGGATCTGCGCGGTTTGGCCATTCTGGTCGGGATCGAGCCCGATGTTATAGCCGAAAGCCCGCCGATGCGCGGCATCGTTGATGATGTGATGCGCGCTGTCTGGTCCGCTAATGACTCCGCCGGGAAGCAGCGTTCCAGGAGGTTCGATTTTGGTCTCGAAGTGGATCTCCAGTCCCTTCCACGACGGGCTGCTAACCGTCAGCCCGCCTCCCTGTGCAAACAGGCCGACGGCGGCGGCGAACACACCACAGATGACTCTAGTTCGACTCATGCTGGCGAATCACCCTCACATTGAGATCGCTCACCGGCCGGAAGTCCACCAGGCTGACCGTTGAAGGAGCCGGAGCCGGCGCGGGGCGCTGCCGGATGAGACCGCCGATCGTGACCAGCAGTACGGCGGCGAACGCCATGCCCACCGGAACAGGAATTCGGATGGATCCCGTAAGCAGAAATCTCCACCATGCCTCGCGGCCGGAACGACGGCCGCCCAGCACCCTCTGGTCGAGCGATGGAGGCGCATCCGGCACGCTCCATTCGCGCAGCAATTCTCGTAACTCGCGGTCCTCACCGTGTTCCATTGGCCCTTCCTTTCGATTCGAGCAGCGGCGCCAGCATTCGCCGCAGGTTTTCCCGAGCGCGGTGCAGGCGCGATTTCACCGCCGCCAGTTCCGCCCCGACCGACCGCGCGATCTCTTCGAGCGGCATGTCTTCGTACTCCGCCAGGATGAGCGCCTCGCGCTGCAGCGGCGGAAGCGCTTCTACGGCCTGCGCTACGATACAGCCGCGTTCGCGATCGGCGGGATGGATGGGCCCGCACGTCGCGATGTCATCCTCCAACTGGTCGAAGCTTCGCTCGCGGTTCATGCGCTTTAACGCCAGATTACGCGTCACCCCGACGAGGAAGCCGCGAAGCGACCCGCGCTCGGGCTGATACGCGACGCGGTTTCGCCATAGCAACAGAAAGCACTCATGCACCAGATCCTCGGCCGTCTCGTTCGATCCGGTCATGCGGCGGGCGAAGCGATAGAGGAGGTCCTTGTGCCGCTCATACGCCTCGCGGAAGTCCGCATCAGTCATGTCTAATGCTAATTCCCCGGACGTGGGGAAAAGGATTCGGGGGAGGAAAAGAATTTCTATGAGTGCGCCCAACCAGTGGTGAAAGCAAGGGGTTGGGACACCTGTCCCAGCCGCTCACACCACCGCGCAGCAACCCTCTTTGTTTGCAGTGAGAGTTGGAGTCCGTTGGGACACCCGTCCCAACCGCGGTCATGGAAGGAGACGAAATGGAAGAAATCAACGATGAGATGCCGGACAACCAGCAGGTCCTGTAGCTCGGCATCATGCTCGGACAACGCCGCGCGTTTGGGCTGGTCGCGGGCCGCTTGCAGCGCGGCGCAGGCCGGGTGCCTTCGCAAGGTTCGCGACCAGAAAACTTACCTGGAGTTCGCCACTACGGCGCGATCGAAGGTCATTTTTGGCAACCGCACTATTTGGGCGTCTATAGCCCAGCCCTATCGGGGGACCTACGATGCCCGCCGGGAATGGGCGGGGTCTATTCTGACGGCGCGGTACACGGGCAATACACTCAGATGTTTCCGACGCTGATAGTCGCTCCTTTAAGCATTGATCTAACCTCTAAAAAACTCCACCAACAGCGGCGCGTGCACCTTCGGCTTCAACATGTGGGTTTGCCCTTCGAGCGTGCGGTACCGCGCGTTCGGTAATACGCTCGCCAGCGATTGGTTCCCGTGGCGCATCCACGCAGGGCTATTCCCGCCATCCATGACAAGTGCCGGTACCGTGATGGACGCCCACCGGTTGGCCGGCAACGGTTTGCCTCTTTGGTTGTCTCGCACGATCGCGCCGTCGTAGGGAAGCGTGTGTGCGATGGCTTTAAGCTTCGACCACATCGGCATCAGCCGCATCAGCGTAATGAAGAAACCGGGAACTCCGACCGACTTCAGGAAGATCCTGACCGCATCACTTCGCCGGTCTGCATCAACTGCCTCGCCTATCCGGACCCAATCGTCCCCTGTTGTAGGAACATTCAGCGTTACAACGCCGACCGATCGCGAGATCGTGATGACGCGCATCTTCGATGCGCCTCGCAGCATGGTCTTCGAAGCCTGGACCAAGGCAGAGCACGTCGCGCATTGGTGGGACCCGAGCGGTGTGCCGCTCGCCGTTTGCGAGATCGACCTTCGGCCAAGCGGGGCATTTCGATGGGTCCATGGCGGCGCCGGTGGAGGGGCATACTCGTTTACAGGCACCTATCGCGAAATCACGCCGCCGGAGCGGCTCGTGTTCGCTACGCGGATGTTTCCGTCGAGTCCCGAATCGGTCGGAACGCTTGTCTTCGCGGAGGAGCGCGGCAAAACGAAGCTCACGATGACAATCGAGTGCCACTCGATTGAGGATCGCGACGCCTTGCTCAAGATGCGTGTGGATGCCGGAACGGCTCGAACCTTGGAAAACCTCGCCGAGTATCTCCACAAGATCGCATAAGCCGCAGGTTTCGGCATCCGCAAGAGGTGACAGTGAGAAACGAAAAAGGAGGGTATATGACGACGGTAGGAACTAAAGAAAGACGAACCCCTGAGATTGCGCAGCCGACTCCGATTCCGCCCTTTGCGAGAAAAGTGCTCTCGAAGGACGGGACGGCGATCGCGTTCGACCGAATCGGTGCCGGACCGGCTGTGATTCTGATCGACGGCGCGCTCTGCTACCGAGGCATGGGCCAGAGTGGGAAACTGGCTAACCTCATGGCAAAGCGCTTCACGGTTTTCACATATGACCGCCGAGGTAGAGGCGCCAGTAGTGACACTGCGCCATATGCGGTGGAGCGCGAGGTCGAAGACATCGAAGCGCTACTGAGCGAAGCGGGTGGTACGGCATCCGTCTGGGGCGTCTCCTCCGGCGCTGTTCTTGCACTGGAGGCGGCGAATCTCCTTAAGGGCATCAAGAAGCTGGCATTGTTGGTTCCGCTCAAGGATATCGCTGACTGGGTGGAGCCCTTTCGCCGGTTCTGGGAAGGGAAATTTGCAAGCTTGGACGACTACCTGGCAAGCGCGCCGAAGGCCAAGCTAAGAGTGTCGGCCTGCTCGTGAATCTCCATATGGCTATATTGCCATATGGAGATATACTAGTCAAGCCCTCAAAAGCGCAAATCGGCAAGTAGATGCCTCTCCAAAGTAGATGCCTCT
>DATMNI010000158.1:0-3646 GCA_035570275.1 Candidatus Acidiferrales bacterium | reverse complement strand
GATGCTCAGCGCTGGAGTATCCATAGAGATCATCGCTCGGTTGCTGGGACATGCCAGCGTAAACATGACCTGGACTCACTACAGCGCATGGGTTCCGGAACTCCAGCAGCGGCTTGAAACCTCGGTACGTGGCGCTATCCATCAGATTGGAAGCCTCAACTGAGCGGACAGCTTTGGCACGGATCCTCGACTCCCCACTCGCAGACGGCCTCCAACGCCTCTAGGACTCATTGTCTTAACAATTGAGACCCAGGGGCCGATCTACAGCCCGCTCTGGTAAACTGATGCCAAGAGAATTCGCCGTGTGGCGCCGCTGGATTTCATCGGGCGTTACATGCCGTGCTGGTTCGACTATGCCAGATGCGATGAGGCGCTAACTATACAGCTGTGGTCCGCAAAAGGAAATTCGTTGTTAAGCGGCCTCCTTCACCAACCGATATTCGCGGTGTAACCCGCCCAGCACAGAACGTCCTCGCGATACGGTAGCCGCCGGTCAACTTGTTTCTGTGGCCGGTGGCCGGAATACTCTCCCGGTTCGATTCCGGAATTCCAGGACCAGTGAGGAGTGCGGGCCGCCCGGTATTTTCCGCAATTGAGGAATGCCAAGGTGGAATACATGACTCTGGGCTATCGCGTGATGGCGTAAGACGGGCATCCCATCATCGGCCGTTCCCATCAATTTTCCCAACTTCTATGTAGCGGCGCTGCACAGCGGCATGACTTGCGCGCCCATCGTGGGCCAGACTGGCCGCCACCGAGATCCTGGAGCAGGTCGATGTGGACCTGCTCCAACCGTATCGCGCGGCGCGCTTCTCTGCGTGAGCGGCGAAGCCTGTCCGTCGTGGCATCCACGTCCAGGCCGGTGAAGGTCGGCCTGCTCCGGACTCATGTATTCCGGAGTGCCGATCAGCATGCCGGTCTCGGTGAACAGTGTCTTCTCCGTCAGCCGCTGGTTCACGGCCTTCGCCACTCCGAAATCGATCACCTTGGGGACGGGCTTGCCGTCCAACAGGGTGACCAGTACATTGCTGGGCTTCAGGTCGCGATGGATAATCCCTTTCTGGCGCGTGCTGCACCGCCTGGCAGACCTGTTGGAACAGCGCCAGACGCTCCCAGAAGCCCAGCAGGTTGTGGTCGCAGTAGTCCGTGATCGGAATACCCGGCACGTACTCCATCACAAGATACGGACGTCCGTCGGCGGTCGCGCCGGCATCGTACACGTGGGCGATATGGGGATGGTCCATCACCGCCAGCGCCTGCCGCTCCGATTCAAAGCGGGCAATGAACGAGGGCCGGTCGTCGCCGCGCTTGAGCACCTTCAGCGCCACGCGGCGGCGAATCGGCTCGCGCTGCTCCGCCAGATAGACGATCCCCATTCCGCCTTCGCCGAGGACGCCGATGGCGTGGTATGGCCCGAAATCCGGCAAGGCCGCGTTCCAGTTCGGAAGCAGCGGGCCCGATATCGGCGCCGCCTCGGTTAAGGTCGGGCCCAACGCCGACTCCATCAGGCAGCGCGGGCACAGTCCTTCGGCCGCGCCGTCGGGCAGGGGCAGTCCGCATTGTGCACAGTTAGGAATGTCGGGCATACTCGAACGCGGGTGGTGCCGCAACCCGCGTCGGCCAAGAAGGGCGAAGAAGTCCGCCAGTGTGGCACTGAAGCATGCTGCGGAAGATAAACTGCGTTCACATGAATCCCCGCCGTACGGGCCGCCGCTCAGATCGGCAGCCGGCCCTGCTTCCGGAGGTGATCGCTGCTGATGAGGCGGTATTCGAGGAACCTGAGCGCCTCATCGATGGCCGGGGGCGGCGAAGTAACCATTCCGCAGGTTTGCTTCTTTTCTACTCAGAGGTTGCCTTAGTCTACGGCGCTCAAAAGGAGAACTAACATGAGATCCCGAACCGCCAGCGTCAGCCGCCACATGATTGGAGTTGTGGCTGGCGTCAGCTTGCTGATTGTCAACAACGCCGCTTTTACCCAACGCGAAAGAGCAATACGCAACCCCATCAACGAGAGCGAGGTAATCCGGCACCAGGCAGAGGTGCACCCCTTGGCTTGTCCGGATTCGACCTCCACAGGGCGTTTGAGTGTAGCGGATGCGGGCGTCGACAACATGCGGTACAGGATGTACCGGAGCGAGAGGCCCGGGACCTGCAATGGAGCGTACACCGCGCGGACCATGTGATGCTTGCAAGGGGGTGAACTCATGCGTCTCCGTTGTTATACAAGTTACTTGCTAACCCTGGTGGCATGCTCGTGTTCTTGCAACCGTGCGCCTCAAGAGCGAAAACCACTGTGGATATACGAAGCCGGCCATTTGCAGCAAAGTGGCATCGTAGGAATCCAAAGGGTCGTTGTCTCGAAGAGGCATGTGTTTTTGATAATGAGCACGAGAGATGCGGATCACTTGGCAGCCCTGGACATTCGAACGGGGCATGAGATGTGGCGGAGCTCCCTGAGTCAATCAAAATCCGCGAATAAATCACGGGTCATCTTGCTAGGAGGATCCGCAATCTTGCCAGTTGAAAAGCCATGTCCAGCCCCACAAATCGATTTTCCATCCTGTGGGACATTATATGTACTTACACGGGGGCTTCAAAACCGGGCCCCAGAGCTTTGGGTGTTGGACTACGCCGGGCAAGTGGCTTCGCAGACCTCTGGTGCTCAGGCCTTGGCGAGTTGGGAAGCATTACTTCGTTCGACTGGCAAGGTGCCGCTTCAACAGGAACATGAACGTAAACCGATCGTTTCTTCGAATGGCCTTCAGTACGAAATCAAGATCGAAGCAGGCTTTTGGTTCGACTTTTTCGGGGCGATGCCCTCTTTGCCCCACTCCGAGCTTATCGCAAAGGATGTCAACACTAACATGGCAGTGTGGCACTCGGGAAGACTAGAAGGCCTGTTCGGGACACCTATTCTCGCCGACCGTCGGGTATATATTGCAACCCTCGCAACGAATATAGGAGCGCGTCTTTACGTCTTCGACACAAAACTCTAACTGGAGTGGTATGGCCCGAAATCCGGCAGCGCCGCGTTCCAGTTCGGAAGCACCAGGCGCGATATCGGCGCTGCCCCGGTTGAAGTCGCGCCCAACGCCGACTCCATCAGGCAGCGCGGGCACAGTCCTTCGACCGCGCCGTCGGGCAGGACGCCGATGACGTGGTATGGCTTAAAATCCGGCAAGGCCGCGTTCCAGTTCGGAAGCTGCGGGCGCGCTATCGGCTCCACACCGGTTAAGGTCGGGCCCAACGCCGACTTCCATCAGGCAGCGCGGGCACAGGCCTTCGGCCGCGCCGTCGGGCAGGGGCAGTCCGCATTGTGCGCAGGTAGGAATGTCGGGCATAGTAACACAAGAGAGATAAGAATCGGCGCCCAATGGTTACAGTTGATGGTTACATCTTGGTCGCTACATCTTGGTTCTACATCTGGGGCATTTCCCCGCCACGGGCCAGCACCGCCACCAGATACCGGATCTCTTTGTCCACCAAGGCCGGATCGGAAACAGTTTTGGCGATCTCCGCCCGCAGCTTCTCGCGGAAGCGTTTGCGCATTCTGTGGAGCGCCACCTTGAGCGACCCTTCCGAAGTGGCTAACTGCCTGGCGGCAGCGGCTAACTGGCCATGGGCCGCATCGCCCAACAGGAACGGC
>DATMNI010000157.1:0-10886 GCA_035570275.1 Candidatus Acidiferrales bacterium | reverse complement strand
AGCCCTCAACCGCGCCGGGCTCGCCGAAAAGCTCAGATTGTCGCGCCGGTCCCAGCCCAAGATCGTGGCTCCCGATGGCGGCTGGCAAATCCGCATCCTCGAAAACACCGACGATGGCATCGAGCCCGGCGACATCGCCATCTACTCCGAACTGGCGTTGCCCGCCAAAGACGATCTGGGCGCTGGTTCCATGACCAAGCGCATCACCACCCGCCGCCTGGCCGGCGTCGAATCTACGTCCCAGAGTTACGACAAACCCGCCGCCGCGAAGTCGGATGCCGCAGGTCCCCGGCCCCCGGCCCCTAGCCCCGCCCCCGTGGTCCCGGAAGCGCCCGGCGCCTTCGCCGTCATTGAATACGAAGACAATACCGGGAGCCGGACCTACCACATGACCAAGGACCAGATCGTCGTCGGCCGCGGCGGTCGCGATTACTGGACCGACATCAAGCTCGAAACCCTCCCGGACGTCTCCCGCGAGCATTTCCGCCTCCGCCGCGACCCCGAAAGCGGAAATTTTTTTCTGAAGGATCTCAGCCGCTTGGGCACCACCATCAACGGCGAAACCGTTCCTTCCAGCGTGGAGTACGCCGACGGCGAAAAGCGCGACCGCAATCAGGAGGCCCCGGTGCCGCCCCAGTCGCGAATCGGACTGGCCGGCGTCGTTTTTCTCGAATTCCGAAGCACATCGACTGGTTAACCCGACTGGTTAAACTGAATGGTTAAGACACGAGTCAAGTGTGCCGGAGCCAGCGACCCCGGCCGCATCCGCCACAATAACGAAGACGCCTTCCACATCGACGTGGACCGCGGCATTTTCCTGGTCGTGGATGGCATCGGCGGCCAGGCGGCCGGGGAGAAGGCTGCCGAAATCGCCGTCGGCCGCGTGCGTGCGCGCCTGGAACGCCAGATCGGCACTGCCGAGCAGCGCGTCCGCGAAGCCATCGTCAACGCCAACAACGAAATTTATAAGGCCGCGCAGCAAAACCCCGAGTGGCATGGCATGGCCTGCGTTCTCACCTTGGCCGTGCTGGAGAACGGCTCGGCCGTGGTGGGCCACGTCGGTGATTCGCGGCTCTATCAGATCCGCCCCGGCCAAATCCGCAAGATCACCCACGACCATTCGCCCGTCGGCCAGCGCGAGGACAGCCGCGAGTTGAGCGAAGCCGAAGCCATGCGCCACCCGCGCCGCAACGAAGTCTTCCGCGACGTCGGCTCCGAACCGCACGCGCCCGACGACGAGAATTTCATCGAGGTCCAGCGCATTTCCTTCGATCCCGAGAGCGCCCTTCTGCTTTGCAGCGACGGCCTCAGCGACCTGGTGCCGTCGGCTGACATCCTGCAGGCCGTCGAGTCGCGCGCCGGGAATCCCGCGGCCGGTGTCCGCGCCCTGATCGCGGCGGCCAATGACGCCGGCGGCAAAGACAACGTCACCGTGGTATTGGTGGAAGGCGACCAGTTCACGGCGCCGCCCATACCGGCCGTCCACCAGGACAGCCACGGCATCTTAGCCGGCCGTCCGGCCTGGTTCCTGTACGGACTTCTCATCGCGCTCGCTGGCGGCTGGTTTTCCCGCAGCCTCTGGCAGCCCGTGCCCGCTCCGTTTACGCCCCGCCTGCTCACCGCCGGGTCCGGCGCGCCGTTTTCCACCATCGCGGCCGCCATGGAGCAGGCCCGCGCCGGCGACACCGTGGAAGCCCTGGCCGGCGAATACCGCGAACAGGTCAAACTGAAGACCGGCGTTACCCTGCGCAGCCGTCTGCCGCGCGAGGCGATTCTGCGCGCCGCGCCCGTGTCCGCCGGGCCCGCCGTGGTCGCCGAAGCCGTGCAGGGCGCCCGCATCAGCGGCCTGCGCATTTTGGCCGATGAACAGATGCCGGTTCCAGTGGGCATCAGCCTGCTAAATTCGGATGTGGAAGTGGACGACATGGAAGTAGACCGCGCCGGTATCGGGATCGAAATCCACGGCGGCAACGCCGTGCTTGTAGGCAACGCGGTTCACGATTGCGCCGCCGAAGGCGTGCTGATTTTGGGCGATGGGGGTTACTGGCTCTCGCACAATGCCATCCAGCGCAACAAAGGCGCCGGCATTTCGGCGCGGGATGGAGCCAAACCGGGACTGATCGGCAATATCATCGAGAAGAATTCCCTGGAACTGCCCGGCGTCGAAATGGATCCGCTCCGCGAACGAAATTTCCTTCTGGATGCCCCTGGCCGGGGTGCATCCCCCGGTCGCGATGGCCGCGGAGCCTCCCCCGTTCGCGATGGCCGCGGTGCATCGCCCGGTCGCGATGGCCGTGGTGCTTCGCCCGTCCGCGGTACGCAGCCCGGAGGCCGCCAATGATCGCGCCGGCTTCCCGCAAACTCGGCAAATACGAAATCCGCCGGAAACTCGGGCGCGGCGGCATGGCCGATGTATACCTGGCGCAGGACACGGAACTGGGCCATATGGTCGCCCTCAAGCTGATCGAGGACAGCTCCGATCCCGATACCCGTGATGGGATTGAGGCGGAGCGACGCGGCGCCGTTCTGCAAGCCCATCTGGCGGCCGTGGACCCCCGCGTGGTCCGCGTCTACGATTCCGGCGACCTGGAGGGCTACTTCTTCGTCGCCATGGAGTACATCGATGGGCAGGACCTGGCCGATCTGGTGCGGCGCGGCAAGCTCGAAATCGAATTCGCCGCCGATGTGGCCATCGCCGTGGCCTCCACGCTCGAGAACGCCCACACCCTGCGCGTGGCCATCGGCGGCAAGGATTACCGCGGCGTGGTCCACGGCGACATCAAGCCCAAGAACATCCGCATCGATAGCCACGGCGAGGTGCGGGTGCTGGATTTCGGCATCGCCAAGGCGCTTTCGCTTTCCCGCAAACTCACGCGCAACGAATTCGGCAGCGTCCCCTACTCCTCCCCGGAGCGCCTGGATCTGGGTGAGGTCGACGCCGGATCGGACCTTTGGTCGCTCGGCGTAATGCTCTATGAACTGGTCACCGGGATGCAGCCGTACCATGCCGAAACCACCGAGCGCCTGGAGCGCATGATCCGTTCCGGTATTGCCGCGCCGCCCGCGCCCGACCCCTGCCCCGAACCGCTGCGCCGCATCATGATGAAGGCGATGGCGCCCGACCCGGCGGTGCGCTACCCATCGGCCGCGGAGTTTCGCCAGGACCTGCAAGCCTTCCGGTCCGGCTCGCCCGTCGCCGCCATGAGTAGCATGGGCCTCCTGGACTGTGTTGGGGCAGACCTGGATGCCACGCGGCGCACTACCCATCTTGGGTCCGACCCAGATGAAACCCGCCGCACGCGGCCTCACGAGCCCGCGCAGGCCACACCTCCGAGCCGTGACCGTGAGGGAGCGGTTGCCAAACCCGCGCGCGCAAGGATGCCCGTGCCACTGGCCCGCACCCTCGCCATCCTCTTCGTCGCCTCTCTGATCTACGGCATCTACGCCCTGGTGGGCGACTATCTTCTCTATCGGCAAGGCCAGGAACTCGCCCGCGAAATCCAGGCCGAGCAGGTGACCGACCCGGCCGAGATCTGGACGAAATGGACGGAACTTTCCAATGGCAATCCTTCGTCTTTCCTATTGCGCGGCCCACGAAATGTGGTGAAGCAGAAGTTCGTCGCCGCGGCCGACCACGTGATCGACACCTACCGCAATAACGAGGGGCAGCAGATCTACGAAAAGGACTGGGAGCGCGCACGGACCATGGCGGCGCACGCGCTGGCCATCGAACCCGACAATACGGTGCGCGGCAAAGTCCGCCTTTCGGAAGGCCACATTTCGCGCATCAACGCCGGCGCCCATCACAGTCTGCAGGAGTACAACACGGCGGTGGATGAGTTCAACGAAGCGCAGCGTCTGCTGCCCAAGTCGCCCGACCCCCAGCTTGGTCTGGCGCGAGTCTACGTCTATGGCCTGAAAGATATCGATAAGGCCTACCAGGCCCTGGAGGAAGCGCAGAAGCGCGGCTACCAGCTTGGCAATCGCGACAAGGGTCAACTCGCCGATGGTTACCTGGCTCGCGCCGACCGGCTCTGGAAGGATTCGAACAACATGCGCGGTCTTCCCCAGGAGAAGGACCAGATCCAGCGGGCTGCCGACGACTACAAACACGCGTCCGAGTTGTATCAGGAAGTCGTGCCCTGGGGCAACTCCACTACCAACATTACAAGGATTCAGGTCAGCCTGGACAACGCCAATCTCCGCTTGCAACAGATCGAATCCGGAGTGTCCCCATCGGGCGCCCAGAACAGCCTGGAGATTCACCGCGGTATGAAGCCTGGCGAAATTCTTCGGCGCATCCTGCGTGCCGTGACCAATTCGGGCCAATCTTCCGGACAATGATAACCCGCAGCAGCACGGCAGATCGCGCCGGGATTCGCCATACTTTCGGCCCCCGCGGGGCCTGGCGGTGGCGCGAGTTTGCCGGCACTCTTGCGGCCGGCCTGTTGGTGGGCGTGGGCCTTTACCAGGTCCAGGCGGCCAAGTCGCAGGGGCTCGGCGGAATCGATCAGCAACTTGCCGCCAGGCAGTTGCTCAACCTCAACACCGTCGATGCGCAGGAACAGTTGCTCCCGGCCCTTACTATGTGGTCCGACCCGGCCGAGCGCCTGTTTGTAGCGCGCAAGATCTACTACATCTGCACCGGCGACTTGCAGAACGTGGGCGCCATTGCGCGCGTCCGAGTCACTGCCGGGGAATTGAGCGGCGCCCGGGGCAGTGTCGGAAGTGCCGGCCTCAAGAGCTTTCGCGACCGCCTGGAGGCTTCCCATCCCGGTGCCGGCCGCCAATCCATTCCGCTGCTGACTGCCGAACAGTTCCGCGCGCTCAAGCCGCTGTTCGTGGTCCGCACTCCCGCCAGGTTTCACCGGGCCGTGATCTTGTGGGCCGTTCTCTTCGTGGCGGCGTTCCTGGTGGTCCATGTCTGGTGGAGTGTCCGCGGCTTCACGGGCGACCAACTGTTCCTGCCGGCCGTTCTGCTGCTCAGCGGCATCGGCCTGATCCTCATGATCAGCCTCCGCGACCCCGTTCGCGACAACATGCTGTTCGTGGATTTCGCGCAGGGCGCGGCGGCGGGCGCGCTGCTGCTGGCCGTGTTCGGTTCACTGGATTACCAGCGCCTCCTGGGCAAGCTCAGCTTCGTGCCGCTGCTGGCCAGCTTCGGCCTTTCGGTGCTGCTGATTCTCTTCGGGTCCGGTCCTGGAACCAGCGACGCCAAAGTCAACCTGCTGGGGTTCCAGCCCGTCGAAATCATCCGCCTGCTGCTCATTTTTTTTCTGGCGGGTTATTTCGCCACTCGCTGGGATGTTCTCCGTCACGCCCGGGAAACCCGCCAATCGCTGGCCCCGCTCACCCGCCGTTTCGACATTCCACCGGTGGAGTTCACCCTGCCGGCGCTGGTCTCCGTAGCCCTCTGCCTGATCTTCTTTTTCCTCCAGAAGGACATGGGGCCCGCCCTTATCTTCGCCTGCCTCTTCCTGGTGCTATACGGAATTGCCAGGGGCAGCGTGGCTGTGCCCACGGCCGGTCTGGCGCTGCTGGCTTCGGGCTTTGCGGCCGGCTATTTCCTCGGCGTGCCGCACACGGTTGGCGAGCGTGTTTCCATGTGGCTTTCCCCGTGGGACAACATGGTCCACGGCGGCGATCAGGTGGCCGATTCGTTGTGGGCTTATGCTACCGGCGGTGTCTGGGGCACCGGAATGGGAATGGGCGAGCCGCAGTTGGTGCCCGCCGCCCACACCGATTTGATCCTTTCGGCGCTTGGCGAACAGTGGGGCTTCGCCGGCGTGGCCGTGGTCTTCGGACTTTACACGCTCATCGTCTGGCGCGCGTTCCGCATCGCGCTCCGCGCCCGCACCGATTACGAATTTTTCCTGGCCGCCGGCCTGGCCGCGGCCACGGCACTGCAGATCCTGCTGATCGGCGGCGGCTCGCTGGGAGTGGTGCCGCTCTCCGGCGTCGTCACGCCGTTCCTCAGCTACGGCCGCACCGCCATGCTGATGAACTTCTTCGCCATCGCCATCTTGCTTTCCATTTCGGCGCGATCCGATTCGGCGCGATCCGAGCCGCGCGCCAGTCGAACCGAGCCGCGCGCCAGTCGAACCGAGCCGCGCGCGTCAGCAAGCGGTGCCCCCGACCGCCTCGCGCCTTTCCGCATCCCAGTCACCGCCGCCGGGTTGATCCTGGCCGTTGCCGGCGCGGCCGTCGTCGCCAAGGCCGCCTACATTGAAGTGCTGCGCGCTGCCGCCACCATGGGCGAAGGCACGCTGGTCCTGCAGGCCGATGGCGCCCGCCGCTACCAGTACAATCCGCGCCTGCAGGAAATCATGCGCGACATCCCCAAGGGCACGATTTACGACCGCAACGGCCTGCCCCTGGCCACCAGCAATTGGGACGACCTGGAAAAGCACCGCGCCCTCTACGTGGAACTGGGCATCGATATCGACCGCGCCTGCCCACATTCCCCGCAGGTTGGTGGCAGCGTTAGTGGCAGCGTTAATGGCAGCGTTGGTGGCAGCGTTAATGGAACCGACAGCCGCTGCTATCCCTTCGGCGGCCTGATGTTCGATCTGTTGGGCGATCTCCGGACCCGTACCCGTTGGGGCGCCAGCAACACCTCCTTCGTGGAGCGCGATTCGGCCCGCCGCCTCCGTGGGTATGACGACCGGCCCACTCTGCTCGAAATCAAGAACCCCAAAACCGGCAAACTGGAGCGCGTGCTGCGCTACGATTACCGCGAAGTAGTTCCCCTGCTGCGCCATCGCCACGAACCCAACGATCCCGAAGTTCGCCGCGTGCTCGACCGGCCGCGCGACGTCCGCATGTCCATCGACGCCCGTTTCCAGTTGAAAGTGGCGGAGATTCTGCGCAACCAGTTGAAGGCGGCCAACCAGGACAAAGGCGCGGCCGTGGTTATGGACCCGGCCACCGGCGATCTGCTGGCGGCCGTGAGCTTCCCCTTGCCGCAACTGGACCCGGACCCCGCCCGCGCCGCTCAAGACTCCGTTCCGAGCCACGACCCCGTTCCGAGCCACGACTTGTCGCTCGACCGTGAGGGAGTGGTCTTGTCTTCCGCCCAGGAGGCCAATCCCTATCTCGACCGCGCGCGTTACGGCCTGTACCCGCCGGGCTCCACATTCAAAGTAGTCACCGCCATGGCCGCGCTGCGCAAGGACCCACAACTGACGGGCAAGACCTACGAGTGCATTCGCCTGCCCGATAATCGCGTCGGCAATTTCATGAAAGGGTCGAAGCGGCCCATCCGTGACGATGTGCAGGACCAATCGCCGCACGGCACGCTCAACATGGAGCGCGGCCTGGTGGTCTCCTGCAACGCCTACTTCGCGCAGTTGGGCACTTACGACGTGGGCGCGCAGGCCCTACTCGATACCGCCAACCTGCTGGGCATCGCCGCCTCCTCGCCCAACACCGCCGCGGAATTGAAAAAGTCGCTGCCGCAATCCTCCTACGGCCAGGGCCAGGTAGTGGCCTCGCCATTCCAGATGGCGCGGGTGGCCGCCACCGTGGCTAATGGCGGCGTCATGCCGCAGGGCCGCTGGATCACCGACGAAAACAACCCCCGCACCGCCGCCGCCCAGACTGTGCTGTCGCCGGCCACCGCCGAAACACTGGCTCGTTTCATGCGCGAGGTGGTCACCCAGGGCACCGGTTCGCGGGCCCGCGCCGCTGGCGTCGCCATCGCGGGCAAAACCGGCACCGCCGAATTGGCCGACGCGCCTTCGCACGCCTGGTTCATCGGCTTCGCGCCCTACGGCGCCTCGCCGCGCAAGATCGCGCTCTCCGTGTTGGTGGAAAATGGAGTGTACGGCGGCGCCAACGCCGCGCCCGCCGCCGCCCTGATTGTCAACGCCGCGGTGAAACTGGGGCTGATTCAGCCATGAGCCTGTTTTCCGAGATCGAAAAATCCATCGAGCGCGGCTTCCGCCGCTGGGCCAGCCACATGTTCGGCGCCGCCGATTCCGATCAATTGCTGTTGGTCCATCGCGCCATCATGGAAGAGCTTGAGACCAAAATTCAGACCGTCGCCCGCGGCCAGCGCGTCTTCCCCTATTCGCGTCTGGTCGTGACCCTGGTATCGGCCGACCCCGACCGGCGCGCGGTTTACCAGACTGCCTTCGGCGAAGAGGGCCGCCTGGAAAAGGAGATCCGCGAAGCCCTCGCCGCTTCTGCTTGTGAGATTCCACGCAGCTTCTCGGTAGAAGTAAAGACGGCCGAAACCGGCGAGCGCGCCTTTCACATCGAATATTCCTCCGAACCGGTGCAGCGCATCGCCAAACCCACCGCGCCTGGCCGGTTGACCGTTCTGAAGGGCAAGTCTCAAGAGCCCGCGTACACCCTGGACAAGCCGCGCATCAACCTGGGCCGCCTGGCCGAACTCACCGATTCCGACCAGCGCGTGGTTCGCCGCAACGACGTAGTCTTCGAAGAGGGCGCCGACGAAGCCAACGCCACGGTCTCGCGCAAGCACGCCCACATTCGCCTGGAAGACGGCGACTACCGCATCTCGGACGATGGCAGCGAGTTCGGCACCCGCGTCTTCCGCGACGGCCGCACCATTGACGTTCCCTCCGGCAACCGCCGCGGCGAAAAGCTCCGCTCCGGCGACGAGATCTGCCTGGGCCGCGCCCGCCTGCGCTTCGAGCGGTAACCACTCCTCCGTTGGAGCCGCGCCACTCCCGGTCGGAGCCGCGCGCGTCAGCAAGCGGACTGCACCGGGCTATCAAAAGCAGCCGGCCACGAAGAAGCCCGCTTGAGTCGTAGTACCTGTACCCGTTCGGTTACTCCTGGGTCTATCAAACCAGCATGGGACGTGCGAAAGTTGAGACTCCTATGAGATTGAATTTGGTTGCGATGCGGGGCTGCCGGTGTCTTGGCTTGGCGGGCGAGGTCATCTATCCGGACGTCTTCGCCGATGATCTCGATTCGAGTGCATGCCGGCGCTCGACCCGATCCGGCCCGCCGCTGCGCCACAGGGAGATGCTTTTCCGACGCGGCCAGCGCCACACTCCGAAGTGGATTTCATATAGATAATCAGTCCAAGTCGGAGAGTCTGGTTCATTTCATTGACCCGGAACGGACAGCGTATTCCGTTTCTCCTTCCCGGCGAGTGACGATCCGCATTCCTGGTGCAATCCGCCAATCGTAAACTGCGCCGCCACCACTGGCCTGGTTCCAGTGCAGAAGTTCTCGCAATTCTTCGGCGGCCTCCGGGCCGCGCCACTGGCATGGTAAAGGCACTTGTCTTCCTATACGCCAGGGAACGCCACGTCCAGCGCGAGTTTACCGAGTGCGCCTTCCGCCACCCGAGCCTGCAGGAATCGCTGCCATTCGTCCAATCCTTCGCCGGTCTTCGCCGAAACGCGCAACACCTGCATGTTCGGGCGGACTGCCTGGATATTGGCCAACGCGCTGTCCCAATCAAACTCGACGGCGGCGGCCAAGTCGATCTTGGTGACCACCGCCACGTCGGCGCTGTTGAAGATGGTGGGATACTTGAGCGGCTTGTCCTCTCCCTCCGTCACCGAGAGCAGGACCAGCCGCAGGTTCTCGCCCAAATCATATGACGACGGGCAGACCAGGTTGCCGACGTTCTCGATGAATAGAAAATCGAGCTCGTCGAGGTCCCACGCTTCCAAGGCGTTCGATCCTTCCAAGGCGCTCCGCACCATGGCTGCCTCCAGGTGACAGACCGTGCCGGTGGTGATCTGCCTGACCGGGGCCTGGCTGCGCCGGAGCCGCGCCGCGTCGTTCTCGGTGGCCAGATCGCCCACCAGCGCCGCCACGCGATGGCTTCTGCCAAGCAGCGAAAGCGTCTTTTCGAGGAACGCCGTCTTGCCCGATCCCGGGCTCGACACCAGGCTCACAGTGTACACGCCGGCCTGGCGAAATCGTTGGCGCAACTCGCCGGCGATCACATCGTTTTGCTTGAGAACGTTCCTCCGAACCTCCACCAGCCGCGGTTCCTGACTCATTGGCGTATCTCCAGTGCTACCACTTCCAACTCCCGCCCCTGGACCACCTCGGTGGCCGGCGCGTTACAGATTGCGCAGCAAATGGATTGCAGCGAGCGGATGGGCCGCCGCCCCTGGCACGCCGCGCAGAACACCATGACTGCCGTCTCCTCAATGATCAGTTTCGAGCCTTGGAGCGGAGTGCCTTCGGCGGCCAGGTCGTACGAAAAGAGCAAAGCCTCCTTGACGACACCCGACAGCGGGCCGAGTCTGAGATGCACGGCACTGACACTGGCTGCACCGTGCTTCGCCGCCTCCTCCTGCGCGCCTTCTACCAGGCTGATGGCGATGGAAAGCTCATGCATAAGATTGATCCGCCGTTCCCATCGCGGCCATAACCGCTTGTCCCAGGCTGATACCGCCGTCGTTCGGCGGCACGGCGTGGTTCGTCCAGACGCGGAGCTTACTGTCGGCGATTAGCGCCTGGATGTCTTCGAGCAACAACTCGTTTTGAAAAACCCCACCCGACAGCGCGACTGTGCCAATGCCGGTCTGCCGGCTCAACGTTTCCAGAGCTCCGCACAGCCCTCGGGCGATGCCAAGCTGAAAAGCGCGCGCGATCTCAGCCGGGTCGCGCCCGCGCCGCCTGTCCTGGGCTACAGCCAGAAGCAGTGGGCGGAAGTCGAGTTCGGCTCCCGCTCCCGCCCCCGCAGCCAGAGGGAAGGGAAGTGCGTCGCGCGGCGGGGCGGCCCGCGCCAGGTGCTCCAGCCACATGGCCGCCTGACCCTCGAAGCTGATAGGGCCCTGAAAGCCGAGCAATGCGGCCGCGGCGTCGAAGAGCCGGCCCACCGAGCTGGTAAGGAAGGTTCGCACGCCGCTGCGCGCCACTTGCCGCGCCACCTCATAGCGTTCGGG
>DATMNI010000156.1:0-3777 GCA_035570275.1 Candidatus Acidiferrales bacterium | reverse complement strand
GGTGGGACAGACCATCGTCTTTCGTGGTCTGTTGGGATGGGCGTTCCGCCCGCGAAACTTCATGAAAAACCACGCCAGGCTCCGGGAGATTCCCGATGGGCGAGGTGGTTTTTCGACCCTGTCATGCCTCGCCAGACACTCGCCGGTGTAGTTGTGAACGCGGGCCAAGATGGGGAGGCGGTTCGCCGCTTCAACCAACTCCACGCGTGCGTGGTCATGCCCATTCACATTCACGCGATCTCCAACGGGACACCGCAATAACCACCATTATGCGATGGCTCAACGAGAGAACCATGGCGAGGGTCAAGCGCGGGCTGGGTGACAGACGACATAACCCGATGTCCCACTTTGGCCCTGCAAATCCGGAATAATCCCCGCCCGCTGTGTCGGCCGGCCATCCGCGCAGCCGGCAGGACCGGGCGTCCGCGCTTGACGCAGCCATCGGAGCCAGACACAGCCCCGGCAAGACAAGCGCTCCGGACATAAGCTTTCGGCTTGATTCCAGCCGGAGCACCGCCACAAGAGAATAGCTATAATGGGCCACTGGCGAGCGCCTCGGAACCCGTGCGAGGATACTGGTAACGAATCGCTGAACCAGCGCGTCTCACAAAATCTAATGGACTCAAAGCAAGCCAGTCTCCTGGTGACGGGTGTCGCCCTATGCCTGCTTCTGCCGACCGCGGGTCGCTCGCAGGCAATCCCTGGCTACACCATCTCGACTGTGGCCGGCAACGGCTCCGCGGGTTTTGCGGGCGATGGATCGGCCGCCAACGGCGCTCAACTGAACGGCCCCTTTAGTGCGGCGCGCGATTCCTCCGGCAACCTTTACATCGCCGACCAATTCAACCACCGCATCCGAATGGTAGACACCAGCGGTAACATCACCACGGTCGCCGGAAACGGAACCGCCGGGTACACTGGGGACGGAGGTGCGCCCACCAGCGCCGAATTGAATGACCCGCAAGGCGTGGCAGTGGACTCTTCCGGCAATATTTATATCGCCGACACCGCTAACAATGCGGTTCGCAAGGTCTCGGGCGGCAAGATCACCTCGATTGTGGGAACCCCCGGCGGCTCATTCGGCTATACGGGGGACGGCGGGCTGGGCACGGTAGCCCAAGTCTTTCACCCTTCGGCCCTGGCCCTGGATTCCGCCGGCAACCTTTTTATTGCCGACACCAGCAATGAAGCCGTGCGGAAGTTGACCACGGCCGGGATTATCTCGACCTTCGCAGGGCAGGGCGGCGCCGGCTTCGGCGGCGATGGCGGCTTGGCGACGCGCGCCCAAGTCAGCAACCCCTCGGGCCTGGCGTTCGACGGGGCGGGCAACCTTTTTATCGCCGACACCACCAACAACCGGATTCGGATGGTCGCCCCCAACGGCATCATCTCCACCGTCGCGGGCAGCAGCGGCAGCGGCAGCAATTTCGCCGGTGATGGAGGCGCAGCCACCAAGGCCCGGCTCAATAGCCCCAAAGGAATTGCCGTGGACGCCGCGGGCAACCTTTTCATTGCCGACACCTTCAACAACCGCATCCGGGTGGTAGCGACGTACGGAACGATTTACACGGTGGCAGGCACCGGAGCCACCAGTTCTGGAGGCGATGGCGGGCCGGCCCTCAACGCCGGGTTCTTCTTCCCCTCCGGGCTGGTTGCGAGTGCCGCGGGTGGCGTCTTCGTGGTGGATAACCAGAATGCCCTGGTTCGACTGCTGACGCCTGTTCCGGGTGTGCCGGCCATCAGCGCCGGCGGCGTGCAAACGGCCGGAGCATTCGGCGCTGCACAGACGGTGGCGCCCGGGACCTGGATCGAAATCTACGGCTCGAACTTTTCGTCGACGGCGCGCAGTTGGGCCGGCGGCGATTTCGTAGGCGTCAACGCCCCCACGTCGCTTGATGCGACCAAAGTGACCATCGGCAGCCAGGCTGCGTTCGTCGACTTCATCAGTGCCGGCCAGGTGAATGCCCAGGTACCTTCCGGTGTGGGGACGGGTCAGCAAACCGTGACCGTGAGCAACGGCGCCGCCATCAGCGCGCCTTTGACGGTGAACGTAAACGCCACCCAGCCCGGTTTGTACGCTCCCCCCAATTTCAACATCGGCGGGAAACAGTACCTGGCGGCGCTTTTTCCCGATGGCGTCACGTACGTGGCTCCGCCCGGAACCATTTCGGGTCTCACCTCGCGGCAAGCCAAGCCAGGTGAAACCATCATCGTGTACGGCGTGGGATTCGGTCCGGTGACTCCCAACATTCCGGCCGGGCAGGTGGCCCAGCAACCCAACGCCGTCACGTCGCCCCTGACGGTATTCTTCGGACAAACAGCGGCCACGCTTTCCTATTCGGGATTGGCGCCTGGAGCGGTCGGCCTCTACCAGTTCAACGTGGTGGTCCCGAACGTGGTCAACGGCGACGCCGTGCCGATCACCTTTCCGCTGGGCGGCGTGAACGGCACCCAAACACTGTACACCGCCGTGCACAACTGAGCCAACTCCAATCCCCTCATTCGCCCCTGCATTCGCCCATTCGTTAGTTAGTGGCCCCCCCAAACGCCGTAACTGTCCCCCTAAATTCTAGCTTTGCGTCCCCACACCCCGGCTTTGGGGTCTGAATTGCGTTAGCCGTCCTCCAAAACAAGTCTACTGTGTAGAAAGTACACTGCTATCTGTTGTTTCTAGACAACACCGAAGTGTGTACTTTTTACAGTCTGAAATATTGTATGGGAGCGCTGCATAATCGAACCTGTGACAGATAGTACATCTGAACGGTATTGGCCGACGAAGAAGGCGAGTGTCCAACGATACAATCGTCCAAGCCCAAATCAGAGTTCGCAGGCAGGCCAAAACGCGAAACAAGGAGACGAAGGCAGATGTTGTTTTCCCAAACCCGGACCCGTTTTGTAGTGCTCCCCCCATGTGGGCTCCCGGTGTCCAGGCAATTCCGAAATATTCAATTCGATAGCCGCCATTACGATGAACTGCTGGCTGACATGCAGCGTTTTCGAGGCGAGGTTTATCTGAGCGACGGCGCCATCCAGGCAGCCGACCTGATTAACGGGCGGCACAAGCTGAGCATCGACGTAGACAGTTGGCATGTCCTGTCGCTCGATTCCGAAGGCGGTATCCGCGCCTGTCTGCGCTATTTAGCCCATCAGAACGCGCGCAGCTTCGATGATTTGTGGGTTCGCGGTGCGGCTCTGGCGGACTGCCCCAAATTTGGCAGCCATTTCCGGTGGGCGGTAGAAGCCGAGATCCTGCATGCCAGGCAGATGAAGTTGGGTTTCGGGGAGGTGGGCGGCTGGGCGGTCGCCGAGGAGTTCCGCCGAACTCTGGAACCGCTGCGTGTCATTCTTACATCCTATGCCCTCGGCCAGTTGCTGGGCGGCTGTACGGGCGTTGCCACCGCCACGTCCAGACATGGTTCCGCGGGAATTCTACGAAGGATTGGACTCAATCCCCTGCAGTGGGATGGCGCCGCGTTGCCGCCCTACTATGACAAGCGCTATGGTTGTCAGATGGAGGTCTTGCGATTCGACACCCGCTCCCCGAATTCCAAGTACCAGGAGGCGGTGACAGAACTCAGCGCCGCTCTTGCCCGGTCTCCGGTGATTTGCCACGACGCACTTGACAAGGATAGCGAGGGCGTTTGCGATAGACTCGTGACCCCGCTTTTGGCATTCCTTCCTACCGTTGCGGTACCCGTGCAGCCAGCTATGGCCTAGCAGGGATCGGGGCCTGGCAGGATCGGGGCCTGGCAGGATCGGTCCTGGCAGGATCGGTCG
>DATMNI010000155.1:0-41599 GCA_035570275.1 Candidatus Acidiferrales bacterium | reverse complement strand
TGACTCGCCCGCAGAACCGCCCGGTTCTGCGCCTCCGAAAGTCGCCGCAGCTACAGGATCTGGCCAATGACATCCTGCGAAAGGTTCACCGACTGAAACCGATCCAGGTCTGAAATTGCAATCTTCACGCCGGATTCAGGTCTGAACGAAACGGTAACGAAATTCCACACATAGACCAACGTCCCGCTGCCCTGACCCCATCCAGTGCTAGAGATCAGGTCCGAGAACTTCTAATACACCCGAGCTTCTTCTTTGAACCGCAGCCACTGCGTCGTGCTTTGCGTTCGATCCCAGATGTGTGTAATAGCGAGTCATCTCCGGCGTAACGTGACCGACCTGAGCCATCACGACTTCGATCGGCACTCCTTCTTCTATCGCATGTGTAATATGAGTGTGGCGAAGGTCATGGAATCGGAAACCCGGAAAACCAGCCGCCAGTTTCAGCGCCTCCCATGCCGAATCCCAGGATGTCTGGTGCCGGGTCGGATCGAATCCGATCCCGCCGTGCAGCGGATCCGACTTCTTGGTGTGTTTTGAGAGATCAGCCGGCAGCAGGTGATGCTGCGGTTCGGAGGCGCCCAATAATCGTGCCCGAGCCACCAGGTGGTTCACTGCCCACAGTCCCAAATCGTTCAGCGCGGGATCACGGCTGCGACGACCCTTGGTGTTCTCCGCACGCAACCGGATGAACGGGCGGTTTCCATCGAGAACGAGATCGCCCAACTGGAGTTTCTTGATCTCTCCCGAGCGGCGCCCGGTTGCATACGCCAACACGGTCGCGCATAGAGCCACGAACCAATGATCGTTCGTCTTGGCCGTCTCAATTAACTTTGCGGTCTGTTCCGGCGTCAGCGCTTGGCCGGGTCCACGCTTCAGGACCTGAAGCGGTTCATACGTTTCGCGAAGAGGTGCCCACAGCCGGGCGCCCTTCAAGACGGCCGTGAGGACCGACACTTCATTGTTCACCGTCTTTGGCCCGACCGTTTTCAGGCGATTCATCTGATATCGGCGGATATCCCAGGCGGTTATCGTGATCAGCCGGCGATCCGCGCCAATCACTTGGTTCAGGTGGCGGCAGGATGTCTGCTCTGCCGCCACCGATGCCTTCGGACGAGTCGCGGCGCGGAATTCCATCCGGGCGGCGAGCGCCTGGCTGAGGCTCCACTTCGCCTCCTCGGTCGGAAGCTGATTCTGCCGTAGCTTCTCGAGGAAGCCATGTTTGTATTCGCGAGCCTCGGGCTGCTTCTTCTTCCCCGTGCTTTTCTCGCGGTAGACGCCGCCAGGGTCTTTGTACTTGAAGTACCAGACCCCATCGCGGCGGAAGAGGCCGTCGCCATTACGCGCCATGGCCGGCCCCGCTAGGCTGCCCTGGTATTCTTCGCGATAAACGCGTCGAGGTCTTCGCAACGGTAGCGCAACACGCCACCAAACCGAAACAACGCCGGTCCAGTCTTGGTGCGGCGCCAGCGGCGGATGGTGGACAAGGAAACGCTAAGGTATGCGGCTGCTTCTTTCTCGGAACAAAAGGAGGGAGAACTTCCCATATGGAACTCCAAATCTGAACGGGCCTGCACGCTGGCAAGCACCGGGATTCGAGTTTCCCTCGGCAAGTTTGCCGAGCCCCTCGGGAACAGCCGCAGCAGGGCCGCGCTTGGGGGTCGGGAGAATCAAGACTTCCTAATCTGATTATACGAAACGGAAAGCAGTTTGTCGAGTGCGGAGGCCGGGCGAAGTGCACCTGCGGCAAAAGATATGGGGGGGTTAATGTGGGGGTGTCGGACCTTAATCTTTCCGGAGGCCCGTAACCGATTGATAAGATTGGTTGCGGGGGAAGGATTTGAACCTTCGACCTTTGGGTTATGAGTTCAACACTGGCTTCGGCGTGGTTCGGCCTGGCTTCATACTTCAATAAGTTACGCGAGATTGATTCACGGTAGTTTGGCCTGTTTTGTCTGTCTTGTTAGCAATTTGTTAGCAATGGAATCCCCAAAGAACTCGCGCCCGATCATCGAGAACCACCCTCTTGGGCTTGGGCAAGGAAATCGTCGGTGTGTACCGTCTCCTTCCAGACGAAACGTGGCTGGTTCCTCGCGGCAGACTTCGACAAAAAGACTTGGGAGTAGGGATTCCCTGGCGTTCCTGGAGACCTGCCAGGAGTTGAAGGTGCCCGCCGCTTTGGCACGTTCCCGCTCCGGGAAGGGCGGTCACATTTGGATCTTTTTTGACCGTGCGCCGCCGGCGATCTCCGCGCGCAAACTCGGTGCGTGCTGCTCACCCGAACCATGAAGCGCAGAGGCCGCCCCGTTGCGCGAACTTCAGGTACAAAACCGAATTCGTCCCGCCTGCCGATATGCAGCCGGCGCCGGCAGCGTCCTCCAGAACATCTAGGGGACCGGAAACTGAACCGAGAACAGCAGGGAACTTGCTTCAGTGGAGGCCGGCCCAAACCGAATCCAGACCCCGCCAAGTATTAGCTTATTGCAGTCGAAAAATGGTCTTGACAATGGGGTCCACTTTAGGCCGCGTTCCAAACCTTGCCTCGGCTTTGGAACAGCGCCGGTCGGCTCAGCAGGTGCCCGCCGCGTGAGTTCACTCCTCAAATCTGGAGTACACCCCAACGCTTTGGGACCAAAAGTGCAGGGACTCGCGTTCGTTTGGTTATGCGCGCGCGGGATAAGAGCCGCCTTTCTGCCAGCGAAATTGAGTTTTCCAAACGGAGCTGTAACGGAATAGTGTGTTCTCGCACTAGAATATGTCATGCGACACCGGCTTCTAATCGTTGGGGAGGGTTCGGGTAACGTCGGCGTGAAGTTGGGCGGAGTCTTCGGCCTTGACGGAAGCTGCCTGATCGAGCGGTCGAGCTGGGATCGGATTACGATGAGGAATTTCGATGCTTCAGCGAACCTGGTCGTCGCTGTGGCAGTGGATCATATGCACCGAGCGGTTTCGTGGTTCGAGTCGTTGCAGTACAATCCCATCTCAACGCCTACATTCGCGATTCTGCCGGGAGAAGCCGATGCGGCTTCGCTTCGCATCACGACTCAGGTGGTGGATGACTTCGCCCTCTGGCCGGTGCGGGACGGGGAACTTTACGTCCGCGTGATGCGCCTGCTGGGATCGGTCAAGGGGGCTGGGCAGGCCGCCAGCGCGCCACCGCCCCAGGATGACCCGCTGCTACCTCAACTGGTGGGCAGCGACCCGGCTTTCGTGGAGATTCTGCAACGGCTTCGGGCATTCGGCCGCACGGAAGCGCCCGTGCTGATTACGGGCGAAACCGGAACCGGCAAGGAGATGTGTGCCCGTGCCATCCACCATCTCTCGCCCCGCCGCAGTTTCCCATTCATACCAGTGGATTGCGCCGCCATTCCGGACCACTTGTTCGAGAATGAGTTGTTCGGGCACGCGCGCGGCGCCTACACGGATGCGCAGAGCGATCAGAAGGGGCTGGTGTCGCTCGCGGGTGGAGGCATGTTGTTTCTCGACGAGATCGATACGCTGCCGGCGGCGGTGCAGGCAAAGCTGCTGCGATTCCTGCAGGAGCGCACGTATCGGCCCTTGGGCTCAGATCGCTTCATGCGGAGCGATGTGCGCGTGGTAACCGCCACCAATCAGAACATCGAACGGTGCGTGCGTTCGGGCGCGTTTCGCTCCGATCTCTATTTCCGCCTCAACGTCCTGCGCCTGGAACTGCCGCCCCTGCGGGAGCGGCGGGCCGACGTCCCGTTGCTCGCGCGGCATTTTCTTTCGCTGCTATCGGACGGATCGAGCCCGCGCAAGACGTTCACGGCCGCCGCGCTGCAAAAACTCTCGGCATACGAATGGCCTGGTAACATTCGCGAGGTTTACAACATCGTGCAACGCGCGATGGTGTTTTCCGACGGCCCACTGATCCTTCCCTGTCATATTTGTTTGCCGGGCGCGAAGGAGGTCGAAGAGCGGCACAGCGGAGCCTTCCGCGATGCGCGCGCCCGGAACATTGAGGCCTTCGAGCGGCGGTACGTGGAGGATCTTCTGCGGCAGAACTCCGGCAACGTCACGCGAGCCGCGCGCGTCGCCGGAAAAGAGAGGCGCGCCTTCGGCCGGTTGATAAAAAAATACGGAATCAACCCCGGCCGGGCCTGACCCGCCGCCGGGTCATTTTCGTCCCGCCCCGCTAAGCGCCGGAAACAGAAACTGTTGCGCGAGTATTGTGGCGGCTCCCGGGGGCGGAGGGTGCCAATTCCGACCCAGGGTAAATCCAAGCGCCTTGGCAATCCTTACTCATTTCCAGCGAGATAACCGGCTCCGCGAATTGGCCTGTCGAGTGCACCGTAGGGATGGCCGGTGTGGAGTGGAAAGTGTCGCAACGGCAGAATGAGCCGGAAGCAGCAAATGAGATCTTGAGGTATTTCCTGGATCACCCGGAAGCGGCCGACACGCTGGAGGGTCTGGCGCACTGGCGCCTGATCGAACGGGATAAGCGCCTGACGATGGAGCACGTCGCAGAGGCGCTGGAGTGGTTGGTGGCGCGTGGTTATCTGAAGCAGATGTCCAAGCCGTACTCAGGCCGGATCTATTCCCTGGATCGCGAGGATCGCGCGAAAGTGGAACTCTTTCTCGAGATGGGTGAAACGGAGTAGGGCGCGGAGTCCAGTATAAGGAGAGTTATCGATGCCGACTAGTATTTCGTGGAAACTGACGATCGATATTCCATCCGGCCCCAGCCTGTCGCTATCGAGCGCGGTCGCGGTGGAAGCGTACGACAGGATTGCCGTCACCGTACCGCATTCCGCCACAAGCCCTCCCGCCGAGGTCCAGGTGGACGTTCAGCCGGGCGCGGCGGGACGCGTAAAGTTCCTGGTCATCCGATCGGACAGCTACGGAGAAAAGCTGAAATACAAGGTGCACGACACCGGGAACTCCGAGCGCATCCTTGACGACACGTTAGTGCTGGTAGGCCCAGGGGCTCTGGATCTGCTCGGAGCGACACTCGACAAGCTGTTGATCATCAACACCCTGGGGCAGCCCGCGAACATCGAGATTATCGTGGGGCGCCAGGCAACCGCCTGACCGCGAACCAACCTGCAAGGAGAAATAGAGCGATGCCAGTGAGACCGACTTTTCCCGGCGTCTACATCGAGGAGATTCCCAGCGGCGTGCGCACCATCGTGGGCGTCGCGACTTCCATCGGCGCGTTTATCGACCACTTCGCGCGCGGTCCTATGAACGTTGCCGTCGACGTGCTGAGCATGACGGACTTCGAGAGCGAGTTTGGCGGGCTGGACCCTCAGAGTGAAGCCAGTTACGCCATTCAGCAGTTCTTCCTGAACGGAGGCAGCGAGGCCTACGTGATCCGGGTGGGGCACGCCGGATCGTTCCACACCGCTCAAATTCAACTGCTGGATGCGGTGGGAGGCGCGGCCAGCCTCACCTTTGAGGCGGGACGTCTGATCAAGGGCGTCTCCGTGCCGGACCCGGGCGCATGGGGTAACTTCATCCGCCTGGACGTGGATTACGACACCACCGATCCCACAACGCTATTTAACGTCACCGTTTCCGAGATCTCGCCAGCGGGCACGCAGCCGGTGCTGCGCACGGAGACCTTCCGCAACCTAACGATGACGGCGGGCACGAGTTTCGCCGTCGAAGTGATCAATGAAGATTCGCAGATGGTGCAGGCGAGCGTGGGAGGGGCGGCCAACCGGCCGGCCCAGACGGGCACGGTAAGCAATGTTCTGGTTTCCGCCACTTTGACAGCCACTCTAGCGCCCTTCCAGTTCCGGTTGGAGATCGACGCCGAAGGGTCGCAAGGCGCGTCGCTGGCGCGCGCTCCCGCCGGTGCCACCGCCGCACAGGTACTTCAGGACGCTCGCGGACTGCTCGAAGCGGCGATCCGCGCCGTGAACGCCAACGACCCTCGATTGACGAACGCGACCGTGCAGGTGATCGGCGGCGGTTTCCGCGTGTTGCTCGGACACGCGGGCAGTCCGCTGGCCCCGGGAAGCGCATTCAACGCGAATTCCAGGCTCACCTTCACCGAACAGGGCGCCGGATCGACCGCCGCCGACCTCGGACTCTTTGGCGTCGCGCCTAACGTCCAGCAGTATTCGTTGGGAACGGGCGCGGTCGGCGCGCAGCAGAATGCGGTCTTAGGCGTGGACGGCGGCCTACCGGACGCCACCGACATCATCGGGACTCGGGCGATCAAGACAGGCATGTTCGCGCTGGAGGATGCCGACCTGTTCAATATCCTCTGCATTCCGCGAGCCGCCGCCCCCGACCTGAGCGCGGCGATGTTCACAATCTACAGCAACGCGGAAGCGTACTGCCTGGAGCGCCGCGCCTTCCTGATTGTGGATATCCCGGCGTCGGTTGATACAGTCCAGAAGATGAAGGACTTTCTGGACACCAACGCTACTCTGCGAAACCGCAACGCGGCGGTCTACTTCCCTCGCACCCGCATCGCCGACCCGCTCAACAATTTTCGGCTCCGCGACATTGCGCCCTCAGGCACGATGGCGGGCATATACGCGCGCACCGACAACGACCGCGGGGTCTGGAAGGCCCCGGCTGGAATCGACACCACGCTGCGCAATGTAAACGAACTGGTCTACGCGCAAACCGACCCGGAAAACGGCGTATTAAATCCGCTGGGCATCAACGCGCTGCGGAATTTCGCGGTCTACGGCAACATCGCATGGGGCGCTCGCACGCTGGATGGCGCCGACGTGCAGGCTTCCGAGTGGAAATATCTTCCCGTCCGCCGCTTCGCGCTGTTTCTGGAAGAGAGCCTCTATCGCGGCACGAAATGGGTGGTGTTCGAGCCCAACGACGAGCCTCTGTGGGCGCAGATTCGCTTGAACGTAGGGGCGTTCCTGCAAAACCTGTTCCGCCAGGGCGCGTTTCAGGGCCAGACACCGCGGGAGGCCTATTTCGTGAAATGCGATAAGGACACCACGACGCAAAACGACATCAACCTTGGGATCGTGAACATCCTGGTGGGTTTTGCGCCTCTCAAGCCGGCGGAATTCGTGATTGTCAAAATCAGCCAAATCGCCGGCCAGATCCAGGTATAGGAGAGAGCGCCATGGCACAATTCTCAGTCAACGCAAACCGTTTCGATCCGTATAAGAACTTCAAATTCCGCGTGAAGTGGGATGGACGCTTTGTCGCCGGCGTCAGCAAGTGCGGCGCCCTGAAGCGCACCACGGAGATGGTGGAGCATCGCGAGGGCGGCGATCCAAGCACGAGCCGCAAATCCCCCGGCCGGACCAAGTATGATGCCATCACACTGGAGCGCGGCGTAACCCACGATCTGGAATTCGAGCGCTGGGCAAACAAGGTCTGGAACTTCGGTTCGGGGCTCGGTTCGGAAGTGTCTCTCAAGGACTTCCGTAAGGACATCAGCATCGAGGTCTACAACGAGGCCGGGCAGAAGGTGATCGCGTATAACGTCTTCCGCTGCTGGGTGTCGGAATACCAGGCGGTGCCGGACCTGGACGCCAACGCCAACGCCATTGCTATTCAGCACATCAAGCTCGAAAATGAGGGTTGGGAACGCGACCTCAGCGTCGTCGAGCCCAGCGAACCCAGCTTTACCGAACCGGCTTAATCGATGGACGGTTTCGTTCTTGCCACAGTCTCCGGAGGTTTTCGAATGAACGGCGCCCTGTGCCGCGAAGTGCGTCTTCGCGAGCTTACGGCAGAGGACCACGCATTCCTGGTGGAGGACGCGGGCGCCCTCCTGCCCGCGCACTGGACCACGGAAGCGTTGCGCCGCTGCGCTGTACAGGCCGATGGAGCGCCGCTTACCGCGGATGCGATCCGCTCTCTGACGGTGGGCGACCGCGAGGCGCTCCTCCTTCACTTGCGCCGGCTGACGTCGGGCGACCGGTTGCAGTGCGTGCTGAGCTGTCCGTCCGCGGAGTGCGGGGAGAAGCTGGATCTGGAACTGCGCGTGGCGGACCTGCTGGTTCCGGCCGGCGATGCGCGGCAGGACCGATATGAGACGCGGGTGGACGACGCCGATACAGCCTGCCGCGTCTGGTTCCGGCTGCCGACGGGGTTGGACCAGGAAGCGGTCGCCGGTCTGGCGCGTGTCGATTTGAACGCGGCGGTTCAGGACCTTCTCCGGCGCTGCGTGGAGTCGGTGGTCTCCGCGGACGGGACGGAGATGCCGGATCTGCCGGACTCTGTGTGCCGCGAGTTGCCGCGATTGATGTCGGAACTGGATCCGCAGGCCGAGACCGCACTCCAGGTCACTTGCCAGAGTTGCGGCGGCGCGTTCCATGTCGTGTTCGACGCGGCGAGTTATTTCTTCCAGGAGTTGAAGGCCGGGATGCGCCACCTGTATCAGGAAGTGCATCTGCTGGCGTATCACTACCACTGGAGCCTGCGCGAGATCCTCGGGATGAAAGCGCGAGTGCGGCGGCGATACCTCCAGTTGCTCGAGGAAGAACTCGGCGCGGGGGCCGGCGTATGAGCGATTTCCTGGTGAATCTCGTGCGCAGGGGCGCGGGACTGCCGGTCGGCACGATACAGGCGCCAGTGCCGTTCGCTGTGGAGGCGCCGTTGTCAAACGGTCCGGCCGTGGGTGTGGTCCCGGGAGCGCCACCGATTACTGGCGCACCCGAGATGACGCGACCCGAGGCGCAGGCGCCGCCGGCGCACCAGGCGATCGCGCGGGTGGCGGCGCCGGCGAGGAGTGAACCGGTGATGGCGCCGGCGGCAGCCCTTGCCCCGGCGGTAACCGTGGCCCCGTCGCCTCCGGCGGCAACGGTTACTTCGCCGCCTTCTGTGGTTGCCCCCGCCGGGAGAACGGCGATGGAACCGCGGATCGAAGCCAGTGAGGGCGCGGTGGCGCTCGTGGCAGAGGGCCGTCCGCTTCCTGACGGTCGAGCGACAAGCCGCCGTTCGGTGCGGGGCCGCGAGTATAGCCCTGGGAGCAGCATCGGGCTGTTACCGCCGGAACCGCAAATCATTGCCGGTGCTCATCCGCGAATTCCAGCGTCGATCGAAGCCGTGTCGCGCCAGGCACAGGGCCACGCCATCCGGCCAGCGCTGGCTGATTCCGCGGCTGCCGCCAAACTGCCACGGGTTTCCCCCTCGGCGCTGCAGCCGGCGATTCACGTCCACATAGGCCGCGTCGAGGTTCGAGCGCAGAAGCCGGCAGCGCCGCCGCCCCAACCGGCCAAGGCGGCCCCCGTGGCGCCACTCGGGTTTGCCCGATACACCCGCCAACGCACGTACCGGAATTGGCCGCTATGAGCAACTTCCTGGCCATCGGCGGAGTGAGCGCGACGTTTCAGACTCTGTTGCGCGATCGCATGGAACTGCCGCAGGGCACGTCACGGACGGACCTTCAGGTGACTGTGAGCATTCCACAAGCGGAAGACGCCGCGCTTTATGAAAAACCGCGGGTCAATCTGTTCCTGTACCGCGTCACGGAAAACGCCGCGCTGAAGAACCAGATGATTCCCGGGCAGGGCCATCCCAGCGAATACGGTCATCCGCCGCTCAGCCTGGTGCTGCACTACCTGGTTACCGCTTATGGCGCCACCGACGACCATGGCGTCGTCAATGAGACCCGGTCGCAGTTTCTGCTCGGGGGCGCCATGCGCGTCTTCCACGATCATCCGATCATCACGGAACAACTGGTCACCATCCAGGCGCCCGCCGGCCAGACGATTCTCCACCAGAGCCTGCGCGGCGAGTTTGAGCAGGTCAAGCTCTCGCTCGACCCGATCAGTCTCGAAGACCTTTCCAAGGTCTGGACGGCGTTGACACGCCCGTACCGTCTCTCGGCGGCGTACTCGGTCAGCGTGGTGCAGATCGAGAGCCGCCGCCTCAAGACGCTGGCGGCCCCGGTGCAAACCCGGCGCATTCACATCGCGATCGCGCAGCGGCCGGAGATCGACGCCGTGTACCGGACGCCGGTCTTGCCCGGCGAGGCGATCGGCGATACGCGCGCACACGTCTTGCAGCAACTGACGATCGAAGGCCGGAACTTCCGCGCGGCGCAGACCTGGGTGAAACTGGGCGGCCTGGAACCGGTCGGCGTGCAGCCTTTCTCGGACGGGCAGATCCGCATCCAGATTCCCGACGACACGTATCCGATCGATGCCGGCCATCCGGTGGTGCGGCCCATTCCCGTGGATGACCGCTTGCGGCCGGGCGCGCAGACCGTGGAGGTGCAGACGCTGCATGCGACCGAGGTGGTGCAGGGCGGGCTCGATAACGGCGTGGTGGTGCTGGACGGCCGCCGCCAGTTGTCGAACCAATCGGTGTTCATGCTCGCGCCCGAGGTATCGGGAGTCGTCCCGGCGCTTGGCGGCGTGGCGGATCTATTGACCGTCAACGGACGGCGTCTCTACCAGCCTCCCTCGAAGAGCGTGATCATCGTTGGCGATGTCTCGATCCCGGTGCAGGAGCCGGGTCCGGGGGATCCGTGGGCAATCCCGACGGACACGTCGCTGCAGGTGCCGTTGACCGCCCTGACTCTCACGACGCCGCCGCTCGGGCCCGGCTTCTACCAGGTTCGGGCCATGGTCAACGGCTCCCAGAGTCTGGAAGACGTGGTGTTTCAACTGACATGAGCGCGGCCATCGAGCAGGTACAGGCGAGTGCGGCGGCGGGCACGTGGGCGGAAGCCAACCAGGCCTACCTGCGCGCGGAACTGCGCCGCCTCCGGCTGCTCTTCGAGAAAAAGGTGCGCTGGCTGCGCCGCCAGTGGCAACAGGATCCGCTGGGCCCAAACCAGGGCGCGGTGATCAGCGATGCGTATGCGGACCGGCTGTTGGCAGGCGAAAGCATGGAGTCCGAGATTCAGTTTTACCAGGAAGACCCGGAGTCGGCCGAAATCAGCCGGACGCTGGACGCGCTCCAAGCGGACCTGGCGCAGCGCCGCCAGCGTCTGCAGGAGAGCGGCGGCATGCCGTCCGTCGAGGTCCTGGCACGCAAGTTCGGTCTTCAGCCCTTCGAACGCGATGTCCTGCTGTTGTGCTGGTCGCTGGAGGAAGACCCCGCGTTTCCGTGGCTGTGCGCCTACGCGCAGGACGATGCGCACGCGCGCTTCGTGACGCCGCAGCTTGCCCTGAGCCTGCTGTGCGCGAACTCCGCGGAACGCGACGCGGGCCGCCTGGCATTTCTAGCCGGCGCCCCGCTGCGGCGTTTCCGGTTGATCGCGACCGTCGACGTGCCGGCCACACTGCCGCTCTCGCAGCGGCCTCTTCGCATCGAGGAGCGGGTAGCGGATTACATCAGAGGCGTCAACTCGCTGGATGAGAGCGTGGCGTATCTGCTCCGGCCCGTGACGCCGCTGCCGGCGGCGTCCGCGCATCGCGAGATCGCCGACGGCCTGGCGCGGTGGGCGCAATCCGTGCCTGCGGGTGAGCCGTGGCCGGTGTTTCTCCTCAACGGTTCCAGCGTGTCGGGGAAGCAGACGATCGCTCGCGAATTTTGTTCCTGTCTGGGACTCCAGCTCTGCGCGCTTGACGTGAAGAGCCTGCCGGCGGCGGAACTCGACCGGCATCAGATGCTCCGTTTACTGGAGCGCGAGACAATCTTGTCCCATATCGCGATCTATCTGGATGTGAGCGATATCGACGCGGGCGAACGCGCGCTGCAAGCGGCTACCCGCGACTGGATCGAGCGATCGGGCGGCCTGCTGTTCGTCGGCAGCCGTGACCGCTGGCAGACCTCGCGCCGTGCGCTGCACATCGCGGTTCCCAAGGCCGACACGGCCGCACAGCGGGCTCTGTGGACGAAATCGCTCGAGGGAGTGACGCATGCCGTGGATGGCCAGGTGGAAGCGATCGTGCAACAGTTCGACCTGGCGCCGGAGGCGATTCCACAGGCAGTGAACTCGGCGGTTGCGACCGCGCAGCGGCGGGCGCCTGGTGAGACCGCGGTGCGAGCGGAGGATCTCTGGCAAGCCTGCCGGGAGCAGGTGGGCTGGAAACTCGGGGACCTCGCGCGGCGGCTGGAGCCCTGTTACTGCTGGGACGACATCGTGCTACCCGAGGACGCCGGGCGCCAATTGCGGGAGATCGCCGATCAGGTGGCGGCGCGTCCACGGGTGTACGAGACATGGGGATTCGGCGCGCGTTTGCCGCGTGGCCGCGGAATCAGCGCCCTGTTCACCGGCCCGAGCGGGACCGGGAAAACGATGGCCGCCGAGATTCTGGCTCACCACCTGAAGATCGATTTATACCGGATCGATCTCGCCGGGATCGTCAGCAAGTATATCGGCGAAACGGAAAAGAACCTGCGGAACGTGTTCGAGGCCGCCGAACAAACCGGCGCGATTCTGTTTTTTGACGAAGCCGACGCATTGTTCGGCAAGCGCAGCGAGGTAAAGGACAGCCACGACCGATACGCCAATATCGAAGTGAATTATCTTCTGCAACGGATGGAGGACTACCGGGGCCTGGCGATCCTCTGCACCAACCGCCGTTCGGCGCTCGACCGCGCATTCCTCCGCCGCCTGCGCTTCCTGGTGGAGTTTCCCTTCCCGGACTTTGGCCATCGCCGGCTGATCTGGGAAAAGGTCTTTCCGCCGCAGGCGCCGCTGGGGTCGCTGGATTTCGATGCGCTCTCGCGGCTGGAGATCCCCGGCGGCAACATCCGCAACATCGCGCTGAACGCCGCGTTCCTGGCGGCGGGCGAGGAGGCGAGCATCGGGATGGACCATGTGCTGCGGGCGGCGCGGCGGGAGTACGCAAAGATCGACAAACTTCTGACGGAGGCGGAGTTCGGGGAGCATTATCGAGGGATGAAGAGATGAAGGAACGCGAACACCACATCGAGATCGACGAGTTGGTGCTGACGGGCGCGCCCGCCCAGGCGCTTATCGAAGCGGAACTGCTGCGTGCGTTGCGTGACGCCGGAGTTACGGGTGCGGTCGGCGAACGGATCCCGGCGTCGGTGGCGCGTGAGGTGACCCGGTCGGTGGGGAACGCGGTGAAGGGGGGAGGGGTCTAGGCGCATGCCTTCCGCGGAGCGCATATCTAGTCGAAGCAGCCAGCCGTCCGGCCCGTTACGGGTTGGACGCATTAGGGAGAGTATTGCGCAAAGGCCCCTGCCCGCGGCGAGCAACCAGTCGGTGCAGCGCCGGATGATTCAGACGAAGCTCACCGTAAATCGGCCCGGCGACCGCTTCGAGCAGCAGGCGGACCACGTCGCGGATGCCGTCATGCGAATGCCCGATCCCGCAAGTGCGCAGAAGTTTACGGGCCTGGACGCCAACCCGTCGCTGCTGCTGCGTTTGTGCGCGCATTGCGAAGAGGAAAAACAGGCGAACTCGGATGACGATCAGGAGTTCAATGCCAAGGAAGTTCCGGGCCGCACGCCCGAAGTGCCGCCAGCGGCAGGTCAACAGATTGGCGCGGTGCGACGGAGTGGCGGACACAACCTGCCTCCATCGGCCCGCGGCTTCTTCGAGCCCCGTTTTGGGCGCGACTTCTCAGACGTTCGCATCCACACCGGCGATCAAGCGGCGCAATCGGCGAAACAAGTGAACGCGCTGGCATACACGGTGGGGCGGGACATCGTATTCGGTGCGGGGCAATATGCGCCGGATAGTTGCGGTGGCCGCCGTCTTCTCGCTCACGAGCTAACTCACGTCGTGCAACAAACCGGCGGCGGCCCGGAGTTGGTACAGCGAACATGCGGGCGTGCGATCGGCGAACCCACCGACTGCATGGATAACCACGACGATCCGCCTGGCGACCGCGTGTTATTCGACGTAAACTGCGACACGTACCGGCCTGGGGCGATATCCGTCGTGGAGGCATTCGCCGACTCAATGACGACCAGCGACAAAGTTCGGGTTCACGGCTTCGCCAGTATGGATGGAGATCCAGACATAAACGACAACCTGTCGTGTGCCCGAGCGGTGCGCGTTGCCGCGGATCTGGAAGCGTTTGGAGCTTCTCACGACCAAATTGAGCGTCCGCTCCTGAAGCATGGGGCCACCCCGGGGCCCGCCGCACAACGCCGGGCGGTGGTATTGGAAAGGAAACCCGGTGCTTCGCGGCCGGTCGTACCACAGTTGACCGCGGGAGTGATGGTAACAAATGACGGAGGCTGCGGCAATCTGTCAAGGACCATTACATGGAACTTATCGAGGAATTCGGATGCCACGAACGGTGGGTTCATCCTCCAGGAAATTACATTTGTTTGGGACGTCAAGGACTGCTCAGACACCGCGATGGCGATTAACAATCTTCCAAGTCCGCTGCACTATTTCGAAGCCTGGCGCGTTGCACCTGGCACGGACACGATAACTTCGTGCGTTACCACAGATACTTGGTCTACGAACTGGCCCAACTGCACATCCGGCAATGTGAGCATCACGGGTCACGCGGTCTATCGCGATAATGTTGCGGCGTTACCAGGATCTATGTTTACTCCAAACCCCGCCACGTTGGCCAACTGCTTGGACTCAAGTCAAGCAGATCCCGCGCTTGGTGGCAATCCATCGCGTCCGGTGGATCGGCAGTTGAGTTTCCATTGGGGCTGTTGCCCGTGCTCGTCCAGCCCTACGGTGATCGATGTCGACAGGTGAAATATGGAGCTGCCACTCGCGAAAAGAGGGAAATGTGCGTCGACGAAAGTTGACATCCGCTGAGCTAACTTATGCCCTCTGAATTCCCCCGCAGCCCGCGATTGCTGAAAGGCGCCCTGGTGGTCTACGACTCCCAGAAGCCGGGGCCGCCGCCGCGCGTCATCGCATTTCAGTACAACGCGGAACAGCTCAGCCGGTCGTTGGCCAACCGGGCTGCGCCGCCCGAGCCCAGCGACGTCGGCGCCTCGCGCGAAGATTCGTTCCGCGTGCTCGGGCCGCCGGTCGAGACTATCACTCTATCGGTGGTGCTGGACGCGGCGGACCAACTCGAGGAGCCGGATCAGAATCCCGAAGTCGCGGCTAACGGGCTGCATCCGGCGCTGGCCGCGCTCGAACTCCTGCTCTACCCGCCGAGCACGCAGGTGCTGCTCAATCGCAATCTGGCGCAGGCCGGCAAGGTCCAGGTTTGCCCCGCCGACCTGCCCCTGACGCTGCTGGTTTGGGGAAAATCGCGCGTCGTTCCGGTGCGCTTGACCAGCTTCGCCATTACCGAGGAGGCGTTCGATCCGAAGCTCAATCCGATCCAGGCGAAGGTCGATCTCGGGATGCGGGTGCTGACTTATATGGAGCTCAAAGAGGACACCATCGGATTCGGTGCGTACATCGCGTACCAGTCGCAGAAGGAGTCGCTGGCGCGGCTGGTGCGCATCGGATCCACCGCCAGCACGATCCGCGGATTAATTCCCGCTTAGAGGAGGACCCGTGTTTTTCAAAGGCAGCCGCTACGAAAATGTCGCGACCGACAGCATCACCAACGCCGCGGGCCAGACCGTCCGGTTCAAGAAGGTCCGCTTCATTGCGGAGACGAACGCTACGGCGGCGGTGGTCGTCGGCCAGGGAGAACGGCTCGACCAGATCGCCCAGCGCATCTACCAGGATCCCGAACTGTTCTGGCTGATTGGCGACGCCAATCGCGCCACCTGGCCGGACGACCTGGTGGCGGAAACGGGACGTGTCATTCTGATTCCGCCGTCGGAGGGATAACAGCGTGCCCGCGGTCACCTTCACACTGACGATCGATGGCGCTCCGGCGAGCCAGGAGTTGCTCCAGGCCATCCAGCAGATCGAAGTCGAGGATCACGCGGCGATGGCGGACATGATGCGCCTGCGCGTCGTGATCGGCATCAAGGATGGCTGCTCCGGCTGGTCGTTTATCGACGACAGCGTGTTCAGCCGGCTGCGCAACATCCGGATTTCGGTGTCGGTGGGAAACTTGCGATCCGAGACGTTGATGAGCGCCTATGTGACGGAGACGAGCGCCAATTTCGCCAATCAGCCCGGCTCCTCGATGCTCAACGTGGTGGCCATGGATCCTTCGGTGCTGATGAACCTCCAGGAGAAGGTGAAGCCGTGGCCGAACATGGCCGATAGCGACGTGGCGAACGCGATCTTCGCGTCGCCGGATTACAAATTCACGCCGGTGGTCGACGTCACGAAATGGAAGCGGCAGGAGAACGAGCAGACCCTCATCCAGCGGGGCACCGACATCCAGTTCCTCCAGCAACTGGCGCAGCGCAACGGTTTCGAATGCTACGTGGAGACCAACGGCAGGACGGGCGTTGTGGAGGGCCACTTTCATGCGCAACGGCTCAAGGACCCGCCGCAGGGCGTGCTCTCCGTCAACATGCGCGACGCCACCAACGTGAACACGTTCAACGCCAGCTTCGATATGCTGCGGCCCGCCACCGCGCAGGCGACCAATCTGGACGTGCAGAGCCAGGACAGTCAGCAGTCGCAGGTGGCCAACGCCAGGCAATCGACGCTGGGACGAACCGGCGCGCTGTCGGCGCAGCAGCCGCGCCGTCTGCTGCCGAGCGGCACCGGACTGGCGCGCACCGGGGAATTGCAGGCGTATGCGCAGGCGCTGGTGGACCAGTCGTCGCAGGCGATCACGGCGCAGGGGGAGCTGAACACGGTGGCGTTCGGCGGTATCTTGCGGGCCAAGCGGCCGGTGATGGTCCGCGGCGCCGGTCAGCAGTTCAGCGGAACGTATTACGTGGAGAGCGTGCACCACGTGCTGACGGCGGATTCGTACAAGCAGAACTTCACGCTGCGCCGCAACGCCCTGGGGTTGTCCGGCACGGAATCGTTTGTGCAGAGCAATGCCTCAACGGCCTGAGAGGAATCGACGATGGCTCCCGAAACTGTGACCGACCTTTTGCACTCCCAACCGAACGCCCGGTTCTTCGGGAAGTTCCGCGGCCGGGTCACCGATAACCAGGATCCGCTCAACATGGGGAGGATCAAAGCCTCCGTGCCCGAAGTGCTTCAGGATACCGTGACTGGATGGGCGCTGCCGGCGGCGCCGTATGCCGGGGACAGCGTCGGCGTCTACATGGTTCCCAACCCCGGCGCGGGCGTGTGGATCGAGTTCGAGGCAGGCGATGTCTCCCGCCCGATCTGGAGCGGCTGCTGGTGGGGCGACGGGCAGTTACCTAAAGACGAGAGCGGATCGGACACGAAGCCCTCGCGCAAGATCATCCGTACCGCCGACGGGTTGCTGCTGGCGCTCAACGACGGCGGCAAGACCATCAGCCTGAGCGATTCCGGCGGCAACAACCTCATCAGGATCGAAGTGCAGCCGGGCCAGATCACGGTGCAGGCCACCACCAAAGTGGTGGTGGAAGCGCCCCAGATCGAGCTCGTGCAGGGCGCTCCCCATCCCCTGGTGTTCGGCGACAACCTGCTCACGTATCTGAATCAACTGGTGGCGATGTTCAACGCCCACGTGCATCCGGGGGAGCTGGCGCTGGGGATCCTGCCGGTGACGCCGGCGCCGCCCGTGCCGCCCTTCCCGCCGGCGACGCCGAGCCTGCTCTCTTTCAAGGTGAAGTGCGGATAGGAGAATCCGATGGCGACCCAACTCTATGCCGGCACATTGACGGATTTCAACGACAGCATGGCGCAAGCCATCGAAGATGCCCTGAACGCGCTATCTGGTCCACTGCCCACGGCGCCGCAGCAGGTGGTGGACGACCGCCGCAAGCTGTTCATCGCGATCGCGCAGGGCGTGATCAGCCACCTGGCGAGCAAGCAGGCCGCCCTGCAGATCGATTTCCACGTGGGCCCAATCCACGTCAAAACCAACCCGGCGATTCAGGTGAGGACATAGTATGGCGCTGTTCCTGGACTTTCCGTTTCACATCGACGGCCGCGGGCGAACGGCGGAGACCCTCGAGGACGATCACATCCGCGACATGATCTTCCAGGTCCTGTTCACCAATCCCGGAGAGCGCGTCAACCGCGCCGACTTCGGCTGCGGCCTCAAGCAGTTCGTCTTCGCGCCCAATAGCGGTGCCCTCGCCGTCGCCACTCAGTTTCTGGTGCAGGGATCGCTGCAGCGCTGGCTCGATCCGGTAATCTCCGTCGAAGGCGTGCAGGTGGATGCGGTCGACTCGCAACTAATCGTCGCGGTTACGTACAGCAAGCGGTCCGGCGGGGGGAGCCGCCGCGACGTCTTCACTCCCACCGGAGTCGTGTAGAGGACACCTATGCCATCAGTCGTCGAAATCGGTCCCGTCTGCCGCGATTCGCAACGTCGCGCCGCCATTCTCGATCATCCGGTCCTGAATGGGATCGACTTCGTGGAGTACGAGCGACGTCCCCTGGCCCTTAACCCGCACGTCCTGGTTGTCACCTTTCTCAAGCCGCTGCCCAATCCGCCCAATTCCAATCCCGATGGCGCCTACGGACTCACGCTTCCGGCGAACCTCGCGCTGATCACGGTCCAGGGCGGGGCGCGGATCGTGGGCATCGTGCCGCTGCAGGCAAGCCTGGCCGGCAATCGCCTGGAGATCGCCGTCAGCGAGGAAGGCGACTGCTCGACTTACTATCTCGCGCTGGGCTGGAAGCTCCAGCCGGATAGCAACCGGAAGCAGACCGTCGCCGCGCTGGATCTTCAGTTCTCCATCGCGCCCATCAATTTCAAAGCCGGATGTCCGGTGGACTTCGATTGCCGGCAGCCCCAGGTCTGCCCGCCGGATGCGCCGGCCGAGCCCGCCATCGACTATATGGCGAAGGACTACTCCAGCTTCCGGCGTCTGCTGATCGACCTGATCCCCCAGCTCAACCCGAACTGGCTGGAGCGGAATCCCGCTGACCTGGGCATCGCTCTGCTGGAGTTGCTCGCCTACGAAGGCGACCACCTCAGCTACTTTCAGGACGCCGTCGCCAACGAGGCGTACCTCGACACCGCACGGCAGCGGCCCTCGGCCAAGAAGCACGCGCGGCTGGTGGACTATGCGATGCACGACGGCCGCAACGCCTGGGCGTTCGTGCATCTGCAAGCCGGGAGCAACGGCACCGTCCCCATGCACACCCGCATCCTGAGCCGCATCACGGCGCCGTTGCGCGGCCAAAGCGCGGTCCCCGGCGTGGTGATTCCACAGGCGAGCCTGCCCGACGATTCCTTCGACGGCGACCCTGCGCTGACGCAGGTGCGTGTCTTCGAGACCGCCTTTCCGCTCGACGTCCACCCCGAGAACAACACCATCCTGATCCACACCTGGGGCAATCTGGAGTGCTGCCTGCCGAAAGGGTCGCGCATCGCCTACCTCTATACACTGGCGCCCGGGCCCGGCCCGCGGCAGGCCTCGCTGCCCGTCCTCGATGCGGGAGATTTCCTGCTGCTGGAAGAGGTGGCCGGGCCCAAGACGGGCGCTCCGGCCGATGCCGACCGGACTCATCGCCAGGTCGTGCTGTTGGAGGATGTGCGTCCCGAAGTGACGGGCGACCCCGCGTACCGCGACGTGCTGACGGCGGACGGAGCGCTTCAGGTGTTCCAGCCGGGCAATAACCCTCTGCCGCTGCTGCGCGTCACGTGGCGGCGCGTGGATGCCCTGCGTTTTCCGTTGTGCCTCTCTGCGGCGATTCCCGGGCAGCCGCCGCTGCTGAACATTTCCGTCGCGCGCGGCAACCTGGTGCTGGCCGATCACGGCCGCACGATTCGCGAGGAATTCGTGCCGCTCGCTCCAGTCCCCGCCGACCGCATCTTCCGGTTCCGCCTCTCGAACGGCCCGCTCACCATGCAGTGTCAGCCCGCCTCGGTCTCTTACGATCCGCTCACGGCTACGGTGATTACGCCGCGCCTCGATCTGACGTGCTCCGTGCGGCAGACCCACGCCGCCATCGCGCTGTTGATCGACTTTCCGGCCGAGCCCAACCAGTTATGGGAACCCGCGCCCGATCTGCTGAACAGCCGCGAATTCTCCCGCAATTTCGCGGTCGAGGTGGGCGACGACGGCCGTCCCACGGTACGCTTCGGCGACGATGAATATGGCGAGCGGCCTTCCGGCGCCATCCGCTTCACCGCCGTCTACCGCGTGGGTAATGGGCGCGCCGGCAACGTGGGCGCCGAATCGCTCGCGCATGCCGTCCAACCAACCGCGGCGCCGCTTTGGCCTGCCATCCAGCGGGCGCGGAATCCGCTGCCGGCGCAGGGTGGAATCGATCCCGAAACCATCGAGGAGGTTCGCCAACTGGCGCCCGCGGCATTTCGGGCGGAGCAGTTCCGCGCGGTCGTCGAGGCGGACTACACCGCCGCCGCGCGCAAGCTTCCGGAAGTCGCCGGCGCGGTGGCGAGCTTCCGCTGGACCGGTAGTTGGTACACGGTGTTCGTGGGTGTCGACCCGCGCGACCCGGACGATCTCATCACGCTCGGCGGCGGCCGGACACGGCTCGCCCCGGCACTGGCCGCACGCGTTCGCGCATTCCTCACCACCTACAAGCTTGCCGGCTACGATCTCGAGATCCGCTCCGCCGAGTACGTTCCGCTGGAGCTCGCCTTCGAGCTGTGCGTCAAGCCGGACTACTTCCGCGGAGACGTGGTCGAGACGGTGCGGCTCGCGTTGAGCAACGGTCCTAATCCCGATGGATCCACCGGCTTCTTCGATCCCGGAAACTTCACCTTCGGCCAGCCGGTCTATCTCAGCCGGATCTATGACGCCATCCAGTCGGTCGAAGGAGTGCTCTCGGTTTTCGTGACGATCTTCCGTCGCTTCGGCAAGACCGCCAATGGAGAGCTGGCCTCCGGCATCCTGCCCATCGGCTCCTGGGAAATCGCGCGGCTGGACAACGACCCGGACTTCAAGGAGAACGGCGTCATCCGGATTACAGCGGGAGGCGGCAAATGACAAGCCAGAATTGTGGCTGCTGCGCGCTCCCTCCGCAAACGCCGCTGGAGGTGACCAACCGGCCGGGGCTGTCCGCGATCGTGTTCCGCGCGGGCACCTACGGAACCTTCCGCCTGTCGATGCTCCAGCGGATCGCGCGCACGCCCGCGCTCTCCGCCCTCCAGACGCGCAGCGACGATGACTACGCCATCACCCTGATCGACATGTGGGCCACGGTCGCGGACATCCTGACGTTCTACCAGGAGCGGATCGCCAACGAAGGATTCCTGCGCACCGCGCGCCTGCGCGATTCCGTGCTGCGGATGGCGCGGCTGCTCGATTACCAGTTGCGGCCGGGCGTGGCCGCGGCCACGCTGCTGGCGTTCACGCTCGATAAGGATGCGTCGCTCGTCATTCCGGTGGGATTGCGCGTGCAGAGCGTTCCCAGCGATTCCGAGAAGCCGCAGATTTTCGAAACGCTCGAATCGATTTCGGCCGATAGCCTCCTCAACCGCGTGCGGGTTGTTCCCGCACTGGTGGGCGTCAACCCCCTCGCGGCCGGAACCACGTCGGCGATTCTGGCGCCGGGTCCCGAGGGTCTCGACGCCGCGGCCAGTCTCAATCCCAATACGCGCCTGCTGGTCTGGTCGGGGACCGAAATGGAAGAGCTCGCCGTCCGCAGCCTGCGGGTCGATGAGGATCGCGTCGTGCTCACGTGGAGCGGTCCGGTGCAGCACCCAAACTGGACGCTGCAGTCGCCCGTCGCCGCCGCCGCGCGGACCTTCCGCATCTTCGGCCACAACGCACCCGCGTCGTACATGGAGCCGGTGGAGAACCCACCCGGGCACTTCATCTGGACACAGCGAAAGTTCACGACTTATGCCTACCCTCCCCTGCCTGGAGGCCGGATCGAGCTCGATGCCAAGTATGAAGGCATCGCCGCCGGGACCGAGCTTCTGATCTCCGAGCCCGGTAAGCAAACGCCGGTGACGGTGACAGCGGTCAGCCAGGGGCGGGCCCAATTCCTCGCGCCCGGTTCAACCACCACGCCCGTTCTGGACACGGTCACGCTACTCACCATCGTGCCCGCTCCTTCCATCGGCGATCGCCGCCAGGTGGTTGTCCACGAACTGAAGGGCGCGCCGATCCGATTCTGGGGATACCGGTACGGCGATGCGGTGGCCGGCGCGACCCTCTATATTCCGGCGCGGCGGGTGGATGCGCAAACGGCCGAGATCGGCCGCACCATTCAGAAGAACGCCTACACTCCCGGCGGGCTGCTCCCGCTGCCAACGGTCGATGCCGGGCGCAAGCTGCTGCTGCTCGATGGCGCGCAGGGTCCTGTCGCTGCGGTGGTCACCGCTGCCGCCATTGTCGCGACTGACGTCCACATCGAGGCCACGGCCGATGATCCCGCCACCGCGTCCGCATTGCAGCTCGATCCGGAGACCGGGCAATCCGTGGCGGGCTTGATCTCGGCGCCGCTGCCGGCCTCCCTCACGTTCCAAACGGCCAAACCGGAGATCGGCGTGACCGTCGGGTCGCTGCCGGCGCGCACCATCAAGCTGCCTTTCGCGCCCGCCACCCCCGCGCAAGCGGCGGCACAGCTTCAGGCGATGCTGGGGGGCTCCGCGCCCGCGGTCCCGGAATTTGCGCATAGCATTGTCCTGACGGTCGGCAGCCGCCTGCAGATTCTGGCGGGCGTGCCGGGCGCCGATGTGATCGTCACGCCGACTGCCGGCGATCCCAACAGCGCTGTCACGCTGGGACTGGCGGCGCCCGGCTCGCGCCGCGTGGTGACATTGCTCTCCGGCCCATTGCCGTCGCCGATCGTGCTCTCCAATCCATTGCGCCAGTTCTCCATCGCCATCGGACCGTCGGGACCCTTCACGGTCAGCCTCGGCGCCACACCGGGCAACCCAACCGCCGCCGCCAGCCTGCTGCAAAGCGCGCTGCAAGCGGCGGACGTGGGTCCGTACTTCTCGGGCGCACAGGTGCTTCCGTTGGGGTCGCGTCTCCTGATCCTGCCCGGGATACCCGGCGCTAGGGTGCAGGAGTATCTGGCGATTGCGATTCACCCCGACTCCGCCTTCCGCCTCGATCCCGCCTCCGCCGTGCTGCTCGGCAATATCGCGCAGGCGAGTCACGGCGAAACTGTCGCCGGCGAGGTAATGGGCGATGGCGACCTGTCGCAACCGTTCCAGAAGTTTGAGTTGGAGAAGAAGCCGCTGACCTATACGCCCAGCGCCGGGCCGGGCGGCGCGCAGTCGACGCTGCGAGTGCTGGTGAGCGACGTGCTCTGGTCCGAGGCCCCGACGCTCTTCGGCAAGGCGCCCACCGATCAGGTTTATACGACGCGGCTGGCGGATGACGGGACGGTCACCGTGGGCTTCGGCGACGGCGCCACCGGAGCGCGCTTGCCTTCCGGCCGCGGAAATGTCCTGGCCGATTACCGGCAGGGCTCTGGCCTTCAAGGTCGCGTGCTGCCGCTGTCCCTTCGCTCCCCGCTCGATCTGCCGGTGGGGTTGAAGTCCGTGACGAACCCCGCCGCGGCCACCGGCGGCGCGGATCCGGAGTCGCTTGCGCAGGCGCGGCAGAACGCGCCGACCACGGTGCGCACGTTCGGACGCGCCGTGTCGCTGGCGGATTTCGAGGACCTGGCGCGCGCGTCCGGCGAGGTGGCCAAGGCGCTCGCCACCTGGGTTTGGAACGGCGAAACGCGTATCATTCATCTGACCATCGCGGCCCAGAAGGGTCAACTCTTCACCAAGGCCGATCTGGCCCGCATTTACGCCAGCCTGAATGCCGGGCGCGATCCCAACCACATCCTGCTGCTGGCCAATTTCGTGCCTGTGCCAGTCGTGGTGAGCGCCACCGTTCGCGTCAATCCCGCGCGTATCGCCAGGAAAGTTGCCGCCGCGGTGCGGGCGGCGCTGTTGGACGCGCTCTCGTTCGACGCACTCCGGTTCGGCGAACCGCTGGCGGTCAGCGAGATCTACCGGGTGTTGCAGGAGGCGCCCGGCGTCGACTCCGTCGATATCAATCTGTTTCAGTTCAAAAATCGGACGCCGGCGTTTCTCACCAGCCGTGGCGCCACCGCCGATCCGGTGCAGCGGAGCCTCCGCATTTTCGCGGCCCTGCCGAATCCCGGCCCGCCGCCGCCCGCGGTGTTGCCCGCCGAAATCGCGTTCCTGGAGACGCCGGCCGAGGACATTCAGATCGTGACCGCCGGCGGGCTGCCGGAGTAGCAGGCATTTATGAGCAATGGTATTGGCGATCCCGACCGGCTTTACAATCTGATGCCCGCCGTCTATCGCGAGCGCGACGAGCAGCAAGGATTTCCGCTGCGCGGCCTACTGCGGCTCGTCGCCGGGCAGTCGGACATCGTTTACGCCGACATACAGCAGCTCTGGGACAACTTCTTCATCGAAACCTGCGACCGCTGGGCCGTGCCCTACATCGGCGACCTGGTCGGCAACAATCTTCTCAACGACGCCCAAAATCTGCAGGACCCGGACACCGCGCGCGACCTGTTCCCCGATCTCGCCGGCCCGGACTTACGGCCGCCGAACGCCATTCGCACGCGCGCCGACGTCGCCAAGACCATCTACTACCGGCGCCGCAAAGGCACGCTGCCAATGCTCGAGGAACTGGCGCGCGACGTGACCGGCTGGGCCGCGCATGCCGTGGAATTTTTCGAGCTGCTCATCTGGAGCCAGAACCTGAACCATGTCCGCCTATTCAGCACCGGGTGTCCCGACCTGCGTAATCCGGAAGCGGTGGACCGCCTCAACGGGCCGTTCGATTTCATGAGCCACACCGTCGATGTGCGCTATCCGGCGCAAAGCGAGGGATGGCACAACATTCGCAACATCGGCTTCTTCCTCTGGCGATTGCGCAGCTACCCGATGGAAAATGTCGTGGCGCGCCAGGGCGCGCTGCCGTGGCAGTATACCTTCAGCCCGCTCGGGAATCCGGCGCCGCTCTTCTCGCGCCTGCGGCCGGAAGGCGACCCGGCCGGCCTGGCCACCGAACTACACGTTCCGGGTCCCATCCGCCCCGCCGCCTTCTTCAAGGACATTGCGCCGCTCGAGACCATGACTCCGCCCCTGCCCGATTTCACGGATTTCTACGGGCTGTTCCAACCTTTCGCGGGCAGCCTCCTCACGCCCAACACCAGCGCCAGCCTGGTGGTGATTCGCGATGGCGTACCCGTGCCGCCGGGTCAGGTGCGGTGCCGCAATCTGGAGACATTCGCGCAACCGGCGGGGAACATCGTCGGCATCGATGTGCGCCGCGGACGGATGGCGTTCGGCACCACGTTTGTGCCGGCGCAGAGCGTCGACGTTTTCTACCACTACGGCTTCAGCGCCGATCTCGGCGGCGGTCCGTATCAACGCAGCAAGTGGCTGGTCGATGCCGGACTGCCGGCGGTGCGCATGAACGTGCGGGAAAACGGCGGTGCGCCTGACTTTCCCACACTGGACGCCGCCATCGCCGCATGGGTGACAGGCGGCCGGCCGAATACCGTCATCACCATTCTGGACAATCGCGACTATAGGCTGTCCTCGCCGATTTCGCTCGCCGATGACCGCTTCCTCGCGATCCAGGCGGATGACCGGATGCGGCCTCACATCACGGTGCCCGGCGGCGAATTGCAGGTGAAGGGGAATCATCCGGGCGCCGAACTGACGCTCTCCGGCCTGCTTTTCGAGGGCGCCGTTCACCTCACCGGTGAAACGCGGCGCCTGCGCATCCTGCACACCACGCTCGTGCCGGGACGCGCCCTCAACCACGATGGCACGCCCGCGACTCTGCTGCCGGGCATCACGGTGGACGCACTGGACGCCGGCGGTGCCGTGATCAACGCGGCCTTCCGCCTCGAGATCGCGTTCAGCATTACCGGCCCGCTTCGTGTTCCGAATCAAGCCGACTCCATGACGATTCTCGACTCCATCATCGACGGACTCGGCGGCGCCGCCATCGCGGACACGGGCACCAACAACCAGCCCGGGCCTCCTGTGAGCCTGGAACGGGTGACGATTCTGGGCCGCTCCTTCTTCCGCAAGATCACCCTGGCCACGGAAGTGATCTTCGCCGACCCCGTGATTGCGGCCCAGCGCCAGGCGGGATGTGTCCGGTTCAGCTTCGTTCCGTTCCAATCCATCACGCCCCAGCGCTACCGCTGCCAGCCGGATCTCGAGATCCAGACGCAGCTCGAGAAGGCCGGGAAGAGCGGCCCGCTCACCGCGGCCCAGCGGACCGCCATCACCGCCCTGGTGCGCGCGCGCGTCGTGCCGTCCTTTACTTCGATTCATTACGGCGATCCCGGCTACGCGCAACTGCGGCTGGGCTGCCCCGTGGAGATCCGCACGGGCGCGGACGACGGGTCGGAGATGGGCGTGTTTTGCCACCTGAAACAGCCGGAGCGCGAGACCAATCTGCGCATCCGCCTGGAAGAGTATCTGCCCTTTGGGCTGGATGCGGGAATCATTTATGTCACGTGATCAAGGAGACCTGCCATGACCGGCGACTACACGCGATTCACTTTTAAGCCGAAGAAGGACTATTCCTCGGTTCTCAAACAGCAGGGCCGCGTGGATCTCGATGCGGATTTCAACGAGCTGATCGAGATCGTCGACCGGCGCTGGCGCGCCGAGACCATCGACATCATTGGAGACTGCACCGTCCCCAACACCACCCCGGACGCGTTTCTGGTCACGCCCACCGCGCTGGGCGATTTCGACATCGGCATCGGGCGCATGTACGTGGACGGCATTCAGGTGGAGAACCACGGCCTGCCGCCGGACCAGTACCTGCCCGATCTCGGCGAGCTGCGCGGCACTTTGCCGGTCCCCTACAGCAACCAGCCGTATCTGCCGTCGCCGTTGCCTCCGCCCCTGACCGCCGGCGCGGGCACAACCGACCTGGTCTACATCGACGTCTGGCAGCGCGAGGTCACCGCGCTCGGGGACCCGGCGCTGCGCGAAATCGCGCTCGGCGGCCCGGACACCGCCACCCGCGTCCAGGCCGTGTGGCAGGTGCGGGCGTTGCAAGGTATTGGCCCTCATAGTTGCGGCGATGACATTACCAGGTGGGACGACCTGGTGGCGCCATCGGCGGGGAGGCTCACCACGTCGACCGTACCGCCGCCGGCGTCCGACGATCCTTGCATCATCGCGCCCACCGGCGGATATCGCGGTCTGGAAAATCGCCTGTACCGCGTGGAGATCCACTCCATCGGTCCGATCGGAGGGGCCGCGCCGGCCAAATTCAAGTGGTCGCGGAACAATGCCTCCGTCGCCTCGCGGGTCTCGGCGATCCCGAGCCCGACCGACGTGACGGTGGAACTGATCGGCCGCGACCAGGTCCTTCGTTTCGAAATCGGCAACTGGATCGAGATCACCGACGATTTCCGCGAGTTCCAGGGCCTGGCCGGCCACATGACGCAAATCACCAAGATCGACGAGGCCAACCGGATTCTGACGTTCGCGCCGGCTATACCCGGGGGCTTCAACTTCAACGCGGCGGACCCGGCCCGCCACACCCGCGTGGTCCGATGGGACCAGTCGCAGAACGTGGATGCCAACGGCCTGTTGGATGTCGCGGCGGGCCCCATCGATATCGAGGACGGCATCCGGGTCACCTTCGCGCTCGATCCAACCACCGGCAATTTCAAAATCGGCGATTTCTGGGTGTTCGCCGCGCGCACTGCCGACGGTTCCGTGGAGGTGCTCGACGACGCGCCGCCGCGGGGCATCCTGCATCACTTCTGCCGGCTTGGATTCATCAACTGGGGCGCCACGCTGGCAGCCACGACATTCACCAATTGCCGCAACCACTGGCCGCCGGCCGACTGCGACTGCTGCACCGTCACCGTTGGCGACGGCATCGACAGTCACGGCCAGTTCTCCGACATCCAACAGGCCATCGACTCCCTCGGCGATCGCGGCGGGCTGGTCTGCATCGGCCGGGGATTCTATCGCGTCACCGAGACCATCCGACTGGTCGCAAAGAAGCGAAACGTGACCATCCGCGGCATGGGGCCGGCCACGCGGATCGCCTTTGTGCCGGACGGGAATTCCCCAGGCGTGTTCATGCAAATAGTTCTGACCGACCACGTGCGGTTGGAGGATGTGCTGGTGGTGGCGGCGAATGCCGCTGCGCTGGTCCAGATCAGCGCCTCGCAATTCTGCCGGGTGACGAACTGCGTTCTGATAAACGTCCCGGGGGAGTCGCTCCAAACGGCTCCGCGCGCCATCGACCTGGTGGAGAACTCCGGTCACTGCGAGATCGTGCACAATGCCATGATCGCGGCGAAAGCCGTCGCCTCCACGGGCAGGGTCGCCGACTTGCTGGTGCGCGACAACCAGACGCTGTGCACACAGGTGGCCGTGGGGCTGCTTCAGGCCCGCGGCGTCGAGATCGTCCACAACCAGTTTCGCGGTCTGCCGCAAAATGCGTTTCCCGCCAGCTTCGCCCTCACCCGCGAGACGATCGACGAAATCCAAACCAAGGTTTCCAACCTCTTTCTTGCGGCCGGCACGGCCTCGAACTTCCAGGCCGCGGGCGTGCTGATCTATTCCGGCAATCGCGTGGTGATCTCCGAGAACCTCATCACGGCGCAGGTGGCGGTGCTGGGGTTCCTGCTGATTGACGCCCGTATCGAGCGGAACGACATCCTCTCGCTGGTGGGAATCCTGTCGATCTTCGCCCTCCTCCAGAAGGTGGAGGACAACTTCGTGCTGGGACTGTTCGCGGGAATGATCCAGGCGGGCATTGCGGCCGTCGTCGACTGCACTTCGAACGAATGGCTGGGACTCCACGGCATTCTGTGGATGTCGCTGGTCGAGTTGCTGAATTCCATCGGGAAACTGCTGGCGGGCGCTTTGAGCGCCGTCGGCTTCGGGAAGGGCCTGGAGACCGTGACCGGCACCATAACGAACGGGACCGGTCTAAGCGGCGACGCCAAGGGTTTCGGCATGGTGGCGATGGCGAAGATCCATCGCAATGACTTCCTTACCTTCTCCCGCGGGATCTACAAAACGGACGCCGTCCTCAGCGCCGACGTCTCCATCATCGACAACAGCTTCATGCTGTGTTCGCATGCCGGAATCGAACTGGGCGGCTCGCCGCGCGCGGCGGAGAAGCTCGCGCCATTCCTGGTCTCATTCCTCAGCGTGCGTCATCTCATCCAGGCCAACGGTCTGGCGGTGACGGGCACGGGAATCATCACCGCCACGCCCGCCACGCTCATCGAGCAAAACAACGTGCAGTGCCCCTCGGTGGCCGTCAAGATCAACGCCCGCTTCTGCACGGTGAAGAACAACCTCATCCTCGGCGTGGCCGCCGCGCCGGTTACGGGCGCGGGCCTGATCAGCCTGTTTAGCGGCGCGCGCGATCTGGAAATCGCGGGCAATCGGATTTTGAATGCCTCGGGGCATTCCGTTCTGTTCTTGAACGGTGGCAGCGATGTGACGATCGCGGACAACCTCATCCGGGGCGCGAACTTCACCGCGATCGGCACATTGAGCGATGCGTTGCGGGTGCTGCGGCTGAACGTTTCGCGGAACCGGATCGAACAATGCAACGGGGACGTCCCAGACATCGGCAAATTCCAGTTCAGCGGCGCCGTGGCTGTCGGCGACGCGGTGGATGTCCGTCTGCTGGATAATACGATAGCCGATAACTCGCCGGCCGCCAGTTCGACGACGGACTGGTTCGCGGTTGTGTTCGCGGACGTGGATGGAATTGAGATCCGCGGCAACCGCATCACCGGGAATGCCACGGTGGCGGCGCCCGGGCTCTCTCCCGGCGCAATCGGACTGCCGGGCGTCTCGGGAACGGTCACCGTTCAGCACAACGTGGTGCGCGGCAATGGTGGAGCCGCGGTGCGTATCCAGGGCTCCAGCCAGACGAGCCAGGTCGCAAGGGTGATGGTGCAGAACAACCACTTCAGCGATGGCCCAAATCCCGACGTGTTCCTGGTTTTCATCACCCGAGTCGATTCGCTGGTATTCGAAGGTAACCAATGCTTCAGCTCGCCTGCGCCGCAGGGCGTATTTCGCATTGACATTGAACTGACGGCCCTGGCGCAAGCCAACGTGTCCGCCAATAGTGTGCAGTCGTCTGGTGCTCTCGGTATGTTCGTAATGGGCAACCGGCTGCTGGTTAACGGGAACTCGGTGCAGAGCCCGGGTAAGCTGGCCTTGCAGGCCACGCCCATCGGTGCCGGAGCGGCATTGATTCTGACTTCCAACCTGACTACCGGCTTCACCCCCACCCCCCCCTCGACCAGCCCGAATATTGTTGTCGCCAACAATCTCCCATAGCCAATGAGGAACTAACGATGCAGTCACCATGCGATCCCCCCAAATTCGACGAGCAGGACTGGAGCCAGTTCGATTTCAGCCGATGGCATCTGGACGGCGTGCAGCTGGACGCGACCGCGGCCGCCATCGCCGATCTGACCCAGCAACTGTTTCAATCCGACGAGTGGACCGGAAATTTCCGGACCACGCTGCCGGAGTTCCAGAAACAAGCGCTCTCGTACTATCAGGAGGGCTTGAAGGAGTTGCAGGAGGAGAAGACTGTGACGGCCCGCGAATTCGACGATCGGCTCGCGGCCGCGCGCCAGCAAAGCGCCTCGCTCTTGCGGGTGAATGAAGCCGCGGCCGCGCCCCTGGTGTTCCAGGCGGTCCCCGGCGCCTATCACGTCGTCGTTAAGGTGACCGACGCCGGCGGCCTTCTCGGCCTGCCCGGCATGACGGCGCAATTGATGGACCCCCGCACTCCGGAGGTGCCGCTGGTGCAGGCTGTCACCGATGCCGCCGGCAATGCGGTGCTCGCGGTCACGGCTGAGACGGCGAAAGAGATGAACACTCTGCACGCCGCTCTCCGCGTGGTGGATCTAAACGGCAAAGTCCTGCAGAAGATCGCCGGCGCCACGTGCATCCGGCTGAATCAGACGGAGACGAAAGTGGTTCCGCTGGCGGATGCTCCGGAGATCGCGTCCAACAAGACAGCCGCGCTGGCCGAGCGGTCCCGGCGTGAAGCCTACGCGCAGCGCGTCAACGCGAAGGTCGACCTTCTCCAGCAGGAGCGCGACGACCGCCTGCGGGAACTGGACTGCAAGCTGCAACAGAATCAGGCGATCATCGACTCGATTCAGAGCCCCACGGGCACGACGGGGGCGGCCGGCCAGCCGGCCGCGAGCGCCCAACCAGCTCCGCCAGTTGCCGAGACGCCGCCCGTGACGCCGCCTGCAACCGGTACGCAACCTCCCGGCAAAGCGAAGACGCCGACGGCCACGCGCGCGATGGACGCTCCGCCGGAGAAAAAGGAGCCGCCGCGTCGGCCGCAAAAGAGGAAGGAAGGCAAGTGATGGCGCCTCGACCCGCTCGACCACCGGAGCTCTCCGGGTCCACCACGATCTTCTTGGTCTCCGGCTGGTCCGAGTCCTTCTGGCGCGGGCTGTCTTCGTAGTCCGGCGCCTTCAACTCCAGGCGGTTGAGCGTACTCTTGCCGGCCAAAGCTTTGCCCCGATCCTGCGTCCGCCGGCGGTGTTCGCCTTTCACGTCGTCCTTGCCCAGCGCCACCGCCAGCATCGGATCGCGCCGCAATTCATCGTGGTCATTGAGATCCTCATAGCCCAGTGCCAAGCCGAACACGCGCTGCCCGATCAGGTCCAACAGGGGGTGCTTGATCAAGTCGGGGCGGCGGTAGTCCTGGAAGCAAGCGGCGAAGCGGCAGGATGCCGGTTCGTTGTTCCAGTTGCTTCAACAACAAAGCCCCGCCATCGGAGGTGATATCGCCACCGTCGAAGCCCCACACCAGATCGCGTCCCCCCAATTTCTGAGGCATCGCCAGCGGCTGGAGCTGGGGGCTGAATCGTCACGGCGTCTGTAGCGGAGTGATTACGAGTCCCATGCCGATTGAGACGAAGAGCAGGATGAGAAGGCAACACGATTCAGCGGAGATGTCTTGCAGCGTTCGGCTATACTACGGTATCCAGACAGTAGGAGTGAATTCCAGAAAATCCGTATGCGCTGATCTCATCATGCCCGCCACGCCAAACGCCTCGCCCCCTGAACGCACCGGCCCAACGCTTCCGCCATGCCCAGCAAGAACTCCGCCAACTCGACTACTTCCTGAAGGGGACCGTCCTCAAGCGCATGATGAAGTGCGGCCAACCGCAGTACCACCGAGCCCTCGAGCACCGTTAGCAGGTGCTCGCCACAGTTGATGTCGCCACAACGGCATTTTAGGGCTGGACGCCGCGCGAGGGAGCTGATCCTTAAGTTTGCGTGCAAGGTTGGAGTGTTGGCCCGCGGAATCCGAACCTCAACCGGTCCTGGCCCCTTTGCTGGACGAGACCGAAACCACCACACGTATTTGAGACTGGTCGGTTTCTCTCCTTGCAAGATCTCGACAGGGCCTCGGTGAAGCGGGCGACCAGTTCTGTCGATGTGCCAGAGACGACGTGCGGGATGCCTATGTCACTTCTACACTAGCAAGCTCTCGTCGACTACGAAGGTGTCGGTTTCAGTCAGGATGACGGCCGCTCCACCACGTTCTGCAATTCGCGGATGTTGCCCGGCCAAGGGTAGGCCTGTAGCATCTCCAGATCGAATCCTCCAACGGTCCCGCCCGGTGCTCCTCGCGTAAGCGGACCGTCTCAGTGCCCGGACTTTTCGCCCTTGCATCGCATAGAAAACAATGGATTTGTGCGCCCTGCCGTTAGCAAACATCTTGGGCTAGGAATGGGTCAAGCTGTAACTTATTGATTTGGCTTGGTTGCGGGGGAAGGATTTGAACCTTCGACCTTTGGGTTATGAGTTCAACACTGGCTTCGGCGTAGTTCGGCCTGGCTTCATGCTTCAATAAGTTACGCGAAATTGATTCACGGTAGTTTTGCCTGTTTTGTCTGTCTCGTTAGCAATTTGTTAGCAATCGGAGCGGCCGAGGGCTCGTTCCCATCTGATGGAACATCAAGAAAGTTGTGGTGCTGTGTTGTGGCAAGTCTCGCCGTGAAAGCTTCCACGTCCACGTCCTCTGCGCGTGTGCTTGATCTGGTCGACGCCGGCGTGGTCGAGCAAAACTCAGACACTGAGGCAGGCCGTCGACCGGTGGTCCGGTACCCGACAGCAGACTCGGAACGCGCAAGTGAGCGAACCTGCGCGTAAAATCGTTCAGGGCGCGCTGCGTGGAGGACGCGTGACAATATACTTTGATGCTTGTTGCCTGAACCGCTTGACGGATGACCAGAACCAGCCGCGCATAGCGGCGGAAGCGGAAGCCGTGGAGCAGATCTTGCGCCTTCTACGTGCGAAAGCTATTGAGTGGCTGTCCAGCGCGGCATTAGAGGCGGAAACGAGAAAAAACCCAGATCCCGAGCGGAGGGACGAAGTCCAAGTGCTTTTATTGCTGGCGACGAACACAGTCCCCCTGGACGCCCAGATCATCCAGCGCGCAACGGAACTCGAAGCCTTTGGCTACGGCGCCTTCGATGCACTGCACTTGAGCAGTGCGGAAGCCGGCACCGCGGAGGTCTTGCTAACTACCGATGACCGATTCATCAAGAGGGCTCGGCGCGGCGTCGGCTCACCGCACGTTCGAGTCCTGAACCCGGTAGAATGGTTACGGGAGCAAGAAGTATGACGCCTGTCGAGCAAATGACCGATGAGCAGTTCGAGCGTTATGCCCTCGAAGTGCTGCAACGAGAACTCGGTCCGGACGGACTTGCCCGCTTCCTCCGTCTCAACCGGTCCGGTAAGGGAGATTACACCAGAGACCGAATGCAGTGGCAGAAGCATCTTAGCGTTGCTGAGATCGTGGATTCCCTAAAACGCCCCAATAGCCAGTAACGCCCCTTTGCTACATTCTGATTGGGCATGACCGAGAACGGTTCAGACGCTCTTCCATTCGAACCTCCAGAGCCGGAGAATATTCGCCTCCGCGACGAGAATGCTCGCCTGCGGCGGCTTGTATCGGTTCACAGCATTCCGATTCCGCTACTGGTGCCGGAGAATCCGCCTCCAGCCAAAACCGCTGAGACGGCGCCCCCGACGGACAAGGCGGAGCGTGCCAGAAAGAGAGTCGCACTCTTTCGAAGCCTGTTTCGCGGGAGAGAAGATGTCTGCGCGCGGCGATGGGAGAATGACGATGGCCGGCACGGATAGTCGATGCCGCTGAAGAATACGCCACCGCCGATTCTGGTACAGTAGCGGTTTCGTGACACCGCATCAGGAGTTCTCACCCGGCGAATGGGTGCTTGATCTAGACCAACCATGGGAGTCACCGTCGCTATGACGGTCTGCCAGGCGCGCCCAGAGGATGGCGGCGGTCTCGTCCTTTGGCGAGGGAACACCACGACGACGCCCCTCGTGGGTTACCCGGGGCGGCTCCACGCGCATCTGTTCCTGAACGTCATTAACGGTCGTCAATGTCGTGCGGACTTTGCGGTGTACGCACAGGTCAGGAAGGCCGTAATCGACCTGCTCCACGAGCATGGCACGATGGCTGTGCCGAAACTCCTGAAAGCGCTCAGGACTGCCGGCGACAAGCATGTGGTCGAGGCCACGCTGCGCATGCTCGTCAGCATGGGAACCTGTCGCGCGGTCAAGCGGAAAAATGGCAGTATCGCCTTGCAGTTGGAGGACTCGGCGAGCGAAGCGCTTCGCCGTCGGGATTACCTGCTCTCGCTCGCCCAAGACTTGCTCGCAAGCAGTCAGCGCATCGGGCATCTCGTCGGGCACGAACCAACGGTTGGGAGCTATCGTGAGGAGCTCTTACGTGGCCTGCTCCGCCGGTTGTTGCCGGAGCGCTATCGTGTTTCGACAGGGTTCATCGAGCGATGCCCGCGGCAACTGGATATCCTGGTGTTCGACGCAATCGACTTCGCACCCTTATTCCGTGAGCAGGAGGTGGTCGTAGTACCGCGCGAGGCCGTACGGGCGGTGATCGAGGTCAAGACAACATTAGAATCAGGCAGTGTCGACGAGTCATTGGGATTGCTGCATGAGGTTTTCAGCTGGCCCCACTGCCCGCCGGTCTTCCAAGGCGTTTTCGCGTTTGCGAGTAACTTCAAGACGTTGTCCGGTCCCGCGGAGAGCGTTGTGCGCTTTTATAAGACGCATGAGTTGCGGCATCATCAGCACCTCGTCACGGCCGTGTGCGTCCCAAACCAAGTGTTGTTGCTTGGTGGCTACGATTTGCCGGAGGATCCGCGCATGCACCCGTACCCCGTGGTGAGCCCGTTCACGACGGACGAGAAGGGCGATGCGCAGACGGCGGTATTCCTCAGCTTATTGCTGCGGCATCTCGACCTGCCGATTCAGGCTAAGCGCGTGAACGCTCTCACATTTGAAGCCGCGGAGCGCCTTGTGACGCCGGACGAGCGACTCCCCGTGAATACCACCGCCTGGAAGCCGAGTATGGCACTCCCGAACTCTGATCACCTCAGCCCTGACGGTGCCATGCGCTGGCTGGGGCGTGTCGGCCGTTTCCTGGAGGGACGGCTCCCCGCGTCGGAACTTTGTCCGTGAAAGAGTCGTCGGTGTCGCGTCGTTAATTGCGGTTATATTATTGATTGTGAAAGGCTTATTCTCGCAATAATTCGGGGGTGTGAGACCGCTCCGACTGGATTACGTGAGGCTGAAGCAGCGGCTGATTGGAGCGGCGCCCGCGACGAGAGCCGTCACACGGCCGGCATTTGTGGAAATGGTGAAACCACAGCCCCAGAGAGGGATCGGGCTGTGGGTAGCCTTTCTGAATTTAATTTTTAATTTGACAAATTCAGATTCAGCGACGATAATGGGGTTCGATGCTGGCTCCAGGTTGGTTCACAAATGAAGAACTAAAGGCAATCATCGCCGTGCTCGACTTGCTGAAAGAGCGGTTTACCACCGCTTTAGAGCAGCAGTCCGTGAACTTCACGGTTTTGTCGCCCGATGCGTTTCGGCGCGAGGCACGCCGCTTCACCCATCACGACTTCCGGCCCGCTATCGCTAGTGCGCTGCTGGATGCGGGTGGCTCTGCAACCACAGGGGAGGTTCTCGCGGGAGTTGAAGCGCGCCATAGAAGGGACTTCGGGCCTCGAGAGCTGAAACCTCTCGGCAGTGGGCAGAAGCGGTGGGCGATTCAAGCCCAACACGAAGGTCACGAAATGAGGATCGAGGAACTCATTGAGCGAGGTACCCTCCGCGGTCGCTGGAAACTTACGTCGGCGGGAGAGGTTTACGGCAGGGGGCACTACGTTCCCGTGCCGTGACGACAGTGCCAGGACAACACCGAAGAAAGATCTGAACTGGAGAAATATGAACCATCAAACAGTGCGACTAGATACTTATGACCCGCAATGGCAACAACTCGCGCATGATCTGTTTCAGCGCGTAGGGGCACGTCTCGATCCAACTCGACTCGTACAGGCCGATGGAAGCTACAGCGTGCTACAGAGTACCAGCGAGAAACGGGCCGCCAAAGCTGTAATCTACCAGGCAGAGTATGCCAAGGGAAACTGGCGGCCCGGCCCAGATGGCGTCTACGTCTGCATCCGCACCGCAGGGCGTTCATCAACATCGCATCTGACCGTTGGTTTCTTGCCGAAGTCCGACGAGCGATTCAGTTTCTTCCGAATCGAGGCGACTCAGGACCTCGACTCGATGGCGGACTTTATCGTTGCGTCTGCGGATTATTGAACACAAGAGATGATGACTACGAATAGCGCAATCACGAGGTCCAGCATATGGCTACGACAGTAGATGATTTTCGGAAGCGTTTGACTGAGTTAATCGGAGGTGTCCCGAGCAAAGAGGATAAGCTTCGCGCGTTGCGCGGGTATGCTCGACAGAATCAGAACATTCCCGGCGCTTGGCACTACCCGGATGATCGGGAACCCTGTCCGTACTGCCCTCAGAACACCATTCGACATGGACCCGACCTGGGTGTCAGAGGCTACATCGGAACGGGACCGTACGCCCTTGTTTCCCACGTCCCTTCCGGAGACATACATTTCAACAGCTACCAAGCTCAAACATACCGGCCTATATTGAGCAAGTACGGTCTATCAAATGCATTCCAGACGGACGCCTATAATAGCGCAACATGGACGAACCGCGAGGAACAGCAAGCATTATTCCAGATCCAAATCGAAGTGGTTGAGCCAAGTGCGATGCTCGTGATGGATATGCATTCCTACCCTCGGCGACGAAGTGACGGATGGGCGGGTATCGGGTTCCTGCCGACCATTGAGCGCTACCTAGGGTCCGGCCCGTTTTCGTTCCAAGTTCAGCGCCAATATCGCCCGCAAGCATCCATCGTGCCGGCCGGAACCGTGAACTATTTGATCTCGGAGGCAAGAGCTTTAGCTTCGGCGTGTTTACGATTTACCACTACACGAAGCTCGCCGACAATCGATTTGGCCGCACCAAGAATGAACGCTTGGCGAAATGGGAACAGAGGCTCTCGGCTGTTCTGTCCGCTGTCGGAGCCAAGTAGAAAGTTCCGCTTTAAATATATTATAAGAACTGTTTCTCTTAATATGCCATTCCCCCTACGGAGCATCGTGATGCATCGCCTGACAACGCCTCCGACAAGAGGAAATGGCAATTCTTGTTATTTGAAACCGGAACTTTCTACTTGGCCGGAGTAGGAACTTTCTACTTGGCCGCGACATCGGCTGTTCTTTCAGCAGCACTCAACCATTGAGCCCACCGAGATTCCCCGCCGTCACGAACGTGGCAGCATTAAGCCGCGCATGTAGACGGCAGCACCACCCGCCGTGAACCTGGGACATGCCATCGCGCAGAAAATAATGGAATTGTGCGCCCTTCGGTTAGCAAACACCTTGGGTTGCGGACGGGACAAGCTGTAACTTATTGATAAGATTGGTTGCGGGGGAAGGATTTGAACCTTCGACCTTTGGGTTATGAGCGCGAAGATATCTGGCTAAGTAGTTCATAACAAGGCACGAGTGGCAACTCTGAAGAGCCTTAAGGAAGCCTGGGGAAGCGGTAATGGGAGTTGAATGGGAGTCGATTTGTCGGGGTCCGACTTTCGTGCACGCCAATCGATGGTAGTATCATCTGATCCCACTTATCTGGTATAATGATACCGATGCTGGAACCACGCCATATTGGAGAAGTCCTGGGCGGCCACCGCGTTTTGGGCGAGCCCGTGACTTCGATACTGGAGTTGAATGACGCTGTCGAACGCGGCTTGCCCAAGGCAACCCTTCGCAACGTGGCGCGGCGCGTCTTTTCGGATGCTGCCGAACAGCGTGCCATGATGCACCGGGTCGTCCCGGAGGCGACGTACAAACGGCGGCGGGAACGATTGAGTCCCGCGGAAAGCGAGCGGACTGAGCGCTTGGCAAGGGTCGTCGCCATCGCCGAGGACGTCTGGCAGGACCGCGAGCAAGCCAGGCGTTTTCTCACCACGCCTCATCCGGAGATCGGTGGCAAGACGCCCCTCGATGCGGCTCTGACGGAATTGGGCGCACGGCAGGCGGAGGAGGTCATGGCCCGCATCGTCTATGGCCTCCCGGCGTAGCGGTCCTCTACGGGCGTTCCGCATCGCCGACATGCGCCACACCATCTTTGACGGGAGCGGGGCGATGCTCCACGGTGCCCGCTGGAATTCTCCTGGCCGGCGCGTCATCTATGCCGCCGAAACGTATGCGGGTGCGTTATTGGAGATCCTCGTGCACGCCTCGGGCAGTGTCCCACGGACCCAGGGTTATATCGAGATCGAGATTCCAGCGGGCTTGTCCATCGAAGAAATCACGCCGGACGACGTGCCGCACTGGGATTCACCCTCGTTTGAGACAGCCCGAGCCTTGGGTGATCGGTGGTACGACGAGCGGAGTACGGCGGTCCTGATCGTGCCCTCGATAGTGACGCTGGTAGAGCGCAACGTTCTGATCAATCAGGAACATCCCGATTTTCTCCGCATTCAGGTAAGCCAGCCAAAGCCCGTGCGGTGGGATACGCGGCTTTGGAGAAGCCTTAAATAGATAGCTGGTCCCGGGCGCAACGACCGTCGGAATTTCGAGGGTCGCGAACTCGCCGGCGAGTAGGCACTGGGACTCGAATTCAGTTATCCGTACCTCATCTTTGGGGAAGTATATATTCTCGGAATTCCGGCTTGCCCATCCCCTTTCGGAGGCCACAATTCCGGAATATCCAAGGCCGGCAACCAATCTCGACTTCCGCATCCAGCGAGGGCAGATAGTTGATGACGATCTGGAAGGCAAGCCACTCAGGGAACCGAGCCCGGGACGCCGCCCGCTTGTCCATGCGACGGCGTCTATCCTGTTGCCTCCGCTCCTGACTTGCCGATTGGGCTTCAGCCTGATGCGCTCGTGCTCGACGCATTCCCGGCGGGTGCCTGCAACCCGAAAAATATTCTTGGACCTATTTCGTCAGTTTTCCTCGTCTCGTTTCCGCGCCGCGAGCACGCTGGCGACACCGATTGACGGCATGGCGCAATGGGCAGCGGCTCGCGGGTGTCGTTCCGGCGGGGAGGTTTCGTGGCGAAGTTCCCAAAGAGACCGAGAACGAATCGGTGGATCGAGTAGAAGCCTTATGGGGGCCTGGACACTATCGCGTGGGCGCAAGAGCGATTCATCAAGCCAGTACGAGAAGCTGGCATTCTTCCAACTGAATTACTCCCGCTCAATTGACTTCTTAAGTGTAGCAGAAACAGCAACTTGCGTGCAACACGAAAATCCGCCAGCCTGAGAATCCCAGATTCTACCGCCGAAGGTAGCCCTGTTCATTCTAAAGACGAAGCGCAAGGAATTTGCGCCGCCTGGTTTGAAAAAAGGACACTAGCGGACTTCGACGATTCCCCCGGTTGAGACACGCCATTGACCGCCTGGTCCCGAAGCTTGCGGCCTCTGCTATCTCCTTGAATATAGAGCAAATATTTTCTTGTAGAACTTCAAATTAAGTGCCAAAAGTACACTCGTGGGTGGGCAGTTGGGTGGGTCATTCCCAAAGATCACGGTCACCGTCGGTCAACCCGCGTTGACACACGCTCGGAGTTGGAGAGCGTCAGCCTAGTGACGAGGTGCCACTTGGCTGTGAAGCAGCTGCGGCTGCACCCCACACTGTACGCGTCAACCCAATCCGAGAGCTGCCTACGCCGCGCGGTCGAAGATATGTTCGAGGGCGTGTGCTGACGCCGGAGTTCACTCATTCTCATGGGGGGATGTCCCGGCTGCTGTTCTGCACTTGTGCAGGACTCTGGTTCCGAAGCTCCTGGACGAAGGATTTGACAGCTCAGCATTGGTTGCCAGGCGGTTCGTCCCTACGATATGGGGAAGATCTGCTCCCTGTCGATGAACCCACTGGCTCTTAGCCCCAGGCCAGCACCGCGAACAAATACAAGAGGAATACGGCCAGGATTCCGCAAACAACGCCAACAGTTGCTTTTGTATTCATCTGTTGTCTCCTCCTCGTTTATTAGGATGCATGCACGCAGTCCTTCGTTGGATCTCTTTTTTTTAAAGACTTACATGCTTACCTGTCATGCGCGGCCGGAGTCATCTCGGCCCAAACCCAGGCACAGCTGAAACGTCATTCGATCGAAGAACATCTTTGATCTTGCGCACCGACACTCACCTGGCTTGTGCCGTAAGGCAGGATGTGAGATGAGTGTTTCTAACGGTACCAGGACAGCTTCAATCGCGGATCAGCTCGTCATCGAGACGAAAGATGGCTCCGCGGAGTTCGGCGAGCCGATTCACGATATTTCGGGCGTATTCCTCATAACGCGGATTGTCAAAGTTGACGTTACCTGAAAGGCTGCTTCCAAGTGCTGGCAACAACGAGAGGTGGCTCCGCGCTAAGGCTTCGGCCATGGAATCTAGCTCCGAAGCGAAAGCGACCCGCATCTCGACTAACTTTGGTGCGTGGAGAACGTCTTCTTCTGTGGTGACAGCCACTAGCTGGTTCCAAAACATCGCGACCGCGGAGAACGCTGTTCTCAGAATCGCCTGACTCACACGGGTTTGTTTGTCCAGTTCACCGCCGAATTCATACTCTGCTACGTCATTCAATGTACGCAGCTCTGCTACTGTTTTGCCAATTTGGTCGCGCAGCGCATTCGCCTGGCGAACCTCGTCGTCGTGGAGGCTGCCGCTGTGCCCGAGTTGAAACAGGCTGGCTCCGTTGCGTAATACCGATGCAAGGCGGCGAAGCATGATCGTGATCGTCCGTACCGGCCAGATCTGATCGAAGACGAACCACATTGCAACCAAGCCGACCAATATTCCAACGAAGCGATCCCGCGCCGGCCCCAACTCCTGTGGAGCACCAAAACCCTGAAATGCCACGAAGTAAAATGCCAAGGCAATCTGCAGACCGATGTAGTTGAAATATCGTCCAGTGGCGAACCAAGCGGCAATAAAAGCAACGGTTGCCACCAGAACGACGAGTGAGGTGATGGAATCCATATGCGGGAAGAGGAATGCGGTTGCACCTATTCCAAAAACCAGCCCACCGATTGCCGAACCAATTACCCTGAACAACAACTTCTGTTTGATGGCGCCGGTGGTGCTCAGAGCCGTGAGGAAGACTGTGGCTACGGACGTCGAGATTCCTGGCCAGTCGACCGCATGATTGAAGATGTAACAGCCAACGGCAGCCAGGCTTAGCTTGAGTGCGAAAGCAACATTCTCCGGATTTCGGAGGCCGCCTTGAACAAAGAGCGGCACCTTTTTCGACGGCAAGGCTATGAGTTCCGTATTGTTCATCGAGCTGGAACGCTGAGGCATGCGGGCAAGCGTCCGGAGCACGAACTCGATACGATCCAGCAAAGTCAAAGGAGGATTCGGCTCCGGCTCAAGGCGTCCTGCCAGAGTCGTAACATCGGGCGAGGC
>DATMNI010000154.1:0-23215 GCA_035570275.1 Candidatus Acidiferrales bacterium | reverse complement strand
TGACTCGCCCGCAGAACCGCCCGGTTCTGCGCCTCCGAAAGTCGCCGCAGCTACAGGATCTGGCCAATGACATCCTGCGAAAGGTTCACCGACTGAAACCGATCCAGGTCTGAAATTGCAATCTTCACGCCGGATTCAGGTTTGAGACCTTTTCGCGGACTGGGGCGCGCGGCTTCAAGATCCTCAAGCGATCGGCTTTCAATAACCCCGTCACCCACGAGTCAATATCGTCACGCGAACACAGTCAGGTCGCGCTGCGAAACGGCGGCATTAATCGCTTCAAGAAGCCACGGTCGAATGCAGCATAGTGGGCCGCGACAAAGTCGGCCTGCCGCAGCATTGCCCGGATTTGGCGATAGTCGAATCGAAGGCCCCCGCACCGCCCGGCACATGATTCCATGAACCTGCGATGCGCTCCTCGGGATTGGGCAAGACGGTTCGCGCAGGTTTGAGTACTCTTTGACATCGGGCAAGGTCCAAAATACTCATGCTCGTGCTTGCGCTGTGTCGATGTCGAGCGAGCGCGGCGGCCAGGGCGGGGAATCTCAGAGAACGGATTTGCTCGTAAGAATCTGGATCTGACTGAGAACTGGTATTGTATGGGTCCTCCCAAAACTCAGTCACAAGACTTTGAAAAAGTCTTTAAGCTACTGGTTTAATTAAGGTTAGATACCATTTCAAGGTTCAATCGAAGGCCTTGCCCAAGGGGTGTCATGAGATTATCGGAATGGGAGAGACGTACTTCCAGCGGCTCCCCAAAGTTCGCCAGAAGTTGATTCTGGATTAAATAAGTAAGCATCTTCCCCGTGTGTCGGCAGTCTCACTATGCAAAATGCTTCCCGCTCGGTAGCAAGAAGCGGTTCAGCCCCACGCTAAATCGCCTGAAGTTCATCGGCCAGTTCGCCGTTGGTATTGATCTGAGTGCAACACAAACACCATGCCACGGCCCACCACTTACTCCAGATAGAACACTTCCTTCATCATGGCGAACCGCTCTCCCGGCGCCATCCCCGGCACCGGTTCGAACAGCCGGCTCATGAGGCATTGCCACTTCTGGTTCACCGGGTCGCGGTCCAGTTCGTCCCAGGCGCGGTCGAAATCCGCCACCCGCAGGCACAGAATCAACTCCTGGCCGCGGCGGAAAATCGAGTAATCGGAAATGCCCACCTCTTTCAGCTTGGCCAGCAACTCGGGCCAAACCCGCGTGTGCTCCCGTTCGTATTCTTCGATGGCACCCGGCTTGATGCGGAGCTGAAAAGCGTAGCGCGGCATAGGAGCCCTCAAGCGTAGCTGGAAACCGCCGCCTTGTTCCTGGCGCTGCGCTCGGCCGTGATGCGCTCCAGGTAGCCGCTTTGGCGGAAGGCATCCATCGGATCCGCGGGCAAGCCTTTGGATACAGCCCACTCGCGAATCACGGGCCGCACGTCGGTCGAAAAGGCGTTCTTGAGACAGGTTTCGGCATCCACCAGCGCGCAGGCGCTCTGGCAGGCGGCCAGCTTTTCGTGGTCCACCAGCGCCGCCTTGGCGTACAGTTCCATCGCCGTGGTCACGGTCTGGATCATGGCCTCAATCTTGCCCTTCAGGTTGTGGCTCTGGTCGATCATGTAGGCGATATCGGCGCGCCTGCCGGTCTCCCATTCGAAGTGCAGAATCTCGTGAAAAATGCGGAACACCTGGTAGGGGTCAATCGAGCCCATCGTCAGATCGTCGTCGGCATAGCGGCGGTCATTGAAGTGGAAGCCGCCCAGCATGTCCAGATCCAGCAGCCAGGCCACAATCTGCTCGATGTTTTGCGCCTGGTAATGATGGCCCGTATCCACCAGCACCTTGGCCCGCGGGCCGGCAGCCTTGGCGAAGAGCACCGCCATGCCCCAATCGGCGATATCGGTGTGATAGAAGGCCGGTTCGAAAGGCTTGTATTCCACCAGCATGCGCTGATCGCCGGCAAGCTGTTCATGCGTGGCCTTCAGACCGGCTTCGAACCACTGGCGGCGGTGCCGGATGTTTTGCGTGCCGGGGTAGTTGGAGCCGTCGGCGAACCACAGCGAAAGGTCGCGGCTGCCCAGGCCCTTGGCGATCGCCACGCTGTCCAGAATATGGTCCAGCGCCCTCTGGCGCACTTCCGGATCGGGGTTCCCGAAGCTGCCGAACTTGTAGCACTGATCCTGGAAGACGTTGGGATTGATGGAACCGGCGCGCAATCCGTGTTCGGTGGCCAGTGCCTGAACTTCGGCGGCGTCGGCCACACCGCGCGGCAAATCCCACAGCACGTGCAGCGCGATGGTGGGGCAGACGCCCGTCCAGCGGTGCACCTGGCCGGCGTCGCTGAATTTCTCGCCGGTGGATGTGGCCGCGGCGGGCTGATTGAATTTGCCGAAGCGGGTGCCCGTATTGGCAAACCCCCAGGACGGCAATTCGATGTGGAACGCGTTTAGCGCGTTGACGATAGTATCGCTTTGTGGATTGGTCACGTGTCTCGGCCACCCGACATATTATGATCCCCGCCCGCGGGCCGTTCCGTCAAACCATTTCGGCGATGCCCTGTCGGTTTTATATCGCGAAACAGTACCGGGCCGGTGGCTAGTGCCCCGTTGATTGGCTCCCGACGTTGCATAATAGCAAACATCCGGCGGGGATGCGGGAGCCGAAAACTACACCGGCAGGAATGTCCGTGCCGGGGCGTGATAAACTTGAACGCGTTCAACCCATGCCGTCCACAAAAGCGACACCCAAGGCGGAGGAGACCGGGCAGCGGATTCTGGACTCCGCGCTGGCCCTCTTCCGCGAAGAAGGTTTTGACACCGCGACTATGCGCGATATAGCCGCCAGGGCCGGAGTCGCCACCGGCGCGGCTTATTACTACTACCCGTCCAAGGAAGCCATCGTTCTGGATTTTTACCAGCGCGCTTGCGCCGGCATGCAGCCCGAGATTGAGGCGGCCCTGGCGCGCCGGGGTGGCCTGGAAGCGCGATTGCGCGAGCTGATTCAGGTCAAACTGGCCACTTTCGCGCCGAACCGCGGCGTGCTGCGGGCGCTGCTGCGCAACGGGGCGGACCCGAAGCATCCCCTATCGCCGTTCAGCGCGCAAACCAAGGAGATCCGCGACGTCGACATGGCTTGGTTCCGCCGCATCCTGGTGGATTGCGGCATCAAGATTCCGAAGGACCTGGAACCCCGGCTTCCCGGCGTGCTCTGGTTCTTCCAGATGGGTGTGATCTTTTTCTGGGTGATTGACGAATCGCCCGGCCAGGACCGAACCACGCGCCTGCTGGAACTGGCCGCAAAATCTGTTACGACGCTGATCCGGATTTCCGCGCTGCCACTGATGCGGCCGTTGCGGAAAACGGCGCTGCAACTGATCGAGATCGTGTCGGGCGAATAGTTTCGCGTTTCACTCTCCAAGACCAACCGCTCCCGGCCCAACCCGCGTAACCCGCGCCATCGCGTTGCGGCATACTGGAAGGCGATGAACGCAAGCCCTCTTCCAGCCGGGTGGCGGCGACCAATGTCTGTCGGGATCGCGAGCCGTGGTTTGCCAGGTACGCCGTTTCAGAAGTTCGTCAACGTATCGGGAAACCGCTTGCTTATGCGCGCGGCTCCGATCATTATGCGCGCGGCTCCGATCAGAGCCGCGACGGTCACGGAGCGGTTGCCTCGAAAGACGAGACCGTATTTGCGAAAGAGTTTGCTAAGCCGGGGTGTGCTTTTCCTGGTGCTGGCTACGGCCGGGCTGAGCTCCATCTGTGCCGCGGCCGATGCGCCTTCGAACGTCGCCGAACTGCGGCGCTCGTTCCAGAGCCCGCCTGATGAGGCGCGCATCAACATGCGCTGGTGGTGGTTCGGCCCGTCGGTGACCAAGCCGGAACTGGAGCGCGAAATGCGCGTCATGAAGGCCGGCGGCATCGGCGGCTTTGAGGTGCAGCCCGTGTACGCGATAGAACTGGACAACCCGGCCAAGGGCTTCCGCAACTTCAAGTATCTCTCGGACGAATTCCTGGACGACCTGCGCTTCACCGGCGAAAAGGCCAGGGAACTCGGTCTGCGCATGGACCTGACACTCGGCAGCGGCTGGCCTTTCGGCGGGCCGCACATACCCATCACGGAAGCCGCCGGCAAATTGCGGATGGACCGCGTGCCGGTGCCGGCCAATGCCACCTCGGTGCCGATGCCTGCGATCGGCGAAGGCGAAAAGTTCATCGCGGCGTTTCTGACCAAATTTCCGGCCAACGGCGACCGGCGCCTATTTATGGCCGAGGGAATCCGCCGGCTCACGGACTTCGACGCCACTGCCGTGAAGGTGCCCGCCGAACCGGGCGAAGGCCGCGAAGTGCTTTTCTTCATCGCAAGCCGGACCAAACAGACCGTGAAGCGGCCGGCGGTTGGCGCCGAAGGCTGGGTGCTCGACCACTACGACATGGCCGCCATCCAGACGCACCTCAAGCTGGTGGGCGAACCGATGCTGAAGGCACTGGCCAAGACGCCGCCCTACTCTGTGTTCAGCGACAGCCTGGAAGTTTACGGCTCCGATTTCACCGGCGACTTCCTGGCCGAATTTCAGAAACGCCGCGGCTACGATCTCACGCCGTACCTGCCCGTACTGGCCGGCGACACGGACACGAATGGGCAGACCGGCGCCATCCGAAACGATTGGGGCCAAACCCTCACCGAACTCTGCGAAGAGCGCTACCTGAAACCGCTCACGGCGTGGGCACACCAGCACGGAACCAAATTCCGGTCGCAGACATACGGCATCCCGCCGGTGACGCTCTCCAGCTACCGGCTGGTGGATCTGCCCGAAGGCGAGGGCACGCAGTGGCGGGAGTTTTCAACCACCCGATGGGCCACGTCGGCCAGCCATCTTTACGGTCGGCCAGTGACGTCTTCGGAAACCTGGACCTGGCTGCATTCGCCGGTCTTCCGCGCCACGCCGCTTGATATGAAGGCCGAGGCCGACCTCCATTTTCTGCAAGGCGTGAACCAGTTGGTGGGACACGGCTGGCCGTATTCGCCGCCCGAGGCCGGAGAGCCGGGGTGGCGGTTCTATGCCGCGGCCGTGTTCAACGATCACAACCCCTGGTATCTGGTAATGCCCGACATCGCGAAGTATCTGCAGCGTGTCAGCTACCTGCTGCGGCAGGGCCAGCCCGCCAACGATGTCGCCATTTATCTGCCGACCCATGACGCTTACGCCGGATTCACACTGGGCCGCGACTCAGTCAACCAGTCAATGCCCACCCTGCTCGGACCCAACTTGATTCCGCAGATTCTGGATGCCGGCTATGGTTTCGATTTCATCGACGATGATTTCATCAACAACAACGCCGCGATTGCCAGCCAGGGCATCTCGCACCCGATCCTGATTCTGCCGGGCGTGCAGCGGATTCCGCTGGCGACCTACCGCAGAATCGCGGAGTTCATGCGGCGCGGCGGAAACGTGGTGGCCATCCGGCGACTGCCTTCGCTGGCGCCGGGGCTGATCGAAGCCGAAACCGACACACCGCAGATTCAGGAACTGTCGCGGACCGCTTTCCAGGCGCGGCTGCTGGTCGATGAGAGCAAGCTCGGCGAGACGTTGCACGCCGCGCTGGCGGCAGACGTGACCACCCCGCCTGAGATCGGCGTGGTGCATCGCAAGCTGGCGTTCGGCGAGTTGTACTTCCTGGCCAACACCAGCAACCATCCGGTGAGCACTTCCGCGGTTTTTCGCGTTGGCGAAACCGAGGCCGCGTGGTGGGACCCGGTCACAGGTAAGGTCAGCAAGGCCGAGCTTCTTGGATGGTTAGGTAAAGCGCCGCGGGTGCAGTTGAACCTGGCGCCGTACGAATCGCGCGTGATCGTGTTTTCGAAGGACAAGGTCCCGGCAAGACCGGCCGGCGGGCTCGAAACCCGAAGTCCGGAGCTTACCGGAGGTTGGCGCGTGACGGTGGACGGCTCCACCAAAATGATGCCGAAGGTCAAATCGTGGACCGACGATGAAGCCACCAGGTTCTATTCCGGGCAGGCGACCTACGAAAAGATGGTGGTGGCAAATTCAATGCTGTTCCAGACCGGCAGCCCGATTTACCTGACCTTCGGTGAAGGTACCGCGGTGACACCGGGTTCGGAGCGGCGGCCGGCCTCAGGCATGCGCGCCATGCTGGAATCGCCGGTCCGCGAGGCGGCCGTGGTCTATGTGAACGGCCAACGGGCCGGCGCCGTCTGGTGCCCGCCCTACGAAGTAGATGTCACAGGCCTGCTTAAGGCCGGCGAAAACGATGTTCGCGTGGTAGTGGCCAACCTGGCGGTGAACGTTCTGGCCAAGGGACCGCTGCCGGACTACAAGGAACTGACCGCAAAGTACGGAGAGAAGTTCCAGGCTCAGGATATGAACCTGGTGGAGGCGCAGCCTTCGGGTTTGCTGGGGCCCGTGTGGTTGGTGTCAAGGTAGGCAGTGCCACTCTCATCTTTCGGCCTGCTGCTGGCCACCGCCATGTCGGTCACCAACGTGCTGACCGATGTGGCCCGCAAACACGCGCTGGAAAAACGCGACCTGGTTCCCGCCACCTTCTGGATGCGCATCCCCCAGGGCAGCGATTCCTTGAGCCGGGACCTTGACAAACCTTCCTGGCCGGGTATATGGTAAACGCAACTCAAGAGCTCAAGCACGGGGAGGGCGGTTCCGGCTGTCTTTAGCCTGGCGCCCCTGAGGTGTATCTGTGTCTCGATGCAGATACCAGTATGCTTTATGCCCTCGCCAGTGACTGGCGCGTACGGAGGTTAGATCATGAACACGATCATGCATCCTAGCGTTCAAAGAGCCCCAAGTCGTAGCTGTGCCTGGCTGATGCTCATGCTTGTAAGCCTCCTCTGTCTGGACACTATTCAGGCACAATCGGTGACGGCTACTCTTGTGGGTACGGTCTCCGATCAATCGGCCGCGGCTATCCCCAAAGCAAGCCTGACTCTCACCATGGTCGGCACCAACGTCAAACGTACGGTGTTGAGCGGTGATAGCGGCGATTTCACCATTGCCGGCCTGTCGCCCGGCACCTATCTATTGGTCGCATCCCACGATGGCTTCAAGCAAACCGTCATGGAAAACGTGGAACTCCTGGTTAACCAGACGGCGCGTGTCAACGTAGTCTTACAGGTCGGGGCCGTGGCCGAGTCTGTCGAGGTTACCGGGTCCACTCCCCTGGTGGCCTCCGAAACCAGTTCGGTCGGTCAGGTGATCAACACCAACCAGATCGAGGACCTGCCGCTGAAGGGGCGCGCCGTCTTTAATCTCGCCCTGCTCTCTCCCGGCACCGCTCCGCAGGCGCCCACGTCCTATGCGGGCCAACAAAGACCAATGCCCGGCGGCCTCGGTTCGCCGGTTTTCTCTGCCGGCGGCGGACGAGACAATGCCAATGGCTACCTGGTGGACGGGATCGAGGCCGTTGACCCTCATTACATGACGCCCTCGATGTTTCCCCCCATGGATTCCATGCAGGAATTCAAAATCCAAATGAACTCTTATTCGGCGGAATTCGGCAGGTTCGCGGTACAGGTGAATGCCACAACCAAATCCGGCTCCAACAGCTTGCATGGAACCGTGTCTGAGTTCTTTCGTAACAACGATCTCGATGCCGCCAATTTCTTCACGAATTTCGCCGGTTTGGCAAAATCCCCCCTGCGTTACAACCTGTTTGGCGGAACCGTCGGCGGGCCGGTAATTCGAAACCGGACCTTCATCTTCGGCGGCTACGAGGGAACCAGAATTCGTAACGGCAGTACGGGTCAGGCCAATGTGCCTACGGCCGCGCAATGGAGTGGCGATTTCAGCCGTCTGGGCTTTCGCAACAATTTACCCATATTCGACCCGGCAACGACGGCGGCCAATCCGGCGGGTGGTGGCTTCATTCGAAGTCCATTTCCCAATAACATAATTCCGGCTAGCCGTATCACCACCTTCGCCAAGGGTATCCAGGCCATCTATCCGCTTCCGCAATCTGACGTTGCATCGGGCAATAACTTCTTTGAGCCGCTCAGCAACTTGAGCGACAATAATCAGTTCATCACTCGCTTCGACCAGTACTTTAGCGATAAGACTTCGCTCAGCGCCCGCTACAATATCTTCACCGGGCTGCAAACCGGTCACGTTGCCCTGCCATTCTCCGGCAGAGAGACCACGGTACATAATCAGAACCTTGCCGTGAGTATTCCCCACACGTTCAGCTCAACCACACTCGGCGAGCTGCGCCTCGGTTACAACCGGCCCAATTACTTCTTATTACAGGAAGGTTCCGGAGGAACAAATTATTCAACCGCGCTTGGCATTAGCAATTTATTGAAGGACGCCAAATCCTATGGTGTTCCGAGTCTGGGCATTTCGGGTTTTGGCGGCATCGGCGATGGCACCGAACCCAATGGCCAGCTCTTCAATATCTACATGCTGATTAATCAATATACTCTGATTCGGGGACACCACACAATCAAGTTCGGGGGCGAAGCCAGAAAGACCAATTACAACGACCGCGGCGAGATTGACGCCCGCGGCGCTTACAGCTTCACCGGGGCGCTGACCCAAAACCCACAGAGCCGTGCCACCACGGGCGTTTCAGTGGCCGATCTGCTGCTGGGATTGCCGCTCACGGCCTCTGGGGAGAGCACCTCTCTGTCCGGCAATTTTAACTCGTTTGGCTTTTACACGTTCGTGCAGGACGATTGGAAAGTCAGTTCCCGTTTGACCTTGAATTTCGGCCTCCGCTATGAATTGAATACCCGGTACGTAGAGGTCCAAAACCGTCAGAGCTACTTCGACCGGCAATTCCCCGGGGGCCGTGTGCTGCTGGCCGGAACCAGCCGGGCATTCATTGCTCCCAATTCGCTGGTTGACGGCCCCGCTACACCACGCGGATTATTTCCGGCCAACAAGGGAGACTACGGCCCTCGAATCGGTTTGGCGTTCCGCCCCTTTGGAGATAACCGGACGGCCATTCGGGCCGGTTATGGAATCTTCTATTCGATGGTTGACGGTCAGGCTTCGCGGCAGCTTGAGCGCAACCCCCCGAACGGCCAGATCATTAGTCTGACCGCGGATCCAAATGAAAACTCATCCGCCCCGGGCGCCGTATCCGTGGCCAATCTGTTTCCCCTCGCCGGGACTCCCGCTTCGCAGCCCACCATTTACACCGATATCGGAGCTCGGGGCGATCCTTCCATTCAACAATGGAATCTGAGCATTCAGCGGCAGTTATTTCAGAATTTCACGGTGGAAGCCGCCTACATGGGATCCAAGGGCGTTCATGTAGTCTACTACAGCCAGGGCAATCAGGCGCTGCTCGATGCCAACCCCGCCAATCCTACCCCTATCCTCAGCCGCCGCCTCTTCCCTCTCTGGGGAAGCGGGATGCGTACGGCTGGAGGGGATGGTATCACCAGCTATAACGGCGGCTATGTGAAGATTGAGAAGCGGTTCTCCGGGGGCCTTTCCCTGCTGGCCCACTATACCCATGGCAAGGCTCTGGATTATAGTTCGCAAGTCAACGAGACTACCCGTAACTTCTACGATCCCAGGATGGGAAAAGGCAGAAGTCTGTTCGACATCCGGGATCGGGTTGTCTTCAGCGCCACTTATGAGTTGCCGGTAGGACCGGGAAAACGCTTTCTCTCGTCCAATGGGATTGCCAGTCAGGTGCTTGGCAACTGGCAGATCAACACCATCGTCAATCTCCAGAGCGGCTTCCCTTACTATGTAACCCTGAGCGGCGATGTCTGTAACTGCGGAGCGGCCAGCCAGACCGCCCAACAAGTGGGGAATCCAGCGGCCGGTTTTACTCAGAACCGGTTGCAGTGGTTTAATACCGCGGCCTTTGCGATTCCCGCCAACGGAACGTGGGGCTCAAGCGGACGGAACATCCTATCTGGCCCAGCGCAGGATACGGTCGATCTTTCCCTCTTCAAGATTGTACGCATATCGGAAAGATTCCGGCTTCAGATCCGGCCTGAGTTCTTCAATCTTCTGAACCGGGTTAACTTTGGGCTGCCCGGATCCACCGTGGCTTCGCCAACCTACGGCGTGATTACGTCTGCCGGCGATGCCCGGGTTATTCAATTGGCTTTACGGTTGGTATACTAGCCGGCCTGTGGCGTGCGTTCGGGAGACCCTCTCCGCCCGGCTACGGTTTTGTGACTGTACGATTAGATCTTAGAATAAGGAGCATTTAGATGGTCAAACGAAGAGACTTTGGAAAGACTCTTGTAGGTACTGTTGTCGGCGGAGGCGTTGCCGCCAGTGTAACCGCTGAAGTCGCCTTGGCCGCGGCCGTGCACACGCCTAAAGCTAAAAAGAACCTTCTGATGCATGTCGGCGGCGACTACCATAGTGTGGCCGGGGGCCAGGGCGCCGATATGACCGGAAAGCCCAACCTGGAATACAACTTGCGCCACGGTGTCAAGCATCTCACCGCCCAGGTTCGGAAAGTCGGTCCCGACGGAGCTTGGGATGCCGACGAATTGAAGAGAATGAAAGAGAATTGCGACACAGCCGGGATGACGTTCGAGGCTATACGAATGGATGCCGACTATATCATGCTCCCCAAAGGCTCCGAACGCGATCGAAAGCTGGATGCCATCGTGGGAAATATCCAAAAGGCGTCCCAGGTAGGTGTAAAGGTAATCACTCATCATTGGACCGTAATTCCCATACGGCGAAATGCCCAAACAGCGGGACGAGGAGGAGTCACCTATGCGGCGTTTAAGCTGGAGGAGAACTGGAAGGAACTGCCTGTGGGAAAAGCGGGCCGGGTCAGCTCCGACGATTACTGGGAGCGCATCACAAATTTTCTCCAAAAAGTGATCCCGGTCTGCAAGCAGTACGACGTGAAGATGGCGGCTCACCCGTATGACCCGCCGGGCCTCCCTTTCGGCTATCAGGGCGCCGAGAATTGGGATTCTCCCTCCATTTTCGAAGGCTACAAGCGGTACGAAGCGATCATCGACAGCCCTTACAATGGATTCCAATTGTGTCTGGGAACAACGGCTGAAGGGCTAAAGAATCCTGGCACGGAAGTGCTTCCTATCGTTCAATACCTGGCGAGCAAGGGTAAGGTGCACCAGGTTCATATGCGGAACATCCGGGGAAGCCTGTACAATTTCTCGGAAGTGTACCCGGATGAAGGCGAAATGGACTTTCTCAAGATCATGCGGGTCTTGAGGGATTCACCGTTCAGTATGTCGATCTGCCCCGATCATATGCCAACCCATCGCGACGATCCAGGCAGGCTGCAGGCATATGCTTTCGGTTACGGCTATATAAACGCCCTCATTCATGCCGTAAACTCGGAAGTCTAGCCGGCTATGGCTGCACAGGCAGCCGCACTTACTGATCCGGCGGCCCGAAGGCCAGCAACAGGTTCCCCGGCTGGCCACTTAGGAACCCGATGTAACCCGACGTGACGTACACCATACCGTTGACGATGGCGGCGCCGGCGGAGCCGATAGATCCGCCTTTTCCGGGGACGCCGTTCACGGTCTTGACTGTCTGAGTAGTGTCATATTGCCAGAGCGGCCGTCCATCAAAGGTGGAGAAGGCGCGGAGCGTGCCGTCCAGGCCGGGCGCGAAAACAACTCCGGGAGCCACACTCACCGCGGCACTTATACCGCGATGCGACTCCATCGACGGCTGTGGATCGATATAAGTGCTCCATTGCTCGACACCATCCTTTAACCGCACGGCGGCCAAAACTCCGCCCCTCATGCCGAAATATCCGTACTCCTCATCGGCGGCCGCGCCGAATAGGATCTCCCCGCGACTGATATCCGACTTCCAGACAAGCGCGCCCTTTTGATCCGGATCGAACGCCCAGACCACGCCTGCTTTCTGTCCGGCCACAACCAGGTTCTTACCATTCGGCAGGTCCACCAGCATTACGCCCGCTGAAAAGTCCCAATCGGGACCCCTCACGTCAGGGCAATAGTAATGCGGCGGCGGAGTGGGCCGCGCCAGGCGACCTCCGCGGCCCGCCTCGCCACCCCTGCCGGCCTGGCTGCGCTGCACCGGAACGCGGCCCGCGCTCCTCGGCGGAAATCCGGCAGGCGGAGGCCCTGACGGGCAGTTGGCGTTATGCCACACATCGCCCGATTCCACCTGCTGGACCCAAAGAATTTTCCCGGTGTCCATGTCCATCGCCATCACGGCGTCCGTACGGCCCACGTCAGGCTCTGAGAATGCGTTGCCTGTCCCAAGGTAAACGGCCCGCCGCTTGGGATCGAGCGCTACCGTACCCCATACGCTGGCGCCCGAAGGCCCCAGAAAACTCACTCCCGCCGCGGTCTTTCTGGGGCTTGGCGTTTCTGAAATTGTGTAAGTCTTCCAGATCTGCTTTCCCGTGCCCGCATCGAGTGCCACCACGATGCCGCGCGACGTGCAGCATACGTAGTCATAACCCGCCGACGTCGTCTCCTCACGGTTGGCCACGGGAACGTACACGCGTCCGTCATAAACCTTCACCGCGGCCATGATGCGGGACAACGGATGCGGATCGACGGGCACTTTCCAGAGCAGTTCGCCGCTGGCTGCGTCGACGGAGTATATGTTGCCGCGGATATCGCCGAAAAACGCCGCCATCCGGGCCGATCCCGGCTTTGCCGGAGCGATCATGGGAGGGCTGCGCAAGCCCGCCTGCGCCTGAAACGACCAATGGACGCACCCGGTGATGGCGTCGATCGAATAGAGATAGCCGGAATCGGAGCCGACAAAGACCCGGCCATCCACAATGGTCGGCTGCCCATAAGCCGAATAAGTCGCCGGAAATCCAAACGCCCACTTCAACTGGAGCCTCGAAACCGCCGCTGGCGATAAGCCGGCTGTCTTTGCCGCCTGGTAGCGGGTGTTAGTCAACGCATTCGGACTCCATCCATTCCAGGCAGGCGCCGACACCTCATTCTTGAGCGGCGGATGGCTGGCGCAGACGTTCGACATGTGGCTGGCGTCGCCGCTTTCGGCCACCCCCAATGTTCTGCCGCTGACGAATTCGGCAATCTTTACCTTCTGCTCGTTAGTCAGATTCGCCGCCTGGCTCTTCATGATCCCTGTGGTGACGGTCTCGTAGATCTTCTCGGGGCTCAGGCTCTGCAGGATGGTGAGAGGCGCTGCCCGCTCGATCCTTCCGTGGCAGACCGCGCAGGTGTTTAGGAAATCAAAGTCGCCCTTGGCTTCATAATTAGCATTTTCCGTCGCCAGAGGCGGACCGGCCGGCCCGGTGCCCCGCTGTGCGGACGCATATCCCGCCAGTGCGAATACCGCCAGCCTCACGGCAAACCTGCGATAACTCTTCAGAGCGCTTCGTTTCATCGTCGTTTCCTTGTCGAGACAAGCCAGGCGCGAGAGAATCGGGTTAGAAGAGAAGTTTCAGCGCCAACTGTATTAACCGCGGCTCGTTGACCTGAGAGCTGACGATGCCAAACTGGGGAGTGCCGAAAGTCAGTCCTGGATTGTGGAAGCGCGGGTGGTTGAGCATGTTGAAGAACTCCGCACGGAATTGCAGGTTCGCCCGGCCTTCGCGGAGAAAGCGGTTGTTCTTATTGATGCCAACGTCCAGATTGTTCGTTAAATCGTCCCGGACATCCGGCAATGCCCGGCCCGTGTTGCCAAAAGTGAAAGCCGGGGGTTGGCTGAAGACGCTGGTGTTGAACCATTGGTTCAGGCGGCTCACCGCACTACCGGAAAGCTCGGCGCTGGTGCCGTTGTTGTTCGGCCGCGAACCTCCGCCGAATGAATTCGTAAGGTTTGTTGCCGTGCTCAGGAAAAGAGGCGTGCCGCTCTCATATGTGTAGAGTCCATTGACTTCCCAGCCGGAGAACAACTTATTGATTCCAGCCGGGCCGTTCAGCCATCTCTTACCCCTGCCAACCGGCAGTTCGGTGGTGAATGCGACTAATAAACGGTGCGTGCTGTCGAGAGCATTCAGGGAGCGGTCAAGCCTGAGATTATTATTGTCCTGGAAGCCGGGTACTCCATTTTGCTCCAGATAGCCGGTCGCCGCCTCGGTGTTCCCGATTCCTTTACTGAGCGTATAGGCGACCGAAACCAGAGATCTCGAAAAACGTTTGGTCAGCTTTGTCTGCATGGAGTGATAAATGGAATTACCCACATTCGTATACCCCAGTGTGACTCCGTTGAATTGCGGATATGGCCGCAGAAGCTGCCCCCTCGAAACTGTTGGCTGCGCCAGCGTTCCGACGCCGACTAATCCATAGAACGGATTGGTCACCTGTTGCGTAAGAGCGGTCCCGAGACTCAGGTTACTGTCGGGAATCTGATCGATCTGTATCGACCCCGGAAGACCGATGCTGTGGCTGCCCGCATAGGCCACGTCGGCCACAAAAGTCCCCGTGATCTGGCGTTGCAGGTCAAAGTTCCACTGCTGGGTATAGCCGGAGTGCTGGCCCAGGTTGTAAGCGGTGATCCCCTGTCCGATCAGGGAGTTTAACCCCTGTGCGTTGCCGGGGGCGATCAATCCTTGCGGAAAAGGATTGCTGAGCCTGGCGAAAGGAGTTACTCCGTTGTCAATTGAACTGACCAGAGCGGTGCTGAGCTGCGCCGTTGGATTGTTGCTGCCGCCGCCGGTAATCTCAATTCCACCCGGCAGCCAGAGGATACCGTACCCGCCGCGCAGCACGGTCTTGGGAGTGGCCTGCCATGCGAAGCCGAACCGCGGACCAAACTGGTGGTAGTAAGTGTTCTCCGGGGGATCGCTGCTGACTGCTAACGGGGACCAGCGCGCCAGGAGCATTCAACCCGGCCTGTTGCACGATGGGCGCCATGGCCTTGAAGTCGAAATAGCTCTGGTAGTTGTGCCGCTCGGTAGGCGGGAACTCCACATCGTAACGGAAACCCGGATTGAGTGTAAGCGTCCGTGTCACTTTCCAGCGATCCTGAACGAATCCAGCCACGTACCGGCGCTCCAGCGCCAGGTACAGACCTTGGCCCATGGTTCCGGAAGACGGCACTCCCAACAGGAACGACGCCACGTCGTTGCCGCTGGTCGAACTGCTGGCGAAGGGGTTCAGCGACGTGAATGCCTGGCTGAAATTGTAGTTGCCGGTCGGATCGTCGAGCTGGATGTCGTTGAATTGCGGAATCCTGTACTCGCCGCCGAACTTGAATTCGTGGGCGCCATGAGTCCATGCTATTGAGCCGGTCTCATGATAGTTATCGGTGACACGGCGGATTTCGCTCGAAGTCAGCTTTCCGAGACTCCCAACCGTACTGAAGTTAAATCGGGGAAACGTCTGAAACTGAGCCTGGGCCGCAAGACTTGCCGGAAATCCAAGCGAAGTTATATTGAATAATCCGTTCGAGGGCGGTATGCGGTTATTCCGATAACGGGCAAGAGACGTGTGAAACTCACCCACCAGGCGCGGCGAGAACAGCGCCGTGAGCCCCACGACCACCGTTTGTGTTTTGTCGGCTTCATTGCCCCCAACAGTTGAGAAGTCGGTGTGGTTGCGGAACGGATCATATCCGCCAAGCGTGAGCTTTTGAACCGAGCCCGTCCCGAACAGCAGGTACTTAGCGCCGAAACTGTGATCTACGCGAAAGATGATCTGGTCCTCGTCGTTGGGCTGGGTAGCCGAGGTGACATAGTTATTGATGCCGGTAAACGCGTTGCCCGGCGTATTCGGAAGCGCCCAGATCCGCTGGTTCTGCCGCAGTATGTTGGCCACCGGATCGATCATGGAGGCGGGAATGATGTTGCCTGGAAAAGGGTTTCGTACCGCCGTGCCCGAAGGACCGGTCGAAACGGAAAAAGGATTGCCGATGGTCACCAGTTGTCCGGCTGAATTGAATGTGTGCGAGAAATCGCCCGCCAATTGGTCGGGCGTCGGAACACTGGTAGTGAGGGCAGGCGCCAGGCGTTGACGGAAACCTTCGAAATTCGCGAAAAAGAAGGTCTTGTTGCGGCCGTTATACACCTTTGGTATCACCACCGGACCGCCGGCTGAGACACCGTATTGATTGTAAGTCAATTTCGGCCGCGGCTGGCCCGCCCGATTCAGAAAGAAATCGTTGGCATCCAGCTTGTCATTGCGCACAAACTCATACAAAGACCCGTGCAACTGATTGGTGCCGGACTTAATCCCGATATTCACCACGGCCCCGGAGCTCCGGCCGAATTCGGCCGAATAGCTATTGGTCTCTACGCGGAACTCCTGGGTGGCGTCTACCGGCGGAATCAGGCTGGGCGCGTTCAGGGCAAACATGGTGACAGGCGCGCCATCTATCAGAACTGCGTTCGCCCCCGAAAGGCCTCCGTTGGAAGAAAAGTTGGCCCATCCCGCGTAGCTTCGCACCGCCGTATTTTGCAGAAATCCCGCCTGGGTGCGGACACCGGGAGTGAGGGCCACTAATGCCAGAGTATTACGGCCGTTCAGGGGCAGTTCCGTCACCTCGCGGTTTTCCACTACCTGGCTGAGAGAACTTGTGGCTGCATCCAGAAGTTCGGGTCGACCGGCTACCTCAACAGTCTGATTCACCTGGCCGACTTCGAGCGTCAGGTTAATGGTGACCGTCTCCTGGACTCGCACCACAACTGGCTCCTGCACGAAACGCTTGAAGCCCGCATGCTCCAGTTCCAGCCTGTAGTTTCCCGGCGGAAGCGCCGGAAACGTGTATGCGCCAGTGTCATTCGCCGCCTGCTTCCGCATCTGGTTCGTGTCCAGATTGGTCAGCGTCAGGGCGGAACCCGGAACGATGGCCCCACCGGCGTCGGTTACGAGTCCCGTGATGCTGCCGGTTGTCGTTTGGGCGGAAATACTGGCTGCCGCAGCCAAGACCGCCATTAAACTTCGAAGCCAGAGTGCGGAGGATCGCGACGTCGCTCGACCTCCGCTCAGCGTCTTATACCCGATCCTGCTCATAAACGTAAGTCCCTTCGGAGAGTCTGCCATCCCACGGGCACGCTATCATGCGAGCGGGGCCTTGTCAAGCGTATGACGACTTATAGGGAGAGTAGTATGTCCCCTCTTACCCGAGGCTGGAGCCGTGCGCGCCAGGTTCCCGTGGCCCAACCACTCGGGTTGAGCGCGACTGAGCGTACGGCCAAGCACATCGTGGCTCCATCATTCGGGAATCACCTTCAGCTTGCGCAGCCGCTCCAACATCTCGGCGGAGTAACCAAGGCGCGTCAGCACCTCCGCTGTGTGTTGTCCAAGGGCAGGCGCCGCGAACGGCTCCGGGGCGGGGGACTCGCTGAGCTTGATCGGCTTGGCCACGCCGCGATATTGGCCGACGGTTTTATGTTCAAACGTAGCCACCAGACCCTCGGCCAACACTTGTGGATGATCGAACATGTCTTCGATGGGCCGCACCACTCCACACGGTACCCGGTCGCCGAAGCGTTCCTCCCATTCCAGGGCGGTGCCGGATTGCAGTGCCGCCCGAATCTTCGGCACGATTTCGGCGGCACGCTGCGCCCGTTTCCGGACGGTGTCGTAATTGGGATCTTGCGCCAACTCCGGCAGACCGACCAGTTCGCAGAGCGACTGCCAGAAATGCGGCGTATTGGCCGAAATGTAAATGAATCCGTCTTTGGTCGGGTGAATGGCGGTGATGCCACCTGAGCGCAGGTCCCTGCCGACATCGCGGCCTTCCTTCCCGGCCCAGATGAAACGTCCCGACTGCATCGCCAGCGCACTCCCCAGCAGCGAGACGCCAACGTACTGGCCTTTGCCGGTTCGCTCCCGGTAGAAGAGTGCGGCAGTCACCGCGAAAGCGAGTTGCGAGGCGGCATAGAAATCCACAATCGACCCCAACACGATCTCTGGTTTTCCAGGGGGTCCTTGCAGTGTGCAGATCCCTGTCGTGCTCTGCAGCACCTGGTCATAGCCGGCCTTGTCCCTGAGTGGACCAGTGTCTCCGTAACCCGTCAGGGCACAGTAAATCAGGCGGGGATTCAGTTTCCTGAGGCGTTCGTATTCTAAGCCGAGACGGGGAGGGGCGGACGGCCGGAAGTTGTGGACCAGCACATCGGCGTCCGCCACCAGGCGGTGGATCGCTTGTTGTCCTTCCGCCTGCTTCAAGTCGAGCACGATACCGAGCTTGCTCCGGTTAGTGCCGAGGAAGGCCCTCGCTTCCGGCTCCAGCGTGGAAGGATATTGACGTAACGTGTCGCCGGCCGGGGGCTCCACTTTGATGACTTCGGCGCCCAGGTCCGCCAGCAGCGAGCACCCGTACGGGCCGGCGATGTACGCGCTTAGATCCAACACGCGAATTCCGGCCAGCGGCCCTGTGATGGGCGGCATCACGGCAGGCCGAGTTGGTTGAAGAGATTGTGGAAGCTGGGGTTGCCCTTGAGGGATTGCAGTCTCGGATCGACCTGGATCGATATCAACTCGAAGCATCGGTCCTGGAAGGCCCTGGCGAGCCACTTAAACCCTTCCTCCGTGTCACCCAGCGCGAAGTATAGCGAGGCGATGTCAAACGGAGAGACGTATCGCTTTCCGGCAAGGCTCTGCAGTTCGTCGAGAATTCGGAGCGCTTCGTTGTGTTTGCCGGATAGCGCCAACGTACGGCCCAAGGCCGCCTGCATCAGAGGGCTCTGTGGCGACATCTGAATCGCGCGCTGGAACGCCGCGGCGGATTCGTCGAAGTCTCCTCTCTGCTCCTGAATCAGCCCGAGCATCAGGTACGCGGGCGAGAAGTGCGGGTCGAGTTCGATGGTGTGGTCCGATTGTTCCAAAGCAGCCTCGAAATCCTGCTGGTAATAAAAGATCCGTGCCACGTCGCGCGCAATGATGGGCGAGATCGGGTCCAGGGCCTGGGCCACCATCATTTGTTCACCGGCCTCGTCCAGCCTCCCTAGCGGCGCCAGACAAGACACGGCGTACCAGTGCCGGGCAGTCGGGTACCGCGGGTCCAGCGCGATTGCCCGCTGAAACTCCCGCTCGGCCCCGAGCCAATCCCAATCCTGGGTGGACTTCACATGGGCGAATGACGTGTGGGCCTCGGCCGAATTCTCGTCCTGCAGCACGGCCCACGCGGCGTTCGATGCAGCTTTGGTCCAGACCTCCGCGGGCGCCAATACGCCGTAATGCCCCAGCAGTCCGTAAGCGTCCGCCAGTCCCGAATAGGCTTGTGAGTACTGTGCATCTTCGACGATGGCCTTTTCAAAAAACTCCGCCGCCTTGCGCAGACCCTCTTCCGTGCGCTGATTCAGGTGATACCGTCCCTGTACGTACAGGTTGTAAGCCGAGAGGTTCTGCGTCGGACGTTTGGACGTCTTCGTCTGCACGCCTCCTACTACTTCCATCAACTGGCTGGCGATGGTTCGGGCCACCTCGTCCTGAATGGCGAAGATGCTCTCCATCTTGCGGTCTATCGACCCCGACCAGAGATAGCAACCGCTCTGGGTGTCAACCAGATGCGTCGCAATGCGAACCTGGTCGCCCGATTTGCGAACACTGCCGCTGACAATCATCGCGGCATTCAGGCGGTCCGCAAGTTGGCGAACATCGTTTTCACGGTCGTCATCCGGGCTTCCACCCCAGGCAACCAGCCGAAGTGCGTCTAACCCCGCCAGCGTATGGATGATCTCCTGACTCACGCCCTGGCAGAAGTACTTTTGATCGCCTGCCTGGCTATGATCGGAGAACGGCAGCACCAGGACAGTGTTCCGGCTCACCAACGTGGGAGTGATGGAACGTTTGGGAGCGGCGGTCTTCAGAAGCTTGAAAACCGGAGCGTAACCGCCTTTCGGCAGGTCGATGACAAGGCCGTCATCCTGGCCTTCCTCCCGGTAATAGCGAGTCAATTGGGCCCTGAGCCGCCTTGCCTGAACCCGGACAATGGGGTCGTTCCTGGGATCGAAGGTGTTGTCTTTTCCGAAGACCTCCACGCCGACCACGAACTCCTTCAGGCGTTCTCCACTTCCCGCGATGGTCGCCTCCACTATGAAGGTCAGGAATCGCTTCAGGCGGTCGGCTTGCCGAAAGGCCTTGCTGGCGAGAATCCGGTTAAGCTGCTCCGCAACCTTATCGTCTGCGACTTTACCGAGCTCATGCGTGGAGCTCCGAACCGTCATAGTGCCATCATAGGACAATCAAAACGCCATCTCTACCGAATACCGCAAGGCGACACCGCTAACAGAGCCGCGACTTGTCGCTCGACCGTCAGGGAGCGGTTGCCCCAGTGAAGCGTGAACTCCCGAGAACGTTCAGCACCCTCGCGGCACTGGGGAATGGCTACTTTGCCGCGGAGGTAACCGATGCTGGCAGGGGCCGGGGCGCCGCATCCGCGTCGGTCAATTTCAGCGCCCACTTGATAGCCTCGAAGTACATGTGGTAAATGTCCGGGTTGTCCCACAGCTTCGCATCGTGAGCGAATGAACCGTAGAACACGCGTCCCTGGCCGTACATCTTCGCCCAGGCCAGCGGGAAATCGCCGTCTTTGTTCAGCAGGTTCTGGTTGGGCGGCAGTTTGGAAGTATCCAGCCGCAGCAGGACGCGGCTTTTTTCGCGAGAGAAGTTTTTCACCTGATAGAATTCGTCGGTCAGGTTGAAGACCGGGGGCAAGTGGCGGGTCGCGGGGAAGGCCGGATCCTCGTTGATTACCGTTCCCGCGACTGAGCCGTACGGATGGTCCTGGAACTGCCCGCCGAGCATCTCGCCGAATTCGGGCCACGCCATGAGTGCGGTCAAGCCGACGTGCGCGGCCACGAATCCTTTGCCGTCGTCGTGAACAAACTTCAGCAAGTCCACTTTTTGCTGGTCGTCAATGGCCACTTCCCGGTGACCCATGAAGAAGATGGCATCGACGTTGGCGAAACTGGGGCCCCCGCTAGCAGGCTGGCCCGTGGTCATGAGCGGGTGGTAGGAGGCGATGTTGGAATCGGTGCGAATGTATGTGTCCCAGAGGCCGGATTCGTAACCCAAGCGCTCGATCGTCGCCAGCGCATGCGATACCGAGTCGTGCTGCGCGATTCCGTTGCGGGTGTCGGCCCACGCCAGCACGGCTTTACGACCGGCGGGGCGTCCACCCCGTCCGCCCCGCCCGCCGCGCCCGCCGCCGGGCTGGCCCTGCGCGCCGCCACCCTGGGCAGTCGCGGGGGCGGCGGGAATCTGCTGAGCCCGAATTAGCAGGGCGCTACACAGGGCGCCACACATTACGCCACACGGTACCACCAGCAGCGCCAAGCCGAATCGTTCCTTAGCCATCAAAGCCCTCTCCGCGGACCGACACCTCACCCGCGCGACTCAGAGTATCACAGGATTCCGCGGGGCCGGCCCGACGTAACGGTAGCCATACCGTTAAGCCGGAAGGTGTTTCAGATCTCGACCCGGGAGCGGGCTGCGCCCCAAAGTGCGGGCCGCCGGCGGCGATCGACAGCTTCGCCATCTGGCAGATCAGCGTAGCGGGGAAAGTCTTGCCATTCAGTTGGCCGGAGTTTGGCGAAATGCTCGGTGGCCGCTTCGGCAGTTCCGCGAGTCGGCGGTTTCGCGGTCACTATAATCGGCGGGTCGTCTTTTCGGCCGAACCCGAAGGGGGCGACTCTGTTTGTCGTCAACTCATGACACAGCCCGGCATCGGCGCTCGGGCGCACTCGTATCGTTTGGTCACTTTCGACACGGGGTTCTTCGCGCTGGGGTGGTCTTCGACTAACGCTCCTTTCCACGTCGTCAACTACGAGTGCGGGGCGTTGAAACGGGAGGCGCCCTATCCGGTATCCTACGTCTCTAGGGATTAGCAAGTGGCCCCTGGCGCGCGCCAACCGGCCACCGGCATCCGGCGCCAGCCAACGGCATCCGTTCCTAAGCTATCCTAAAAGACTGGAGCCATAACATTTGAACCGCGTTTCTCTGGCCTTTCGCTGTTTTTTCAATCTGCTGTTCGGCGGCGAACTCTCGGGCGATACGCTGGCAGCCCTCAAGCTGACCAGGCGTGGCGCCGCGCCCGCGCCTGCCAAGTCTGCCGCCGCCCCCCCCATTGCGCCGGCCGCTGCCGCACCGAAGGTCTCCGATGGAGCCCTGCAATTCCTCGGTATCCTGCAGCGCGATTCGCGCCTCGTGGACTTCCTGATGGAAGACATCGCCGGGTATTCGGACGACCAGGTGGGCGCGGCCGTGCGCGAACTCCACGGCCAGTGCCGCGATGCCATCGCCCGCTACGTCACCTTGCAGCCCGTTATCGATGGCGTGGAGGGCACCTTCGCCAAGGCGCCATCCAATGATCCGAACCTGGTGAAGTTCGTCGGCAATGTGCCCGCCAAACCGCCGGCCGGCGGCACGCTTCGCCACAAGGGCTGGCGGGCGGCGAAGGTCGATCTCCCGGCGTTGACCGCGAAACAGGACCCCACCATCATTGCTCCGGCGGAAATTGAAATTGAGTAAAAAATCGTTAGACCCCCAATTGGAAACGAAGTACGTCATCGGCATTGACCTGGGCACCACCAATTCCGCTCTGGCCTATGCGGAACTTCTCCCCGACGCCGACCCCTTCGCGCCGGCCAACGTGGCGCTGCTCGGGGTGCCGCAACTGGTGAACCCGGGCGAAGTGCGCGATGAGGACCTGTTGCCCTCGTTTCTCTATCTGCCCGGCCCCTCGGATTTCCCTGCCGGCAGCCTGGCGCTGCCCTGGGGTGAGGATCGCGCCGAGGAGCGCAGCTTCGTGATAGGCCGCCTGGCGCAAAAACGCGGCGTGGAAAACGTGGGACGCCTGGTGTCGTCCGCCAAGTCGTGGCTCTCGCATTCCGGCGTCGATCGCACCGCCGGGCTGCTGCCCTTCCGCGCGCCCGAAGGCGTCGAAAAGGTATCGCCGGTGGAAGCCAGCCGCCGCTTTCTGGAGCACCTCAGCCAGGCGTGGGACACCAAAATGCCGGACGCCCCGTTCGCCCTGCAGCAGGTGCTGGTCACGGTGCCGGCATCGTTCGATGCGGTGGCGCGCGAACTCACGCTCGAAGCCGCCAGGCAGGCCGGCTACAAGAACATTACCTTGCTGGAAGAACCGCAGGCTGCATTCTACGCGTGGATTGAGCGCCACCCCGACTGGCGCGAGCGCGTGCGGCTTGGCGACCTCATCCTGGTGGTGGATATCGGCGGCGGCACCACTGATTTCACGCTGATTGCCGTCACCGAATCGGATGGCGAATTGGCCCTCAACCGCGTGGCCGTGGGCGAGCACATCCTGCTGGGTGGCGATAACGTCGATCTGGCGCTGGCCGGCGTGGTGGCGCAGCGCCTGGCCGAAAAGGGCACG
>DATMNI010000153.1:0-2633 GCA_035570275.1 Candidatus Acidiferrales bacterium | reverse complement strand
TCCACGCCGGCGCCGGCGGTTTCCACTCGACGGAGAACTAGGGCGCTGCGATAGCGTTTCCGCGCTGCGCCTGCCGGCCGATGGCGCCTGGCAACAGGCTCTACGGCCTGGCGAACTGCTTCTCCAGCAGCTTCCGCTTCGCCTCGCTTCCCGCGGTCGGAATCGCAGCCGTCTTGTCACCCACCTCCATCGTGAAGTCCGGCTTCTCTTCGACGGATGGCCAGTGCGCCAGACCCTTCCCGTTCGGATCGCCGGTGGCGATGAAGTTCGCCCAGTACGAAGTCATCATGCCGGCAATCTGCTGATCGGCCGCGGTGAACGGGCGATCCGACATGGCGAGCGCCCCCATCACGTAGGGGACTTCGGAGCTGTGAAACGCTCCGTACTTCTCCGCGTCGGGGCCGGGCAAGGCATGATCCCAGAAGTAGGTGTAGACCTTCGTCTTCGTCTTCTGGGCGCGCTGCGACGCACGCACGTACATCGAGACACGGGCGGCATCCCAGGCAAGTTCGTTCTGCGCTGCCCGGGCTGCTTCGTCGGTCGCGGCCGGATAGAACTTCAGGACTTCGTCGGCCAAATCCGGGAAGCGGCGCCGCACCTGCTGCTCATAGCCGGCCACGGTCACCTCCGGGTGCGGCGTGGCGCCGCCCTCGTGCATATTGATCCCCGTGAGCATCGGAACGCCGTTCGGTTCGCTCTGGTCGCGCAGAACGTATCCGTCCAACGCAGCGGTGCTGAAACGGAAAGGTGGCGCTCCCGGAACCGGCGCGATCAGATCTTTCCATGACATCCGCCGCAGGTCCGCGAGCGACCCGGCGCCTTTCGCTTCGGCAAATTTCGCACCCACCTGCTCCAGCTCGGCGAGCGGGCGGGAACCGCCACCGCCGCTCTCGACGATGGCGCCGCGGAATAATCCCTTGGCCAGTGGTGATGCCAGCAGGCTGTAGGTATTGGCGCCGCCGGCCGACTGCCCGCCAATGGTCACTTTCGCCGGGTCGCCACCGAACGCGGCGATGTTGTCGCGAACCCAGTGCAATGCCGCCACCAGGTCGAGCAGCGCGTAGTTACCGGAAGCCTTGTATTCGGCCTCTTTGGTCAACTCGGGGTGGGCGAAGAATCCGAAAATTCCCAGCCGGTAATTGACCGTCACCACTACGATTCCCTTCTTCGCCAGCCCTTCGCCGTCATACACCGGCACCGCGGCCGATCCTTCGGTGTTGGCTCCGCCGTAAATATAGAGGTAGACCGGCCTGCCTTCGCTTGCGGCCTTGGCGCCGGTCCACACGTTGAGGTACAGGCAGTCTTCGCTGACCTCATTGTGGGTCATGAACTCGTAGGTCCACGGCTTGTTGTCCGATTTGATGATTTGAATGCAGCTACTGGAGAATTGGTCGGCCTTCCTGACCCCTTGCCATGCGGCCGCGGCTCGCGGCTCACGCCACCGCAGGTTTCCCACGGGTGGGGCCGCAAAGGGAATGCCCTTGAAAACCGCGATCGCCGGATCTCTGCCTGGAATTCCCGAGACCAGCCCCGTATTGGTTTTCACTGGTTGCTTGAGGGCGCCGGCGAGGGGCACGGCTGCGAGGGCTAGGACGAGGGCTTGGTAGGGGAGTCTCATCACTTCGAGAGTAGTACAGACGCTGGCATTCCGCTTGCTATTCAATGCTCGGGGGGAACGCAAAATGCGCACCTATGGACTATTTCTCATGCTTGCGGCCGGGTTATCGGTCACCTCGTGCAACCGGGACGCTCCTCGTGACGATCCCGCCGCCCGAAAAGTAGGCCGCGATGCGTACCGCGCCTCCGAAGAACTGAAGCGCGGCGCCAAGAAAGCCGGCCAGGAACTCCGCGACGCCGAAAAAGAAGTTCGCGAAGGCTGGAACGAGGCCAAACACGAGGACAAGTCCCACCCGAAAAAATGACCAACGAGCTAGAACTCGTTGTCTCGCGTATTCAATAACCAACCGCCGAACCGCGTCCCGTTAGGCTGCATCATGGGCGCGGTCAGCGTATTGCCGGCCAGCTTGAGAATGCCGATACCCCAAGGGCTGGAGACCAGGATCTCAGCCGCCCGGCCTGCCACGTAGTGCCCGGCAATCCCGATCTGGTTGTCCGCGGTGTTCAATAGCCAGCCGCCGAAGCGGGTTCCATTCGGCGCCATCATGGGCGCCGCCATGGTTGCGCCGGCCAATTTGAGGATTCCGATTCCCCACGGACTGGTCACCAGCAGCTCCACCCTGCCATCCCCGTCGTAGTCCGCTGCCGGCCCGAACTGGTTGTCCACCGTGCTCAACAGCCAGCCGCCGAACCGTGTCCCATTGGGTTGCATCATGGGAGCGCTCATGGTCGCACCGGCCATTTTCAAAATGCCGATGCCCCACGGACTGTTGACCAGAACTTCGGCGCGGCCATCGCCATCGTAATCGCCCGCTTCCCCGAAGTTGTTGTCGGCGGTGTTGAGCAGCCACCCGCCGAAGCGCGTCCCGTTGGGTTGCATCATCGGAGCGGTCAATGTTGCTCCTACCAACTTGAGGATCCCGATGCCCCACGGGCTGGCGACCAGAATCTCGGCGTGACCATCGCCGTCGTAATCCGCCGACGGACCAAAAACGTTGTCCACCGTCTCCAGCAGC
>DATMNI010000152.1:0-25448 GCA_035570275.1 Candidatus Acidiferrales bacterium | reverse complement strand
ACGGAAGGCAAACACGGCATCACCGAAGACGGCAACAATCCCGAGACCATCGCTTACTTCCGCGCGAGTGTACGGGAAACAGTCAAGACCTATCCGCTGCTGGCAGGGATCGGCATCACCGCGGGCGAGAACATGAGCAGCACGCGGGGACCCTTCGACCACGAAGCCTGGCTTTGGAAGACCTACGGCGAAGGTGTACGCGACGCGCTCAAAAACGAACCGAACCGCCCCTTCCGCCTGATTCACAGGTATCACCAGACGTCGCAGTCGGAATCGATCGACTCTTTCAAAGAGTATCCGGGCCCGTTCGACTTCAGTTTTAAGTACTCCGTCGCGCATATGTATTCCGAGCCGAATCCGCCGTTCATCGCGCCGGTGCTGGCGGAAATGCCGAAGAATCTCCGCACGTGGCTCGAGGTGAGAAACGACGATATTTACAGCTTCCGCTGGGGCGACCCCGACTTTGCGCGAGCTTACATCAAGAACATGCCCGGAGCGGATCGCGTGGCGGGTTTCAACATGGGACCCGATGGCTACAACTGGGGCCGCGAATTCATCGACAAGGCCCCGGAAAAACCGCGGCAGCTCGTGATGCAGAAGCAATGGTACAGTTTTGCCCTGTTGGGCCGGCTGAGCTATGAGCCCGATTTGCCGAACGCGCTTTTCGAGCGCATGCTGGGCGCGCGTTTTCCCGGCGCCCCTGCCGTCAAAATATATGAGGCGATAGCCGCCGCCTCGAAAACCATGCCGCAGGTCACCCGCTTTTTCTGGCGCGACCTGGATTTCAAATGGTTCCCCGAAGCCAACATCCAAAGTGGGCACGGCACCGGCTTCTTCACCGTCGCTGATTTCATTCAGGGACAGACGATGCCCGGAAGCGGCATCTGAATGTGCGTCAGTGGCGAACGCGATTGCTCAAAGGTGAAAAGATGGACGGGATCACCCCGCTTGCAGTCGCCGCGGAACTGCAAAGGAACGCCGCCGCGGCGCACCGGCTGGTGGAGGAAGTAAGACCCGCCGCGGGAAAGAACAAGGAACTGCGCCTCACCCTGGGCGATGCAGACGCCATGGCCGATCTCGCCGAATACTACGCCGAAAAGATACTCGCGGCGGGCGACCTCGCGTTGTTCGACAGCGACGGCAAAGCAGAACGTCGCGCCTCCGCAGTGCGCCATCTCGAGGCCGCGCTGGCTCATTGGAAGGCTTATGCCGGCATCGCGACTGGTCAGTACAAACCGCAGTACCTCGGCCGGCTGAACCGGCTCGTCGATCTGAACGCGCTGACTGCCTCTGCCGTGGCGGACATCGATGTTGCCCGCCAGTGGCATCCGGGAACCATTACGGATAACGGCGAGGGCCCCGTGGTGGGCGATACGAATTTCCGCAAGTGACATTGGACCGACAGCCCGCGCGCGCAGCACCACATCGACGGACTGACGCCGGAAACCCATGCGCCGTATTGCCGTGATGCCCTCGCGCTGCTCTTGAAGACCTGTCCCGGCATACGCGGCCTCACCCTGCGCGTACACGGCGAGAGCGGCGTTCCGGAAGGCAGCTACGATTTCTGGCGGACGCTGTTTAAAGGGATCAGCGGCGCGGGTCGTCCTATCGAAATCGACATGCACGCCAAGGGGATCGATCAGAAGATGATCGATGTCGCCATGGAAACCGGCATGCCCTTCAAGATCTCGCCGAAATATTGGGCGGAACATCAGCGATTGGGTTACCACCAGGCGGCGATCCGCGAGCTCGAAATGCCGCGCGACAGGGACAAGATCGATCCCGTTTTCAGCCTTTCGAACGGCTCCCGCCGCTTTCAGCGTTATGGCTACGACGATCTGTATCAGCGGGGGCGCCGCTACGGCTTGCTCTACCGCATGTGGGCCGGGACTCAGCGCATGCTGCTTTGGGGCGATCCCGCGTCCGCCGCGGCATTCGGCGAGGCGTCGCACTTTCTCGGCGCGGACGGGGTGGAACTCTGCGAGCCCCTCTCCTTCAAGGCCCGCCAAGGCACCGGCCGCCCCGGAGGACGCTGCGGTTACGCGGACGCTTCGTTCAATCCCGCAGGCGGCGACTGGCGCAAATACGAATACACCTATCGCGTTTGGGGCCGTTTGCTCTACAATCCCAAGGCGGATCCCGATCAGTGGCGGCGCTATTTGCGCTCCACCTTCGGGCCCGCAGCCTCTCACACCGAGACCGCGCTCTCCAAATGCGAGCCGCGTGCTGCCGCTGCTGACAACGGCGCCTCAGCCGTCTGCATCGAATCTGGAGTACTGGGTGGAGGTTCCACCCAACATGCCAATGGCGGATGGAGACCGGGTGCCTTACAACTTCGAAGATTCGTGCGCAAAATCTGCGCGGGCTGTTGAATCGGCCGCGGACGCCGTGCCGTCGCGCACCGATCCGGCGTTCCGCAGATGGGAGGAAGACGATTCTGATTCAAGTGGCGTTAGGGCGCTTCTATGCGGCCCAAACTGCGCGCCGGCGTATTGTTCGACCTTTACTGCCACACAGGCGACCCCACCGCGCACGAACGCGCCGTGGCCGCATACCGCGACGCTCGCGCGACCTGGGCGGCCATGGCGGAACGCGCGGGACGCGTCTATGTCGCGGACCTGACTTACGGCGAACCACCCGCTCGCCGCGGCCACTGGCTGGACCGGCTGCCGGGAATCGACCGCGACCTCGCGGCAGTCGAGAGCGCGAAGTTCGATCCCAAACCGGAAATGCAAGGCCGCCTCAAAGAAGCGATGACGCGCGCTTCGGGACGCCCCGCGCGCCCGGCGTTTTCTTGCAGACACACTCCGCCGCGCGCCTTCCAGCCGGGCCAGGCCGTTAGCGTAACTCTCAAGGTAGGCGGCGCCGCTTCTCCGGAGGTGACTCTCCGGTACCGGCACGTGAATCAGGCGGAGCGCTAGCAGCTAGCAATCCGCCGCAATGCAGAACGAGGGACGGACTTATCGCGCGGCAATACCGGCGGGCTACACGCAGTCGCCATTCTCGCTTCAATAGTACTTCCATCTCGCGCAGGATGGATCGGCGGCATTACACCCGGGATTCAATGAGGTCTTCGCAAACCAGCCGTATTTTGTCGTAACGCGGGGATGACAGGAAGCCATCATCGCTGCGGTCTATAATCGAGCCAGACGTACTCCAGTGCCTGTGGGAGGGTAGCGTCGATCACCTTTCGCTGCGTGTGGCCCGCACCCTTGGAATAGACGAACTGATACGCGTAGCCTTTGTCCTTGAGGACTTTCGCCAGCCGGGAGTCGGCGATGACCCAATTTCGGCGCCCTTCGGACGGCGTCTTGGACCCATTATCGTTCTCAGAAACCTGAATCCACAATCGAAACGGCTTCTTCTCGCTCGAGGGGAAGAGGTTCTCGATGTATTCATAGGCGCCGAGCGGGGCTTCGGGACCGTTGCGAAGGTTCACGAAAGTCCCGGAGTAGGTGAGGATGCGGTGATAGAGGTCAGGCCGGAACCAGGCCATTGTCAGCGCGACCGCTCCACCCGAACTGCCACCCAGCGTCATCCGGGCATCGGGATTCCTGGAGAGCTTTACGTTCGCCTCCCGTTCGGCGCGCGGCAGGACTTCGGCTTCCACGAATTCCACGTACTTGGATGAAACCGTGTCGTATTCGAGGCTCCGTTCGGCGCCGCCATTATCGATCATGACGGCAGCCATGGCGGGCAGGCGCTGGTCATAGATCATATTGTCGAGAATGGTCGGCAGGTTATAGCGCATGCCGTAGGCGTCGGCGGACACGATCACCGGAAGTTCGGCGCCCGCATACCCCGGGGGAACATAGACGCAGACATGACGCTGAAACGCGCCGTTGGTGCCCGGGTAGAACTTGCTTTCCGAGGAGTTCATCACGAACTCGATCACCTTGCCCTCGGGCACGCCGGCCCGTTTGGCGAGTTCGGGCGCAGTGGGATAGGCGGGTCCATTGGAATAGTCGCCATCCACCAGATTCTGCCCCCATGCGGGGAGGGTCGCTAGCTTGGCGATCTCGGCCACATCCGCTGCCGATTGCTGTGGGGGAGTTCGAGGCGTTCCTGGGCCCGGGCCCCGCCCCGGCCCCGCGGCGTTGGCAGGCGGAGCCGCCGGCGGTGGGATGCACGGGACGGTTGGCATCTGGGCGAACGCAGACGGAATCAGGAACAGAGCTATGGTTAAGAGCTTCATTGTTTAGGGCCGCCTCCAGGCTTTTAATAACTTTACAGCACTCTCCGTCCGGCCGAACGCTGAGCGCGGGGATTCAATACAATGTAACCCGAGGACGAATCTCTTGAACCGACGCGATTTTCTCAGCAGTTCGGTGGCTGCCGGCGTGCCTTTCCTTTGCGCGGCTGCGGCGCCCGCCGCCGAAGAGCCGGGCGTCGCCGTCCTGCTGGTGGATACCGGCAGGTCGGAAGGTCGCATCGATTCGCGAATCTACGGCCACTTTCTCGAGCACATCAACCACTCCGTCGAAGATGGTCTCTTCGCCGAACAGATTAGCGGCGCCGGATTCGAGGGTGACGATTTCGAAACCTACTGGCAACCGTTCTCCGATCACGGCACTGTTTCCATCGCCGAAGTCGATTTCCAGAACGGTAGAAAAAGCGTCAGGCTCGATGTGAGTGGCGGGCACGCCGGCATACGCCAGGGCCGCATCAACATGGAAGCGGGCCGGAAATACGAAGGCTCGCTATGGGTCGAACGTCAAGCCGGCTCACCCGCGTTGACGCTGCGCATCCTCGGCGCGAACGGCGCTCAGATCGCGTCTCTTCCCCTGCCGGTCTCGGACTCGGCCTCTGGCTGGCACGAGGTCCCCTTTTCCTTTACCAGCCCTGTGCGCGACACGCAGGCGACAGTCGAACTCGCCGCCCCAGGCACCGGCGCCCTCCTGGTCGATTTCGTCTCCATGATGCGAGCCGACGTCCGCGGCGACGGCATGTTCCGCCCCGACCTGCTGGGCGCACTCCGCGGTCTCCGCCCCACCTTCATCCGCTGGCCCGGCGGCTCCTTTGCATCCACGTATAAGTGGAACGAAGGCATCGGCCGCTATGCCGCGCGCGGCTACCATCCCAACACCTTCTGGGGCGGCTACTCGGACTATTTCGGCTTCGGCACGGATGAGTTTCTCGGTCTCTGCCGCAAGCTCAACACCGAGCCTCTCATCGTCTTGCCCGCGCCCGGCGACCATCCCGACCAGGTCGAATTCGCCATGAACTGGGTCCACTACCTCAACGATCTGCCGGACACCGAATGGGGCCGGCTCCGTGCCGCCAACGGCCATCCCGAACCGTACGGCGTCCGTTTTTTTCAGATCGACAATGAGCCCATGAACAACGGCTTCACCGCCGAATCCTACGCTGCTCTCGTCAATCTCTACGGCAGCCGTCTGCGGCAGATCGCTCCCGAAGCGCGCATCGTGGCGTGCGGCCAGAAGCGCTCGAACGACATGGAGTGGAGCGAGAAGGTGATCGATCTCGCGGGAGACAACTTCGATATCCTCGGCTGTCACAACTACGAGTACGAGCCCGAAAACTTCGAAACCGGCTTGCGGCGCATCCGCGAGTACCTCGTCAAACTACGCGATTATGCGCGCGCCTCGGCCCACCCGGCAATCGAGATTGCCGTGCTCGAGTGGAGCCTGCAGCATACCTACGACTGGCGCGCCGGCCTCCACGCCGCCGGCAGCCTCATCCTGTATGAAGAACTCAGCCCGGCCCTCACCATGACCTGCCCGGCCCTTCTCATGCGCAACACAACCGACGATCCAACCTGGACTTCGTTCATTTACCACGACCACGTCTCGTGGTTCCCAGGGGCAGGTTATGTGGTCGAGAAGCTCTTTCGCGAGAATTTTGCGGAAAGGCGCCTCGCCTCCACTACCGGCGTCTTTCGCAATATCGGCGACCGCACCACCTTCTTCGACAAGATTTCAACCATGAAGCCCGAAGCGTGGCAACCCGGCGCCATGGATGCCATCGCTACCGCGAGTGCCGACGGCCGGCGCATCGTCATCAAAGCGGTAAATTATCAGGCGCACGCGAACACGTTGTTGGTACGGCTCCAGGGCTCCGCGGTTCCTGAGAGGGCGTCAGCCACCTTGCACACGATCACGGCCGGGCTGACGGACGCCGCTTCTCTCGGGAAGCCGGATGCGATCGTCCCGGTTGCGCGCTCCCTGAATTACACCAAGGACCTTACCATCGAATTGAATCCCCACTCGGTTGCCGTTGTAGAGATCCGAAAGGGATGAGTTCCCGGCCCCAATCAGGGCTAACGGCGCGCTGAGGCAGTCAGCGGCGTGTGTCGGAGGAACCGCCCACAAATATCTTGTATTCCCCCGCCAGCAGTTCCCAGTCGTCCTTCTGCTCGTTGAAGATGGAAAGGTACTTCGGCTCGATCTTAAAAGTAATCGTCTTCGCCTCGCCGGGGCCAGTTGGACTTTCTCCAAAGCGGCCAGTCGCTTGGGCGGTTCATTGGCTGCGGTGGGCAAGCCAGCGTACACCTGCGCGACCTCCGCGCCCGCGCGTTTCCCGGTGTTGCGCACCGTAAACGTATCCCCAGGTGCCAAAATGGGACGGGTCAGGCAGCATCGACAATGCAGCCGCATTCCGGTGTGGGAGCGCGGGGCAGCGCTAGCGACAGGTGATAGCGTATCTCAATGGACGTAGAACTGAGGCACCTGCAGGCGTTCGTCGCGGCTGCGCGGCACGCCGGTTTCACGCGTGCGGCGAAGACCGTGCACGTCTCGCAGCCCACGTTCACCGTACAAATCAGGCAATTGGAGACCGCGCTTGGCGTCCGCCCTGCTGGACCGCAACACGCGGCCGGTCCGCCTGACTCCCATCGGACGAGAGCTCCCTCCGGTCATCGAACGCATCCTGCGGGAACTCGAGTCGGTGCTTCTGAACACGCAGGCACTGTCCGCCAAGGCCAGTGGCTTCGTAGCGGTGGCTGCGTTGCCGACACTTTCCGCGACGATGCCGCCGGGCATCATCGCGGCATTCCGAGCCGGCAATCCTTCCGGTGAGCCTGAAGTGGAATTCGCGCCTCTGTTTAACGACAGCATGACTGCGATCGTCCCCCGCCAGTCGCCATTCGCCCAAAAACGGTCCGTTCCCCTCAGGGATCTTGCCGCAACGCCACTGATCCTGATGGGCCGGGACAGCAGCGTACGAACGGTCGTGGACCGAGCCTTGGCCGGCATCGGGCATTTTTCTCCGCCGGACTATGAGGCCGGTTACATCTCCACGGCGCTTGGCATGGTGGAGGCGGGGCTGGGCATCACGATTCTGCCCTCATCCGTGCTGCGAATGAGCCGGAGCCGCGAACTGGTCAGCCGGCCGATTCGGGAGCCCGGAATCGATCGTGAGGTGGGACTGCTTCAGATGCGGGGCCGTTCTCTTTCCAAGGCGGCGGCATTCCAGCGCGCGATTCGCGGCAAATGCTCCGAGTTGTACAGCCGCAGGAAGCGGTAGAAATTCATTGACGGAATGCCTAAGTCATTTCCGACAAGTCAATTGATTGAATAAGGTCCAGACATTACCATGGGAACAACGATGCCGCTCCAGTTCACCGGCTCCCGCCGTCAGCGCAGTGCAAGTCCGGCGCTTTGCCTGCTGGCATTTCTGCGTGGCGCCTCTGCCGATGCCCATGTACTTCTGGTGACGGTCGAGAGTCGCGAATCGATTGCGGGTGGGCAGTACGAGCGGCTGGCGGGACGGTTCACCGGCGAACTCGATCCCGGTGACCCGTCGAACTCCGTCATCAACGACATCAAGCTGGCGCCGCGGAACGTGCGCGGCAGGGTCGAATACACGGCAACCTTCACGCTTTTTCGGCCGCTCGATGCTTCGAAGGCCAGCGGCGTCCTCTGGTACGAGGTTCCGAATCGAGGCAATTCGCCGCTGAATCCGCGCCCTTCGGCTGACGCTTTGGCCGCCGGTCATATTCTGTTGAGCAGCGGATGGCCGGGCGACCTCCCTGCGCGCGCCGGAATGGAGACAGTCACGGTTCCGGTGGCGAAGAACCCGGACGGCTCGTCTATCACGGGCCCCGTGTTAGCGCGGCTCGCTAACCTTCCGGCGCATTCGAGCACGGCATCACTCACGGGGGGTACAGCGGTTTGCGCTATCAGTTCCCGTCCACGATGGACACCTCGAAGGCGCTGCTGACGAGGCAGGCGACAGATGATGGTCAGATGATCCCCATCGATCCGCGGGAGTGGGCGTTCGCCAACTGCGAAAAAACACCGTTCCCCGGCGAGCCGGACCCGTCCAGAATCTGCCTGAAGGGCGGATTTGAAGCGGATACGCTGTACCAGTTGACGTATACGGCCAAGGACCCTCTGGTGCTCGGGATCGGGCTGGCGGCTACGCGCGACATCGTGTCCTTCTTCCGCTACGCGCGAAAGGATGACGGCGGTTCGCCGAATCCAGTCTCCGGAATGGTGAAATACGCGATCGCATTCGGCAACTCGCAGTCCGGCAATTTCATCAAGACCTTCCTTCATCTCGGCTTCAACCAGGACGAAGCGAAGCGCATCGTCTGGGACGGCGCCAACCCGAACATCGCGGCGCGCCAGAATCCGTTGAATTACCGGTTTGCGATTCCGGGCGGCGCGGCCGGGTTGTATGAGCCGGGCAGCGAAGGCGCACTCTGGTGGGGCGATTACCAGGATCAAGCGCGCGGGCGCCCCGCCGCGGGACTGCTGGACCGGTGCCGCGCCAGCAGGACCTGCCCCAAGATTGTGGAGACGTTCGGATCGTCCGAGTTCTGGGGGCTTCGCATGTCTCCCGGCCTGGTGGGCACGAAGGCTGACGCCGACATCCCCTTGCCTGCGGAAGTGCGCCGGTACTACTTCCCCGGCGTGACCCACGGCGGCGGCAGAGGCGGGTTCCAAGTGATTGCACCGAGCGCGGCGGGGCGAGGATGCGCGTTGCCGGACAACCCGAATCCCATGGCGGAGAGCCTGCGCGCGCTACGTTTGGCGCTAACGGATTGGGTTGTAAAGAACGCGCCGCCGCCGGATAGCCGCTATCCGACCCTGGCCGCCGGCCAGTTGGTTCACCCCGTCCACGCTGCCATGGGCTTCCCGCCAATACCTGGCCAGCCGTTGCCGGATAACCTGATCAATGCGATGCCGGACTACGATTTCGGACCGCGGTTCCAGTACGTCGACCTGTCGGGTGCAATTGCCAGTCAGCCCCCTCCGATCCGGCAGATGATCCCTTTACTGGTTCCAAAGACGGACTCGGACGGCAACGAGGTGGGCGGCATTCCATCGGTGCTGCACCAGGCGCCGTTGGGCACGTACCTTGGGTGGAACATCACCGCGACAGGGTATCTGAAGGGCCGCGGATGCGGCTTTTCCGGCGGGTTCATCCCGTTCGCGCGGACCAGAGAGGAAAGGCAGGCGTCCGGCGACCCGCGGCCGTCGCTGGAAGAACGGTACGGATCGCACGAGGCATACGTATCCAAGGTGCGCGCGGCGGCGCGGCGAATGGTGGAACAGCGGTTTTTGCTTCAGGAGGACGCCGACCGGCTCGTCCGGGAAGCCGAGGTCAGCGGCGTTTTGCGCTAACCGGAATACCCATCGCACGGAAATCGAAACGGACTGACCCCTCATGTCTCTGCAAAATTGCACGGCCAATGGCGCTACACCAAGACCACTCGACGGAATCCGTGTGCTGGACTTCTCGCATGCGCTCGCCGGTCCCTATTGCACGCTGCTGCTGGCGGACTACGGCGCGGAGATTTATAAGCTGGAGGCGCGCTCCGGGGATATGGGGCGGGGCTGGGGCCCGCCTTTCGCCGAAGGGGAAGCGCACTTCTTCCTCGGATTGAACCGGGGTAAGCAAGGCATCTCGCTCGACCTGAAACAACCCGAGGCCATTGACCTGTGCCTGCGGCTCGTGGATGCGGTGGATGTTGTTATCGAGAACTTCCGCCCCGGCGCGATGGACCGCCTCGGCCTCGGTTACGAGGCGCTGCACCAGCGCAACCCGCGCCTCATCTATTGCTCCATTTCGGGATACGGCCAACAGGGACCTTCCCGCGACGAGGCGGCCATGGATTTGGTCGTTCAGGCTTCGAGCGGGCTGCTGAGCATCACCGGCTCGGAGCAGGGCGAGCCTGCCAGGTGCGGTTACGGCGTCACCGACGTGACCGCCGGGCTGTTCTCCGTAATCGGCATTTTGCTGGCCCTGCGCGCCAGAGAGTCCACGGGGAGAGGCCAGTTCGTGGATGTCTCCATGCTTGACAGCATGATCTCCACCATGAGTTCGAACTACATGGGATATCTTGGTTCGGGCGCCGTGCCGAAGCCGATGGGAACGGCGTTCCCGAGCGTGGTTCCATACCAGGTGTTCCCCACCGCCGACTCCGCCGTTGCGATTGCAGTGGGGAGCGAGAAACTCTGGAGTGCGTTTTGCGGCGTGATCGGGCGGCCCGATTTGGAGACGCACCCGGATTACGCCACCAACGGCTCGCGCATCCGGAACCGCGTCGCGCTGGAGCCCCTGCTGGCGGGTGAGTTTCGCAAGAGGTCGACAGCCGGATGGATCGAGAGCTTGCACGGGGCGGGCATTCCGGCTTCGCCGGTGCGGAACTTCAAAGACGTGGTGGAGCACCCGCAATCGGCCGTGCGGGAGATGTTCCCCACCGTGGACCACCCAAAGGCCGGAACGCACCGGGTTACCGGCACTCCGGTGAAGCTGTCCGAAACGCCCGGGGCGCGCGGCGCGCCCGCGCCGCTGCTGGGACAGCACACGTGCAGCGTCCTGCGGGATGTGCTCGGATTGGATGAGACGACGATCGAAGAGCTTGCGGCAAGAGGCGCAATCTACATTCGGCCGGCCGAGTTCTGATCCGGACAGACAAGAGCCATGCCAGCCATTCTCGGCTTTGCGACCATCGCGATCCTGCTCGGCTTGATTCTCGGCAAGCGGATGACTCCGCTCGCCGCTTTGATCGCCGTTCCGGTAGTGACTGCCCTGGCAGGTGGCTTTGGGCTGAAGACGGCCGCGTTCATGGTGCACGGAATCCAGGGTGTAGCCTGAGTTGCCTCCTCCCCGAACTTCGCAACGAAACCGCCGTCCGGTCCCATGTTGAAGCCCGCGACCCGGTCCGGTCCGGGGATTTTGTTGATGTACGCCCGCGCGAAGTCCGGATCGCCCGAGCGAAAGCTGTAGATATCGTCGTTTCTCACTTCGAGCCACGTGCGCATCTTATCGGGCATTTCCGTGAGCACGGGCGCAATGAACGGCGGATTCCGCTCGGAATACCTTGTGCGCCACCGGGTACTTGAAACTGAAATCCACCGGACCCGGATAGTCTTTGAACGTTTCGAGCGTCTTCGATTTTGAGGTCTGGTGGGTAACGGTGAATCAGGCAGAACTGCCGCCCTGGCTGATCTTTCAGTGCATCGCGAACGCCTTCGCCATACGTCTTCCACAACCAGTCTTCGTGATCGAACCGCCCCTGCGCGCTGTTCATGTTCTCGCCCGCGGTGACTCCGGTACCGGCCAGCAGGGATAAGTCTTAACCGTTCCCCGCACGCTCGCGCGGAAGTAGCCACGGTCTCGCGGTTGTTTCCGTCCTCGGTGATGCCGTGATTGCCTTCCGTGCCCCACACGAAAGTAATCCAGGTGTACCAATAAACGTCGAATCCCCGATCTTTCGCATACTGGATCACCTCGCGCCAGAAGCCGATCTTGTGGTCGATCGTCATTTGCCTGACCACCGCGACTGGGCGAGTTTGAAGGGTGCTGACATGGCCTCGCTGTTCATGTTGAAATTCAGATCGAACGGCTCGCGGTTACCCCACACATTGTTCAGCGCGATGTCGGGATATTCGGGCACTTTGACGATCGAAGGAAACGGGTGCAGATTCCACAGCGTGAGGACGTTGAAGCGCTGGCGGGCCATCTTGTCCAGATACGCGTGCCAGAAATCCATGCTCCACACTTCGGGAATATTCGATTGCGCCGAGTCGCTGCTGTCGGAATAAGTGGGCGTCCGGCGGTCGAGCGGAATATTGAACTTGATTCCGCGCTGCGCGATGTGCGGCGAGTGGTCGGAGTTCGCGATCTTAGCGGCGGGGCCGAACCGGACCGCTTCGGGGACATCGAGAGCCCCATACATAGCCCCGGCGATCGGCTCCGAGAACGGCGACCGTTACCCCGGCCCCCGTCTGCGCCCAGCGGATCGAATACGCTTGCGCCGCATCGAACTTCATCGGAGCGACACGCAATGTCTGAGGCAGCGCCTTCGATTCGGCGGCGCCGGCGGCAATGGCGAAACGCAGCGAACTGCTATCTGAACTCAGGTCGCGGAGGGCGCGATCGGGCGTGGCTCTCTTCGATCGCAACGCCCGGCCGACTTCGGCGGCCGCAAAGGAAACCTGCTGCGAACTGCTGTCGTGGAATATGGGTTGGGCCAACAAGGAGGAGCCCATGACCAAACTGGTCACAAGAAGAATCGCCGGGGTTCGTAGTGTCATTGTCTTCGCAGTGTCCTGCCCACGATGAACTATATTGCTTTGATTCCGAATGTGCAAGCCCTTACACGGGCATCGCCATGCGATACCATAATTCAGCACTTTCAAGGAGGATGATTTGACGCGCCCACTTTTCCTTCTGATTCCCAGGTACAGGGAGCCCCGGCGTTGACAGTCACTATCCCAACAAGACCGCCTATGACAAAAGTCGCGAAATTCCTGAGGACGACGGACAACCTTGAGGAGGCTCGCCGGTTTTGCTCTGGCGTTCTCGGATATGACGAGGTGTTTCGTCATCAACGAGCGGTTTCCAGCCCGGCCGAACTGTCCGTCTTCAATGTAAACGATGAACAGTACATCGAGGTTGCCCCGGCGCTTCAGAATCCGGCAAACGACAGACTGATCCACTTCGGCTTCGCGACAGCCGACGCGCGGAAACTGCGCGACTACCTCTCCCTGCACCTACCCCTCATGGAGTGAACACATGGATAATCTTCCCAAAGTCACTTTGGTCACGCTGATCGGATTCGCGATCCTGCCAGTAGCGTCGCCACAGCCCGGTGCATCGCCGAAAACCTTTCGCGAATCCCTATACACGGCCGAACAGGCAGACCGAGGAGCACAGATCTATAGTTCGAAATGTTCCGCGTGTCATGGCGAAAACATGGCGGGCCTCGAGATGGCGCCTGCTTTGGCGGGCGCAAACTTCCGTAAAAACTGGGATAGTCAGCCGCTTCTCGTTCTAGCCACGCGGATTAGGACCACCATGCCGCCGTCTGCTCCCAATTCGCTGCCGGTAAATCAGCTTACCGACCTCGTCAGTTTTATTCTCAAGTCGAACGATATCAGCGCCGGCAGCGTTTCCCTGAACCTGCCGATCGGCACGGGAAATCCGCCCGCGACGGCTCTTTCAGCCGCCTCCGCCAACACGAATTGGGCCACCTACGGAGCCGATCTGGCGAGTACCAAACACGCTCCGCTCGACCAGATCAACAAAGAGAATTTCAGCAAGCTGCAGATCGCGTGGCGGCTAAAAACAAACAACCTGGGGCCAACTCCCGACAGGCTTTATTCGGCTACGCCGCTGCTGGTGAACGGAATCCTCTACACCACGGCCGGATCAGCGCGGTCGGTTCTGGCAATGAATCCCGGCACGGGACAGATTCTGTGGATGTATCAGCTCGACGAAGGCGTCCGCGGCCAGTTCGCCCCGCGCCGAGGCGCCGGGCGCGGTGTCTCTTTTTGGTCGAGCCCCGATGGATCCGACCAGCGGATCATCTTCGTTACTCCGGGATACCGCATGATCGCGCTGGATGCGAAAACGGGACATCTGGTTCCGAAGTTCGGCGACAACGGGATCGTCGACCTGAAGAAGGAAGATGACCAGGATCTCGACCTCGTCCATGCAATTATCGGTCTCAATGCAACGCCGCTGATCGCCGGCGATGTTGTCGTGGTTGGGGCGGCGCACGCCGCAATGGGAAGCCAAACCGCCACTCCGAGCGCGGTCGGATATATCCGTGGCTTTGACGTCAAGACCGGTAAACGGCTCTGGATCTTCCACTCCATTCCGCGAAAAGGCGAGTTCGGCTACGAAACCTGGCTTGATGGCTCCGCCGAGAAAAACGGAAACCTGGGCGCCTGGGCGCAGATGAGCGCCGACCTTCAGCTTGGCCTGGTGTATGTGCCCATGGAAATGGCAGGCAATGACTACTACGGAGTCAACCGGCCGGGGAGCACGCTCTTCTCGGAAAGCCTGTTAGCTCTTGATCTCAAAACCGGTAAGCGCAAATGGCACTATCAGACGATTCATCACGGCTTGTGGGATACAGATCTGCCGTGTGCGCCGATCCTCTTCGACATGGTCCGGAATGGCAGGACCGTTAAGGCACTTGCGCAGCCGACGAAAGAGGCCTTTCTGTTCGTCCTGAATCGCGAAACCGGCGAGCCGATCTGGCCAATTGAGGAGCGGCCTGCGCCGCAGACTGACGTTCCCGGCGAAAAGACAAGCCCGACTCAGCCGTATCCTACCAAGCCGCCGCCGTTCGACCGGCAGGGTGTGTCAGCCGATGACATCATCGATTTCACGCCGAAGCTGAAGGCGGAAGGTCTCGAAGCGCTCAAGAAGTACATTTACGGACCTCTCTATACGCCGCCCATGATGGAAAAGCCCGGCATTTCCGGTACTTTGTTGCTTCCGGGGGAAGTCGGTGGCGCCAATTGGCCCGGTGGTTCTTTCGATCCGGAAACGAACCGTCTCTACGTTCATTCGCATACGACGCCTTCCATCCTGAGAAATGTCTCTGCCGACTTGTCAGTGCCTGGCCCAAAGGCTCAAGGTGGAATTCTCAAACCGGCCACTGAACCCGGCGAGGAGGAAGAGGGGGGTGGTCCGGGCAGGGGAGGGGGCCGTGGTGCGGGTGGTCGCGGCGCCGGTGCATCAGGCCGCGGTGCTGCCGGATTGGCGGGCCGGGGACCGGGCGGACCCGGCGGACCGCTCCCGCCGGGCGGAGGACGTGGCGGTGCCAGTGTCGAGGGCTTGCCGCTGATTAAGCCGCCTTACGACCGGATCACGGCTTACGAGATGAACACCGGCGAGATCCTGTGGCAGAAGGCCCACTCTTCCACACCCGATGAGATCAGGAATAACCCCGCGCTGAAAGGACTCGATCTGCCGCGTCTGGGGCAGCCAGGCCGGACTTTTGTCGGGGTACTCACGACCAAAACGCTTGTCATTGCTGGCGAAGGAGGCGTTCATACCAACGCCAAAGGTGAGCAGGTCGCGCTTCTCAGAGCCTACGACAAGGCGACGGGCGAGGATGTCCCAGGCGAGGTTGATATGCCTGGTAAGCAGACGGGTTCGCCTATGACTTACATGTACAACGGCAAGCAGTACATTGTTGTCGCGATAACAACCACCGGTCAGTTCGGCGGAGGCGAAATAATTGCTTTCACCCTGCCGTAGGCGGGTAAGAGTCTTGGCCGAGCGCGCGCAGGCCCTTTCCGAAACCGGAGCTTAAAACGATACTCGTTCGTCCGGTACCGAAGCAACTGACTGCGGGAGCGGCTATGTATACCCTGTATCGCCGTGGTGGCCTCACAATTCGCGTCGCGCTCAGTTGAGGTCGGCGCGGAGAAGCGCGACACTCCGGTCGGATCTTATTCTTCCCGCCTCACTACTTCTGAAACGCCAACTGCGCGAACTCATGCAGGCTACGCCGCCAGCTCTGCCATTCGTGAGCAGTCAGTGGTGATTCATAAAAGACGCTGTTGACGCCCTCTTTCTTCAGTGCCTCGACGGCCGCTTGACCAGCGGAAGATCCGGGCTCGCGGCTCCCATAGCTCAGCGCATAGAAATCCTGGTCGTGGGTCGGAATCTCAACGGCGCCGCCCCAACGGCTCGAACCGTAGAAGATCTGCGTGCCCGGGTCCGGGATGGAGACGACACCGTCCACATTGAGCTGATAATAATGAAAGCCTTCGTCCTGAGCGTTTGTGACGCCGGTCCAGACCCCGTTCTCCTCTTTCGTCATTGGATAGCGAACGCCGCCCATATCGATCAGCACGGTCTGAGCGTTCGGTGCCCGCAGTTGTGTGCGGACGCGCCGCTGAGAGTTGACCTCGGGATATTGTTTGCCCGGCTGGTTCAGTGAGGAAGGTTTGAAGTCCTCCGTCGGTGCTATTTTGTCTATTTCGACAGGCGGTTGAGCCCCCGGCCTGCCGGAGCCCCCTGGGGGGCCTGCGCCACTGCGGGAACGCCCGCCAGAACCGGCAGAAGGGCCAGAGTCATAATCGCGGATTTCATTGGTAGCTCCTGATTGTGGAAACCTCGCGCCGCACACGAACGGGTGCGCTGAGTCAGCAGTATAGAGCGTATCTTATCTCGTATCGCTGTCGCGTCTTGTATCGCGGTCCAGCGCACGTGCGCTGTGTCGACTGGCGGCTTTGGAGACAACCGTCGGCAACCGTGATAGCATCGTGGGAAACGGTGATCCTATGAGGCGATTAGCGCAGGCTGTTTCTCTCTTTCTCATGCTGGCCGGAGCGGTGTTCGCCGCCGATCAGGTGAAAACCACGAACGGTGTACTTGAATTAACGACGCCTCCGAAGGACGGCGTGCGAGCTTTTAAAGGCGTCCCGTTTGCCGCGCCACCGGTGGGCGATCTGCGCTGGAAGGAGCCCCAGCCGGTGAAGAACTGGACGGGCACACGCAATGCCGATCAGTTCGGCGCGGCGTGCATGCAGCGCGCAGGCGGCGATTACTGGCATCGTGGTGCAGGCACCAGCGAAGACTGCCTGTTCCTGAATGTGTGGACTCCGGCGAAATCGGGAGACAAACTGCCGGTGCTGCTCTATATCTTCGGCGGCGGGTTTGTGAATGGGGAAGGCTCGGAGCCCCGTTATGACGGCGAGAGCATGGCACGCAAGGGAATCGTGGCGATTTCGATCAATTACCGTCTCGGGATTTTCGGGTTCATGGCGCATCCGGAGCTCTCGAGGGAATCGGCGCATCACGCGTCGGGGAACTACGGACTACTGGATCAGGTCGCGGCGCTCAAGTGGGTGCGGCAGAATATCGCAGCCTTCGGCGGCGATCCGGCGCGCGTCACCATTGCCGGTGAATCGGCAGGATCGATTTCAGTCAGTGCGCTGATGGCTTCTCCGCTTTCGAAAAGTCTGATTGCGGGCGCGATTGGTGAGAGCGGGGCTTTGATTTCGACGCTGCCTCCGCGTTCGCTGGCGGACACGGAAAAGGACGGTGTGAGATTCGGTGAGATCGCGGGGGCGAAGTCGATTGCGGAACTGCGCGCGCTGACGGCGGACAGGATCATGGAACTCATCCCTTCTGCCGGAGGACGCGGCGGTGACCCCGCCTCGGGTGGGACCCGGGCCGCACCCGCGCTTTCGTTTACTCCGAACATCGACGGATACTTTCTGCCGAAGCCGTTGACTGAGATTTTCCATGCTGGTGAACAGGCGAAGGTGCCGCTGCTTGCCGGGACGAATTCGGAAGAGCAGAACGGGCGGTCGGTCCTCGGACAGAATGAGGCGACTGGCGAAGGATTCAAGGCGGCGATTCAGCGATTATACGGCGACAATGCCGATCAGGTTCTGAAGGTTTATGCACCGACGACGCCGGAAGAAGTCATGCAGGCCGCTACCGATCTGGCCACGGCCCGGTTCATCGCTCATGGCACCTGGAAGTGGACTGAACTGCAGGCGGCGAACAGTGGCAAGCCTGTTTATCGCTACTTCTATACGAAGGTGCGCCCGCCGACGATTCCGGGTCGTGGCCCTGCTCCGGCGGCAGGTGGTGGTCGCGGGGCCACCGGTGGAGGCCGCGGCGCTGGATCCGGACGGGGCGGGGGCGCTCCGGCGGCTCCCCGCGGTGCGGGCCACTCCGTCGAGATTCAATATGCGATGGGGAATCTGGATCTAGATGATCGCTATGCGTGGGATGCCGATGACCGCAAAGTTTCCGAAACGATGCAGAGCTACTTCGCCAACTTCATCAAAACCGGCAATCCGAATGGACCGGGATTGCCTGAATGGCCCGCTTACAACGCTAAGACGGGTTACCTGCGTGAGCGCATCGGAGTGGAGACGAAGTCGGAACCGGAGCCGGATCGGGAGCGGTATCAGGTGCTCGACGCGATGTTCATGAGCCGGCAATAGCGGTCGTATGTGCACCACCGATTTGTGAGGTGGTCCCAAGCCTTAGGGCTTCAGCCGAGGGGAATTGATCAGCGTCCGAAAGCACCCGAATTTACCAGATATTCAGGAGCGGGAGGAGTAAACTTCAACTTTGGCGCGGCAACGCATTTAAAATCCTCGGCCTTCGTATCGTCCCCTGAACCCTTGGGTGTGGCCGTTGGAAAGGTTCTGGACGCCCGCATAGATTTTTTTCAGCATGATCAGTTGGGAAGGTGTCAGACAGGTCTGCGGGTCCTGGCCTGGCTTGCACTGAAGAGTGTCCGGCCTGAAGTCGCATGTCCCTGGATTCGCGACAAAATCATCGGTGGGTAAACTGCTGCCCTGGCCCGCGCAACGCGCCACCACTGCTTTGCGAATCATGGCGCCCTGCTCGCGCGAAATCCTGTGGCCAGGGTTGTCCTGCGCCACGTGTAAGTAATAGAGAAAAGCCAGATGCAAGGCGATGCGGTTGTTGCCGGCCGCCCCGGCGAGAATACCATCGTAGTCTTCCGGAAAGCGCTGGGCCTCCATCGAGCCCTGATGTCCGCCCGTGGAGCAGCCGCTGAAGTACGACTTTGCTATAGGGTGCGCGTAATAGGCCTGGGTGATCTGCTTGCCCGCCCCCGTCATCGCGTGGGTAGAACGCCAGCCCCAGTCCTTGATCATCTCGGGCTTGCCCGTGCCACCGGCGTATCCACCTGTGGTGCCCATATCGGTATTGGCGGTCGCGTAATGGAGACCGATTCCGGTTCGGAGATCGCCCACGGCTATCGAACCCGCAAACGACCCATTCCCCGTCCCGAGGAATTTGCCGTTCCACTCGGCCGGCTCGGGCAGCCACAACTCGACGGTAATTTTGGAATCCGGGCCGGACGAGAGGACCACCGTCACGCGACAGTATGCGGGAAGCGGCGGCGCCATTACTCCGCGACCACCAACCGGAGTCGCGCCTTTTTCGATGTGCTCGGCGGCTGTAACGGTTCCACCGGTGACTTCCATGCCTTTCAGACCTGGGCAGGATACTGCGCAGGCCGGACCAACGGCTATCAGCAGAAGCAGCAACTGAGCGGAGATACTTTCGGGCAAGAATGGCGCAGAGTAGGCAATCGGGTGTAGGCTACCATCGTACCCGCAGAAAGGCAATGGTCCGAAGGAAAGCAAGGAGCACACCAATGAGAACATCGAGAATCAGAGGGACGGGAGTCGCGATTGTTTCGCTCCTGTTCACAGCGGCCGCGTTCGGCCAGCCCGCGGCGACTCCGGGCAGGGGCCCCGCTGCGCCCCGCGTCGTCTCTCCGGAGATTCTGCCCGAAAAACGGGTCACGTTTCGGTTGTTCGCGCCGAAGGCCAGCGAAGTAACACTCAGCGGCCACTGGGAAAACGGAACGAATATTCCGCTGACCAAAGACGATAAAGGAATCTGGTCCGTGACGGTCGGCCCGCTGGCCGAGCAGTTGTGGGGATACTCGTTCACAGTGGATGGTGTCAAAGTGCTCGACCCTGGCAACGCAGAGACACAGCGGGATGGCAGCCGGTACGAAAACCTGCTCATGATCTCCGGTCCGGCATCAGCTATGTGGGATTTCAAAGACGTTCCGCACGGCCAGGTGGAATCGATCTGGTATTCTTCCGAGATCCTAAAAGAGAAATCCCGCCGGACGCTGGTTTACACGCCGCCCGGCTATCACACCAGCACTGCCAGGTACCCAGTGTTGTATCTGCTGCACGGTGGCGGCGGCGATGAGGACGCATGGGACACTATGGGGCGCGCCAATATCATCATGGACAACCTGCTGGCCGCGGGTAAGATCAAGCCGATGATTGTAGTGATGCCGAATGGGAACGCTACCCAAACGGTCTCGCAAGGCTATGGCTTCGGACCCACACCCGCGCTGACCTCAGTGACCGCGCCGCCGCCACCGGGACAGGCCGGAGCTGCGCGAGGCCCGGCAGGCGCGCCCGGGTCCCCAGTTGCCGGCGCTGCAGGCGGCGGCAGAGGCCCGCAGCCCTACGAAGGATCTTATCCGCAAAGCCTGGTGAAAGAGATCGTTCCGTTCATCGAGCGTAATTATCGGGTGGTGGCCAATAAGAACAGCCGCGCCATCGCAGGCCTGTCGATGGGCGCCGGCCATACGATCGCCGCCACCAACAATAATCCCGGCGTGTTTGGATACATCGGTGTCTTCAGCGGCGGTGGCCGTATTGACGAAGCATTCGACAAACAACTCGCGGCGCTGAAGGCCAGCGGCGTTAAGTACTATTGGCTGGGGGCGGGAGATAAGGACATGGCGCATGCGGGGACCGTCGCGCTGGCCGACGAGGTGAAGAAGGAAGGGTTTGAGACCTCTTACCACGAGATGAAGGGAATTCACTACTGGTTTATCTGGAGGCAGTTCCTCAGCGATTTCACGCCGGTATTGTTTCAGTAAGTCTGAAGAGGTTGATGACTAAATAGGGTCATCAGCCCCTTCTCAGCGGCCATTCCAGGCCAGTGCCTGCCCTTGGCGCAACCGAATGTCCTTTGTGGCATCGCCATAGCGAAGCCGAACCGCCATCCCTGCCGTCGATCGAACCGTGGAACTGGTCAGGCGTCCCTCTTTCCATGACACGTCCACTTCGAAACCGCCGCGCGCGCGAAGGCCCTTCACCGACCCCGCCGGCCATGCCTTGGGTAAAGCCGGCAGGAACTCGATCTCGCCATTGTGGCTCTGCACCAGCATCTCTGCGATTGCCGCGGTGCCGCCGAAATTCCCATCAATCTGGAACGGCGGATGGGCATCGAACATATCCGGGTACGTTCGCTGCGGACTCAGCAGGAAACTGAAAATGCTGAACGCATGGTCGCCATCCCCCAGGCGGGCCCATAGATTGATGCGCCACGCCGTGGCCCATCCCGTGGCCTGATCGCCGCGGATCTCGAGCGAGCGCTTCGCAGCCGCAGCCAGTTCCGGCGTATCCCGGCGATTGATTTGCCAGCTTGGATAGAGGCCGAACAGATGGGAAACGTGACGGTGATGGATGTCCTTCGCCTGCATGTCCCAGTCTTCGCGCCATTCCTGCAACTGCCCCGCGCTGCCGATATGATCTGGGGCCAGGCGAGCGCGGACCGCCGCCAGTTGCGCGCGGAAATCGGCGTCGATCCCGAGGATCTCAGCGGCATGAATGCAATCGGCAAACAGATCCCGCAGGATCTGCATATCCATCGTCGGTCCGGGCGCGACGGCCGCACCCATCGGGTGAACGTTCTCCGGAGAAAGCGATGGATTGGTCACGAGCCAGTGATGCTTCGGGTCCTCAACCAGGGTGTCGAGGAAGAACTGAGCCGCGCCCTTTATGGCCGGATACGCCTTCGTAAGGAACGCCTGATCGCCGCTGTAATCGTAGTGATCCCAAAGATGGAGCGAGAGCCACGCGCCGCCCATGGGCCACATCCCATAAGGCGCGCCGTCTATGGGAGCCGACGCTCTCCAGAGATCGGTATTGTGGTGCACCACCCAGCCCCGTGCGTTGTACATCTCCTTTGCGGTGCGCCCGCCCGTGTCGGTAAGATCCATGACCATCGCGATCAGCGGGTCGACGCACTCGGCAAGATTGGCCGGCTCGGCGGGCCAGTAGTTCATTTCCGTATTGATGTTGATGGTGTACTTGCTTCCCCAGGGCGGACTCATGCTCTCGTTCCAGATCCCCTGCAGATTGGCAGGCTGGCCGCCGGGACGGGAACTCGAGATGAGGAGATAACGAGCGAACTGGAAGTAGAGCGCTGCGAGTTGCGGATCGCCTCCGGCGGAGAAATCCCGGATGCGCTCGTCGGTGGGCTTCTTCGCTGCGGGGGTGGTGCCCAGATCGAGTTGCACGCGGCGGAACAGGCGCTGGTGTTCTTTGATGTGGGCCTGCCGCAGAGCATCGAACGACTTATTCTCCGCCGCAGCCAGCGTTTGCTGCGTCGCTGCTCGCGGATTGCCGCTCACGTCTTTATAGCTCTTGTAGCTGGTCGCAGCGGCGATCAGCAGCGTCGCCGAATCGGCGCCCTCCACGGAAACTGTCTGGGCATCTGCCGTTGTGTGACCACCCTGTGCCTTTACGCGGACTCGCGTCTCGAAAGTCAATGCGCCTTTGATGCCGGACGAATCGCCATTCACGCCCGTCATGACCAGTGTGCCCGGCGTTTCCGTAGTCACAGTCGCTTTCTGCGGCGTATTCATCTCCGCTTGGAAGGAGATCTTTCCGGGCTGCCCCGCCGTGAGACGGACCACGATCACCTGATCTACCGGACTGGAAAATACTTCGCGCGTGTAGGGAACGCCGCCCGAAGTGTACTGCACGCGCGGGATCGCAGTGTCGAGATCGAGATCACGCCGGTAGTTTTCGACCGAGGCGGGTGCTGCGAAGGTCAGCTGGAGATTGCCGATCGTCTCATAGCAGGATGCTGAAAAATGACTTCGGACAGAATCCAGCCTTCTTCCGATTTCTTCTTTGTAAGGCCGGGGTTCACTTTGGGAAGGGGCCCACGTAGGGGGATACGGGCCGCAAACACGTGTTTTCAAAAATTCAAAACACAATTCTCCTCGGAGCTACACGGATTGAACTGCCGGGAATATCAGATTGCGCATGCGCACGAGATTGTAAGCAGTAGCCGTGAACGTGAACACCCACGCCACAGTTTCCAGCCCGCGATGCCGAGTCTTACGCAGCATGCCAACCGTCTTGGCCCAGCCAAACACTTCTTCGATTCGTTTCCGTTTCCGCTGACTCACTTGGTAGCCGTCATGCCGCGTCGTGCGACCATCAATCGCGCTACCGCCTTGACGCTTGGTGTTCTGCGAAACATGCGGAGTCACATTCATGCCTCGCATCTCCTTCACGAACTCTCTGGTGTCGTACCCTTTATCGGCGCCCAGCGTGATACGCTCCATCCCCTCCACGCGTTCCGTCATGATCATGGCTGCATGCCGCTCGGCCATACCGCTGCATTGCAGCAATGCTGTGTCCACCACGATTCCATTCCGATTCTCAATCAGCACGTTGCCGCAATACGCCAATTTCGCTTCATGACCACCACTCTTGCGCGCCAGTCGCGCGTCAGGGTCCGTTGTTGACTGGTGTGTCTCATTGCTCCGCTTCTCGCCGTGGAAGTTTACCGTCGGATTGCCGGGATCATCTGGCGGCGGCGACGGCCGATCCTTCCGCTGAAAACTCTTCTGACTCGCCCAGGCTTCGATGAGGGTGCCGTCCACGCTGAAGTGCTCGTCCGAAAGTAGGTTGGCGATCCGCGCCTGAGCCAGCACATGCGCAAAGAACTTCTCGGCGATGTCACCTTCCAAAAGCCGGTCCCGATTCTTGGTGAATACCGTCGGCACCCATACGGTTTCGTCCATGTTCAGGCCAACAAACCATCTGAACAGCAGGTTGTATTCCAACTGTTCCATCAACATCCGTTCGCTGCGAACCGTATACAACACCTGTAAAAGCAGTGCTCGCAACAACTTCTCTGGCGGAATTGATGGCCGGCCAAAGGCTGAGTAAAGTCGGCTGAACGTTGGGGACAATGCCTTCAAGGCGTCATCGACCATCAGCCGAATCGGCCGCAACGGATGATTCGCAGGGACGCGCTCCTCCGGCGACAAGTAACTGAACATCGAACTCTGTTGGGTATCGGTTCCTCGCATAGGCTGAAACATAGAGACGCGCTTTTGTTTCAGCAAGTAACGCGGTCTCACACTTTTTCAGCATCCTGATAGGGCATCTGCGCCAGCGGTTTGGCCATAACCTTGTCCGTGATCAGCTTCGCCCCCTCGGCATACTTTCCGTCGAAGAGGAGACTTCGTACCTCGGGCAGCGCGGCAAGGGCATCGGGATTGACCGGATCGTACGGGCCTCCGGCCCACAATGTGTCTTCGTTCAACTGCAGGCGCTCGTTCACCAAGCCACCGAACACCATAGCGCCCAGACGGCCGTTGCCCACCGGGAGAGCTCTGACCCATTCCGCTGCACCGGGCCCGCCTCCGCGGCCGCCCGCGGGCGGTGTGTATGGGTGGTCAGCCGCCGGTTGACGATACCAAAGCGTCATCGCCCCGTCGGGTGGCGGCGCCTCACCGGTGAATTGAATGGCTGTTGCCGGGGCGTTCTGCGCCTGCACCGAAACCTGCAGGCTCCCTGCTGCTACGCCGATTACTGCCGCAAGCGCGGCAAAACCGATTAAACTCAATCGCTTCGATCGATCCATTGTTGGCTCCGTCAGATCAGTTGTCACCGGTACGATCTTATTAAGTAAGTGCGGATCTTCGCAAACTACGGTGTTGCATCAGGCGAAAACTGTCGATAAATCCTCTTCGCGCTCGTAATTGCACGCCGCTGGAAATCCGCCGCGTTAGTATAGCCGCAGAAGGGCCTGCCCTGACACCGAGGCTCTGGGCTCGGAAACGATGTCTCTGGCGTGTTGACGCGCCCTAATAACTACCAGGGTGGTTACCGGCCGCCAAACCCGTCAAGGATGATGTGGCTTGCCTTGCACTATCGGAACATCCGCACATCAAATTCAAACGGCTCCGGATCCCGAAATTCGATCTTGGAGAAGTCAGCATGAGCGGGGTTCAGCAGCACATTCCATTCCCCACGGATCGCTGCGGATGGAACAAGCAGAGTGGCGCTCCGTCCAGTTCGAATCCATTCGTCCCCGAATCGATGTAAGGATTCGTCTCTCGTTTCGTACCAGCGCGGCGGAAGAGTGTTCACGTCGAGCGTAATGGTCTGAATCGCATGGGGTATGACACCTTCGATCGACACGAGGTCCGCCGGTATTAGCTTTGGTTCCAAGTTTACGAACGTCTCAAGCGCGGCGAGCGATAGAGAGGTTGAGGCGTAGACCACCCGCACTCCTCGGCTGTTCCACCGGCCGCCATACCGGCGAGCACCCTCGCCGCTCGCCGCCTCTGCGGCATAGCGGCGGCGGCATATTCTCCAAAACTGCATTAGCTGTAGACGCCATAGGCAATGCGGCCCAAGATGTCTTCCACCATGCGCGCGCCCGTGTCGGTGTCAAGCTGATCCAGAGGCCTTTCGCCGCCCAACGCCCGGTTCGGAGTGCCAAGCCATTCAATGGCTTTGTCTTGGTCGCCGATCATTTCAACGGCATTCGCACATACTCGTGCCATGCGGACGGTCCGATCCGATTCGGCGGCCGTCAGCAGTGATCCGTGGCTCAGCCTGCGGGTCAGGGTTCGCTGGGGAATGCCGAGTTTCCGTGACAGA
>DATMNI010000151.1:0-30517 GCA_035570275.1 Candidatus Acidiferrales bacterium | reverse complement strand
CAACAATCGCTCGCCCAAATCCTGGGTTTAGATCAGCTCCATATTACCCAACGTGGGTAAGACAGAGCCTCACCTGCAAGCCGTTGCAAAATCTACCGTTAAGCCCCTGCTTTCTTTGCTAGCAGTAAACTCCCGCTAGGTCTCACGCGGATTCAGTTCATGGAGCTGACCCGGGGGCGGAACATTCCCCAGCACGATTACACTTCCCAGGATTTGGCCGATGACCTCTCCGACCTGGAGAGGATCAAGAACGACTTGTCGCGCCCAGGTTTCCCGCGGTGATGAGTGGTTGTTGTTTCCAACAGCAGTCCACTGATCTATCTTGCGGCGCTTGCCGATTTTGAACTGCTCTCGGAACTCTTCGGCGAAATCCAGATTCCACCCGCAGTCTGGACGGAGATCGTCGAACAGGGTACTGGATTCCCCGTTCAACCCGCCGCACGCCAAGCCATTGCGCAGGGCTGGTTGCGAGTAACGGCGCTCCGGGATCCGGTTGAACCGGTCCATAACCTGGACCGAAGGTTGCACTTGGGAGAGACCGAGGTGATCCGGCTGGCGGCGCAGCTTTCCGCCGATGTCCTGTTGATCGACGATCGCCGGGCCGTAATCCAGGCCCGAGCCCAGGGATTTCGAGTGGCGCCTACCGTCGCGATCTACATAGAAGCCAGACGGCGAGGGATGATCGCGACCGTCAAAGAGAAGATGGATCACCTGCGCGCCGCCAGATTCCGGCTCACGGATCGGGACTACTAGACGATCTTGGCCGCATGCGGCGAGCTGTAGTGAAACCGCCCAAAAACTTTCCTCTTGACGCCCATAGCAATTTGCAATATACTAATTACGGATTGCGATATGCGGCTCGGTGAAAAACTTCGGTACCTCCGGGAAGTCGAGGGCACTCTCCGCGGCATGGACCGTGAGCTCTCGCAGGTCGAAATGGCCCGTCTGGTCCAGAAAGAGCTCGGCAAATCCATCAGCCAGAGCTACCTCTCGCAGATTGAGAGCGGCACCCGCCCGCACCTGACCAATTCCACGCGAATGCTGCTGGCGCGGTTTTTCAAGGTGCATCCCGGCTACCTGGTGGACGACCCCGAAGGATTCCAAAACGAGCTGATGTCAAACATCGGGGCGCTGGAGGACAAGTTGGACCTCTGGCTGGTGTCGGGTGCGGAGCGCTTCTGCCGCGATGTGGATCTGCACCAGGCCCTGGTCACCATCGCCAAGCACAGCGACTCACGGATGTGTCTGATCCTGATTGGCACCATTCTGGAGAATCCGGGGCTGGCCGACCGGTTGATGGAAGTGCTGAAGGCCCCGGTTGCGCCGGCGGCTCAGAAGAGCCGGAAGCGTACATGAAGAGGAGGCGTTCATGACATCGTCTAACATGACATGGTCTGATTTCTATCTGGTCTGTTTCCTGGTGGGGTTCGGCCTCAGCCTGCTCACGCTGTTGGCCGGCAGCGTGCACTTGCATTTGCCGCACTTGCACTTTCATCACGGCATTCATCTGGGCCGCGGCCACGCTGGAGGCGGGCAGAGCGCGTCGTGGTTCAACTTTGGGACCATGGCCGCCTTCCTGGCCTGGTTCGGCGGCACCGGGTACCTGTTGGAACGCTACTACGGCGTCTGGTTCGTGGCCGCGCTGGGTATCGCCACGCTCAGCGGCCTGGGCGGCGCGTCGGTCGTCTTCTGGTTCCTGGCCAAGGTTCTGATGTCGCGCGACGAGGCGCTCGACCCGGCGGATTTCGATATGGTTGGGATGCTGGGCCGTCTCAGCATGCCCATCCGCCAGGGAGGCACGGGCGAGTTGATCTACTCGCAGGAAGGGACGCGCCGCGTCACCGGCGCGCGCGCGGAAAACGGCGCCGCCATTCCAAAGGGTGTGGAAGTCATGGTGACGCGCTACGAAAAAGGAATTGCGTATGTCCGCCCGTGGGATGAATTCTCGGGCGAATTGGAGTCGAAAAGCTAAGAGGAGCTTTCAGCTATCAGTTATCAGCTAAGTCAACTGAGCGCCGCCAGGGGGTTAGCTGACCGCTGATAGCTGATACTGACCGCTGCTCGCTAAAAGCTAAGAGGAGCAATGCCCAACTTTATGGAAAACCAAGTGTTCGTGATCGCTGGTCTGATGATTCTGGCGATCCTCTTTCTGATGGCCATGTTCGCCAAGCTGTTTCGCAAGGCGGGGCCGCATGAGGCGATTATCGTATACGGCTTCCGCGGCACCCGGGTGGTGAAGGGCCGCGGCACGGTGATCTTTCCCATGGTGGAAAGCGCCCGCGGACTGTCGCTGGAGTTGATGTCGTTCGACGTGGCGCCCAAGCAGGATCTCTACACCCGCCAGGGCGTGGCGGTGACCGTGGAAGCGGTGGCGCAAATCAAGGTGAAGTCCGACCCCGAATCCATCCTCACCGCCGCCGAGCAGTTCCTCACCAAGACTCCCGACGAACGCGAGGGCCTGATCCGCCTGGTGATGGAAGGCCACCTGCGCGGCATTATCGGCCAGCTCACGGTGGAAGAAATCGTCAAGCAGCCGGAGATGGTGGGCGACCGCATGCGCTCCACCTGCGCCGACGACATGACCAAGATGGGGCTGGAAGTAATTTCTTTCACCATCAAGGAAGTCCGTGACAAGAACGAGTACATCACCAACATGGGCCGGCCCGATGTGGCCCGCATCAAGCGCGATGCCGACGTGGCCACCGCCGAAGCCGAGCGCGACACCGCCATGCGGCGGGCCATCGCTTTCCGGGAAGCGGCCGTCGCCAAGGCGCAGGCCGACCAGGAGCGCGTGTTGGCCGAAACGCTGTCCCAGGCCAAACAGGCCGAGGCCCAGCGCGACCTGGAAGTGAAAAAAGCCGAGTACCTGGAGCTCGTCAAAAAGCAGCAGGCGCAGGCGGACAAGGCCTATGAGATCCAGGGCAACATCATGCAGCAGCAGGTGCGCGGCGAAGAAGTCAAGATTCACCAGGTGGAGAAAGAGCACGAAGTGGAGGTGCAGAAGGCCGAAATCGCGCGCCGCGAAAACGAGTTGATTGCCACCGTCCTCAAGGGCGCCGAATACGAGAAACTGCGCATTGAGACCCTGGCTGGAGCCGAGAAGTCGCGCCTGATTATGCAGGCCGAAGGCCAGGCCTCGGCCATCCGCGCGCAGGGCGAAGCCGAAGCCGAAATCATCTTCAAGAAGGGCGACGCCGAAGCCAGGGCCATGAACGTGAAGGCCGCGGCCTACCAGGAATTCAACCAGGCGGCCATCGTGGATAAGCTGATCACCGGCCTGCCCGAAATCGTGAGGGCGCTGGCAGCCCCGCTGGCCAACGTGGACAAGATCACCATCGTGTCCACCGGCGACGGAAGAACATCGGGCATGCACAAAATCACCGGTGACATCACCGAGATGGCAGCGCAGATTCCGGCGCTCTTCGAAACTCTTTCGGGAATGCCGATGAGCGAGTTGTTTGCGAAGGTAAGGATGATTGGCGACAAGTCGCCCAGGCCGGACGACAAGCCGAAGAGTACAACATAAGTTAGTAAGGAAGGAAGGAGTAACCATGGCACTCTTAGAGCGTGTCTCAACGTTAGTCCGGGCAAATATCAACGACCTTGTCGACAAGGCCGAAGATCCGGAAAAAATGATCAAGCAGGTAATCATGGACATGCAGAACCAACTGCTGCAGGTCAAGACCCAGGTGGCGATCTCGATCGCCGACCAGCACGTGCTGGAGAGAAAGCTGGCGGAGAACGAAGAGAACGAGCGTCAGTGGATCAAGCGCGCCGAGTTGGCCGTGGACCGGAAAGACGATCCCCTGGCCCGCGCGGCGGTGGAGCGGTCCATGAGCTATAAGTCGATGACCGAGGGCTTCCGCCAGCAGGTGGACGACCAGAAATCGCAGGTGGAGAACCTCAAGCAAGCCCTGCTGAAACTGCAGCAGAAGCTGGCCGAGGCGCAATCCAAGAGCGACATGCTGATCGCCCAGCACCGGCGTTCGCGCGCGCTCGGCAAAGCCACCGATGCCGGCACGGCCATCGGCAGCGATTCCAATGCCGCCGCCTTCGACCGCATGAAGCGCAAAGTGCAGCACAGCGAAGCCACCGCCCAGGCCAAAGCGGACCTGGCAGGCGACGACGTGAATGAGAAGTTCGCCGCCATGGAGAAGCAGGAGGAGATCGACCGTCTGCTGAACGAAATCAAGGCGAAGCGCAAGGTTGGGTAGCGGAGGGCTCAGGACTGCTCAGCGAGGATCACATGACTCACTCATCGACAACCAACTGGTGGATTGTGTCCGCGATCGGTGTTTCTATCACGGTGCTGCTGTTGGGCGCCAACTACTGGATCGTGGGGCCACTTTTGCTGAACCTGATGATTTGTGCGTATCCGCAAACTTACGAAACTACGGCGAAGGGCCTGTTAGTACGAACCGCTCTTCGCCGGCAGTTCATTCCTTACGACGCCATCACGTCGGTCGGCCTGAGGTCCGACGACCGGAACCGCAAGGCCATTCTGTTCGATCGCGTTTGCATCCGGTACGGCATCCACTCGGAGTTGCGCATCGCGCCGGCCGATACCGAAGCCTTCTTCTCCGACATCGCGGCGCGCACCCCGCATCTCTCCAAGCGCATGCAGAAGTTCGTCGCGGCGCTGGTGTAGGTGGCTGTGGATGTACTGGTGCAGGGGCCGCCTTGTGCTGGTGTAAGGGCTGTCTTGCCTGGTGGAGCGGATGTCCAGCACTCACCGGCGTTGGGGTTGGTGGAGGCCGTCGAAACCGGGTTTCGGCGCCGTCACTGTTCCCGGCGCCGGCTGTTTCCTGCCGTTCTTAGGATGAATGGCTCTGCCGATCACAGACCGCCAAACCAAAATGGCCGGTATCCAGATTCACGACACCCGGATGATGCGGCTGATGGTGCTCCTCCACGGCGGCTGCTTGCCGCGTGAGAATTCTGAGAGATGAATTCTCAGAATGGCTTGCCCGGAAACTAAAACGAATACTTCAATCCGAGTTGTACCTGCCGCATGCCGATAGAAGTACCGCTGATTACGCCGTAACCCTGGTGCGCGGCCGTGGCCGGTTGGCCGGTGAATGCCGAACCCGATAGAATGTTGAGATTCGGCGCCGCCCATGACGGGTGGTTCAGGACGTTAAACGCCTCAAATCGGAATTGCAGCTCATGCCGCTCGTTGTACGGCATCCGGAACTGCTTGTGCAACTCGGCGTCCAACGCAAAGATGCCCGGTGTCTGGATGGTGTTGCGGCCGACGTTACCGAAATTTCCGGGCGCGGCCTCAACGAAGGCCGCCGGATTCAGCCAGCGGGAGGGCGTCGGATTGCTGACGTAAGGACTGATGCCGGTCGAGACGGGGCGGTCATAGCCGCCGTCGGAGGTGCTGGCATTGTCCACGCCGCCGATGGAAAGCGTCGCCGGCAGCCCGGTTTGCAGGGTGAGGATTCCGCCGGACTGCCAGCCGCCGATAACGGCGTTGGCAACCGCATTGTGGATGTTCAGCATCTTGCCCTTGCCCACCGGCAGCTCATAAAGAACGGAGGTTACGAACCGGCTCCGCACGTCGAACGAGGAGAGCCCACGTTCGCACCGGATGCAGTCGCTGTTCTGCGGGAACAGTGTGTCATAGCCTTGCACGCGAATGCCGCTGGTGTCGTCAATCGATTTCGACCACGTATAGGAACCGATCACACTGAGGCCCTGGCTGAAGCGCCGGGTGGCCTTCAGGCTGAGGGAGTTGTAGTTGGCATTGGCGCCGTCGGCCACTAACTGGATAACTCCGTAGTTGGCGAACGGCAGCCGCGAGGTCGCGCTGCCCACCGTTCCCGGAATTCCCTGGTTGGCGTCCTGGAAGCCATAGAGGTGATGGCTTTCCCCTCCCAGGTACCCGGCCTCCAGCAGCCAGTTGCCGCCAAACTGGCGCTGCACGTTGAACAGGAACTGCATCGTGTAGGACGTCTTATGGGAAAAAGCGTCTACATAGGCGTAGGGAGGCGGTATCTGGGCCGTCGCGCCGCTGCCTCCGGGCACTGCGTTGTTATAGAAGAGGCTCGGCGTGCCCAGGTTCGACGTGAGGGTGACACGGGCCGCGATATTGCGCGACATGTCGAACACCGCGTTGCCGATGTCCTGGTTGTAGAAGATGCCGAAGCCGGTGCGGATCACGAGTTTCGAATCGGGCGAGTAAGAAATACCGATGCGGGGCGCGAAATTCTTGTAGGCCGTCTGCATAAGCTGAGCCGGCATGGCGCCGTTGCTGCACACCGCGTTGGTGCTGGTCCAGTGGATGTTGAGGCCGGCATACGGGTCCGTGCAATTGCCCTCCCGCACGAAGTAGGGATAGTCGGCCACTGGGGCGTTGGCGAAAAAGTCGAGGTGCGGAATAGCCACGGTGAAGTCGTTATTGAGCAGATCGGTCCAGGGAGGGGTCAATTCATAGCGCAAACCCAGCGACAGGGTCAGTTTCGGCGTGACCTTCCAGGTATCGTCGGCGAAGGCGGCCCACGTGTTGCGCTGGAAATTCGCGGTAGCGATCGCCACGGCGACGGTAGATTGATAGAGATCGCCCAGCAGGAACTCGGCGAACGCATCGCCGCCCGTCTTGGTCGAACTCTGCGTCGCGTTCGGCTGGAACACGAAATTACCGCGGGAGAACTGATTGCCCACCTGGTCGTAATTCTGACGGTTGTATTCGAACCCGAAACGGAACGTGTGCTTACCGTGAATCCAAGACAAGTTATCGACCACTTGTAGAGTGTTATTGTTGTTGGCGTAGGGGCCGTCGGTGTTGTCGCCGAAGCCGCTGAAGCCGTCTCCGTTCAGCGAGATCGCCGGAACTCCCCAGGTCACCGGCTGGCCGGGCTGAAGACCGGGGATGCCTAACGGGGTCACCGAATCCGTGGCGAATGCGGAGTAAGTGCCGGTGGAATTGAAGAACCGCGAGTAACCGAATCGCGCTTCGTTGACCAGATTGGGAGTAAACGTGCGCGTGTTCGATCCCAGGTACTGCTCGTAATTCGTAAGGATCTTGCTTCCCGTGATGCTCAGGCCCTGCGACGCCTGATTTTCGTCGCCCCAGCTATAGCGGCCCGTCCATTGCGACTTCGACGATTCCACGAAATCCATGCGCAGCGTAAACCCATCCCGGTTGTTAGGAGAAGCATTGAACTGTGAGTAGTTTCTGATCAGGCCCGGCAGGTTGGAGGAGTTGTAGTACTTCAAGAACTTTACCGAGATCGGATCGAGCCGGCTGCTGGGAATTACGTTGCCCGCGAATGGGGTCTTGGTGGCTCCGCCGGCTCCCGAATTCGGGTCGTAGATCACGGTCCCGAGGCCGCTAAGGTCGCCGGTGAACATGGCCGCGGTCGGAACCGTGTAAACGGCCTGGCTGTCCGCGCGCTGCGTTTTCCATTCGTCGTTGGCCATGAAGAACAGCCGGTTCCGTCCATTGAAGAGCTTCGGAATTCGCACCGGCCCGTCGATCACGAAGCCGTAGTCGTTCCACTTGAACGGCGACTTAGCCGGGTGGCTGGTGCTGAAAGAGTAAGGCACGGCATCAAATACGTCGTTACGGACGAACTCGAACAACGCTCCGTGGTAGGAATTGCCGCCGGACTTCGTCAGTACGTTGATCTGAGTCGCCTCGTGGCCGAATTCAGCCGGATAGACGCCCGTCTGTACCTTGAACTCCTGGATGGCATCGATCGACGGCAGCACGACGTATGAAAGGAAGTTCGGGTCCGTGTTGCTCACGCCATCCAGCGTGAAGTAGTCGAACATGATGCGTTGCCCGGCCGCGGAGATGGACTGGTTGGCGCGGTCGCCGCCCTGGCGCGAACCCGCCTGTCCGGAGGCCGGCGACAGGGTGTCGACGTTGGATGCCAGCGCGACCAGGTTCAGGTACGAGCGCCCGTTGAGCGGCAACTCCGTGACGCCCTTGTTATCGATCACCGTTCCGATGGACGCGTTTTCGGACTGCAACAAATCCGCACGGGCGGAAACCTCGACGGACTCCGAAACCTGGCCGACCTGCAGGTCAACATCGAGACGAACGGTTTGCTGCACCTGTACTTCGACGTTGTTGCTGGCCGCCGATTTGAAACCCGGATGCTCAGTCCTGATGTTGTAGAACCCCGGTGCCACCGCAGGGAACGCGTAATCGCCCGAACTCGTGCTAGCGGTGACACGCACGCCATTGGTACTGACGCTGGTAAGAGTGATCGTTGCGCCGGGCACTCCAGCCCCGCTTGGGTCAGCCACCCGTCCCGTGATTTCACCGAGCGTTTGACCGAACATGGGTGTGGCGCACAAAGCCACCAGCGCGCAAAGCGCAAGTGTTAACTGTTTCACTGTAGGTGCCCTCCAAAGGCGGACTAGCTGGGCGAAGTATATCACCTCCGCCAGGAGGGTGCAGTGCTCTCGGTCAAATCGGTCGGCAACAACGAACGGCCGCACCAAGTCTGTTGCCTTGAGTGCGGCCGTCTTCTCAATTACGAATCCTGCTTCAGAACGTATACTTCAATGCCACCTGCAACTGACGCATAGCGGTCCCTTGGAGGAGGCCGCTGATGACTCCGAATCCCGCGTGCGCGCTCCCGGCTAGCGCGCCCGGAATTGCCGCGCCCGCCAGAATGTTGCCATTGGGTCCACCCCAGTTCGGATGGTTCAGCACGTTGAAGGCTTCGAAGCGGAGTTGAACGCGATGATGGTCGCTATAGGGCAAGGTCCAGGACTTGTGCAGTTCGGTGTCCATCGCGAAAACCCCTGGAGAAGACAGCGAGTTCCGTCCGACATTACCGTAAGTGCCCGCGGGCGCTACCACGAATGCGGCGGGGTTATACCATTGCGCGGTCGTGTGGTTCGAAGGGTAAGGGGACACTCCGGTTGCGTTCGGCCGATCATAGCCATTTTGCGTCACCGAGTTATCCACGCCGCCGATCGTCACGGTTAACGGCACACCGTTCTGGACGGTCATGGTGCCGCCGGTTTGCCAGCCGCCGACGACGGCATTAAGGAAGCCGTTGTTAATGTTCAGACGCTTCCCTCTTCCGACCGGCAATTCATAGAGGACGGAGCTGACCCAACGGAGCGGCACATTGAAGGAGGACAGGCCGCGTTCGCACCGGATGCAATAGCTGTTCTGGGGGAACAGCGTGTCATAGGCCTGCGTGCGAATGCCGCTGGAGTCGTCAAGCGATTTGGACCAGGTGAAGTTGCTGAGAACGCTCAGGCCCTGGTTGAAACGTTTGGTGACCTTGAAGGACAGCGAGTTGTAATCCGCGTTCACGGCGTCGCGGACCAACTGGATCACGCCGAAATCGGCGAACGGAAGATGGGTTGAGGCAGCTCCCACCGTTGAGGGAATGCCTTGGTTGGCGTTCTGGAAGCCGTAAAGGTGATGGCTCTCCGAACCCAGGTAGCCGACTTCGAATGCCCAGTTGGCGCCGAGCTGGCGCTGCAGGTTGAGCAGGTACTGCTCGGTGTACGACGTATAGTGGCTGTAGGCGGAGACATAAGCGTAGGGCGGTGGAAACGCCGTCGGTTGTCCCCCAACGCCAGGTGCGGTGACGGCATTCGCCCAGGTGGCGGGCAACCCCGATTCCACTCCCGACCCCGGGGACCATGTGGTCCCACCGGTGAGGGCAGTCAGGGTGAGACGGACGCCGATATTGCGCGCCATGTCAAAGTACATCGAGTTGCCGTTGTCCTGCACGAAGAACTCTCCGAAGGCCGCGCGGATCACTGTCTTGGAATCGGGCGACCAGGCCAGGCCGACGCGCGGTGCGAAATCGTTGTACCTGGTTTGCTGGAGCTGGTAGTTCTCCTTACCGTTGCTGCAGACGGCGGGCGTGTTGCTCCAGATGAAGGGAATAGCAGGGTTGGCCGTATATGGATTCGAGCAGTTTCCCTGCCGGATCATGTAAGGCCAGAGTCCGCTGGACTGCGGCACGCCGGGGACAGCCAATATTGCCGGGATCGCGACGGCGAACAGGTTGTTTGCCGTATCGGTAAAAGGCGGAGTCAACTCCCACCGCAATCCTAAGGACACCGTTAGTTTGGGCGTGATCTTCCACGTATCGTCGACGAACGCCGCCTCGGTATTGCGCTGATTAGGCGCATTGGCAGCCTGGAAGGCTACCGTGGATTGATAAATATCGCCCAGCAGATATTCGGCAAAAGCGTCGCCGCCGGTATGGGTTGCGCTCTGCGTGGCATTGGGCGAGAAGGCAAATCCGCCACGCAAGTATTGATTGCCATACTGGTTGAAATTCTGGCGATTGTATTCGAACCCGAATTTGAAGGTATGCTTGCCCTTGATCCAGGACACGTTATCGACCACCTGAAGAGTGTTGTCCTGAATCTGGTAGGGGAAGTCGGTGTTGTCGCCGATGCCGCTGAAGCCGTCTCCGTTGAAACCAGCGCTGGGCACGCCCCACTGGACCGGCGGGCCTGGTATCAGATTGGGAATGCCCAGCGTGGCCACGGTGTTGACGCTGAACGCGCTGGCGGGGCTAATCGCGTTAAAGAAGCGCGAGTAGCCGAAACGCGCTTCGTTCACGATATTGGGCGTAAGAATGCGGGTGTTCGAACCCAGGTACTGCTCGTAATTGGTAGTAACCTTGGTTCCCGTGATGTTCAGACCGCCGGTTTTCATATCTTCATCGCCCCAGCTATAACGGCCGCTCCACTGTGATTTCGCGGATTCGACGAAGTCCATGCGCACGATGAAACCGTCGCGGTCGAACGGAGAGGCGTTGTACTGGGTGTAATTATTCACAAAGCCTGGCAGCGTGGGGGTGACGTAGTAGTTCAACAGTGCCTGCGAAGTCGGATTGATCTGGTTCGCCGGAATGATGTTGTTGGGATACGGTATCCCCCCCGAGTTCGGCTGGTAGATGGTGGTCGGCCAGGCGCTGAAGTTGCCCTGCTGCATGGCGGCCGTCGGCACGGAGTAGATGGCTTGCTGACTCTGCCGCTGCAGGAGCCACTCGTCGTTGGCCATAAAAAACAATTTGTTCCGGCCGTTGAATAGCTTCGGAATGACAACGGGGCCGTCGATTTCGAAGCCGAAATCGTTCCATTTGAAGGGCGACTTGATGGGTCGATTGGCGGTGAAGGCATACGACGAGTTGGCGTCCATGGCGTCATTGCGCAGGAACTCGAACAGCGCACCGTGATACACGTTGCCACCGGATTTGGTGAGCACGTTGATCTGCGTCGCCCCATGGCCGAATTCCGCGGGATACACACCGGTCTGCACCTTGAATTCCTGGATGGCGTCGATCGAGGGAAGCACCATGTAGGTGTTAAAATCCACGTCGGTGTTGTTGACCCCATCGAGCGTGAAATAGTCGAAAAAGATGCGGTTCCCGCCGGCGGCAATCGACTGGTTGGCACGGTCGCCGCCCTGGCGCGACTGGGCCTGACCGGCCGGCGGCGCGAGTGTATTGGTATTCGAATTCAGCGCCACCAGGTTCAGGTACTCGCGCCCGTTGAGCGGCAACTCGACGATGCTGGCGTTACTGACCACCGTTCCAAGGGTCGCGTTTTCCGACTGCAACAGATTGGCCATGGCCCGAACTTCCACGGATTGACTGACCTGACCGACTTCAAGCGTCAAATCGAGGCGCACGGTTTGTTGCACCTGGACTTCGATATTGCTGCCGGCCGCGGTCTTGAAACCGGGATGTTCAGATTTGAGATTGTAAATGCCGGGTGGCACCGAGGGGAAGGAGTAGAATCCGTCATTGCCGCTGTCGGTTTGACGGACAGCGTTGGTGGCGGTGCTGGTTAAGGTTAAAACTGAGTTGGGCACCCCGGCTCCGCTCGGATCACTAACCCGTCCCGTGATCTCGCCGAAAGTCTGGCCCGACAGAGGAAGCCCGACGCAAAGGATCGCTCCCAGAAGCAACTTGGTTCGCATGCGATTCACCTCCTGGTGATTTTGACTAGCCCATAGATTGCCGAGACGTCTGTGACAACAGAGACTGTACAGTTAACATTATTTAAATTGATCGATCATGGCGGCGACAACACCGCCGGTTGAGGCGCGCGTCTGTCCGTCGATTGAGCTAAATGTCTGGCGAACCCTACCTCGCTCGACGTCGAACACCATCCCGGAACAAACAGGCGCGTTCGCATTCACACCCCAGTTGCAAACGTTTGCGAAATAGGGCGAATTTATCACAACCTATATTGATTGTCAAGGATTTTGCTCACGGTGAGCTCTCGGTCAAATAGACCAAGTAGTCTCTCCCGTTTTTGTTCGTTCGCGCCTATCCAGCCGCGCGCAGCGGCGAATCAAGGGTTAGTTTGGGCAGATGCCGCGAAAAGGCTGCGCCGATCAGATTTTCCAGCCAGTCGAGCCGGGAGCCGCGCCGATTCTCAGCAACTCACGCACGTCATGCGAGTAAAGTGAACTGCCGCCATGGTTCTCGGGCGAGCGGCTGCCGCCGGCCAGCCCTGTCAACCGCGGGCTGCCGCGCCCCGGGGGAAGTTCACCAAATCACTGGTATCCCGTAACGGGCGAGATCGCTATCGCGAGTCACAAGGACGAGGTTTTCCGCGAGCGCTTGAGCCGCCAGAATCCGGTCGAAGGGATCTTTCTGGATATCGGGAAGGCCAGCCAGCGCGCGGATGTGTGCCAGGCGAATCGCCAGCGTTGGGATGTGCGATTGGGTGACATACTCAGTCCACCAGGGAATGGGATCGGCAAGCAGCGCACCGGGCTTGCGCGCCTTGAGAACCAATTCCCAGAGGTTGGCGACGCTGGCGGTAAATGGATTTGAGGTAAGGGCCTCCCGCGCCGCGGTGCTGAGCTCTTCTGGTTTGGACAGCGCCCAGACCAGCGTGTGGGTATCGGTCAGAACCCTCACACCGTCCCGGAAATCCAATCGTCTGCCTCGGCGTCGGTCATGGGCTGCCACCAGTCGTCTCCGGCCGGTACCAGCGGCGCCTGGCGCGCAATGCCAAACGGAAAGGCAGTTGTTTTCCGCGCTGGAACCAGTTCGGCCACCGGTTGGCCGTGGCGGGCAATCACGATGGTTTCGCCCTCCTCCACCAGTTCCAGCAGTTGGGAGAGCTTGGTTTTGGCTTCATGCACATTGAACTGCATAACGTAAGCTTAGTTTACCACGTTAGCTAAGTCAAGATCATTCTTATTGGAAGCCCCCCTTCCCCTCCGTTATCGTAATATACCGGTCCGCCGGCAGGTCCGTGAATCGCTCGGTGCGTCCGCTGGGCTGCGGCCATTGGATTTCCAGCCAGTCTACCTTCGCCGCCGTGCCGATACCCAGCACCTCACGCATGTCGTGCGAGGAAAGATAGCTGCCGCCGTTGTTCTTCAGGCGCGCGCGCTTGACGCCGCCGGCCGACCACGTCAGCCGCGCCCCTACCGCATCCCGATTGCACTTGATACCCTGTAGTTTTACCCCCAGCCAGTGATTCCCGGCGCCGCCTGGGTTGCCCAAGTTGTTGCCTGACATGTTTCGCAACAGCACCGGCGCCCCGCCATTGTTCCCCACCAGCACGTCGATGCGCCCATCGTTGTTGAAATCGCCAATGGCCAGCCCGCGCGCCGGAAAAGTCTTGGCGAACACCGGCCCCGATTCGCCCGACACGTGGCGCAGTTGGCCGTTCTCCTGGTGAAACAGCAGCAGCGGCTCCTTGTACTTCACCGCCTGCGAGTAGTTGTCGATCATGTCATCGGGGTGGCCGTTGGCCAGGAACAGATCGATGGCGCCATCGTTGTCGTAGTCGAAGAATCGCAGCCCCCAGCCGCTCAAAAGGCGCGTGGCCTGCGACACCTGGTTCTTGAAGGCGACGTCGCGAAAACTCTCGTTCTTGTTGTTCTTGTAGAGCGAGAACATTTCCTGGTCCACGTTGGCCACGAACAGATCCTGCCATCCATCGCCGTCAAAATCGGCGGCGTCCACCCCCATACCAGAGCGCGCCCGGCCATCTTCGCTGAACCCTACCTCGGCCGCCAGCGCCATCTCTTCCCACTTCGTCCGGCCTTTGGCATCCGGGCCGCGGTTCACGAAGAGGAAGTTCTGCACCGTATCGTTGGCCACGAACAGGTCCATGCGGCCGTCGTTGTTGATATCGGTGGCCACCACGCCCAGGCCTTTCCCCAGCGCCTTTTCGATATCGGTTCCGCGGCTCGCCTCAGTGAACGTCCCGTCGCCGTTGTTGTGGAAAAGCAGGCTGGCGGTGGGTTTGAAGACGCGCGGAATGCAGTAAAACTTGCGGCCCAGTTTGTTATCGCCGCAGGAGAAGTGGCTGTCGGTCCCGTAGTCCACAAAGCTGCAGACGAACAGATCCAACCGGCCGTCGTTATCGAAGTCGAACCACACCGCGCTCGTGGTCCAGTGGCCTGCAAAGACCTTGGCGCCCAGGCCGGCCTTTTCGCTGACGTCGGTGAAGGTGCCGTTGCCGTTGTTGTGATAAAGAATCGGCCGGCCGTAGGCAGTGACGAATAGGTCGGGAAAGCCGTCGTTGTCGTAATCGGCGGCCGCTACTCCCATGCCGAAACTGCCTCCCGCCACGCCCGCCGCCTCCGTCACGTCGGTGAAAGTGCCGTCGCGATTGTTTTTGTACAGCGCGTTGCGAATCGGCGTCTTGGGTTGGTAGAAATCGCACGGCCCGCTGTTCACCAGATAGATGTCCACCCAGCCGTCATTGTCATAATCCAGAAAAGCGCAGCCGGGGCCCATGGTTTCGGGAAGGTAATGCGCGGCCGAGGCGGCGTTATCGTGGACCCAGCGAATCCCGCTGGTTTCCGGGGGGATCTCTTCGAACACCGGACGCCCAGCAGCCGCTCCGTGCCTCGGCCAACCCAAACCGGCGGCTCCGGCCGCGAGGAACTGGCGGCGATTCACCCGGCCCGCCTTCATCGGTCTTTGGCCTCTGGGACTTTGCCTTCGGGAGGTTTGGCTGGTGGGACTTTGGCTGGGGGGACTTTGGCTCCCGGGGCCGTTGCTCCCGGGGCCTTGGCTCCTGGTTCCTCGGCCTGTTTCGCGGCGTTCAATTTCAAAACCAAAGCGCGCTCCCGGTCCCCATCCTGCTTGCGCTTGAGCCGGTAATAAATCGTGGCCAGCGAGACATGGGCTTCCACGAACGCGGGAACTTCCTTGGTGAGCCGTTCCAATTGCCCGCAGGCTTTGGCCAAATCGCCCACGGCCAGGTCCAGCGTCGCCAACTGGTAGCGGACGGCCGGATCGCCCGGACGCACCCGCAGCGCTCGCTCGTAGCTGACGCGGGCTTCATCGTAGCGCTGGTCCTGCTTCAACAGCACTCCCAATTGCAGGTTAGCTACGAAATCGTTGGGGTTGGATTCCAGTTCTTTGTGGAACGCGTCAGCCGCGCCAGGTGTGTCGCCGGTCGTCATCAGAGCCAGCCCGTAGTAGGAGAACACGTCGGGCAGTTGCGGATTGAGTTCCGCCGCCTTCTTCAAGTCCACCAGCGCCTCGGCGAACTCCCGGGCGTTCATCTTGGTGGTTCCCAGCAGCAGGCGCGCTTCGGCCGAGTCGCCGTCCCTCAGAATCCGGTCCACCAGCACCTGGCCCCGCGCCGGCTGCTCGTCGCGAATCAATGCCGTTCCCAGCAGGTAGATTAGCGCCTTGTCGTTGGGCGATTCCTTTTCTAACGGCGAAAGCAACTCGATCACTTTCTTGTTTTCCCCGAGCCGCAAATCGCAATCGGCCAGCAGGAAGACCGCCTGCCGGTTGGAAGGCTGCTGCCTCACTACCGCCGCCAGGTGCTCCGCCGCACTCGCGAGCTCCGCAGTCTTATAATAGGCCAGCGCCAGGTTGACGCGCACCGGCAGGTTCCCGGGGTCCTGTTCCAGCGCCTGCTTATATTCGACGATGGCTTCCTCGTAATGCCCGCTGCGCGCAAGCGCTGCACCCAGGTTGGAGCGCGCCATCACGTTCCTGGGAGCCTGTTTCAAATAGGCGCGGTATTCCCGGATTGCGCCTTCCGTATCCCCCGCCTGGTGCAACTGGATCGCGTGCCGCAGCAGGTCTTCACCAGTTGCCTGGACGGTTGCCTGCGAGCCTGTCTGCTGCGCCCATGTGGCGCACGCCATCATGGCCGCCAAGCCATACGCCAATCCATTGGTACCCATCGGCAAAGCAAAATTCTAGCACCAACCGCCGGACGGGAACCCATGGTGACAGGTAACGCCGATCGCCAACCGATCGTTAACACGATCGGTAACGCTTATGTTTGTTATGGTTCTGCGTTAACCTGCGATTCGGTCGCCCATCTGCCCTTGACAGGCGCTCCAGGCGATGCGGGAACGAAATCCCGATATTGGTACTAGCCAGACCATTTCTCTCCGCTTTGCAATCAGGCTACTTGCAGCGGGCTGGAACGGTTTTCAACGCACGGTGGCGCGGTGAATCCCAGCCTTCCGTAATCCCATATCTCTCCACGACAGCCGTTAAACAAGCCAGCCCCCTGACTTTGTTAACCCCTACCGGCCTTGAATTAGCCTTTTTTTGAACTCTAATGCTTTTATACTACTGTCGAAACCTGCACGCACTTCGTTCGGCAGTTTCCATGTCTTTTGGGGGTTGAGCGTTCAAATGAAAAAAGTACAAGATTTCAGTCCGGTGCGCTGGACGACTTTCCTTACCGGGCTGGCGCTTTTCGCCGTCCTGGCCACGGGCCTTTCTGCCCAAGGTATTTATGCCACCCTGACCGGGATTGTATCCGATCCTTCGCAAGCTGTTGTTGCCAAGGCCAAGGTAACGTTGAAAGATGCACAATCTGGGTCCATGCGGGACGGCGTCACCAATAACGAGGGCTACTTCACCTTCGCCTCCGTACCCGTCGGCAGCTACGACCTCACCGTGGAAGCAAAAGGCTTCAATACCTTCAAGGTAACGGGAATCGCGCTGGGCGGTGGCGAGAAGCGCAACGTCGATGTCGCCTTGCAGCTCGGCAGCACCGCCACGGAAGTCAACATTACAGGCGTAGCCGACCAGATCGCGCCCGTCGACTCCGGTGAGAAATCGGCCACTCTGACCACCAAAGAGCTGCAGAACTTCGTCCAGACTGGAAGCAACGCCGCCGAATTCATCAAGATCATGCCGGGGTTCGGCATCTCGAACGGCACATCGAACAAGGCGAACTATAGCGGTGAAACCATCGGGATCAACGGAAACGGCGATGCCGGAAGCCAGAGCCCGCTGAACGGCGCCTATTCGTACAACGGACTCCCCAACAACTCGCTGGATATCACCGCTGACGGCGCGCACGTTTCCGACCCCGGTTGCAACTGCGACACCCCCGTCAATCCGAATTCGGACATGGTCTCCGAATTCAAGGTGATGATGTCGAACTTCAGCGCTGAGAATCAGAAGGGACCGGCAGTCATCAGTTCCGTCGCCAAGTCCGGCGGCAAGGACTTCCACGGTTCGGCCTTCTTGTATGCCCGGAATTACGCGCTGAACGCCAATGACGCTCAGTTCAACGCCAACGGTCAGAGCCGCCCCGAAAACAAGTACTACTATCCGGGCGGCACCGTCGGCGGGCCGGTCCTGATCCCCGGCACCAGGTTCAACAAGAACCGCAATAAGCTATTCTTCTTCACCGGCTTCGAGTACTTCTACCAGGTTCTCGACACGGGTCTGCTGCGGGCGACGGTCCCGACGGCGGGCGAACTCGGCGGCAATTTCTCGCCCTCAGAGGTAGCTAAGGAAGGCAACATCACCGCTTCCGGCGGCCCTCCCGGACAGGTCACCGGCGCGGCTTACCCGGGTGGAATCATTCCGGCCAGCCTGATCGACAAGAACATGCAGAGCCTGATGAAGCTCTATCCGCAACCGAATGCCAACCCCAATTCCACCGGCGGATACAACTACGTACAGGCTGAGACGTTTAACCAGAACAATGTGCAGTGGATGTCGCGCGTGGATTACAGCATCAGCGACAACACCAAGCTGTTTGTCCGATATAACCTGCAACGCGAAACCCAGCAGTTTCCGGTAGGCCTGTGGTGGCGCCAGGTTGGTCAGGTTCCCTATCCTACCCCTGTTGAAGGAAAGAATAAGTCCGACTCGATCACAACCTCGCTGACTCACGTGTTCAGCCCGAGCATGACGAACGAGTTTGTCTTTGGGTACACCTACATCGGGTTCCCGAACATCTTTTCTGATCCCAGCAAGGTGGACCGCACGCAGGTGGGCTATGGCTACAAGGGCCTCTTTAAGAACGGCGTGGCTCAGATCCCCTCTTTCGGCGGAAACGGCTGGCAGAGTGAGGAAGCTGCGCTGATCTTCAATCCAGGCGGCTTCGAAGCGGGCGGTCCAACCGCCGGTCTCTACGCCGACAAGTGGATGCCCAGCTTCAGCGACACGATCACGAAAGTAGTGGCTACTCACACCCTGAAAGGCGGATTCTTCTGGGAATGGATCAGGAATTCCCAGCCGGCGAATAACAATACCAACGGCAACCTGAATGTGAATGTCAGTAACCCGAACACCACCGGCAACGAATATGCCGACTTGTTGACGGGTACGCTCAACGGGTACAACGAAACATCCTTCAACCGCATCAACGATATTGCGTATAGCACCTACGAAGGCTTTGTGCAGGACTCCTGGAAGGCCACGCGCCGGTTGACAGTGGAACTCGGAATTCGCCTGACGCACTTCACGCCATGGGGGGATCGTACCGGAGCCGGTTACTCCATCTTCGACCCCACGAAAGTCAATGCCAGTTGCACGCCGCTGCAGTACTGCGGTTTTGAGTGGAACAAGCGCGATCCGTCGGTCCCGATCGGCGGCTTCCCCACCAGGAAGCTCTTTTACCAGCCTCGTTTGGGCGCCGCCTACGATCTGTTCGGCAAAGGCAATACCGTTCTCCGCGGCGGCTGGGGGCGGTACTATTACCACTCCGGCCAGTTCACCAGCGGCCTGGATGTGGCGGCTGGTGTGCAAAGCATTAGTTTAGGGACCAACGTAAACAGCATCCCGCTAAAGGCGAACCAGCTCGACACTTTGAACTTCAGCTCGCAGGCACTGTCCCCTGCCGCGGTGGACAGCAAGGATGACAAGCAGCCTTATACGGATAGTTTCAGTTTCACCGTTTCGCAGCGAACGCCGTGGTCCAGTTTGCTGGAGGTAGCCTATGTGGGTAACCGGAGTCACGATCTGGCAAGCAGCAGCGGCGCCGGCAGCAACATCAATCTGGTTCCCGTCGGCGCCATGCTGGCCAGCAAGAATGGCGGCGTGGACCCGAACAGTCTCACGGCGAACAACTTCCGTCCGCTGCTGGGCTTCTCCGATTTGGGGCTGGCTACCAACAACCTCTATTCCAGCTACAACGCCCTGCAAGTGACGTGGGTACGCACCAAGGGCCGCTATACCATCAACATGAATTACGCCTTCGGCAAGGCGATGGGCATCGTGAACCCGGCGCTCGACTCGTTCAACCTCGCCAACGACTACGGAGTTCAGGCGGGCAACCGCACGCACATTTTCAACGCCGCGTATTCCATCGAACTGGGCAACCCCGCCAGGGACAAGATGCTTGCCGGCTTCGTCAACGGCTGGCAACTCTCGGGCATCACCCAGCTTGAGAGCGGCCCGAACCTTTCGGGGATACAGGGTCAAAACTTTGGTCTGAACCTCAACGGCTACAAGATCCCGGGCAGCATCAGCTCGCTAAACCCGACCGGAATCAACGTCAGCAACGTGTCGCTCCTGGGCACGCCCAATATCCAGTTGAATCCGGTCCTGACCTGTAACCCAGCCTCGGGCCTCGCGACGAACCAGTACATCAATCCGAGCTGTTTCAGCATCCCGACCGGCATCGGCCAGAATGGGCCGAGCGTTCTTCCGGCGATTTACGGACCGGCCTTCTTCAACTCCGACCTGGGGCTCTTCAAGAACTTCCAGTTTAAGGAGGCGAAGAAGCTGCAGATCCGGTTCAATGGAACCAATTTCCTGAATCACCCGCTGTGGTCGTTCAACGGCAGCAACCTGGGTCTCGGTTTCGATTCGACCACAGGCAAGGTCAACACGCCGTTGTTCGGAACGGTAACGCAGAAGCAGGGCCACCGCATCGTCCAGCTTGCGGTCAAGTTCTTCTTCTAGTACCCAGCAGTTGTGTAGTATCTAGCAGTTGTGTAGTGTCCAGTAGTTGTGTAGTAACCAGTAGTTGTGTAGTAACCAGTAGTTGTGACAGTAAGTGGTCGCGACCCTCTGGGTCGCGACTTGGACACTCGGGCGGGCCGTCTCCCCAAAGGCGCCCGCCCTTTCCTTTTGCGCCGTCTAACATAGACGGCGTTACCATAGACCCAGATGCGAGGTTCAGCTCTTTACCGACGTGTGTGTCATGCTGCAGAGCATCGCCTCCTGTGGTCTGCCGGCTTGGCGCTCGCGCTGGCCCTCGGCCCTCCCGCCGCCGCCCAGAGGGCAGCGGCCACCTTCCAGACCCTCTCCCAACAGGCCGATGCCGCCCGCGACGCCAAACAACTGGACCAGGCGATGGCCCTATATCAGCGCGCCCTCAAACTCAAACCCGACTGGGACGAAGGGCTGTGGAACCTGGGCTCCATCGGCTATGACCTTGATCGCTACAGCGATTGCGCTCCCGCCTTCCGCCGCCTGGCCGGCCTGAAACCGGACAGCGCGCCCGCCTGGACCATGTCCGGCCTGTGCGAGTACAAGTTGCGCCGCTACGACGCAGCCATTGAGAGCCTGAGCCATGCGGAGAGCCTGAAGTTTGAGGAGCCTCCCGAACTGGCGCGTGCCGGCCGCCTGCATCTGGCCCTGGTGCTCACCAAGACCGGCAGCTTTGAGCGCGCCATTACCGTGCTCACCGCGCTGACCCGCATGCATAAGAAAACGCCCGAGATCATCGGGGCCGCCGGCATCGCCGGGCTGCGCCAACCCTGGCTGCTGGCTGAGGTTCCCGAAGCACGCCGTGAGCTGGTCTTCAAGCTCGGCGATGCCATGGCCGCCGCCATGGAGCTGGATTACAACGCCGCCGCCCAGAAGTTCGAAGCCGTGCTGCAGCAGTATCCGCAAGAGCCCAACGTGCACTTCCGTTTCGGCGCCTTCCTGAATATTCAGGATTCCGCCCGCGGCGTCGAGGAAATCAAGAAGGCAGTAGAACTGGCCCCGGACCACGTCCCGGCGCTGGTCGGGCTGACCGTCATATATTTAAAACGCGAAGAGGTCGAGACCGCGTTCGAATACGGTGAGCGCGCCGTGAAAGCCAGCCCCGGAGATTTCTCCACGCACATCGCTCTGGGCCGGGTTTTGCTGGCGAAAGAGAATCCGGCTGGCGCGGCCGCGGAACTGGAAGCGGCGGTCAAACTGGCGCCCGCCAGCCCCGAGGCCCACTTCAGCCTGGCGTCCGCTTATGCGCGCCTCGGCCGAAAAGCCGATTCGGCGCGGGAACTGGCGGACTTCAAGAGTCTGGAAAACCTGGGAAAATAAGTGGCCGCGACCCTCCGGGTCGCGGGTTATATCGAGGAGTTTTTTGATGAAATATCGTGTCCTATCGCGTGCGCTGCTGGTTTCGGCAGGGTTGGCGCTAATGCTGGCGACGATCCTGGTCCCATTGCCCGCGCCCGCGCAGCAAACCGCCGCTCCCACCGTCAGAACGACCGTCGATGAAGTCCTGCTCGACCTCATCGTCCGCGACAAAAAGGGCAAACCGCTGACCGACCTCAAGCCGGAGGATCTTACCGTCCTCGATAACGGCGCCAAACAGACCCTCACCTCCTTCCGCCTGGTGAGCGGCTCGGAAGCGATCACCTCGAGCGGCGCCAAGACAGCGCTCGACCCGCTCCGCCAGGTGCGCCTCGTGACCCTCGCCTTCGAGGCGATGACCGAAGCCGACCAGCGCAAGCTGGCCCGCACCGCCGCCATCGATTTGATCAAGGGCGATCAAGGCACCAACGTCTATTATGCGGTGGTCGTCATCAACACCCAGCTTTTCGTTTTGCAGCCGTTCACCAATGACAAAGCGGCGCTCACCAAAGCCATCGAACGCGCCACCGGGGGGCTTGGCGGCCCCGGGTTTGCCTCCGAGTCGGATGCCATCCTGGCCGAGTTGAAACGCAATCTGGGCGGGCAGAACGGCGCTGACCAGCCGGGCAACCTGATCGACGCGGCCACCCAGACCGCCGGCCAGCCGGTCAACAACGGGTCCGACGCCCTACAGGCCAGGCTGGCTTCCGTGATGCTCGACATGCTGCGTATGGATGCCGCCGTCGCCTCGCAGGGCGCGCGCCTGACTCTCTCCGCGCTGCGGGCGCTGGTGGACGGCCAGCGATCCATTCCCGGCCGCAAGTCGGTGATCTACTTTACCTGGGGCATGTACCTCACGCCGGAGCTGGACGTGCCGTTCCACAGCCTGATGAGCACCGCGAACCGCGACAATGTCACGTTTTATTCCGTGGATACACGCGGTGTGATGACGGGAGCGCAGAACTCGGGAGCCCGCAGCCAGTTGAACGGCGCGGCCCGTGCCAGCGCGACCACCATGACTCAGGTTTCGGGCCCTGTTACCAAGGAGCAAGTGATGGCCTCGGACAACGCCGAGGTTTCCGCCCGGTCCAACGTCCAGGAATCGATTCGCGATCTGGCCGAGTCCACCGGCGGCTTCCTGATCGGCGACAGCAACGATCTGCGCCTTCCCCTGCGCCACGTCAACGAAGAAATCAGCAGCTATTACGAGGTTTCCTTCAACCCCGGTATCCAGAACTACGACGGCGGCTTTCGCAAGATCGCGGTCAACGCCAACCGCAAGGACCTGGTCATCCACGCACGCAATGGCTATTTCGCCCTGCCACCCGAGGCCCGGGCCGCGGGCCTGCAACCGTTCGAGTTGCCCCTGCTGAAAATTCTCTCCGAGGCCAAGGTTTCCGAGGACGTCAAATTCCGCGTGGGCGCCATCCTGCTTCAGCCCAGGGCCGAAGCCACCGGCGTTGCCATTCTGGTGGAAGTACCGCTGCATGAATTGCAGCCCAAAGCGGGGCCGGCCCAAGGTGTGTCGGCCCGAAGTGTGTCGGCCCAAAGTGTGACGGCCAAGGCCGCGCTGGACATCCACTGCTCCCTGGTTGCTCTGGTGAAGGACTCCAAGGGCGAAGTGGTTCAGAAACTCACCCGCGACCGTGGGTTTCAGGTGACGCCCGACCAGTTGAAGATGGGCAATTTTCTCGACAAGATGACGGTCGCGCTGCCGCCGGGAAAGTACAGCCTGGAATCTGCCGTAATGGATCGCGAGAGCGGCAAGATTGGGACCGAGCGGTCCAGCTTCACGGTGCCGCCCAAGGCCGCGGGTGTCGCCATCTCCTCGCTCACCCCGATGCGTTCCTACATACCCAACGCCAAAGGACTCGACCCCAGCGACCCGTTCCAATTCCAGGGCGGCAGCATCACGCCGACCATGGATTTGACCGTCAAGAAGGCGCCGAACGCCGTGCTGCGCCTGTTCTTCACGGTGTACGGGGATGCGTCGGTTTCCGCCGCGCCCGCCGTGGAAATCGAATTCCTGCAGGCGGGTAAGAGCCTTACGAAGGTCCCCATGCAACTGCCGGCCGCCGACGCGCAAGGCCGAATTCCGTACCTCATGACCATCCCCGCCGAGTCTATTCCGTCTGGAAACTACGAGGTCCGCGCCACTGCCAAACAGGGCAGCACCACCGCCAGCGCCAGCACCATGATTGTGATCGAATAGGAGTAGCACAGGGCACCTGCCCTGGGTTCCCCCGCTAACCGTCTGCTTTTCAATACCGTTAACGCACTCGACGGCCCCTTGTTAACGCCGGCCTCGAAACGTTAACGGACTTGAACCCCGCTTCCTCCACGTGTATACTTCGTTCAATTAGCTTCGGTGATCTCATTATGTATGCGGCGGCCGATTTCCGGCAGGAAAAGCATGAGCTGGATGCCATCCTGTCCTCCGGCATCTTCAACCGTGCGCCTAATCTGGCGCACGTGCTCACCTACGTCTGCGCCAAGTATTTTGAAGGCACAGCCGAACAAATCAAGGAATACAACATCGCCGTGGAGGCGCTCGGGCGGCCAGCCGATTTCGACCAGAAGCGCGATTCCATCGTTCGCGTGGAGGCCCACCGTCTTCGCAAAAGGCTGCGCGAATACTACCAGGCCGATGGGGCCGACCACAGCATCCGCATCGAGATTCCCCCCGGCCAGTACGCTCCGAAGTTCCTGCCGATGGGCGCCCCAGTTCCAAGTTTGAGTGCGGTCACGCTGGTCGTGGTGCAGCCAAATACCGGGCAGCCAGATGCCGCGCAGCCAGAACCCGTGCAGGCAGACGTGCAGGCCGATGCCCTGCAAGCAGAGATCGTTTCCGAATCCCCCGAGCCGTTATTCGAATCCCCCGTGCCGGCAAAGGTCGAGCCCGATACCCCCGATACCCCCGATGCCAAGGTGGCGGCGTTGGTGCCAGCCGGGGCGAACGCGGCCTGGTCCGGGCATCGCCTGCGTAACGCCACCGTCGGCGCCGCGCTGCTGCTGCTCTCCGGCGCCGTCCTGCTCCTGCTCTCGGGCGCCGGCGCCATCGCGCTGTGGCGCAACCCGGAAAGAAAGACTCCGGCCGCGGCAAGCCCACCGCCGATGATGGGGGCGCCGGTTGCCGGCCCACTCGAAATCCGAATCCTGGCCGGTCACCTGGGCAGCGACTATACCGACCGCCTGGGCCGGGTTTGGCAGAGCGACCGGTATTTTCAGGGTGGCTGGGTGTTTGAATCCCACGACCATCCGATCCTCGGCACCCGCGAGCCGAGAATTTACCAGAGCCGGCGCGAAGGTTTCTTCGCCTACGATATTCCGCTCCCCGCCGGCGTTTACGAACTCCGGCTGCACTTCGCGGAAACGCTGTACGGCGAAAACAACGTGGCCGGCGGCGCCGAATCCAGCCGCATCTTCAACGTGTCGATCAACGGCCAGGCGGCGCTCCGCGAATTCGACGTGATCGCTGAAGCCGGGCCCAGCACCGCCGACGTCAGAGCCTTCAAGGACGTTTCTCCGGCCGCCGACGGAAAACTTCACCTCAAATTCGAACCTTCGACCAATTCGCCGCTGCTCAACGCCATCGAAATCGCACCCGGCACTCCAGGCAGGCTTCGTCCCATTCGCATGCTCGCCCTGGACCGCGTTTACGTCGACAAGCAGGGGCGGGTCTGGGAACCCGACCGCTACGCCCGCGGCGGCTTGTTGGTGGCACGCACCAAACCCGTGCAAGGCGCGGTAGATCCGGATCTCTTTCGCGGCGAGCGTTTCGGGAACCTCCGCTACGTAATTCCCGTGCCGCCCGGCCGCTACGGCATCACGTTCTACTTTTCCGAGGCCTGGTTCGGCCCAGATACACCCCCCGGAGGCGGTGTGGGCAGCCGGCTGTTCGATATTCTGTGTAACGGCGTGGCCCTGCGCCGCGGCTTCGATGTTTTCAAAGAGGCGCACGGCGGCGGCCGCGGCATGACGTGGAGCGCACACGGCCTGGAACCGGACGCGCAGGGCAAGCTAAACATCGCGCTGGCGCCCAGCCGCAACTACGCCTGCGTGAACGCGCTCGAAGTGGTCGACGAATCGAAGTAGCCCGGCAGCGCGAAACGGAAATTTCGCCGGCGAGATGCCTTGAGAGCTCTTCTATCCCGCTTTCCCGCCGATAAGACCCTTGGACAGAAGAAAATGCTCTCTATCAAGAAGTACATGGCGGAGTCACCCGGCAAACTGACGACTTCCCTGGTGCGTGTTCCGTACGCGATACTGGAATCTCTCGCGATCAAATCCGTCAACTACGATCTCCTCGAGCACGGCAAGAACCGGGCTGCTCTTAGGGGATTCCGAAAGGATCTGGAGATCGCCAAGAACAGCACCGAGGTTCTAGAGGCCACCGGAGGGATCATTCGGGCCATCGAGACCTACAACCGCGGAGTGGCTCGCCACATGGAGCTTCGAGCGCAGGAAATGAGCGCCATGGCGAGCATGCTTGCGGCTAAACTGCAGGAACTGGCCGAAGGCAGCGGCACATCGGCGGAAAATCTTCGGGGCATTGGGCAGAGGCTGGAGAATGCCGCCCATATTCAGGATATACAGGTATTGAAAGATGAATTGGCCGAGTCCCTCCAGGGAGTAAAGCAAGCCGCCGCCCACCAGCAGGAACAGTCGGTTGCGATTCGCGCCGAGAGCCGCGAATTCATGGATAAGATGAACCGCTCGGCCACTCTTACCGCCAATGGCGATCCTGCTACCGGCCTGCCCGGCCCCGACGCGGTGGAGTTTGCCTTGGAGGATGCCATCGAGTCGCATATGCACGCCTACATGGTCCTGTTCGCGGTTGGTCTTTCCGCCGTCAACCGGCGCTTCGGCGCCGAATACGGCGATCGGGCTTTGGCCTCGTTCGCCACGCAAATCGCTTCCCTTCTAGGCCCGGGCGATCTGCTGTTCCGCTGGAAAGGGCCGACTCTGGCGGCCCTTCTGGACCGGCCCGAATCCAACGAATCGGCGCCTCCCGAGATGAGCCGCTTCGCTGCCTTCAAGCCGGAATTCGCCCTGGAAATTGATGGCAAGAGCACCACCATCCCGCTGTCCATGTCCTCGATTTCGTTTCGTCTCTGGAAATACAACGACCTCCCGGCGGTTCACGAGGTTTTAGACCAGTGCCTGCAAACGGTCGCGCCCGGCGCGGTTCAGGAACCTGCTAAGGCCGCCCGGCCGGCATGAAGTCTGCCACCCGACCGGTATGAAGTCCGCCAATCGGTCGGCATGGAGACTGCTACCCGCCGGCATGAACTCTGCCACCGCCCGGCATGGTCCGCCCACCCGACCGGCATGAAGTCTGCCGCCCCGCCGGCATGAACTCTGCTACCGCCCGGCATGAAGTCCGCCCACCCGCCCGGCATGAACTCTGCCGCCGCTTGCTCGACACCGACGCGGCCGCCCTCGCGGGTAATGTCGCAATAGTAGATTTCGGTTATTGCCGTATCCCGCGATTCGCCGCATAATCGCATCATTCTGGAGGGTCGTTTCTGATGCGAAACCTGTTCAAGGGTCGGTCTGTTAAGAGCCTGTCTGTTTTCCTTCTGCCGATCGCACTGGCAATTGTTTCCGCCGCACCCGCGCGCGGGCAGGGCTGCATCGTCGCCCGGTCCAGCTCGCTCGATATGTCCCCGGAAAGCCAGGGCGGCTATCTGCAGACGGGAGACTGGGACCTGACCGTCGGCTATCGGCACCAGTTTTCGTACAAACATTTCGTGGGCGATGTGGAGCAGAAAAACCGCGTGCAGCAGGGCACCGAGGTAATGAACAAGATCAACCTTCAGGACATTAACCTGACTTACCAGGCAACGTCGCGGATCAGCCTCACTCTCACCGTGCCGCTGCTGTTCGCCAGCCGGCGCTCCAACAACTCCTACTACACCACCACCGCCGCGGGGCTTGGCGATACCGCCCTGGTGGCGCAGGGTTGGCTCTGGAATCCACGCCATGCCAAACGCGGCAACATCAGCATCGGCTTCGGTGTGCAAGCGCCCACCGGCAAAGACAATGTGCAGAACAACGTCCTCACCTCGGCTACGGCAACCACACCATCCGTGGTCACCGACGACTATTCCATTCAACCCGGCAGCGGCGGTTGGGGCATGATCTTCCAGTGGCAGGCTTTCCGCGACCTGGGCCATAACACTACCGTCTACACCACTGGCAACTACCTGGCCACGCAAGGCGGCTACAACAACGTGCTGCGCAGCGCCACCGCCATCAACCAGCCGCTGACAGCCTATAACGCGATTCAGGATCAGTACCTCTTGCAGGCCGGCGTCTCCCATCCCATCGCGGCAATCAAGGGCCTCAGCGTGACATTTGGTCCACGCATGGAAGGTGTGCCGGCGGCCAACTTGATAGGCAACGATCTCGGCTTCCGCCGCCCCGGCTTCGCCATTTCCGCCGAGCCCGGTTTCATCTATTCGCGCGGTCATAACATGATCCAGGCCAGCATTGGTAAAGCCGTGTACCGCGACCGCACCCGCAGCGTTCCCGACAAGATCCTGGGCACGCATGGCGACGCCGCGTTTGCCGATTACGTCTGGCTGTTGAGCTACAGCTACCGCCTGCCGGCCAAGGGTCGCACGGAGAATAACTGACACCAATGCGGCTGATTCCGCTCCCTGTTGCCCTGGTTGCCCCCCTGGTTGCCGTCCTGGTTGCTCTGGCGCCGGCCCCGGCGCGGGGTGCCGACGCGCCCAAAGCCGACCTGACATTGAAGGACGCCTATGGCCAGAAAGTCCGTCTGCGCGATCTGCGCGGCAAACCGGTGGTCCTGAACTTCTGGGCCACCTGGTGCGTTCCCTGCACTGCCGAAATGCCGATGCTCGTAGCCATGGAAACCGAATACGCCACCCGCGGCGTCCTGTTCGTCGCGGCCTCGTTGGACGATGCCAAGACCAAAGCCAACATCCCCGGGTTTCTGGCCGAACACAAGATTGGTTTCCCGGTCTGGTATGGCGCCACCGCCGACGATCTCGACCAGCTCAAACTGGGAGGCGCCGTGCCCGCCACGGCGTTCCTGGATGCCGAGGGGCGCATCGTGGCCCGCATCCTCGGCCAGGCCCGCCCCGAAGAAGTGAAGGAGCGCCTGGATTGGTTGACCGGCGACAAGTCGGCCCCGCCCCCGCAGCCCGTGGTGAAGCATTTGCAGTAGCACCACCATCCGGCCAGCACGACGTTGCCTCGCTCTCACGGATAGCATTATCTTTGCCTGTCCGTCGGGTTTATCACTATGGCAGGCCAGGTGCCAAGACTTATGCTATGAGACTACCAACCGTAAAAGCTGGTTTGACCTTATTGCTCTCGGGCGCCACCCTCATGTTCGCGCAAACTGCCAAGGAGGACATGAAGAAGGCCGGTCAGGACGCCAAAGAGGCGGGCAAAGCGACCGGGAGCGCAGCCAAAGAAACCGGAAAAGCCACCGCGAAGACTGCCAAGACCGCTGGAAAAAAGGTGAAACACGGCACTAATAAGGCAGCCTCCAAAGTTGAGGAAAAGACCCGCGATAAACAGTAGTGTGGACACGTGCGGTGCGCGATGCGGCTCAACAGGCCGGCAGCCATTTCATCACGCTGGGTAAACGAAAGCCACGGCTGGCACGCCGACGCGGCCTAGAGCCAGCGACTACCTATGCCGAGCCGCTAATCGCCGCTACGTTTCGGAAGGAAGTGGCCCGGTCTGCCACCTCACCACCTGGACGTGCGGTCCGCGCGGCGCCCAAACTGCGGGGTCGGTAGGGCCGAAAAGGGCCAGCACGGGAGTGCCCACCGCCGCGGCCAGGTGCGTAATGCCGGAATCGTTTCCGACGTAAACGCTGGCGCGCGCCAGCCAGCAAGCCAAGTCGTATAGGTTGGGGATTTGGACGGCGCCCGGAAGCGGCGGGTCTTCCGGGCCGGCGCACCATAGCACCGGCATTGTGCGCTCCAGTTCGCGCGCCAGGTAACGGAAGTTTTCGAGCGGCCAGTTCTTGCGCGGACTGCCGGAGAATGGATGGATGACGGCGAAGTTCTCGCCCTCTACGTTCCGGGGCACGGGCATGCAGGGAATGCGGGGGATGCCGTCGCTGACGCAACTGGCGATGGAGCGCACCTGGTCCAGATAAAAATCCGTGGCATGCCGGCCGGGACCATGGGCGGGGAGTGCCTGGAGGAACGCGATCGGCAATCCGAGGGAACTGGTGAGTTCGCGGAACTCCGGCCGGTTGGCGCCATACCAGGAGACGATGGAATCGAAGCTGCGCAACTCCTCCAGCAGAGGCGCCGGGGGAGCCGTTACGCCGAGGAGGTCGAGCCCGGTGGTGGCGATGCCGCGCACGCGGCCGGCAAAACGTACCAGCGGAACGTTGGCGGTGGCGGTCCAAACCTCCAGGTAATCCGCGCGCAGGCACTCCAGAGCAGGCAAGGAAACGATGAGATCCCCGATGGCGCCGGGCCGGATGACGAGCCTTCGCATCTTGGCCTTCAGTATCGCAAAACAGATATTATCCACCTTGATTTATCCACAGGATTGCCACGCTCCTTCCCTGTAACCAATTAGAAACAATAGACATAGAACTTGAGGAAATTGGCCGGGAAGGCGCCGAAAACCGTTGACGGAAAACGACTTCGGGAGCATAGTGAATGAGGTTCCAAGAGGTTTGAGGAACAGCAAGCCTCCGGAAACGTAGCGAACCAGGAACATTGATCCGTAGCCATACTTGAAAAAGATCGGCAGCGGGGAGCGAGAGGGAATCGGGCGGATTCGGAAGGCGGGCCGACAGGCAGCGAAACCGGTAGAACGCTTTGATCCAGAGGGGTGCAAAAACCCCGAAGGGGAGTGGAGACCGGAGCAGCGGTCAGTCTAGCGGCAGAGTGGAACTGCAACGGGCCAGAAGCGATGAAGCGGCCGACGCCGGGGCGAACCGGAATCGGTGGTGGAGCAGAACGGCGGACCGGGCAGTGCCAGTTTGCAGCGAGGCAACGAAGTAGCAGGTCAGGACCATC
>DATMNI010000150.1:0-19785 GCA_035570275.1 Candidatus Acidiferrales bacterium | reverse complement strand
CGATCACTTCTTTCCTGAGGTAGATTCCACTTGGCTTTAGTTGAAGGCTGCAAGCACTCCTTGGAGATTTCCGTACCTGTTCCCGACGTGGAAAGCGAGACCGGCCGAGTTGTCGGAGATGTCATGAAGCGCGCCAAGCTTCCCGGCTTCCGGCCCGGCAAAGTGCCGGCGGCGTTGATTCGCAAACAGTTCGCAGGGGACATCCGGCAGAAGGTGCTGGAAGCCCTGGTCCCCAAGTTCCTGCAAAAGCAGCTCGAGGCCGAAAACCTGAACCTGGCGGGTTCGGCGGAATACAGCGACGTCCATTTTCATGACGGCGAGCCGCTGCGCTTCAAGGCCACGTTCGAAGTTGTGCCCGAAATCGAACTCGGTGAATACAAGGATGTCGAGGTGCCGTACCAGGACCCGGCGGTGACCGATGAGGACGTTGCCAGGCGCATCGACGAACTCCGTAACCAGAAGGCCGACTACGTGAACGTGGATCCCCGTCCGGTGGAGGATGGCGATTTCGCCGTGGTCTCGCTCGAGAGCATTTCCGGGGTGGAAGGTGAGCCGGTAAAAACCGAAGAGATGCAACTGGAAATCGCCGCCGCCGAAACCTTCGAAGCCTTCACGGTAAACCTGCGCGGCCTCAGCCCGGGTGAAGAGAAGGAATTTGAAGTCGTGTATCCGGAAGAATACGGCTCGGCCAAGCTCGCCGGCAAGACCGTGAAGTTCCACGCCACGCTGAAGGGTATCCGAAAAAAGGAATTGCCGGAGCTGAACGACGAATTCGCGCAGGACCTGGGCGATTACCGTACCGTGGACGAACTGCGCGAAGCCGTACGGAAGTCCATTTTCGGCCAACGCCAATACGAAGCCCAGCAGCAAGCCAAGAAGCTGATTGTGGACAAGGTGGTGGGCGCCCACGATTTTCCGGTTCCGGAAGTCTTCGTGGACCGGCAGATCAAGAACCGCGTGGAGCAGGCCGTACGATCCTTGGCGGCCGACGGACTTGACCCGAAGTCCCTGAAGTTGGACTGGAACAAGGTGAAGGAAGCGCAGCATGACGAGGCTCTGCGCGAGGTGAAGGCTTCCATGCTGCTGAGCAAGATCGCGGAGCGGGAGGCCATTCACGCCACCCGGGACGAGGTGGACCGGGAAGTGGAAAAGGTCGCCAGGCAGCAGCGCAAACCGGTAGCGGCGGTCCAGATGGAATTTGAAAAGGACGGTACGCTGGGGCGGATCGCGTCCCATATCCAGACCGATAAGACGCTCGGTTTTCTGTTCGAGCATGCGCGCAAGACGGCATAGGGAGCCGGCCATGGAGGGAATCCGGAGTGCCGCCGAAGGTTTCATTAACGTTTGGTCGATTGCTTAGCAAAGCCTTTCGGGTGATAATAGAGACGAAGTCGCCTGGAGTTCCCTACTCCAGCGGCGCCGGAAAGCCCACGGTGGAAGAGGAGAAAACTGCGTGAAGCGTACCGGGTCCGATGATGCTCTACGGTGTTCGTTTTGCCATAAGAGTCAGGACGTAGTTGGAAAGCTAATCTCTTCCCCCAGCGACTATCCTCGCGCCTACATTTGCGACGAGTGTATCGCTGTCTGCAACTCGATTTTGGAAGACGATAAGGTGGAGCCCCCCTCGGGAACCCCCAACAAGATCCCGAAACCCCTTGAAGTCAAAGAGTTTCTGGATCAATACGTGATCGGCCAGGAAGCCACCAAGAAGAAGCTGGCGGTGGCGGTATACAACCACTGCAAACGCATCCACATGAACCGGATGCGGAACAGCGAGGTGGAACTCCAGAAGTCCAACATCCTGCTGATCGGGCCCACGGGGACAGGGAAGACCCTGATGGCGCAGACCCTGGCCAAAATCCTGGACGTGCCTTTCGCCATCGTCGACGCCACCACCCTGACCGAGGCCGGGTACGTGGGCGAAGATGTGGAGAATATCATCCTCAAGCTGCTCCAGGCAGCCGACGGGGATGTGCAGAAGTGCCAGCAGGGGATCATCTACATCGACGAAATCGACAAGATCTGCCGCAAGGACGAGAACCCGTCGATCACCCGCGATGTGTCGGGCGAAGGCGTTCAGCAGGCGCTGCTCAAGATCCTGGAGGGCACGGTGGCCAACGTTCCCCCGCAGGGCGGACGCAAGCATCCGCACCAGGAATTCACGCCCGTGGATACCACCAACATCCTGTTTATCTGCGGCGGCGCCTTCGTGGGGTTGGAAAAGGTCATCGCGCGCCGTACCGGCAAGAAATCCATGGGATTCCTCCAGGAAGAGGACAAGGTGTCCAGCCGCGGCTCCACCATCAGCGGGCGCCGCGACATCGATCTGCTGTCGCAGGCCCAACCGGTGGACCTGATCAAGTTCGGATTCATTCCCGAGTTTATCGGCAGACTGCCGGTGAGCGCCGTGCTGGAAGATCTGGATCGTTCGGCGTTGATCCAGATTCTGACCCGGCCCAAGAATGCAATCATCAAGCAGTATCAGAAGCTCTTCGAATTCGAGAACGTCCGCCTGAAGTTCAGCGACGACGCCCTGGAGGCCATCGCCGAACTGGCTATGGAGCGCAAGGTGGGGGCCCGCGGGTTGCGGATGATTCTCGAAGACCTGATGCTGGATTTAATGTATTACCTGCCTTCCTACAAGAAGGTCCGGGAGTTCCAAGTCACCAAAGAGATGGTGTTGTCGCAGAAAATCAGTCTTACCATATTAGAAAAGGCCGGCTAGGCCTTGGCCTGGGGATACGAAGACCGCTTCGAGAATTGCCCGCCGCCGCCGGGATGTCAGGGACCCGGGATCAACGTCAGGGAACCCTGAACCAGGGGTGTGACCGTCCCCCTGAGGAGAACAATGCTTACTTCAAAGGAAAAATCCGATTCAAAACGTCTGCCGATGATGCCCATCCGCGACGTGGTCATCTTCCCGTACATGATGACGCCGTTTGTGGTCGGAAGGGAATCCAGCGTGCGGGCACTTGAAGAGGCCATGGCTGGCGACAAAAAGATCTTCCTTGCCACCCAGCACGACGCTTCGATCGACGAACCCAAACCCAACGAGATCTACCATGTCGGGACGATCGTGAACATCGTCCAAAGCCTCAAACTGCCCGATGGCAACATCAAGGTGCTGGTGGAGGGCGTGGAACGGGCCAAAGTGGTTTCGGTTGCCGACGACGAAGGTTTTTTCAGGGCCACGGTCAAGACGTCCAGTTTCAAGGTAGAGACCGGCCCCCAGCTTGACGCCCTGATCAGCCGCGTCACCGGGCTGTTCGAACAGTACGTCAAGCTGAGCCAGAACCTGAATTACGAGACCATGATCGCCGCCATCCGGGTGGATGAACCGGGCAAACTGGCCGATACCGTGGGCGCCAACCTGCAGTTGACCATCGAAGAAAAGCAGGAACTGCTCGAAATCTTCGACCCCATTGACCGGCTCACCCGCGTGGCCGAGATGCTGGATATCGAAATCGAGAAGCTCAACGTGGACCGCACCATTCAGGGCCGCGTCAAGCGGCAGATGGAGAAGGCGCAGAAAGAGTACTACCTCAACGAGAAGATCAAGGCCATTCAGAAGGAACTGGGCCGCGGCGAAAAGAGCGAAGTCGACGAGTTGAAGAAGCGCATTGAAACCGCCGGCATGACTGTCGACGCCCAGGAAAAGGCCATGGCGGAGTTGAAGCGGCTGGAAAATATGCCGCCCATGTCCGCCGAATCCACCGTTTCCCGCAATTACCTGGACTGGCTGCTGGCGGTGCCGTGGAAGAAGAAGTCGAAGGAAATCCGCGACCTCAAATTCGCCGAATCGGTTTTGGAGAACGACCACTACGGCCTGGAAAAAATCAAGGAGCGCATCCTGGAATTCCTGGCGGTGCGGCGGCTGGTGAAGAATCCCAAAGGCTCCATCCTGTGCTTCGTCGGACCTCCCGGCGTGGGTAAGACTTCGCTGGGAATGTCGATCGCCAAGGCTACCGGGCGCAAGTTCGTTCGCATGTCTCTCGGCGGCGTGCGCGACGAAGCCGAGATCCGCGGCCACCGCCGCACCTACATCGGTGCGTTGCCCGGCCAGGTGATTCAGATGATGAAGAAGTCGGGCACCAAAAACCCGGTCTTCATGCTGGACGAAGTGGACAAGATGTCCATGGATTTCCGCGGCGACCCTTCGGCCGCGCTGCTGGAAGTGCTCGACCCCGAACAGAACTTCATGTTTGTCGACCATTACCTGGATGTGGAGTACGATCTGAGCCAGGTCTTCTTCATCGCCACGGCCAACGTTCTCCACACCATTCCTCCCGCTCTTCAGGACCGTATGGAAGTCATCCGGCTCTCCGGCTATACCGAACTGGAGAAGATGGAAATCGCCAAGCGGTTTCTGATCAAGAAACAGATGCTGGCCACCGGGCTTTCGGCGGACCAGATCGAGATTCAGGACGATGGCGTCAACGGGCTGATCCAGTATTACAGCCGGGAGGCCGGCGTGCGCAATCTGGAGCGCGAAATCGGCAATGTGTGCCGTAAAGTGGCGCGCCAGGTGGTCAACAAACAGAGCGGGAAAGACAAACAGAAACTGGGTAAGCAGGTGATCACGGGCGCCTCCTTACCCGACCTGTTGGGTCCTTGGAGATTCCGCGATCTGCAGACCGAAAAGAAGAACGAAATCGGCGCTGCCACGGGTCTGGCGTGGACCGAAGTGGGCGGCCAGATCCTCACCGTGGAATGCACCATGATGGAAGGCAAGGGCAAGCTGACCATCACCGGCAAACTGGGCGAGGTGATGCAGGAATCGGCGCAGGCGGCTATGAGCTACATCCGGTCGCGCGCCCTTTCGCTGGGATTGCCGCGCGATTTCTACCGCAGCCTGGACCTGCATATTCATATTCCCGAGGGCGCCATTCCCAAAGACGGTCCCTCGGCCGGTATTACGCTGGCCACCACCATCTGCAGCGCGCTCACGCGCATTCCGGTTCGCGGCGACCTGGCCATGACGGGGGAGATCACACTGCGCGGCAAAGTGCTGCCGATAGGCGGCCTGAAAGAGAAGTTGATGGCGGCGCACCGGCATGGCATCCTGGAAGCGATCGTGCCGCGGGAGAACGAGAAAGACCTCCCCGACATCCCCGATGCCATCAAGAAGACGATGAAGTTGCATTTCGTGGACTCCATGGACGAAGTCCTCAAGATCGCTCTGGAACGAGAAATTGTGGCGTTGCCTATCGCCGCCGCCCCGGTGGACGTGCTGCCGGTGGAAGAGACGCGGGCGCATTGAGGTATCCAATAACCTGAGTTCCTTGAAAGCGGAATTTGTAAACAGCTCGGGCACGCCGGCAACGTTTCCGTCGGACCGGTTGCCGGAAGTGGCATTTTTAGGACGAAGTAATGTTGGGAAATCCAGTCTGATCAACGCATTACTGGGTCAGAAGGGGTTGGCTTTTACCAGCAATACACCGGGCCGGACACAAACGATTAATTTTTATCGGATCGACGGGAGGTATTATTTCGTCGATCTGCCCGGATATGGATACGCACGGGTTCCGGCGCACTTTGCGGCGGAATGGAAGAAGTTGATTGAAGAGTATTTGCAGAATCGGGAGACCCTGACGCTTTCCTGTCTGATATTGGATTCCCGCCGTGGATGGATGGACAAGGATCTGGACCTGAAGCAATGGCTCGAACATCACGGCAGACCGTATCTGGTAATCGCCACAAAGACCGACAAGTTGAATCAATCTGAGGAAGAACGCGGTTTGCGCGCCATCCGTAAGCAAGGTGTGCAGCCGTTGCCGTTCTCGGCCCTGAGTGGCCGGGGAGTGAGGGAAATTTGGCAAGCAATAGCGAAGACAATCCAAACACGGTAGGCACCGCCCTGCCGCCGGAACAATCCGAAAAGCCCCCCGAAAGACCGATCGATAAAGCGGCTGAAGAACAGCCTGCTCCCACCCGCGAAAGCGCCCCTAATGAAATGGAGAAGCCGGAAAAGCCGCCGGAACGGCACGAGAAGCCACGCGCCGAACGTCCCGCCAGGGTCAAGCTACCGGTCATTACCGTGGGGTCGTCCCCGGTAGCCGCTCCGCCGCCGCCGGCTGCAGCGCCACCTGCCGCCGTGCTACCTGCCGCCGCGCCGATTGCCGCCGCGCAGCCCGCCGCTACAACATCGGCTCCGCCCGCCGCCGCGGCCTTGCCGGCTGCCCTTCCATCCGCCCTTCCTGCGGCCGCCGAGACCAGACCGCCCGAGCCGAAGCCCGCGGAGAATCCGCCCGCTCCGTCACCTATGGAGCAAATACATCCCGGCCAGCAACGCCGCAAACAGCAGGCGGCACAAAGCGCCAAGAACGGAACTCCCACGCTAGACCTGGTGGAACTCAAGGACATGAGTATCCAGAAGCTCAACCAGGTAGCCAAGGACATGGGGATCTCCGGCGCCGCCGGTCTTCGCAAACAGGAACTGATTTTCAAAATCCTCCAGACCCAGGCGGAAAAGAGCGGACTGATCTTCTCCGAGGGCGTGCTGGAATGCCTGCCCGATGGCTTCGGCTTCCTGCGCGCGCCGGAGTACAACTACCTGCCGGGCCCCGACGACGTTTACGTTTCGCCTTCGCAGATCCGCCGCTTCGACCTCCGCACCGGCGACACCATCTCCGGCCAGATCCGCCCGCCCAAGGAAGGCGAGCGCTACTTCGCGCTAATCAAAGTCGACGCCATCAACTTCGAGCCGCCCGAGGAAGCCCGCAACAAAATCTTCTTCGACAACCTGACGCCGCTGTATCCCCATGAGCGGCTCAAGCTCGAAACCGCGCGCGACAATTATTCCGGCCGCGTGATGGACCTGCTGACGCCCATCGGCAAGGGCCAGCGCGGGCTCATCGTTTCGCCGCCGCGCACCGGCAAGACGATGCTGCTGCAGAACATCGCCAATTCCATTACCACCAATCACGCCGAGGTGACGTTGATCGTTCTGCTGATCGACGAGCGCCCCGAGGAAGTCACCGACATGCAGCGCAGCGTGCGCGGCGAAGTCATCAGCTCGACTTTCGACGAACCGGCCACGCGCCACGTCCAGGTGGCCGAAATGGTGATTGAGAAGGCCAAGCGCCTGGTGGAGCACAAGCGCGACGTGGTGATCCTGCTCGATTCCATCACGCGTCTGGCGCGCGCCTACAACACCATCGTGCCGCCCTCCGGCAAAGTGCTTTCGGGCGGCGTCGATTCCAACGCCCTGCAGCGACCCAAGCGCTTCTTCGGCGCGGCGCGCAATATCGAGGAGGGCGGCTCGCTCACTATCATCGCCACCGCCCTGATCGACACCGGCAGCCGCATGGACGACGTGATTTTCGAAGAGTTCAAGGGCACCGGCAACATGGAAATCCACCTGGAGCGCAAGCTGGTGGACAAGCGCGTCTTCCCCGCCATCGACATCAACAAAAGCGGCACCCGTAAGGAAGAACTGCTGCTGCCCAAAGACGAACTCAACCGCGTCTGGATTCTCCGCAAGGTGCTGAATCCGCTGTCGCCGGTCGAGACCATGGAGTTGCTGCTGGATAAGCTGAGCAAGACCAGAAGCAACGGCGAGTTCCTGGGATCGATGAGCGGATAGTGACCATCGACGATTTCGAGCGGCTCACCGACGAACAGGCGCATAACCGCGAGTTGGTTGACGGAGAATTGGTGCCCACGTTGGCCAACACGCTGGAGCAGAATCTCATTCGAGACCTGCTGATCGTACTCTTGCGCCCTTTCGTTCGCGAGCGTGGCCTCGGTTTCGTGGTCGGGGAACAAGACTACGATTTCCATGGCAATGCCCACGGTCCGGATGTGAGTCTATTCGGTCCAGCCAAGCTGCCCTTGGTAGATCCCGACAAGCGGGTCCAGAGATTCGTGCCCGATCTCGCCATTGAGGTCGTCTCCGGGGACGAGATCTTCACTTCGGTGTGGGGTAAGAAGGAGCGGTACCTTCGGTGCGGAACCGCCGAAGTCTGGATCGTTTATCCGGTAGCTCGCGAAGTCTTCGTGTACGCCGCTACCGGCGACCGCATCCTGCGCGAAGGCGCGGAGTTGACCAGCGAACTACTGCCGGATTTTCGACTGCCCGTTACGCGGCTCTTCGATTCGGTCTCCGCAAGCTGATTCGCACGACCACAGCCACCACTCCCTAACGGTCATGGCTCTGAACGAAGCCCCTTGCGGACCACAGCCACCACTCCCTAACGGTCATGGCTCTGAACGAAGCCCCTGGCGGAGCCGTGACCGTAAGGGAGCGGTGGCCGTGACTCTCCCTCCCCCGCATTCTGCGCTATCATGGCTTCGAATCGGACGAGGTGCGTATGTTGACCAGGAGGGGTTTTGCCGTACAGTTGGGATTGGGCGCTGCCGCGGTTCGCGTGCTGCCCGAGATGGCCTACGCGCAACGCGCGGCGGTGAATACCGGCGCCTTACCCAAAGACATGGTGTGGCTGAATGCCAACGAGAATCCGCTGGGGCCTCCGCCCGCGGCACTGGCCGCCATGCGCGACGTGTTGCCGACTTCCAACCGGTATCACTACCAGGAGTTTCGCGACATCTACTCCGCCATCGCCAAAAGCGAAGATCTGCAGCCCGAAGACTTGATGGTGGGCGCCGGTTCCAGCGAAGGGCTTCACCTGGTGGTCGATGTCTACACCTCACCCACGCGCCCTCTCATCAGCGTGGCGCCGGCCTACGAAGCGCCCATCGATGCCGCCCGGATCCTTGGCCGTCCGGTCATCCTGACCAAATTGCGCGAGGACTACACCGCCGACGTGCGCAAAATAGCCGACGAGGCCGACAAGGCAGGCGGGGGGTTGATCTACCTCTGCAACCCGAACAACCCCACTTCCGCGGTAACCGCACGCAAGGATATCGACTGGCTGGTCTCCAACCTGCCTAAGAACACCACCTTGATGGTGGATGAAGCCTACATCCACTTCGGCGAATCGCCCGAGTTGGAAACAGCGCTGCCGCACGTGCGTCAGGGCAAGAACGTGATCGTCACCCGCACCTATTCGAAGATCTACGGCATGGCCGGCCTGCGCGTGGGCTTCGTGGCCGCCCGCCCCGATATCATCGAAAAACTGGCGCCATTGCGCCTGAACGTGATCTCGATCGTCAGTGCGCGCGCCGTGGTGGCTGCACTGGGCGATCAGCAGAACCTGCTCCGCGAGCGCCGTGCAGTGCTGGCGCATACCCGGCACGAACTCTGCGACTGGCTGACCGAGCGCCAACTGAAGTTCATTCCCGCGCAGGCCAATTTCATTATGATCGACTGCGGACGCAACGCCCGCGAGTTCATCAACACCATGCCGGGCATGGGTGTAGCCGTCGGCCGCCCCTTCCCGCCGCTCGACAATATGCTCCGCGTGACCATCGGGACTGACCCGGAGATGGCCAGGTTCCGCGAAGTGTTCTGGAAGGTCTACAAAGGCTGAACCTATCGCTCCGCGTCCGCGCGCGCAGGCAAATCAGGGCCTCTGATATCTCAACCTCTGGCATCTCATCGATAGCCTCCGGGCGATCGTCAAGAAGCGAAAAATCAGATCGTCATCGATTTTGAAGTTTATGAGGAACGGCCCGACGACCGGGCATTGCTGGTTCCCGCGATCGAAGTCCACGAACAACGTCCGACCCAAACCACGTCGGGCTTGGCGTTGGACATCAACTCTACAACTTTGCTATCTTCCTCTAAGCTGACATCGTGAAACGGTGGGGAATCCGCTCCACAAATGATGAGATCGGGAAATCTGGCCATAAGCGTTTCCTTGAGACGTGACACGCCGGGGGCGCCAGGTTCCCCTTCTCTACCGTTCCACACTACCGTTCAACCCGCCGTAGTCCCCAATCACCCCTTTCGGCTCAACAAAATGCTCCAATTGTGATGTAATAACCTTCACCGTATGCCGACTGTTGCCAAACGTCTCAAACGAGCCTGGAACAGCATCTATCGCCGCGCCCGTGAGATCCGGATGATCGCCAAGGGACTGGCCTCCAAGGATCACCCCGTCCTGGCGCACATCATCCCCATGCGCCGCTGCAACCTCGCCTGCACCTACTGCAACGAGTTCGACAACTTCTCCAAGCCGGTCGCCATGGAGGTGATGTACGAGCGCCTGGACCGGCTGGCCGATCTCGGAACCACCATCGTCACCATCAGCGGGGGCGAGCCGCTGCTGCACCCCAGCCTTGACCTGATCGTCGCCCGCATCCGCCGGCGCGGCATCATCGCCGGCATGATCACCAACGGGTATCTGCTGACCGCCGACCGCATTGAGCGCCTCAACCGCGCCGGCCTCGACCACCTGCAGATCTCCATCGACAACGTCATGCCCGACGAAGTCTCGAAGAAGAGCCTCAAGGTGCTCGACAAGAAGCTGCAACTGCTGGCCCAGTACGCCGAATTTCATGTGAACATTAACTCGGTGGTCGGCGGCGGCATTCACACTCCGCAGGACGCCCTCACCATTGGCAAGCGCGCGTTGGAACTCGGATTCACCTCGACCGTCGGGATCATCCACGACGGCGATGGCCAGTTGAACCCGTTGCGGGATGCCGAACGCGAGGTCTACCTGGCGATGCGCTCCATGGAAAAGAGCAGCTACGCCCAGATCAATTACTTCCAGGACAACATCGCCCACGGCAAGGAGAACGACTGGCGTTGCCGCGCCGGCGCGCGCTACCTTTACATCTGTGAGGACGGCTTGGTGCATTACTGCTCGCAGCAACGCGGCTACCCCGCCAAACCGCTGCTGGAATACACTATAGCCGACATCCGCCGCGAATACCGCACCGCCAAGAGTTGCGCCCCTCGCTGCACCGTCTCCTGCGTCCACCAGATTTCGTACATCGACGGCTGGCGCAACCCGCAAGACCTCACGTCCACCGCGGTAGGCGACGGCCAACCGCAAGGCCTGGTTCAGCTTCAATAGCTGCTGAGGTAGGGCGGATCATCTCAGTTCGTCGTCTGCCGTCCGAGCGCTAGGTGGGACAGGCCATCGCACTTTGTGGCCTGTCGACTCCGCGGGCAGGTGCGCGGCGTGCGGGCAACACCCCCCTGTCAACCTGCCCAGGTTGATTCCCCGGTTGATTCCGATGCAGCTCAGTGGCGGAAGTGCCGCACGCCGGTGAAGACCATGGCCACGCCTAACTGGTCCGCGGCGGCAATCACTTCCGCGTCCCTCACCGACCCGCCAGGCTGAATAAACGCGGTAGCGCCGTTCTTCACGGCTTCCTCCACGCCATCGGGGAACGGGAAAAAGGCATCGGACGCCACCACCGTGCCGGCCAGCGGCAGCACGGATTTCATGGCGCCGATCTTCACCGAATCCACGCGGCTCATCTGGCCCGCACCCACTCCCACCGCCTGACCCGGCCGCGCGTAAACGATGGCGTTCGACTTCACGTGCTTGGCCACTTTCCAGCCGAACTGCAGCGCGGTCCATTCGTGCTCGGTAGGCGCCCGTTGCGACCGCACCGTGGCGCTGGCGCGGTCCAACTTCACGTCATCCGCGGTCTGCACCAGGAACCCGCCCGAAATGGACTTCACCACCAGCCCGTCCAGGCCCGGCGCCACGCGCATCAGGCGCAGGTTCCTTCTCGCTGCCAGCACGGCCAAGGCTTCCGGCGAATAATCCGGCGCCGCAATGGCTTCGATGAATGTCTTGGCGATCTCGCGCGCCGTCTCCTCGTCCATGGCGCGGTTCAAACCGATCACGCCGCCATACGCCGAAACCGGATCGGACTCAAAGGCCTTGCGGTAGGCCTCCGCCAGCGATGCCTGTTCGGCGCATCCGCATGGATTGGTGTGTTTGACGATGGCGGCCGCCGGCTGCGCGAACTCCGCCGCCAATTGCCAGGCCGCGTCCAGGTCCACCAGGTTGTTATAAGACAGTTCCTTGCCCTGCAACTGCTCCGCCCCCGCGATTCCCATCCCCCGGTGGCCGTATAATGCCGCCGACTGGTGCGGGTTCTCGCCGTAACGCAGGTCCGTCAATTTGGGCGCGCGCAGGCTCAGATCCGGCGGCAGCAGGGATGCGCCATCCACCGGGGCGTCGATTTGCTCCAGGCGGGCGCTGATGGCCGCGTCGTAATCGGCCGTGGTGCGAAACACCTTGCGGGCGAGGCGCCACCTGGTGTCGTATGACAGGCAGCCGCCGAGAGTCCGCATCTCGTCCAGGATGGCGCCGTAATCGTCCGGCGATACCACCACCGCCACGTCCTGATAATTCTTGGCCGCCGCGCGCAGCATAGTGGGTCCGCCGATATCGATGTTCTCGATGAGTTCGGCCAGCGTCGCGCCGGCTTTGGAGGCGGCTTCCGCAAAGCGATAGAGGTTGACCACCACCATATCGATGGGCTGGATTCCGTGCTCGCCGATGGCCTGCATGTGACCGGCATTCGACTGTATGGCCAGAATCCCGCCGGCGATTTTCGGGTGCATGGTCTTCACGCGGCCGTCGAGCATTTCGGGAAAGCCGGTGACTTCGGAAACGTCCTTTACGGGAATGCCGGCGTCGCGGATCAGCCGCGCCGTCCCGCCCGTGGATATGAGTTCGGCGCCCAGCCCGCTTAACTCGCGGGCAAATTCCAGGATGCCGGTCTTATCGGTGACACTAATGAGCACGCGTGCGATTCTGTTCATCTATTCGAACGATAGCAGACGCAGGCCGGTAGGACAGGCCATCGCCTTTCGTGGCCTGTCGACTCGCGAGCCATCACGCGGCGTGCCGTGGCAACATCTCCCAGTCAATGCCATCCGGTGCGTCACCGGAAGTCAAACTGACCCGCTACCAAATCGCACGTCCGCCGAGCACAGCCGCCTCGATTCCGGTAGAATTGGCATAGGCCTATGGTAGAGATTGAGCCGTTGCAGGTTGAGATCGAACGAGAAGAAGACGGAAGATTCCTGGCTTGCGTACCCGATCTGCCGGGAGTGATGGCATACGGTGACACGGAAGAGTCCGCACTGCGGAGGGCGAAGTCGATTGCTCTTCAGGTTCTCGCCGATATGATTGAGAGTGGCGAGGAGTTGCCGCAGCCGCTCAGGGTCTTGTTCGCCGCGTGAGCACTTGGAGCGCGACGAAAGCCAAGCGGGTCTATGCTGCGCTACTCAGAATCGGCTGGACTCTGAAGAAGCAGGTTGGTTCCCATCGAAAGTTGCAACGGCCCGGATGGCGCAACTTCACGTTCTGCTTCCACGACAGCGATGAGGTCGGACCAGCCGCCCTGGCGAAGATCTCGAAAGATACGGGACTTCGGCCGGAAGACCTCTGACGTCCTGATGCCTCAAGAGCCGCCAGCTTATACCGCGCACTCGCCGCGGCCCAACTGCAACGAATAGGCGCTGTCGTCGCCCCAATCCTGGTAGATTTCGGGGAACAGTTCCGCGGGCTTCGCCAAGTCGTTGGTCATGGTGCGGAACGTCTCCACCTTGTAGCGCATTACGTACTGGCGGAAAGTCTCGTCCTCAAGCCGGTTGGCGATGAAGTGGTCCAGCACGCGGCGCACGGCTTCCGGCGCCAGGCGCGCCGGGATGGACTGCACGGCCAGCCCGAACCGCATCAGCCCTGAGTCGTCGTAACCACCGCCCAACAGCATCTGGTAGTAGGGAATCTCCTTGCCGTTAATCTTGCGGGCATTGCCGTAAAAGCCGAAGTCGCCGATCCAGTGGTGACCGCAGGCATTCGGGCAGCCGCTGGCCTTGATGGTCAGACGCTTCACCTGCGGGTCGTCATACTGGCGCACGGTTTCCTGCAGCGCCGCTCCCAGGTTCATGGTTTTGGTGAGCCCCAGGTTGCAGGTATAGGCGCCCGGACAGGTGATGATGTCCTGGATCTGGCGCGCGCCCGACCCGGCCAACCCAATCTCCGAGAGCGCCGCGTAAACCTGCGGCAGTCGGCGCAACTGGATGTACCCCAGCACCAGGTTCTGGTCGATGGCCACGCGCACCAGGCCTTCACCGGTCAGCGACGCGATGCGTGCCACGCCGCGCAACTGGTCGCCCGTCAGGTTGCCCTGGTCCACCCGCACGATCACGGCCGCGTAGCCGAGTTGTCTCTGCTCCACCACGTTGGTTTCGAGCCAGGCATCGTATTCCGGGTCGGCGCTCCAAGATGGGTTCAGCACCGGCAGCAGGTCCCCGTTCGAAAGCATGCGAGGCTGGGAGCGAAATCCACCGAAGCCTTCCGGCACGATTTCGGGCCACGCGATGCCGCCGTTGGTCTGAATGTCCTGGAACTCCTTCTCAATGTGTTCCCGCATCCATTCGATGCCGCGTTCGCGCAGCACGAACTTCATGCGGGCGGTGTTCTTGTTCTTGCGGTTGCCGTACTGGTTGAAGACCCGGATCACCGCTTCGCACTTGTTCAGCAACCACTCCTCGGGAACGAACTCGTCGAGCAGTTGCGCCTCTACCGGCAACGGACCCATGCCGCCCCCGACGATCATGCGGAACCCGCGCCTGCCGTCGCGAATCAAGGCGCGCAGCCCGATATCGTTGACGGCGCCCTGAATGCAATCGTGGCCGGCGCAGCCATCGAATGCGATCTTGAATTTGCGCGGCAGGTTGCCGGTGAGATCCTTGCGCAGAAACGCATAGGCCACGCGCTGCGCATAAGGGCGCACATCGAAAACTTCATCCCGCGCGATCCCGGCCCAATCGCAGACCGTGACGTTGCGCACGGTGTTGTAGCAGGCCTCGCGGTTGGTAAGCCCCACCTCGGCCAGTTGGTACATCAGGTCCGGAACACGCTGCAGCAGCACGAAATGATACTGGATGTTCTGGCGCGTGGTCAGATGGCCCTTGCCGCCGCCGAATTCGTCCGCGATCTGGCCCAACCGTTCCACCTGCGCCGACGTCAGCAGCCCGCCGGGGATTTTACACCGCACCATCTGGACGCCCTGCTGGCGTTGCCCGTAGATGCCGTGCTTGAGACGAAACGGACGGAAAGCGTCTTCCGTGATCTCGCCGGCGAGGAAGGATTGGGACTTTTGCCGGAAGATTTCGATCTCCTCGCTAACGGTGCGATCATGTTGAATCTCAAGCTCCTGACGGAGCGCCTGGTCTTCTTCGAGGGCAGTCGGCATAGCAATCACCTGTTACTTGATAGAGATTTACGGTATTGCACTATTTTGAGGTTACTCCATTTCGCCCTGAATGGCAAACCAACCTCACGGCTTGTCCGGCTTTCACGGCTTTTCGCGGCGCAGGGACGCCTCGATGTAGGCGGTAAAGTCTTTGCCCGGCGGTGCGATTTCGAATTTGAACCTGGCGGTAGCGGCCTCAGTGCTGGTGCTGGTGTTGGTATACGTCATGCGGTAGCGGGGCGCCGATTGGGGTACTTCATCTTGCCGTCCCGGCGCGCTTTCGAACACCACACCGCCGTCCCCGGGTTTTTCCAAATACGGCTTCACTGAATACTGGATGGTGTGGGCTTCGCTATCGAAGTAGATGGCGCGGAAGCCGTGGGATGCCTCGTCGCGGTAGACGATCATCAGGTCGTCGTGCCGGAAGGCGGGCTTGCCGTTGGCAGGCGGGTAGGCAGCGAAACTTTTGCGGACCAGTACCGCGTTCTGCAGGTCGGGCGTGAAGGAGAAGGCGCCGCTGCCCTGGCCGGGGCCTCCGCCGCCTGCGCCCGTCCACTTGCCGACCAGGAATGCAAGCGGCCCCCAGTCATCGGCGCGGACTGGAGCCAAGGTGAGGAGGAAGGTGAGAAGAATCAGGCAGCGCATGTCAAATAGTGTACTTCTTAAGGCGGGAACGGATCGGATGCGCGGCGAGCCAACCCGTGTTTTGCAGCTTGGCCCGCAAGGTGCGGCAGGAGGATTGCCTTCTATCAGCCTTCCGCGGTTTGACGCCAGACCCGCCGTCGGCAAGCGCTGGAGTGGCCGCCCGCGGGCGCTACTTTGGCGGACCTACTTTGGCGGCTCCTGGTTTTCCTGGCGTTTGAGTTCCTGCTCTTGGATGGTCTTCTGCACGTCGCTGAGCGACCGTTCCAGTTTCCTGGTACGTTTTTCCTGCGCGGTCAAGTCGGACTTCAGCTTGACCGCTTCCTGGGCCAGTTGGTCCCGCTGGCGGCGGACTTCGGGATCCTCGGGAGAGGCCAGGCGCGGCGGGAGCGCCCCCAAAAACGTAGTGACCTGGCGGATATCGCGGCCATCCGGCATGCGGATCGTCAGCTTCACTTCGACCTTCTCGCTCCGGCGGCCGTAGGTGAACACGCCTGCCTGGAGGTGCTGCGGATCCATCGGGATGGATTGCGGGCGCGGTTCGGCGCCGTCGGTGATCTCGAGAATCGCGGCGACGCCGGTTCGAACCGGAGGCGAATTCTGGTCCCAGCGGATCTGCAACTGGCCGCTGGAGTCGAGAGTATTCAGTCCGAAGAACGGCGGACCGCTTGACGGCAGCATGGACCTCACGGTGGCCATCAGGCTCGGCAGCCAAATCTCACGGGTTTGAAATCCGGCGGCGCCGAGCGCCAGACCGGCCCCAATTGCCAGGATGACGCGCCACGGCGTGGAGAGTTTGGGCTGCGTCACCAGAAAACTGGGCGGAGGGGGCTGAGAGGGCTCGGGCCCCGCTTTGGCAGCGGGCCAGCATTCCGCAGCGGCCGGAACCGGGGCAGGCAGAACCGGGGCAGGCGGAAACGGGGCGGTCGGAACCGGGGTGGTCGGAACTGCAGCGGGAGTTGTCACAACCACCGGCCGCGGCTCGGGAGCCTTCGTAACCCCGGGCCGGGCCGCCGGCACTTTGTTGGGAAGCTCCAGGTTTATGATTGGTCCACCATTGATTGGTCCACCAGTGATTGGTGCGCCCGGGGTTGGTCCACCCGGGATCATTCTCCCCGGACCACGGTTTTCAGTTTCCCGGCTGTACGGCACTGCCGGCGCCGGGTGGAATGCCGGCTCGCCTGAGGGAACCTGCCGCAGGGGCAGAGGCTCCAACGGCGTCTCCTGGTAGGCCGCGCTGGCGTGTATGCTCCCATCGCGCTCACGGAAAAAGAGGCCCAGGCACACTGGTTGAAACGTGTGCGGCTTCATCACCATGGCGATTTGCCACGGTTCGGGGAAGAAGCGTTGGTGGATATCGAGATCGGCTTCGGAAAGGAAAATGCCGCTGCGTGTGTGGGAGTGATACCAGCCCACCACCTGGCCCCGCACCGACGCCAGTTGCTCTCTGAGTTTCGCTTCGTCGTTCGGTGAAAGCGTAAACGAGGGCCCGGCGGCGTGCTCGCACCGGCTAGCCTGGTAGCTGGTAATGGCGAGGCAGCCGGGCTGATACGTGCCCAGCAGGATGCCGCCGATCTCGGCTCCGCCGCGCGGCAGCGAGAAAAAGGCGTCCACTACCGCCAAACGGATATCGTCCAGCACTCGGGTGGAGTATTCGATGGAAAACGGGCATTGCGGCGCTACCCACGTTACCTGTGCGCCATCGGTCGCGAGATCGGCCATTCTTATTTCTAATTGTAGGCGATTCCCAGCGCTTTACAGGGAGTTTTATAATGGGACGGCTTATAATAGGGACGGAATGCCGAAGGCCAAAGAGTTGGAAACTCGCCTGCAACGAACCGAACAGCAGTTGGCGCTCTTCCAAAAGATCAGCCGCTTCATGGTTCGGGATCTGAGCCTGCCGGATGTATTGAAAGGCATTGTTTCGCTGGTGGTGGAGTTCACCCAGTGCGATGCCTGCCTGGTGTACCTTCAGGATGGCGAGGACCTCGTGCTGTGCGCGTCGAACACGCCGCATCCCTCCACCATAGGAAAGTTGCGGTTGCGGTCGAACGAAGGCCTCACCGGTTGGGTGGCGCGCGAGCGGAGGCTGCTGGCGATTTCGCGCGAGGCCTACAAAGACCCGCGGTTCAAGAAGTTCGAAAAACTGGAGGAAGACACCTACGAAGCGTTTCTCTCCGCGCCGGTGATTGCGCGCAACCGGGTGGTGGGCGTGATCAACGTGCAGCATCGCGCGGTGCATCAGCACACCGGCAGCGAGATGGAAGTGCTGACCACGGTGGGTGAACAGGTGGGCTGCGTGCTGGTGTTGGCGCGAATGCCGGCGGCGGCGTTGGAATCCGCCAACCACGTGGAATTGGTGCTATCCTCGGGCCCCGTTCCTATGAAAACGTAAGCTCCAATGAAACATTGACTATGCTTCGACTGCCCATCCTTGCCCTGGTGTTTGCCGCCTCGGTGTTTACCGCCTGCCTGACGCCTCTCCGCGCCGAGAAATGGCAGGTGCAGTACTTCTACGATAAGGACAAGTCGAACCTCGTCATCAATGACCTGCAGTTCGCCTCGCCTGGCCGTGGCGTGGCGGTAGGGGTGATTGTGGAAGGGCGGCGGCAAGAGCCGGTGGCGGTGGTCACCTCCGACGGCGGCGCACACTGGGATACTGTCCCGCTGAAGGAAACGCCGATCTCGCTCTTTTTTCTCAATGAGAATTTCGGTTGGATGGTTACGGAAAAGGGTCTCTGGCAGACCACGGAGGCCGGCAAGAACTGGCGCAAGTTGCCCAAGCTTCCGGCGCCGGCCAACCGGGTTTATTTTGCCGATGAGAAGACGGGTTGGGCCGTGTGCGGTAAGAAGACGGTGCTGGAGACGCGCGACGGCGGCGATACGTGGACACCCGTGGCGGCCGCGGCCGACCAACCGGGGTCGAAGGAGAGCTCGGGCTTCAACTGGATCGCCTTCGCGACGCCGCAGTTCGGGATGATCAGTGGGTACAACCATCCGCCGCGCCACTTGTTCCACGAATTTCCCGCGTGGATGGACCCGGAAGAAGCACTGAGCCGGCGAGAGACGCCGCATCTTACCTACACCCTGGTCACGAAAGATGGGGGCAAGACCTGGAAATCCAGCGCGGCGTCCCTGGTTGGCGATGTGACGCGGGTAAGGTTCGGGCCGCGTGGGCTGGGTGTGGGATTGATCGAATACACGGAATCGTTCCGGTTTCCGAGCGAGGCTTACAAGATCGAGTGGACCACGGGCAAGAGTGTTTCCGTTTTTCACGACAAGCGGTTCGCCATCAGCGACATTTGGATGATGAAAGATGGCACGGTTTACCTGGCGGGCATCGCGGTGAATGGCGAGTTGCGGTCGGTAGTGCCGGGCCGGGTTCAAGTGCTCAAAAGCCAGGATCTCTCCTCGTGGACCGAAATGGAAGTGGATTACCGGGCGGTGGCGCGGCAGGTGACTTTCTCGGCGCCCGACGAGAACAACCTGTGGCTGGCGACCGAGAACGGCATGATCCTCAAACTGAAGTAAAACAAACCTCCAACTGAGTAGAACAGACACAGGCATCTCCGTTTTATCCACAGGATTGCCACGCCCTTGGTCCTGTAACCAATTAGAAACAATACACATAGAACTTGAGGAAATTGGCCGGGAAAGCGCAGAAAACCATTGACGGAAAACGACTTCGGGAGCATAGTGAATGAGGTTCCAAGAGGTTTGAGGAACAGCAAGCCTCCGGAAACGTAGCGAACCAGGAACGGTGATCCGTAGCCATACTTGAAAAAGATCGGCAGCGGGGAGCGAGAGGGAATCGGGCGGATTCGGAAGGCGGGCCGACAGGCAGCGAACCGGTAGAACGCTTTGATCCAGAGGGGTGCAAAAACCCCGAAGGGGAGTGGAGACCGGAGCAGCGGCCAGTCGAGCGGCAGAGTGGAACTGCAACGGGCCAGAAGCGATGAAGCGGCCGACGCCGGGGCGAACCGGAATCGGTGGTGGAGCAGAACGGCGGACCGGGCAGTGCCAGTTTGCAGCGAGGCAACGAAGTAGCAGGTCAGGACCATC
>DATMNI010000149.1:0-50004 GCA_035570275.1 Candidatus Acidiferrales bacterium | reverse complement strand
CCATCGAGCAGGATGGATTTGGCGGGATGCAACTCGTGTGCCTGCGCCACAGACTCCACCAGGTTGCGGACCCGCGCCGAGATGCGGTGGTTCCAGGCCGTGCTGGCCATGGCTTCGGGGACTACCAGGAAAGCATAGATCGCCGCCATCGCAATGGCTAGGGTCCTGGCACGCACTGCGCCGGGTGTGTTGGCGGGCTTGCTGCCGGACCACGCCTCGGCCATCGCCCAACCGCCCAGCCAGCACAGACCGATCACCGGCAGGTAAACATAATACTCGGTCATGTGGTCGCGCAGCGGCAGCACCGGCGCGATCGCCGCCAGGTACCAGCAAAGGCAGAAGAGAGGGCTGACAGAGCGCCTGACAGACCACGAAAGGCGATGGTCTGTCCTACTTACCAGAAACGCCAGGAGGGCGAGGGAGATGACCGCGACCCCCGCCGGCAGCACCCACTTCGGCAGCAGGAGAGGCGTCTCCAGAAAAGTAGGGCCTACCGACCACGTCCAATACCTGGCCAGCGTCCGGAAGATGGCGCCAGTGAAGTGCATGGCATAGTAGCCGGTCCGCGGCGGCGCCACGGCGTTGTGGATGGCCACGTAAACCAGGGAGACGGCGAACATCGGCAGCGTGCGCCGGAAGTGCTGCCGCCGGCCGGGGCCCGCGCCGAACAAAATGTAGCTGGCGGCGATCGCAGGATAGACCAGGTTCAGTTCCGAGGCGCCGAAGCCGAGGAGAAATGCCAGCCATTGGAGCGCCTCATAACGGCGCTCCAAGCGCAGACTGCGGGCATCGACTGCTTTCACCTCCACCGCTTTCATCAGAAAATGCAGCGCCAGCAGCAGGAAGAAGCCGCACATCACTTGGTTGTAGACGCAGACCCAGCCCAGCGGCAGCGTCTGGGAGCTGTTCAGCACCCAGAAGACGGCGGCCCAGAAACCGGCGGCGCGCCGTCCGGTGAGGCGCGCGCCGATAGTCGCGATCAGCGCCAGGTTGGCGAACTGGGTGGCGAAGATGACGATGCGGAAGGGCAGCGCGTCCAGCCCGAAGAGGCTGAAACCGGCCATGAAAAAAGCGCGCTCGCTCCACGGCCGGATGGTGCCCTGCGCCTGGGGTGAGAACATGGCGGCCAGAAAATCGTGGAAGTTGCGGATGTACAGGCCCACACCCAGCCAGGCGAAATCGTCGGCGCGAAACCATGCCGTGAAGCCGGGCCAGTAGAGCAGCAGGCACAAAAGCGAGGGTGCAATCCACCAGGCAGTGTCGCGGACGGCTGCGTTCCGGAACCAGTCGGTGTGCGATGCAGGGTTGCGCGATCGGGCGTTCGGCGATGCGGGGTTCGGCGGCGCCCCCGCGGAACCCATCATTTACTCTCCAGGCTCGCATTCAACACGATGACGCCCAATTCGCGCAGATCGCCGCCCGAAGGGGGCATTGCCTTATCGAGCTGGAAATCGATCTTCACCGAATCGCCCGTCAGGGCGCTGGCGGGTATTTCGCGCTTGTACACATACTCTCCGGGTTGGGTGTAGCTCTCTGGCGCCAGCGTGCTGCCATTGGCGGTGGCCGAGAGCGACAGACCCTTCAGCTTTTCGATCGCCACCGGCGGCACGCTCAGCTTCAATTGCAGCTTGCCGCCTTTCTCCGCCGAACCGGCAGGAGGACGCAGCACCAGCGTGAACTGCTTCGCTGTCCACCGCCACGCGCCGGCTTCCACGCCATAGAAGCCGTTGATGAGCTGGGTCTCGGCCTTGGGGTCGCCCATGCTCACGGCGCTCGCCATGCGCGGCGCCTCTTCCTCGGTCGCCTGTAACTTGAACTTTTTGTTCTTGCAGCCCACGGGCGCCAACACCAGAGCGGCGCCCAGACTGACGCGCAAAGCCACGCCCAGCGCCAGCGACAGAGCGGAGCCCTGCAGGCGCATCGCAGCCCCTCGCTCCCACAGCAGTGAGTTTTTCATTAGTCGATTCTAACAGTCGCCGGCTCTCAGTCGCCGATTCTTTCAAGCTGGACCAGACAACTGTAAAACGTGGGCCCGCCGCCGGCATCGGTGAGCCGGCTCGAAGTCAGCGCGTTTACGTTGCGCTGGTTCGCCGCCCGCCTGGCCCAACCCACCGCCGGCGCCGCCACCACGCCCGGAGGCACGCGGCCATCCACGTTGGCCGTGAACACCGCGGAGCCACGGTCGTTGAAGACGCGCACCTGGTCCGAAGTCTGAATGCCCAACGGGGCGGCGTCGGCGGTGTTCACGTGAAGCGTGGCGGTCTGCCGGTCCACGGCGTCGCGATGGCCGAAGGTGGAATTCATGCTGTCGTCGTTCTTAGGCGAGATCAACTCCAGCGGATATTTGCGCCGCAGTTCCGGGTCGCCGTGCCGCGACTCCACCGGCGGCGTGTAATCCAGCGTTTCCGCGTCGAAATGGCATTTGCCGTCGGCGGTGCCGAAGCCGCCCTGCGCGAACGGCAGGAACGGCGCGCCGTCGTCGGATACATGCAGCCGCACGGAATGCTCGCGGTCCAGTTGCTCCAGCGTGATGCCGCGGACGAAGGGATGCTGCGAATCCAGCAGGGTGCGGATCATATCGTCTTCGGAATCGCGCAGACATGGCTCATCCATGCCCATGCGGGCCGCCAGCAGGCGGAAAATCTCCACGTTCGATTTGGTTTCGCCGGGAGCGGGCAGCGCCGGCCGCGCCAGTTGCAGGTGGTAATGTCCGTAGGCGAGGTACAGGTCCGTATGTTCCAGGAAGGTGGTGACCGGCAGCAGGATGTCGGCGTAATCGGCGGTATCGGTCTGGAACTGCTCCAGCACCACGGTGAACAGATCCTCGCGCCGCAGGCCGGGCAGCACCAGGTTCTGGTTGGGCGCGATGGCGGCTGGATTGGAGTTGTAGACCACCATCGCCTTGACGGGCGGCCCGTCGAGCGTGGTGAGTGCCTGCCCCAGTTCCGACATGTTGACGATGCGCGCCTCACGGCCCAGTACTTTCTGCTGCAGGTCGGCGCGTTCCAGGCCGGCGCGGTTCAGTTGAAATGCCTGCGAAGTGGAAAGCTGCAGTCCGCCGCCCACTTCCTTCCAGGAGCCGATGAGCGCCGGCAGCAGCGCGATGGTGCGGATGGCCATGGCCCCGCGGTCGCTGCGCTGCACGCCATAGTTGACTCGAATGGCCGCCGGCCTGGTGGTGGCGTACTCCCGCGCCAGGGATACGATTTCCCCGGCCGCGATCCCGGTCAGCTCCGCCGCGCGCTGCGGCGTCCATTCCCGCACCTTGGCGCGCAGACCGTCGAAGCCAGCGGTGTGCTGGCCCACATAGGCGGCGTCGTGCAGGTTTTCGGCGATGATCACGTGCATCATGGCCAGCGCCAGCGCCGTATCGCTGCCCGGGTGGATGAAGATATGCTTGTCGGAAGCCGCGCCGGTGCGGTTGCGGTTAGGGTCGATCGTGTAGAGTTTGGCGCCGTTGCGCCGCGCCTCCATGATGAAAGGCCACAGGTGTACGTTGGTGCCCAAAATATTGGCGCCCCAGGCCAGAATCAGCTTGGAGTGTTTGAACTGCTCGGGCTCGGTGCCGTACTTGAGGCCCAGAGCCTGCACGAGCCCCACGCCGCCGGCCGAGGAGCAGATGGTACGGTCCAGGCGCGATGCGCCCAATCGGTGAAAGAAGCGCCGGTCCATGCCGGAGCCATTCAGGAACCCCATGGTTCCCGCGTAGCTGTAGGGCAGGATGGCCTCGGGGCCGAACCGGGCGGCGGTAGTTTGCAGCCGGTCGGCGATGGTGTCGAGCGCCTCATCCCACGAAATGCGCTCGAAGCGGCCCTCACCTTTGGCGCCCGTGCGGCGTTGCGGAACCAGCAGCCGGCCGGGATGATATTCGCGTTCCAGGTACTGCGCCACCTTCCCGCAAAGGAAGCCGCGCGTCACCGGATGCTCAGGGTTGCCCCGCAGCCTGGTTCCGCGGCCGTCCGCCACCGTGATCAGCAGCGAGCAGCAGTCCGGACAATCCAGCGCACATACGGAATGACGGGTTTCAGGCATTTAGCACGATTATAACGTGGAGGCGAGTGACGTAGACCGGGCAGCGGTAGCGACAGGGCCGATTCGTTGGTTGGCTTTCGAGGGCTTCATGCACACGACGCTTCTACGCCGTCATAAATAGAGTCGCGTATTCCGACGAAATCACTCCCTTAACGGTCGTGGCTCTGATCGGAGCCGCGCGCGTTAGCAAGCGGTTTCCCGATACGTCGGCATATTTCAGAATGACCGACTTAGTGACGAACGAGGGCAAGCAACCCGCCTCCGGGTCGTCAGCCCCGGCAAGGTCTTTGAGTCTCGCCGGTACTGGGGGCGGTACGAAAGCAGGGTTGGTACTCGGGCTTGAGGACACCTCTGAAACACTCGACCCCGCTACCTTGCCGCCCCGCGTTCGCGGACAAACTCGTACCGCTCCAGCGTGGCGGCGATCTGAAATGACAACTGCCGCCGGTCGGATTCCGACGGCACGCGGTTGGCACGAAGGACCTTCCCGATGCAGCGCAGGTTCACCGCCTGGGGCCCCTCGTGATTGAGCGTAATGATGTACTCGATGGGACCGCCTAAATCGGGCTCCCCTTCGGTAGTGAAAAGGACTCCGCTGGAACTGATGTTCTTGGTGCACCCAGCCAACGCCACGCGATCGGGACCGGAGCGGGTGATCGATAGCGGGAGGTTTAACTGGAAACGCCTGGTTCGTCGCTGTTCCATGGATGGTTAAATGCTAATGGCAGTGGAGGGTTGAGGTCAATAGACCTAGTTTCCCTATTGAGGTGTCTAAAAGTACTAGTCAGTTAAGGAATGGCTAGCTTAGCTATAGATAGGACGGCCCGGGGAAACTGTGGGAAAACGGGGCGAGTGAAAATCGCCCCGTCCAAATTGGCAGTTCTCAGCCTACTTTCACGAAAATCACTGCGAAGGTGTAAAGCGCCATCGATTCGATCAGGATCAGGCCCAGTATCAGGGCGAACCGGATCGAAGCCGAGGCGCCAGGATTGCGCGCCATGCCTTCCGCCGCGGCGGCCACAGCCTTGGCCTGCGCCAGACCGCAAAGGCCCGACGCGATAGCCATTGCGAAAGCGGAACTGATCACTACCCAGTGTCCACCGGCGCCGCTGTATTGAGGCGTCTGCGCGCATAGCACCGAACTGGATACCAGCAGCAGCAGCACCAGAAGCATGAACTTTTTAGTCATCGTATTCTCCTTAGAAATCGCTCCCAGGAGGTGGTCCCCGTCATCCTCGTGCAGCCGGGCTCACACTGAAAGAGCGGCATAAAGCCGGTATTAATCCTCGTGCGCCACCGCTCCCCCCACGTATATCATGGTCAGGAGCATAAAAATATAGGCCTGCAGAACGGAAACGAACACGTGCAGGCCCATGAACAGCGCCGGGGCAAGCAGCAGCGTGAGCTTCAGAAAAACCCCGGTCACCTTCTCGCCGGCATACATGTTGGCGAAAAGACGGATGGTCAGGGACAGCGGCCGCGCTATATGGCTCACGATCTCGATGGGAATCATCAGAGGCGCCATCCACCAGATGGGCCCCGCAAAATGGGCGGCGTATTTGAAAAGCCCGTTGGCCTGAATACCCATGATGTTGTAGTAAAAGAAAGTCGCCACCGCCAGACCCGCCGGCACCGAAGGGATCATCGTGGGAGATTCAAATCCCGGGATCACCCCGATCAGGTTGGCAAACAAAACGAAGATGAATATCGTGCCGAAATAGGCGATGTAGCGATGCCCGTCGTGACCCACGTTCTCCTCGGCCTGGCCGCTCACGAATTCGTGCACCAGTTCGAAGGTGTGCTGCAGTTTGCCGGGACTGTCCACGGAAAGGCGGGGCCGCAGAATCGCAAACAACACGACGATGATCAGTGCCACCAGCAGCTCCATGGCGATGTAATTCTCCCAGGGCCGTTCCTGCTTCTTCATTAACACCAGCCCGATGAGCCAATTGCCTAATCCGGCCAGGTTGTTGTTGAGAATCTGCGTGACAAAAAGTTCAGGTTCGTGCATACACGAGTTCGAAAAGGATTTCCACGATCACCGCCGCCAGCGACACAAAGAGACCCGCCAGAGCGGCCAGTTGGCTGACTAATGAGTATTTCAATATAACATAGGCGCCACTACCCAAAAGGACGTAGCGGAGCCCCAGTTTCACGGCCATGCGGGGCCGCGCGTGGTCGCTGCCCAGCGTGTACGCCAGTTGCTTCAGCCACCGGAAGTTGAGCCACGAAACCACCGACCCGAGCGCGAACCCGGCGCCCCACGCCAGGCCGCGCCACAGAAACGCCCCGATCACGCCGGCGGCCGCGAACAGGAACATCGCCTTCCAGATCCGCGCCACCGCCCGCTCTAGAAACTGCTCGTCATCGGTCATCGCGAGTGCCTGTTTCGACATCCCGGAGCAGGGTGCGGATGATCTGCACGAAACCGGAGACCGTCCCCAGAATCAAGAAAAGTATGTACAGCCAGTGCGTGCCGAAGGCTTTGTCGAGCAGGTAGCCGATGCCGTACCCGACCAGCGTCGATATCGGCAGCAGGAACGCCAACGACGTATACTCGCCCACGAGCACGGCTAAGGGCTTTGGTCGCGGCACAGCACCAGTGTACTTGATCCACTGAGGTAGGACAGGCCATCGGGTTTTGTGGCCTGTCGTGTCAGCCGCAAACGCGGCAAAACCCACACAAAAAGCATGAGGTTGTTACTGCAACTGAAACGCGACGTCGATGCTGGTCAGCACTTCCACCGGGTGTCCGTTCAGAAGGGTTGGCTGGTAGGTCCACTGGCTCACGGCATCCAGCGCCAGCTTCGCCAATCTCGAGTCTATCCCCGTGTTGACCACTGCCGGATTGAGGACGTTGCCCTCCTTCGAAATTACGGCTTTAATCATCACCGTGCCCTGCACTCTCAACTGCTGGAGGTCTTCGGGATAATCCGGCCTGACTTGCTTGAGTACCCTGGACGCCTGCACGTTGCCACCAACCTGAATCCGACTGGGTGTGCCGTTCGATGGCGCGGCAACCGCCTTCGGTGCGCTCTTGCTGCCCTTCACCGTCACCGCCTCCGAGATCTGCCCGACCTCGAGGTTCGCGTCAACTCGCGCCGCCTGGCCCGCTGGAACCTCAGCCTGCACCTTGCCCATAGCGAAACCCGGTGACCGGAACTCCAGAGCGTATCGGCCGGGCGGAATCCCGGTGAATACGTATCCGCCGGCTTCATTGGCTACGGTAGTCTCCTCGTTCGTGCCGTCCAGGTTTTTGGCCGTGACGCGGCACCCGGGGATCACCCCTCCGCTGGGGTCTTTCACCACGCCCGCCAACGCCCCACGCGCCACCTGGGCTTGGGCCGCGACCGATGCCAGCGACACCAACACGGCGCATCCAGCCGCCGCCACCGCCACGGCGGCGCGCCGGCTCAGCGGCTTCCGGTTGCGCGTACGATCCAACAGACCACGCACCCGCGATTCCAGGTCGGACCCCTCTGCCATAGCCGGGGCGTCTCCCCAAACGCCGCGCTTCCCGGCCAGCCCGCGCACCAGGTCCAGCAGGTGCTGAGCATATTCGGGCGCCGCCAAACCGCGATTCAATACGGCGTCATCGCAGGCCCCCTCCCGTTCCTTGCGAAGCTGCCGCGCCGCCATCCAGGCGAAGGGTTGGAACCAGTACAGGCAGCAGGCCGCCTGCCCGATCACCTGGGCCAGAAGATCGTACCTCCCGACGTGCACCAGTTCGTGGAGCAGCACGGTGCGCAGGCGCTCCGGTTGCCAGTCCGCCGCCCCGGCCGGCAATACCACTACCGGGCGCAGGATGCCCCACATCATGGGGACGGGCGCGGCCGGACTTTCCACCACCCGCACGGGACGTCGTATGCCGAGCGCCTGCCTCAAGTCTTCCACGGTGGGCGCCGCGTACAGTGCCGGGGCCGCGCTCCGGACCATCCACGACGTGCCGCCGGCGCCGAAGACGAAGCGCGCCGCGGCTACCGCACACCCCAGCATCCATAGCAGCAGCAGCGGGGCCGGCCACTGGCTGGCCTTCTTGCCGGCCACGACTAACACCTGGCCGGCGCTGTGCACCTGCGCAGCCACTGGGGCAGCCAGCGGCGCCGGCGCCCGAACCCACTGCCACTTCGGAAGTGCGGCCATCGCCAGCGGGAGTACCAGCAACGCCGCCAGGGCCGCCGTCCAGACGAAGTGTCTCACCGCCGCAGGACCGCGGCGCAGCGCGGCCGCTGCCGCGAAGGCCGCCGCCAGAATCACCGTTCCTCTCCAGGCGCTCTGCGCCACAAACTCCAGCCACGTCATAAGTCAGACTCCTTCCTTTCTTTTTTAGCCTCGTCTTCCCTCTTAGCCTCTTCGATCAGATTCGAAATGCGGTCCAGGTCTATCTTCGAGAGATTGGCCGCCGAAAGATCCAGCAGTGCCGCCACCGCTTCCTCCACCGACCCTGCAAAAAATGTGGAAACCATGTGGCGCAGTGCCGAACGCCGCGCCGTGTCACGCGCCAGCGTGGGCAGGTAGACATATCGCAGCGCCTGCTCTTCGTGCCGCACGTGGCCTTTTTCTTCCAGCACGCGCAACTTGGCGCGCACCGCCGAGTAGGTGGGGCGGTCCGGCAGTGCTTCGTGAATCTCGGAACCCGAAGCCCTCCCCCGCTGGTAGAGAATGTCCATGATCTGGCGTTCCCGCCGGCTCAGATTACGATGTGTGTCTTTGCGCATATCTGCTGCTACCACGCCCAACACCTAATTCTCAGTAGGAACTTTATCCGCGCGGTCGATGATCAGCACATCGAGCCGTACCTTGCTTGCATTCAGCTTCAGGCCAAGCTGCTGCTGAACGGCGGTTATCAGGTTCGGCGCGGACTGGTCCACGCTATCTGACGACGCCTCCACCGAAGGTGGCGGAGTCAGGGTCCCGGGAGACTGGGGAGCGAACTCCAGCGTGAAATCGAATTTTCCGGTTAAACCTGTCTTGTCCACAATCGGCAGCCGGAACTCTGTGCTAAGCCTGTCGACCAGCGCGGAGAGAGGCTGCCCTCTTGCCGTCAGGTAAGAAATCACCGCTCGCCCCTTCACTCCCTCCATCATGACCAGACCCGGTGCGTCCAGGCGCGGAAATCCGTTGGCGTCAATTTTTGGAGGCGATGCCGGTTGCGTCGCTGGTTGAACGCCGGGGTCCGCTTCCGGCGATACCTTCAGTTTTGGTCCATTCTTTCCCGTGACCAGTTCGTAGCCCTGAATTTCCCTGGTTTCGTGATGCAGGGCGAGGCGGAACCGGTCGGCGAGAAGATTCTGGAGCATCAGATCGAACTGCTCCTTCGTCGCACCGGGCGGGATCTTCGCGATAATGTCGTAGCGCTGCGTCGACAACCAGTCGGGGCCGGTAATCTGGTAGGCTTTCACGTTGTACGCGCGCAACAGAACGTTTATGAGCGTGACGTTGATGCAGGTAATCTGTCCGGCGTCGACAGTGCCGGGGCCGCCTCGCATGCTGGCCCTGACGCGGCCATCAGATGGTGACGGCGCCGGTTTAACGGATGCGACTTCGAAAACCGTGGGCGGCGCGGACTGGCCGAAAGCCACGGCGCATGAGAGAGCGCACAAATACATGGTCCATTGCAGGAGCCGGCCTGTTCTCGTGACCATATCGCTTTCTATTCCTCGCGAAGCGCCGCCATCGGATCGGTTCGCGCGGCCCGCCGGGCGGGAATGTAACTCGCCACCGCAGCCACAGCCATTAGCGCCAGCGCAACGCCCGCGTAAGTCGCCACGTCACGCGGCCCGATCCCAAACAAGTATGCGGCCAGTACCTTCGCCAAACCGCAGGTTCCCGCCATACCAACCGCCACGCCGATCAGCGTCAGGCGCAGACCCTGCCCGATTACCAGTCCCAAAACGTCGCTCCGTCGGGCTCCGAGCGCCATGCGAACGCCGATTTCGTGCGTCCGCTGGCTCACTGCGTAGGACAGCAGGGCGTATAATCCCGCCGTGCCCAGGGCCAGCGCCAGGCCGGAGAAGATCGTGACCAGAATCATGTAGAAGCGCTGCGGCGCCACCGATTCTTCGATCACTTCGTTCATGCTCTTCACCTCCGGGATGGTCTGCAGCGGGTCCACGCTCCATACCTGGCGCCGCGCCGCAGCGGCCATGAGTACCGCGTCGCCATCGAACCGGAGCACCAGCGTTACGAATCGGGCGAAGGCTTTGAACGAGCCGGGAAGCTGGCTGTAGAGCGCGTAAAACTCCGGCTGCGGATCTTCGACGAGATTCTTCAGCCGCACGTCGCCCACCACGCCCGCCACGGTGAACCAGGGATTCCGCGGGACGCCCCATCGCAACCGTTTGCCCAGTGGCTCTTCGTCTGGCCAGAATTGCCGCGCCATCGATTGGCTAACCACCACCACCGGCGGGCTGCCGGCGTGGTCGGCGGCGCTGAAGTACCGGCCCGCCCGCAGCGGAATCCCGACGGTCTGAAAATAATCGCCGTTCACCGTGGAGTAGCTGGCCATGCGCCGTTCGGCACCCGGCGCCGGCGGCCGGCCTTCGAGTTCCGGGCCGACGCCTTCACGGACGGCGCGGATCTGCAACGGCAGCGACGACGTGGTCCCCACGGAGCGAACGCCCCGCAGGGCGCGCATCCTCTCCAGCACGACGGCGTAGAAGTTGTCCATGCGGGCCCCGTCGGCGTACCGTTCGCGCGGCAACTGGATGCGCAGCGTAAGGAGATTCTCGGCGCGGAAGCCGGGGTTGACGCGGATCAGACGCAGGAAGCTTTGCGTCAGCAGCCCCGCCGAGATCAGCAGCACCATCGACATCGCCACCTGGAACACCAGCAGCAGGCTGCGCGCGCGGCTGCCCGGCCGGCCTGCCGGGGTGCGCATGCCGCCCACGGCGCCGCCCACCGGGACCAGGCCAAAGAGAATTCCGGTGATCACTGTCAGCGCGAAGGTAAATCCAAGCACCCGGCCATCCATGGGAATGGTCTCTACGCCAGGCACGTTGGGCGGAATCCAGTGGACCAGCACGCGCACGCCCCAGGCCGCGGCCAGCGCACCCAGCAATCCGGCCGGAATCATCAGGGCGGCGCTTTCCTGGAGCATCTGCGCGGCCAGACGGACGCGGGTAGCCCCAAGGCTTGTCCGAATCGCCATCTCGCGGCGTCGCCCCGTGGCTCGCGCCATTTGCAGCGCGGCCACGTTGGCGAACCCGATCAGCAGCACGAACGCCGCCGCGCCCAGCAGCATCAGCAACGCCGGCCGGACCTGCTGCACGATCTCGGCATCGCGCAGTGGCTTCAGCACCAGCTTGCCCATCACGCTGCGGCCCGCCTTCGACGGATACGCCAGGGCCAGGCGCGCCGCGATGCTGCTGGCTTCGGCTTGCGCGGCCGCCGTGGTGGCCGATGCTCCAACGCGCGCTATCACTTCCAGCAGCCGGGCGCCCCGATTGCTCAACTGCTGTGCATCGAGCGGCAGGGCCGGCGTCCACAGTTCGGCGCGAAACACCGGCTGGAAAGGCGGAAAGCCGAAGCCGGCGGGCATCACTCCAACCACCGTGTACGGCGCGTTATTCAAATTGATGCTCTGCCCCAACACTCCCGGATTTGTGTGGTACCGGCGCCGCCACAGGCTATCGCTCAAGACCACCACGCGATTGCGCCCCGGTTCATCCTCTTCCGGCAGAAATACACGGCCATGAGCCGCGCCCACCCCGAGCACGGCGAACAGATTGGCCGAGACTCCTTCGCCGCGCACTTCCTCCGGCTCGCCGCCGCCGGTCAGGTTGAAAAAACCGAAGCGGTGGGCTGCCATGCCCGCGAACGAACGGCCCCGGAACGCACGGCCCGCGAACGCGCGGCTCCCGTCACGCAGGTCCTGGAAATCCGGAAAGGAGATGCCGCCAAGCCCGCCTTTCGGGTTGGTCATCGAGATCGTGACTAACCGCCCCGGATCGTAAAACGGCAGCGGCCTGAATAGAACTGCATTCACCACGCCAAAAATGGCGGTATTGACGCCGATCCCAAGCGCGATCGCCAGCACCGCCACCACCGTGAAGGCCGGACTGGACCTGGAACTTCGGACTAGCGATCGAATAGCGTAGCGCATGGCAGCGATGCTGCAAAAGCAGCAATATGTTGCAAAAATAGCACTGATGACGGGCTCGTGTCAAGCGCTCTTTGCGGGCTACAATGAAGTTTGAAACTGCGCAACAACATCCGGTTCGCCCGCTTCTCATCGTTCGCCTGCTTCGCCTGGTCCGTCCTGGCCTGGAACATCCTCGTGATCTTGTGGGGCGCGCTGGTGCGCATAACCGGCTCCGGCGCCGGTTGCGGGAATCACTGGCCAGATTGCAATGGACAATTCACCCCCAACGCCACTACCGCGACGCTGATCGAGTATACCCATCGCGCCATGACGGGCCTTGATTCCATACTGGTGGCGGCGCTGTTGATCTGGGCCTTTCGCGCCTTCCCGCGCGGGCATCCGGTGCGGTTAGGAGCCGTGCTTTCGGGAGTGTTTCTGGTGACCGAGGCGTTGATCGGCGCCGCCCTCGTCAAACTGGAGTATGTCGCCAGGAATGCGTCAACGGGGCGCGGGTACTCGCATTCCGCTCACCTCATCAATACGTTTACGCTGTTGGCGTGCCTGGCGCTGACCGCCTGGTGGAGTACGGGCTGGTGGGGCACGGAAAAGCCAGCCATCCACGCGCGTGGCAAGGCCGCCCGAATGGCCGCCATCAGCCTGGCGGTGGTCATGGTGCTCGGCGTCAGCGGCGCTATCGCGGCGCTCGGCGATACCCTTTACCCGGCCCGATCGCTCGCCGCCGGTCTGGCGCAGGATTTCGACCCCGCGGCCAGTATCTTCCTTCGCTTGCGGCTTTTGCACCCCGCAATCGCGGCCTGCGCTGCCGCCTGGCTCCTCTTTTATGGCGTATCGAGCGCGCGCCGGCGGCCCGGCGTGCGGCGCGCGGCCTGGATCATGCTGGGCTTCCTGGGCGCCCAGGTGTTGGCCGGTGCCACCAACCTGCTGCTGCTCGCCCCCGGCTGGTTGCAAATGGTCCACCTGCTGCTCGCCGACCTGCTTTGGATCTCGCTGGTGCTGCTATGTGCGGAGACGCTGGCCGTCCATCAGACGGCGCCGCCGGAACCCTAAAGTTCCCTTCTCTTTCGGCCGATAAGCAGGGGTGATGAAATGGCTTTGCTTCCTGCTGGTGCCGGCCGCGCTGGCGCAGACTTTGGCGCAGACTCCAGCGCAGACTCCGGCGCAGCCTACCGCGCAGACTCAAGCGCAGCCTACCGCGCAGACTCCCGCGCAGCCTGCGCGCAACCCTTTCCAGGAGGCCATGGAAAAACAACGGGCCGCGGTCGCCATTCAACGGGACGCCGTCCGCAAGCAGGCGGAGATGGCGGCCCAATGGCGCACGCCCGCAACCTCCTTGACGGAAGCAACGGAGGTGCCTGAGGCGGAATGCAGCCCGATCGCAGAGGTGGAACTGACACCGCTGATCGATGCCGCCGCCCAGACCCACTCCGTGGAGCCTAAACTGCTGCGTGCAGTCATAGAACGGGAATCGGGCTTTCGCCCCTGCGCGGTCTCCCCGAAAGGCGCCCAGGGCCTGATGCAATTGATGCCCGATACCGCCGGCCAATTGGGAGTCGAGGACGCTTTTGACCCCAAACAGAACATCGATGGCGGCGCCAGGTTCCTCAAACAACTCCTGGACAAGTACAAGGGCGATCTGCCGCTGGCGCTGGGCGCTTACAACGCCGGCCCATCCACCGTGGACCAGACCGGCAAGGTGCCGGACATTCCGGAAACCCGCGACTACGTGGCGGCCATCCTCAAGAAAATGCTGGCGGCGCCGGCGTCTGAGCCGCAGCCGGTACCACCGATCGTTCCGCCTCGCTAGGCTAGGGTGATATACCGCGGAGCGGGCACGGAGATAAGACGCGGCCGCCCGCTAGTTTAGGACACCGTTTCAGAAGCTCGCCAACGTATCGGGAAACCGCTTGCTCACGCGCGCGGCTCCGACCAGAGCCGCGACTTAGACGCTCTGTCCCGCAACATACCCCGACGCCCAGGCCCACTGGAAATTGAAGCCGCCCAGGTGGCCGGTTACATCCACCACCTCGCCGATCATGTACAGGCCCGGCACCCTCTTGGCTTCCATGGTCTTCGACGACAACTCGTCGGTATCCACGCCACCTGCCGTGACTTCCGCCTTTTCGTAGCCCTCGGTACCGGCGGGTTTCACCCGCCAGCGATGCAGGCCGCCCGAGATAGCTTCGATTTCGCGGTCGCCCAACACCACCAGCGGCTTGGATTGTGCGTGGATCTCAAACCACCGGTCCGCCAGCCGTTTCGGCAGCAACCGCCCGATAATCGTCCGCGCCTCGGATCGGTTGCCCGCGGACCGGCACTCGCGCAGCAGCCCGATCAGATCCATCCCCGGCAGCAGATCGATGTCCATCAACTCCCCCGGTTTCCAGTAAGTGGACGCCTGCAGAATCGCCGGACCGCTCAGACCGCGGTGCGTGAACAGCATTTTCTCGCGAAACTTGTGGCTGCCGGCCGCCGCCACTACCTCCGCCGAGACGCCAGAAAGGTCTTCGTACTTCGCCTGGTCCTCTCGCGAATAGACCAGCGGCACCAGCGCCGGCCGGCATTCCACGATCTTTAGTCCGAACTGCCGCGCCATGGTATAGCCGAACGGCGTGGCGCCGATCTTGGGCAGCGAAAGGCCGCCGGTGGCGATCACCAGCCCCGGGGCGCGGAAAGAGCCGCGGTCCGTCTCGGCCACAAATCCGCCGTCCTGTTTCACGGCCGTCACCGGGCACCCGGTCTCGATCCGAACTCCGGCCTTTTGGCATTCGGCTTCCAGCATGCCGGTAACATCGCGCGCCGACCGGTCGCAAAACAACTGTCCCAGAGTCTTTTCGTGGTACGGTATGCCGTGCCGCTCCACCAGGCGCAAAAACTCCTGAGGCCCGTAGCGCGCCAGCGCCGACTTGGCGAAGTGCGGATTGGCCGAGACGAAATTTTCGGGCCGCGCATACAGGTTCGTAAAATTGCAACGCCCTCCACCCGAGATCAGGATCTTCCTGCCGATCTGCGCGTTGTGCTCCAGCACGACCACACGCCGCCCACGCTTTCCGGCCTCGATGGCGCACATCAGACCGGCGGCGCCAGCCCCTATGATCACCACGTCCATGCCGAGCGACAGCATAACCTTTCCATTGTAGGCAGGCGTTCTCGGAAGTCCATGCGCTATTTTGCGGACGTCGTCCATCCGTACCGGGAACGCCGCGGCTGCCCCTTGTTCCCAGCGTATTCCCCGCCGTGTTTCCCACCGTGCGCTATCCTGACCATGAAGCAGGTTCTGCCATGAGCGGGAAGATTCTGATTGTCACGGGAGATGGGGGCGATAGCTACGAGGCTCTTTACGCCTGCCAACGCTTCCTGGAAGCGCGCTGGGCGCCGGTGATTGCCGCCCCGTCGCGCCGCCGCCTCCACATGGTTTTGCACGACTCCGAACCCGGCTGGCAAACCTATGTCGAGCGGCCGGGCCACAGCGTGGAAGCTGACGTGGCCATCACGGCTGTGGCGGCCCGCGAGTTCGCAGCCGTCTTAATTCTGGGCGGCCGCGCGCCGGAGTACCTGCGCAACGACGCCAGCCTGCTCGACCTGGTCCGGGAATTCGCCACCCTGGATAAGTGCATTTTCGCCATCGGCCACGGCATCCAGGTGGTTGCCGCCGCGGGACTCACGCAGGGCCGCACAGTCACCGGCCACGAACACGTCATCCTGGAAGTGGAGCGCGGCGGGGGCAAGTACAGCTTCAAGCCCGCCGTTCGCGACGGCCGCCTGGTGACCGCCCAAACCTGGAAGGCCCACCCGGAGTTCTACCGCGAAGTCTTCATTTGTCTGGGCGAGGCGGGGTCCAAGGCTGCGCCTTGAGCGCGGGAATTAGCGGTCTTTTACCAGAAGATAAATGAGAAAGTCCTGGGCGAGGTCTTCGTTGCGAATGACTTTCCAGCTTTGGAAGGCGGCGGTAACCTTGGAGATTTCCATGAGAACTTCAGTGCGTGTCCATTGTTTGGAGTTATCATAGTCGGCCTTGTGCCGCTGCTCCTGCGATTGAGGGAACCTGTCAACCAGACTATGCAATTGCCGGGCTATGGTGAGATCGCCAGGTGACAGACTCGTTTTCATGGAGTGTTCGAGCTCTTTACGTTTCTTCTCGCACGCGGCCCTCATCTTTCCATGGTCAAAGGCGCGCGCGAGGACGTCGCGCTGACTTGCTCTTTTCCAATTCCTGGTTGCCTCGGAGACGAGTAGATGGAACAACGCATAGTAGGCAGTCGAAACCGCCCTTCTCAGACTCGCTTGGCGAGGCCGCTTCTTTTCGCGTCGCGCCAGGTGTTGCGCCTGCTCAAGCAGGTGCTCAGCGAAAGGCATTGGTCATGCCCACGCTCGATCGTTCAGGCTGGCCTGCTCGGATTGGCTTCGGTAATTAAAGTAGTATTGCAGTCCTAGCTCGTCCACGTTAACTTCGCTCAGGATCGCACTCTCAACACTCTGCGCGATCTCGCCCAATTGCTTTTCCTTGCTTGCAGCCTCATCGGAGAGAATGATTCGGAAAAAGATAGATTGGTCGCCGGTCCAGTCTGTGGCAATGCTGTAGCCAATCCGGACAACATCCGGTGTAAGAGCGCGAGTCGCGCGTTCAACGGCAGCAGTGATCTCGCGATGATCAACCAATCGGTACGGCAGAATTGGCACGGCAATGACTCCCTGCTACGACCATAGCGCGTTCACGCCGCTCGAAACAACCGCCCTACGATCCTCCCTGCCCCACCGCCGCCCCGAGTTCCTTGAGCAGCCCCGCGGCCTTATACACCTTGGCCAGCGCTTCCGCGATGCCCCGCACATCCACGTGCACCGCGCGCGCCTGCTCGTCGCTGTAGAGGTAGGTCACCGGCAGGCTCTCCAGGTTGCCGTCGAAGGTCACGCCCACCAGTTCACCGCGTTGGTTCACCGTGGCGCTGCCGTAGTCGCCGCCGCCGATATCGGCCGTGCTGACGAAATCGAGCGGGGTTACCTGGTTCAGCACCTGGCGGGCGTCCAGCCATCGCGGCGGAACCTGCCATGGGCCATCATTGTCTTTCCGGTAGTAGAGGCCGCTGAAAGTGGAGGCAAAGGGTTGGGCCACGGCGGCGCGGTCCGTATAGCCTTTGACCACGCCGAACTCCACACGCGGCGTGGCCGTGCCATCGGGATAATCGGCCGCGCCGAAGAGTTTCAGACGGTACTGCGCGATCTTTTCCATCGCCGAAACTTCCAGCGCGCCGATGATGTCCTCGTGTTGTTTGCGCAGCTTCAGCGCCGCGCCGTCGAGCGCTTGCGCCAGAGCAATGATGCCGTCGCCCGATTGCAGTGCCGCGGCCGGACCAGAGGGCGCCCCCGCAGCCATCCCCGCAGCCAGCCGAGCGCGCCCCGAGGCGTCTTTCAGCAGGCTCGCCTTCACCATCTTCTCCGCCGCCTGCTGGGGCGTGGCGCCGGTCAGGATGGTTTTCATGGGGAGTTCCTTTTCGCCCAGGCCTTGCAACTCGGTCAGGTACTGGGCCAGCATCATAATCTCGATCGGTTGGCTGATGGGGTCGCCCGAATCGTTTTCAGCTTTCAGAGCGACGGCTTCACCGCGGACAATCTGGCGCGCCATGCGGAACAGCCGCGATCCGGGCGCTGGCGAGGCTTCGAGAATCTCGTATTGCTTGTGGTAGGGCCGCCACTTGCGATACGCGGTGGCGATTTCGTCCCACACCTTCCCGGCCTCGGCGCCAAGTTTGGCGTTGCCTTCCACGGCCCGTCGGATCTTGCCTTCGAAGGCAGTCTTGCGCGCCACCAAACGGTCGTCGCGAAGCCCGATCAGCTTGCCCGCGTCGGACTTGAAGACGGTGAGCAGTGCGCTCAGGGTGGATTCGGCGGCGCGCAAATTGTCTTCCGACGCGGCCGCGAAGGCATTCAACTGCTGCACCCGCGGCTGCATCCGGCTGAGCCGCAACGGCAGCTCGGTATCGCGGAGGAAGGTGAGCTGCGCAGCCGTGGAGAGACGGCCGGTTGGGCCTGGGTTGCCGGCCAGAAAGACCAGGTCGCCCTCTTTTACTCCGTCGGCGCTCCATTTCAAATAGTCGGCGGTGGCGGCGGGCTTGCCGTTTTCGTAGGCGCGCAGGAAGGCGATATTGAGGCCGTAGCGCAGGTATGAGATGCTGTCGCGCTCGCGGCCGAAGAAGGCGATGCCGTATTCCGGCGCGAAGACCAGGCGCACGTCACGGTAGCGTCGGTACTGGTAAAGGTCGTAACGGCCGCCCGAAAAGAGGCGAGTTACCGAACAGGCGCCAGCCGTTTTCGCGGCGCATTCCTTTTCGATACGCGCGATGGTGGCGTTGCGCTGCGTCAGCGATTGGCCGCCGGCCTTCACCCGCTCGTTCACGTAATCAATCTTCATCAAGACGCTGGCGTCGAGGCCCGTACAACGTAACTCGGCAGCCGCATCCGTCGCCTGGAATCCATCGCGAAAATAGTCGTGCCGCGGCCCACTCAGGGCAGCCAGGCAGGCGCCCGCAATCTGCCGGTTGGTGAGCAACAAGCCGGTGGGCGAAACAAACGAGCCGGATCCGCCGCCTATCTTCACCGACGAAAGGCGCAGGTGGTCCAGAAACGCGTCCGTAACTTCGAAGCCGCGCTTCTGCTTCACAGTTGCGGTGGGAAATTGGTTGTATGGCCACAGGCCTTCATCGGCGGCGGCCGGCGGGGCAAGAAGGCACGCGAAAAGCAGTAATCTAAGTATCACGACAGGCTGATTCTCCTCGATGGACAGCCTGAACGTCAAGAAAAACCGCGCCTTCGGGTTGCGGAAGTTCCGAATCACGGCGGAAGGCCCGAATCGCACGTTCTGGCAAGATTCGCTGGAACTTATTGTTCCCAAAAGGGAATTAGATTTGATACACAACTCCATGCGCTCCACCCCATGGCTGCTCCTCACCATTCTTTCGACCGTTGCCGGCGTGTGCCCGGCGATGCTGACCGCGGCCGAATTCAGTGGGGTGGTGCGCGCTGCGGACCAACTGGTTCCGGGGGCCACTGTGACCGCACGTCACGGCGAAACCAAAGTCACCGCCTTCACCGATGAGAATGGCCGCTACACCATGAACCTGGCGGCAGGCGTTTGGGATATCGAGATCGGAATGTTCGAGTTCACCCCGGCCACTGGACAGGTCACCATTGCTGGTGTGGACGGCGATGTGGGCGCCAATGCAAATGTCGCGCGCGACTGGGTGTTGAACATGCCCAAACTCGGCGAGCGCGGTGGACCCCAGGCTGCCGCGCCGCCGGTTTCGCAGACGGCTGCCGGGCCCGCGGTTCCCGGAGGAAATCGCGCGGGCGGTGGCAGGGGCAATCGGGGTTTTGGCGGCCGGGGAGGACAGGGTGGATTCGGCGGGGCTGGCGGACCGGGTGGACGCGGCCCGGGCGGACGCGAGCCTGGCCGGGGCGGCAATGGCCAAGGCGGTTCCGGCCAAGGTGGTTCCAGCCAACCGCCGGGGTTCCAGAGCGCCGCGGTACGGGCCACGCCGGAAGGGCAGCAGGCAGCCGCTAACGAGATCGCCCAGCAAGCGGACCCGGCAGCGCAGGCCGCGGACTTTGGCGATGACGAAGCCATCACGGTCAGAGGCAGCACCAGCGGCGGCCTGGAACAATCGAGCGACGATGAAACGCGACGCCAGCGGGCCATCGGCGGCGGACGCGGCGGGCCCGGTGGCCCAGGCGGACAGGGCGGCGCGGTATCGGCGGCGCAGGGATTGCAGGCCGGAATGGGCCTGCCTCCGGGCATGAGCGCGACCCTCACGAACGACAGCTTGGGGCTCGGCGGCTTCGGCGCCAGTGCCATCAACGGCGGCTTTGACGTTGGCGCGGCGGGACAAGGGGCAGGACGCGGCGGCGCGGGCAGCGGCTTTGGAGGCGGCGGGCGCGGTGGACCCGGTGGCGGCTTCGACGCCGGCGGCGTGCCTGGCGGTGGCGGTGGTGGCGGAGGCGGACGCGGTGGTGGTGGCGGCGGTTTGGGACAAGGCGGGCGCGGACAGAACGGACGCAACGGGCGCGGCGGACGGGGTCCGTTCAACGGCCAGTACGCCAGCTTTGGAAACCGGCGGCGCACCCCGCCCCCTCTCTCGGGATCGCTATCCCTGACCGTCCGCAACTCCGCCTTCAACGCAGCGCCCTATTCGCTCAACGGCCAGACCGCGCAGAAGCCGTACTCGGCCAACAACACCCTGAACGGAACCATCGGCGGGCCGCTGCATATCCCGAAAATCGTCAATTGGCAGCGCGCCCAGTTCACGGTCACGTTTGCCACCTCCATCAACCGCAACGGCAAGAGTATGGTGGGCTCGGTGCCGACAGCAGCCGAGCGCGGCGGCGATTTTTCCCAGGCGTTGACCACCAGCCCCCTCACGATTTACGATCCGCTTTCGGCATCGCCATTTCCAAACAACGTGATCCCCCAAACACGTTTCAACGCGGCATCGGCCGGACTGATCCAATACTTTCCGAATCCAACCTACGCTTCCATCGTGCAGAACTACCGGTTTGTCATCACCGACCCGAGCAACAGCCACAACATCGGCGTTCGCTTCAACGCGCCGCTAAACAATAAGGACCGGCTGAACTTCAATTTCCAGAATCAGCACCAGGATTCGGACTCGCACCAACTCTTCGGCTTCCTGGACACGGGAGTGAGCGCGGGCCTCAGCTTCTCGGCAGGATGGAGCCACAGCTTCAAGCCGCGCCTCAACAACAACCTCACCTTCTCAGTGAGCCGCAGCCGCAGCCAGAACTCGCCGTTCTTCGCGTTCGGCCAGAACATCGCGGCCCAATTGGCAATCGCCGGCACGTCGCAGGACCCGGTCAACTACGGGCCGCCCAGCCTCTCTTTCACCAACTTCTCCGGCCTGAGCGACGGCACCCCGAACCTGAGCCGCAACCAGTCGGCCACGTTCTCAGACACCTTCACCTACGTCATGAAGCGGAAGCACAACCTGACGTTCGGCTTCGGCTACAACCGGCTGCAACAGAATAGCCAGAATTTCCAGAATGCGCGCGGGTCGTTCAGTTTCAGCGGCCTGCTTACCAGCGATCTGGATGCGGCCGGGCAACCGGTGAAGGACACGGGTTTCGATTTCGCCGACTTTCTGCTGGGCTTCCCGCAATCCAGTTCGCTGCGCTTCGGCAGCTCGAACAACTACTTTCGAAGCTGGTCGGCGAACTGGTATGCGCAGGATGATTTCCGCGTGAACGCGCGCCTGACCATCAACCTGGGGCTGCGGTACGAATACTTCGCGCCCTACACGGAACTGCGCGGCCACCTGGCCAACCTGGATGTCAGCCCCGGGTTCACGGCCGTGAGCGTGGTCACCGCCGGGCTGAACGGGCCGTACTCGGGCAGCCTGCCAAGCAGCATCGTGCGGCCCAGCCCCAGGGACTTCTCGCCGCGTTTCGGGCTGGCGTGGCGGCCTTTCCAGAAACGCAACATGCTGCTGCGCACCGGCTACAGCATTTTCTACAGCGGCTCTTCGTACGCGCAGATCGCCAGCCAGTTGGCCGCGCAGCCGCCGTTTGCCACATCGGCTTCGCTCAGCACTTCGGTCACGGCGCCGCTGACGCTGCAGGACGGATTCGCCGCCTCCCCTACCACCCTGACCAACACCTACGCCATCGACCCGAACTTCCGGATCGCCTATGCGCAGACCTGGAACGTTACCCTGCAGCACACGCTGCCGCACGGCCTGGTGATCGACACCGAGTACATCGGGACCAAAGGCACGCACCTGGGCATCGTGGAAAATCCCAATCGCTCCACCAGTTCGATTCCGCAGCAGCAGTTGCAGATTGCGAACGCCACCAGCTTCACGTATCAGACTGACGGCGCCGATTCGTCGTTCCACGCCGCGCAGGTGCGCGTGACGCGCCGGCTCTCGCGCAGTGTTTCGGCCAACGCGCTGTATACGTTTTCCAAGTCGCTGGACGATGCGTCGAGTTTCAGCGGCACCGGCGGCACGGTGGTGCAGTACCTGGACAACCGCTACCTGGAACGCGGCCTTTCGACGTTCGATCAGCGGCATAACCTCAGCACCGGGTTTCAGCTCTCATCGCCGGTGGGCGTTCGTGGTTTGCTGCGCAACGGAGGATGGAAGACGCAATTGCTGAAGAGTTGGAACATGCAGAGCAGCATTAGCGTGACCACCGGAAATCCGCTGACGGCGCGCGTATCCGGCAACCTCTCGAACACGGGCGGGCTGGCGGCCGGCGGAACGCTTCGCGCCCAGGCCACGGGCCTGCCGATCGGGGTGGATGGCGGTGGATACTTCAACACCCTGGCGTTCACCACGCCCCTGGCGGGCCAGTTCGGCGATGCGGGCCGCGACACCATCCCCGGCCTGTTCCGCATCGCGGTGAACTCCAGCATGAACCGGTCTTTCCGTTTCGGGGAGAGCCGCCGGACGCTGACGTTTTCCATCAATGCCACCAACGTTCTTAACCACGTGACCATCACCAGCATTGGGACTACGGTGAACTCGACCAGCTATGGCCTGCCCACCGCGGCTTCCGCCACGCGCGGCGTCACGCTCAATACGCGTTTCAGCTTTTGAAACCTATGACCACCAAGACTTTTCTTTCGGCGCTACTCGCGGTGCTGTTGCCGATGCCGGCCGCGGCCCAGCAGCCCAGTCTGCCGACATTTACGTCCAACTCAAACCTGGTGATTGTCGATGTCAGCGCCAAGGACAAGTCCGGCAAGCCGGTGGAGGGGCTGCGGGCGGAGGATTTCACGGTGCTCGAAGACGGCAAGCCGCAGAAGGTTTCGGTCTTCGAATACCAGCGCATCACATCGGAGCCGGAACCTCCCGATGAGGTAAAACTGGACGACCAATTTCAGTTGCCGGAGGCGCCCAAGACCGAAATCACCGCCGCCACGCCCGGCAAGATCCAATACCACGACAAGCGGCTGATGGTGCTCTTCTTCGACTTCTCGTCCATGCAGATTCCCGACCAGTTGCGCGCCCAGGATGGCGCCCTCGAATACCTGAAGGAGCACATCACCAAAGACGACGTAGTGGCCATCATGTTTTATGCCAGCACCATTCAAGTGCTGAGCGATTTCACCGGCGACCGCGAGGTGCTGACCCGGGTGATCAAGACCCTGCCGATTGGCGAAGCCAGCGAACTGGCGGCGCTGGCCGACACCGGCGACGACAACAGCGAAGATACCCAGGCCGCGTTCGTGGCCGACGAAACCGAATTCAACATCTTCAGCACCGATAAAAAGCTGGCCGCCATCGAGCAGGCGTCCAAGATGCTGGCTGGCTTCCCCGAAAGGAAGGCGCTGGTCTACTTCTCCGGTGGCGTGAGCCGCAGCGGTCTGGATAACGAAGCGCAACTGCAAGCTTCCATCAACGCCGCCACCAAAGCCAACCTGTCCATCTACGCCATCGATACACGCGGCCTTACGGCCGACCCTCCGGGCGGCGGCGCATCCAAGGCCGGGTCGCGGGGCACCGGCATTTACAACGGCGCGGTGTATAACTCGCAGCGGCAAGGCTTCCTGGCTTCGCAGGACACACTCTACACCCTGGCCGCGGAGACCGGCGGCAAGTCCTTCTTCGACAGCAACGATATCGCGCTGGGTATCACCAAGACGCAGGAAGCCATGAGCAGTTACTACCTGCTGGGTTACTACAGTACTAACAACGCACGCGACGGCAAGTTCCGCAAGATCTCCGTGAAGCTCAACGGCGGGAAGCTGGCGGCTAAGTTGGAACACCGTGAAGGTTACTACGCCGACAAGGTGTGGGGTAAGTTGAACGCCCAGGATAAGGAGCAGCAGCTCAAGGAGGCGCTTTCGGCGGGCGATCCGGCGACCGACCTTCCACTGGCCTTGCAAATCGACTACTTCCGCGTCTCGCCGACCGCTTACTACGTGCCGGTCTCCATCAAGATCCCAGGCTCCGTGATAGCGCTGGCCGCGAAGGGCGGAGCCAGCACCACGCAGTTCGATTTCGCCGGCCAGATTCAAGACGAGCGGCGGGCCGTGGTGGGCAACGTGCGCGACAACATCCCCATCAAACTGGACCAGGGCACCGCTGCCAAGGCCGGGCGCAAGAGCTTTCAGTACGACGCCGGTTTCACGCTGGAACCGGGCCGGTACCGCATGAAATTCGTGGTCCGCGAAAACATCACCGGCAAGATGGGAACGTTCGAAACGCGCTTCACCGTGCCGGACCTGAGCGCAGACACTTCGGGTTTAAAGCTGAGCACGGTAATCTGGAGCAGCCAGCGCGAAGCGGTGACGGCGGCCGCGGGGTCGGCAGAGCGCGTGTCGCGGAAGGAGACCAGGGCCAACCCGATGATTGTGGGCGACCAGAAGGTGATTCCCAACATCTCGCGGATTTTCCGCCGGAGCCAGAGCCTGTACGTGAACTTCGACGTTTACGACGCCCTGCCAGATCCGGCGAACACCAGGAACCGTCGGGTGAAGGTCAGCATGAGCCTGTTCAACAAGAATGCGGTGAAGGCGTTCGAGGTGGGGCCCATCGATGCGACACAACTGGCGCCGACGCGGCCGGAAGCGGTGCCGGTGCAGATACAGATTCCGCTGAAAGACCTGACGCGCGGTGAGTACATTTGCCAGATCAACGTGGTGGATGAGGTGGAGCGCAAGTTCGCCTTTCCGCGCGCGCCGATTATCGTGCAATAAGGCCGAGTCAAACAATAAACTGGACAATTTGCGTCTGGCGTACGGGAAATCACTTGAAGAGTGGGATTCAAAAAGGCAAGATTTCACGCAAAGCCGCCAAGCCGCCAAGAAAAAGCCGCAAAGAAGACTACGAAGATTACTCAGGGAGTCCGTTAACGACGCGGGTAATGCCGTCCCTGATCAGCGCCACGTTGAAGTTGACAAGCAAGCCCAAACGCTGTCGGCTAGCCGCAGCCTGGGTAAGAGACTGCTTCTTGTGCACCGGCGCAACCACCTCGACCGACTTGATCTCCACGATCACCGGGTCCTCAACGATCAGGTCTGGCCGAAATCCCACCTCAATGTGGACGCCGTGATGCACCAGCCGCGTTACACCAGCCGCGATAGACCGGGGGAACCGGTTGCTGACGCGTCGTGGGCAGCCTGCGGTGTTCCAGTTCGTATGCCAGGACCGATTCATAGACCGACTCCAACAGACCCGGCCACAGTGTGGTATGGACTCGATAAGCTGCATCCACAATCTGTTTGGCCAATTCGTTCTCGGTCACATTGACTTTCGATTATCTCTCTTTCTTCTCTTCTTTGCGTTGCTTTGCTTTGCTTTGCGGCTTGGCGGCTTTGCGTGAAATCCTGCCTTTTTCTTCTGCCCTTGACTCAAACGTTCAACTTATTATCTAACTTCCCCTAAGTGGCGCGAAATCGCCTGTTGCAGGGCTCATGGCGGCGGCACCTGGACGGTCAGTTGCCGCCGCACCTTGTGCCCGTATTTGCCGGTGACGGTCAGGGTGTACGTCGTGGTCTCTTGAGGAGCGACGTAGAACGACCCGCTTGGCGAACGGTGCAGTGTCGGAAACACCGGCGGGTCAATGGTCACCTCCTCAGGATTCCGCGCCGCATAGCTCAACGAGAAAATCCATCTGCCGGAGTAATCGCGCTCACGCTTCCCGATGCCGAACGAAGTGATCCGCGGCAGGGTGTCCTGATCGGGGCGCACGCCGAGGACAAATGATTCGGACACGCTGCGGCCATCCTGGCCTTCCGCCGTCAGGGTGTACCGCGTCGGGCGCTCAGGCGTCACTTCCACGCAGCGGTTCAGGGCGGGGTAGACGCCCTCCAGAGGCGGTTCCACCCGAACGGATTTCGCATTCAGTACGCCGTAGCAGATCAATCCTTGGCGGCCTTCGATAACGCTGCCCTCGCGCGCGTAGAATTGCAGTATCTTAACGTCCGTACCGCCGTAGGTCCGGGCGAACTCGGAGTTGACTACCGCCGGGCGGCCGGACTGGCGAGTACCAGCACGCGCGAGACGAACACCCACGCAACGTAGGTGGCCGCCAGCACGGTGGTGAGGAAGAACAGGCGGAACAGCTTGCCCATTAGCCATTATAGACGCCGCACGCCCTGGCCTTGTTCCGCCGGGTTCGCGGTTCTCGTCATCGCCGCGCGCACCCCCGGGTTGTCGAACCGGTTATCGAACTGCCCGGCACACAAAAAAGGCTCCGGGGCCATCGCGAAGGATGGCCCGGAGCCCAGGTAACGCCGAAAAGCAATACAGCTAGTAATGGCTGTGCTACTCAAAAACTGAAGCGCAGCGAAAGTTGCAGGTTGCGGGTGAGGCCCGTCTTGCTGGTGATCATGCCGAACTGGCTCGAAGTTGGATTGAGGTTGGGACCGCTCAGGTTGGGGTGATTGATGAAGTCATAGGCCTCGGCGCGGAACTGGAAACTGCTCCGCTCGTTGACCTTGAATGATTTCAGCAGGGCGAGGTTCCAGTCCTGGAGGCCGGGCTGGTAAACCGCGTCGCGGACACCGGGTTGCAGGTTGAAAGTGCCGGCGGCCGGCTGCGTCACATTGGCGGTGAAATACTTGGCCGAAGCCGAAGTGGTGACCGGCCCGGCGAAAGCGCCGGTAGAGATGGTCGGCGCGCCGTTCAGGACCCAGAACTGGCCCTGGGAACCGCAGCCGAAGCTGCCGAATTCACCCACCCCGGCGAAGTCGTTATTGGTGCCGATGCCGCACGGCGTACCCGTCTGGAATTGAGCGGTGCCGGCAATTTCCCACCCGCCCAGCAGCTTTCCGGTCATGTCGCTCTTCCCCTTGAAGAACGGCAGATCGTAAATATAGTTGACGATGGCGACATGCCGGGTGTCGTATTCCGACGGTCCCCAAAGGTTGCTGGTGTTATAGGTATCGGGGACGATGTCGCGGTAGTTGGAACTGCCATCCATGCTCTTGGAGTACGTGTAGGTGAAACCGAAGCTCGATCCGCCTTTGAACGCGCGCGACCAGGAAATCTGCAGCCCGTTGTAGGTGGAATTCACGCCGCTTTCCTCTTCCTGAATGGCGGCGTAGCCTTTGTACGGACGCAGGGCGTTTACGTTGACGCCGGGGTTGGCCTGCAGGGCGCCGGCCGTCGGCTGGTTGATATCGTAGACCTCCCAGGCGTGCAGGCCGCGGTGCGACACATATGCCACGGAAAGCACGGTGCCGAGCGGAAGCTCCCGCTGCACCGTAACGTTCCAATTCCATGCCTCCGGCGGCTTCAACTGCTGATTCAGCGTGGTGATGGTCAAGGGCGCGGCGGTTCCGCTGGTCAAAGCGGCGCCCGGATTATCCACCGACACGTTGTTCACCGTCACGAAAGGCTGGAACGGAGAGTTGCCGCCCATGAAGACGTTGTCCAGCAGCCCCATGCGGGTTACGAAGCGGCCGACGCCGGCGCGCACCACTGTCTTCGGCGTAATCTGGTACGCGATGCCGAGGCGGGGCTGCACCGGGGTGTAGGTCTTGACGTAGCTTGACGAAAGGTTGGGAGCGAACAGCCCGCTGCAGGACGCCCCATCGCACTGGTTGGCGGTGGCGGGAGTGGCAGCCAGAACGCGCCCGACGGCAGCGCTGGGGAATGAGCTGAATCCCGGAATCACCACGCCGTTATAAGGATTGCCCGTACCCAGGAGCACGTTGCCGGTCTTGGGATCCACCTGCACGGCCTGGGCCGGGTTGTAAAGGGCGCCGTTAAAGTAGTCCGCGTTGCCCCACAGCGGGTGGAAACCCTGGATGGTGGTCACGCGAACTCCGTAATCGACGTGCAGCTTGGAGGTAATCTTCCAGGAATCCTGTACGAACTCTTCCACCACGGCGCTGCGCCAGATGGTGAGGGCGCGCGGGCCGATTTCCGTATAGCTGTCGGCCAAACCGAGCGCCAGGTTGGCGATTCCCACGCCTGAGGTGGCGCCCAGGCCGGTGCGGCCGTCGGTGAACGTAAAGGTGCCATTCTGGTCGCTGGCGCCGCCCGGCACGGTGGCCACGTTGATCTGGTCGCCATCGTTTTCACCGGAATACTCAAAGGAAATTCCAGCCTTGATGGTGTGATTGCCCCAGACCTTGGTCACCGTGTCGCCGCCCGTCCAGATGGGCCCGGAGGAATGCGACGGGTAAGGCCCGCCGGCCAGACCGTAGAAGTTAGGCAAATTCACCGTGGGGATTTTTTGCGGCAGGTCTTTGCCCTGAGGTATCAGGTAAGGATAGTTGATGCCGAACTGATCGCGATGGAAGCCGGCCAGTGCTGTATCCACCGGAATATAGACATCGTCCAAGCTGAGGGTCATGCGGGCTTCATTGATCAGCGAAGGGCTGATAGTCCGCGTCCAGGACACGGTGTTGGTCTGGTTGGGACGGTTGAAGAACTTTCCGGTGAGGCCGGAGCCTTGGTCAAACGGCTGAAATTCCAGGTAGGAAGCGTCCGTGCGCCGGCCCGCAATGTGATCCTTTTCGGACGGTTGCAGGTCGATGTTGATGGTGCCCTTGCGCTGATCGATGGGGTGCGGGGCCGTCGCCAGCCAGTTCTGGGTTCCGCTGAGAAAACCGGCGGTGGGCGCCGGGTAAGCGCTCAGAATGCCCACGCCGTTAGGACTCAATTTGCTGCTGGGGATTGTGTTATTTGGAAACGGGGTGCATGACGCCGCGCCCACGCTGGGGCAGGTTGAGGGATCGTAGACAACCGTGCCGGCTTTGTACCAGGGATTGGGCGCCAGCAGTTCGCTGAAGTTGCCGCCGCGCATCAATGCCGTCGGAACGGCCTGGGTTTGGGTGTCTACCAGGCGATAGCGAATCCAGTCTTCGGCCACGAAGAAGAACAGCTTGTCGCGCCACTTGCTGCTCATTTTTGGAATCCACGCCGGGCCGCCGATGGTGCCGCCGAAGTTGTTGTAGCGGAAAGGGGCGGCATTGGTGGTTAAGCTGCTCAGGTTGCGCGACCAGGTGTTGGCGTTCAGGTCGGAGTTGCGGAAATACTCATACAGGCTGCCGTGGAAATCCCGCGTGCCGCTCTTGCTGATGATGCGAATCTGGCCTCCGGCCGCGCGCCCGTACTCGGCGGAATAATCGGCCGTCATCACCTGCACTTCCTGCACGGCATCCACATCGGCCACGCCGATCACGGCGCCGTTGGCGCGGGTCCGCAAGGATGGCGCGCCATCGAAAGTTACAATCGTGTCCTGGGTGCGCGCGCCGTTGATCTGGAACGGTTCGCCGCCGCCTACTGCGAAGTTGAAGTCGCCCATGGTACCGCCGCCGCGCACACCGGGGAGCAGTTGGGCCATATAAAGCGGATTGCGGCCGTTCAGTTCCTGGCTCTGGATCTGGGTGCCGGTGATTTCCCCCTGCACGGACCCCGAGTCGGTCTGCAAAACCGCTGCGGTGGCAGTCACTTCCACGGTTTCGGTGGGGCTGCCCACGGTGAAAGCGGCATCCAGTGACAGCGCGGTGTTGGCATTCAGCCGGTTGTGTTTACTTTCGAATTTCTTGAATCCGGGCGCTTCCGCCGTCATGCCGTACACGCCTGGAGCGAGGTTCGGGACGGTGTAGTAGCCGGAGTCGTTGGTGTTCACCGGGTGTTCATCCCCGGTAGCCTCGTTGGTGATCACCACCTTGGCTTTGGGGACGACCGCCCCGGATGGATCTTTCGCGAAACCGCCAATCGAACCGTAGTCCGACTGGGCGGCCGCGACCATGGAAAACACTGCGCAAACAACCAATGCACGCACACTGGTGTCCATATGCCTTATACGGCGCACACGTATCTCCTTGTACTGATAGTAAGGGCTAACCGAGACAATGTTTTGCAACTGCCACATGACAGTCGCGCCTCTTAATCCCCTGTACTTCCTTTTCCGAATTATAATTCCCGCCCACTGCCGCGGGGCATAGCTAAAAAGGGCCAGAGCAAGGCAAGACTCTCAGATGGATTCAAGATGGATTGCATCCGTTGCGGAGAGCAGTTCCGTGGAAATTCCAAGCGGGAAAACTATCTCTCGCAAAGGGGCAGGGAACGCCAAGAAAACAAATAGTCACGTAACCGCCCGCGGCGTCGCTGGTGCACATCGGCTCTTCTTTGCGTTCTTGGCGTCTTGGCGAGAAAATTACTCTTCCAGTCCGTTGACAATCCGTGTAATCCCATCTTTGATCAGGACCACATTGAAATTGATCAATAAGCCCAATCGTTTGTCTGCGAGCTGGAGGTTAGGTGAGAAGCCGCTTCTTGTGCAGGGCAGCGATCTCGGCGATGGATTTGATTTCGACGATCACTTTGTCTTCAACCACCAGATCGGCGCGAAATCCCAACTCAAAGCGAGTCCCTTCGTAGACCACGGGTATCGGCTGCTGCCTGGCGAGTTGCAGTCCTCGCTTCTCTAGTTCGCTCGCCAGAACCGCTTAATAAACGGATTCGAACAGTCCTGGGCCGAGAACCGTGTGTATTCGATAAGCGACGTCGACAATCTCCTTCGCCACGGCGTTCTCCGTCATACACAGGCAAGTATATATTGCTCGCCAAGACGCCAAGAACGCAAAGAAAAAGCCCTGATGGCAGGTTCCAGGCGGATTGGCAATCCGCCGCAGGTTAACAACCTGCCCCACAAAGGTGCCGAACCAGGGTACACTCTCACAATGAAGTCTCGAGCCATCCCGCTATACGTGTACCTTGTCGCTGCCGCGCTATCCGCCTGGCCCGTGGCCGCGCAGACCACGCCCAGAGTCACCGCTGCGAAGGACCTTTTCGGATTTAACATCGGTGACGATTACCAGATGGCCAGTTACAGCCAGCTTGAAGCGCACTGGAAAAAACTGGCCGCCGAGAGCGACCGCATGAAGCTGGTGAGCATCGGCAAGACCGAAGAGGGACGCGACCAGTGGATGGCCATTATCAGCTCGCCGGACAACCTGAAGAAGCTGGACCATTACAAAGAGATTTCATCCAGGCTGGCACATGCCGAAGGCGTCACCGAACAGCAGGCCCGCGCCCTGGCGGCTGAAGGGAAGGCGGTGATCTGGATCGATGGCGGGCTGCACGCCTCCGAAACGGTGGGCTCGCAGCAGCTCATGGAGACGGTTTACCAACTGGTGAGCCGCACCGATGCGGAGACCATGCGGTTTCTGAACGACGTGATCGTGCTGTGCGTGCAGGCCAACCCCGATGGCCAGGAACTGGTGGCCAACTGGTACATGCGGGGCTCCGAGAACGCCAACGCGCCGCTGAAGGACGCCAGGCAGCGCAACATGAACGGGCTGCCGCGGCTCTATGCCAAGTACATCGGGCACGACGACAATCGCGACTTCTACATGTCGAACATGCGCGAGACCACCAACATGAACCACCAGTTGTTCCGGGAATGGTACCCGCAGATCATGTACAACCATCACCAGACCGGGCCCGCCGGGGCGGTGATCTTCATGCCGCCGTTCCGCGATCCCTTCAACTATAATTTCGATCCGCTGGTGCCGCTGGGCATCGAACTGGTGGGCACCGCCATGCACAGCCGGCTGGTGGCCGAGGGCAAAGGCGGCAGCGCCATGCGCACCGGCGCCAATTATTCCACGTGGTGGAATGGCGGGCTGCGCACCGTGACTTACTTCCACAACATGATCGGGATTCTGACCGAGATCATCGGCAGCCCCACGCCGATGAACATTCCGCTGGTGGCCGAGAAGCAGTTGCCGCAGGGCGATTGGCCCATGCCCATCATGCCGCAGGAGTGGCACTACCGGCAGTCGATCGAGTACGAAATCACCAACAACCGCGCCATTCTGGACCTGGCGTCGCGCTACCGCGAGACCTTCCTGTTCAATATATGGCGCATGGGCATGAACTCCATTGAGAAAGGCAGCCGGGACAACTGGACGGTTTCTCCCAAGCGGATCGCGGCGCTGGAAGCGGCGGCGGCGGCCAATCCGGGTGCGCCCTCCGGGACGGGCGGCGGCGGGCGTGGCGGACGCGGCGGCAGAGGCGGAGCGCCGCAGGTTGCCGCTGGCGGCGACGCGCCCGCGGGTGGCGGTGGTGGAGGAGGAGGCGGCGGCTTCGCGGCCCGCACGCTGCCGGCCGAACTCTACAACACCGTGCTGCACGACCCCAAGATGCGCGACCCGCGCGGCTACATCATTCCCGCGGACCAGGCCGATTTCGCCAACGCCACCGAATTCGTTAACGCGCTGCTCAAGAACGGCATCACGGTGACGAAGGCTGCGGCGCAATTCCAGGTTGCCGGCAAGCCCTACCCGGCGGGCTCCTACTTGATCAAAACGGCGCAGGCTTTCCGCCCGCACGTGATGGATATGTTTGAGCCGCAGGACCATCCCAACGATTTCGCTTACCCCGGCGGTCCGCCGAAGCGGCCCTATGACATCACCGGCTGGACGCTGGCGTACCAGATGGGCGTGCAGTTCGACCGCGTGTTCGACGCCATGCCTGAGGCCTTGCCTGGCCTTTACACGAAGATCACCGGCCTGTTGCCCGTGCCTGCCAGTTCGGTGATGGGGCCTGCCAATCCGGCGGGCTACCTGATCAGCCACAAGGTGAATAATTCCTTCATCGCCATCAACCGGCTGTTGAAGGCCGGCGCGGATGTCTATTGGCTGAAGAAGGCGGTTGAGGCCGATGGGCAGGACCTGGGCACGGGCACGATTTGGGTGCCTGCTTCGGCGGCCGCGCGCACGGTGCTGGCCCAGACCGCCAGGGACGCGGGTGTACCGGTGCACGCGGTGGCCAAGGCGCCGGCCGGCGATGCGCTCAAGCTTGCGCCCATCCGCATAGGGCTTTACGATCAGTACGGCGGGTCGATGCCCGCGGGCTGGACGCGCTGGCTCTTCGAGCAGTACGAGTTTCCGTTCGAGCGCGTGTATCCGCCTGCGCTCGATGCGGGCGATCTCAAGAGCAAGTTCGACGTGCTGGTGTTCACCGATGGCGCCATCCGCCGCGGCGGCGCGGGCGGCGGGCGTGGGGGCGGCGGTGGCGGTTTCGGTGCTTCAGACCCGGCCAACCTTCCGGCGGAATACAGCAGCGTGGTGGGCCGCATCAGCGACGACAAGACCATGCCGCAGTTGAAGAAGTTCGTGGAATCGGGCGGCTCCATCGTGACCATCGGCAGTTCCACCAGCCTGGCCGAAGTCTTCGGGCTGCCGGTGAAGAACTACCTGACGGAGAAAGGTCCCGACGGCAAGGACCGCGCGTTGCCGGCCGAGAAGTTCTACATTCCCGGATCGCTGCTGCGGACCAACATCGACAACACCAACCCGCTGGCTTACGGAATGCCATCGCAGGTGGACGTGTTCTTCGATAACAGCCCCGTCTTCCGGCTGGAGCCGAACGCGGGGCTGAAGCACACGTCGGCGGTGGGCTGGTTCGCCGGCACCGAGGTGCTGGACAGCGGCTGGGCCTGGGGCCAGCAGTATCTCGATGGCGGCACGGCGGTGGCGGAAGCTTCGTTAGGTGAGGGTAAAGTGATGCTGCTGGGCCCGGAGGTTAATTTTCGCGACCAGCCGCACGGAACTTACAAGCTGCTGTTCAACGGATTGTATTATGGGAGCGCGAAGCCGGCGGCGGTGAAATAGCGATCAGCGATCAGCTATCAGCTTTCAGCTAAACCCCGCGGGCGGTGCGTGCTTCCGTCTTTTAAGCTGGCGGCTGATCGCTGACGGCTGAAAGCTTTTTGGATGCTTCACCCTTGCCGCCTAATGCAGAAGCGAGGATGGCGAGCGGCGTCGAGCTATTGCGGCACAGTGCGGCGGGCGAGGAAGCCGCCTTCAATACGCTGTATGATCGCCACCCGCCGCGGGGAAGGTTTGCGGTATCGTTGCAATATGACTGGCCTTCTGGAGGAAGCACTGCGGCGTGTTGAGTCCCTCTCGCGAGAGGAGCAGGACGCCATCGCATCCCAGATCATGGAAACTCTGGACGATGAGGAAGCATGGGCGCGCAGTTTCCGCGAAAATCCGGCGGCGTTGCGATCCATAGCCCGCGAGGCTCTGGACGAGCACCGACGGGGTGAAACGCGCCCGCTGGACGAACTGATCGGATGAAGTCGTACACGTCGCGGCGGTTTCGCGAATTGTACGCCGATCTTCCGGAGCTGGTTCGATCACAAGCCCGGCGAGCGTATCGTTTGTTCCGGCGAAACCCTGCTCACCCCGGGCTGAACTTCAAGAAAGTCGACGAAGACAACATTTACTCCGTCAGGGTCGGCCTTGGGTATCGCGCTCTCGGTCAGATGGACGGGTTCGGAGATCGTCTGGTTCTGGGTTGGTCCGCATGGGGACTACGACAAGCTGATATGAACTGGCGGAAATTCCGCGCTTGCTATCATAGGCACTATGCAGGAAGTCAATGTCGGCATTGTGGGGCTGGGCAACGTTGGCTCCAGCACGCTTGCCATTCTGGCCGAAAACGGGGACCAGATCGCACTGAAACTCGGATACCGCCTCAAGGTGGTGGCGGTTTGCAGCCGCTCGGTTCATGCGAAGAAAATCCCGGCGGGTCTGGGCGACGTGTTCAAGACGACAGACTGGCGCGAAGTGGTGGCGCATCCCGACGTCCACATAGTGGCCGAACTGGTGGGCGGCACCAACGCCGCGGCCGATCTGGTGAATGCCGCTATTGAAAACCACAAGTCGGTAGTGACGGCCAACAAAGAGTTGATGGCGGCTTGCGGCCCGGACATCTGGGACCGCGCCATTCAAGCCGGCATCAACCTGGCGATGGAAGCCAGCGTCTGCGGCGGCATCCCCATCCACGCCGTGCTGCGCGAGGGCATCTCGGGCGACCGCGTCATGGCGCTCTACGGTATCCTGAACGGCACCTGCAACTACATCCTCACGGAGATGGAGAAGACCGGCGCCCCGCTGGCCAACATCCTGGCGGAAGCGCAGCGGCTGGGATATGCCGAAGCTGACCCCAGCGCCGATATCGACGGGTTCGACGCGCGCTCGAAGCTGGTGCTGCTGGCGGCCCTGGCCTTCGGGGAGCGGATCACGCCGGCCGATATCTTCATGGAAGGCATCCGGCGGATTACGCCGCTGGATTTCCGTTACGCGCACACCTTGAAGCACACCATCCGGCTGATTTGCGGCGGGCGCCGAACGGCGGACGGGTTGATCCTTTCGGTCCGGCCGGCGCTGCTGCCTGCCTCCACCATTCTGGCCGGCGTGCAGGGCCCCTACAATGCGGTCTGGGTGAAAGGCCAATTCGGCGAAGACACCTTCTATTACGGCTGGGGCGCGGGCCATCCCACGGGTGTGGCGGTGGTGAGTGACCTGATGCGCGTGGCGCGGGAGATCCGCGGCGGCAGCCCGGAGCGGGTTTCGCCATTCGCGCATGAGAGGCTGGGCGATAACAAGCCGGTTTCGGTGACGCTGCAGAGGCGCGCCTACTACCTGCGGTTTCGCGTGGACGACCGGCCGGGCATCATCGCCAGACTGGCGGGCATCCTGGCCAGCAAGAATATCGGGCTGGAGGCCGTTTTGCAGGAACCGTGCGACACCAAGCGCGACCTGCCGTTCGTCATTACCGTCGAGCAGACTTCCGAACAATCCATCCGCGACGCGGTGGAAGAGATGTCGCGGCTCGACTTCATGAGGGAGGCGCCTTTGGCGCTGCCGATGGAGACCGCGCTATGAAACAAACGGCTATGAACCAAGCGGGCTTGTCCGCATTACTGGCGCTGGCCGGCGGCCTCTCCGCCGGGTTGTACGCCCAGGTGGCCTCGCAGGCAAATTCCGGCTACCAAACCCCACAGCAAAGGGAGAGCGTAGCCAAGGGCCTGGCCGATCCGGCGCGGGACGAAAAGCAGAAACCGCGCGAACTTTTGAAGGCCATGGACGTGCGGCCGGGCATGACGGTGGCGGATGTGGGAACCGGCATCGGATACATGCTGCCATTCATCAGCCGGTGGGTGGGGCCGGGTGGACACGTGATCGCCGAAGACATCTTCGACGACTTCCTGGCGTCGGCAAAACAGCGCGCGACCAATCAGAAACTGGAGAACGTCACCTTTATCAAGGGCACGGAGACGGACCCCATGCTGCCGGAGGGGGCGGTAGACATTGTGCTGGCGTTGGACGTGTACCACCACTTCGACTTCCCGGACAAGATGCTGGCAGCCGTCCACAAGGCCCTCAAGCCGGACGGCAAGCTGGTGATAGTAGAGTATTACAAGCGCCAGGAAGCCATGCCCAACGGCAGGGCGCTGACGCATATCCGGCTGGACATGCCGGATGTGATCAAGGAGATTGAGACCCACCACTTTCATCTCCTCTCGGAACGGGAACATATTCCGGACAGCCAATACATGCTGATCCTGAGAAGGAATTAGGCGCCGAAATGAAGAAGCTTTTGTTAACCACACTGTTGGCGGCGCTGCCGCTGGCTTGGGCGTTGGGATTGAACGCACAGGGCGTGGCCGTCCCGGCCAATCTGGAGCCGGGCATCACGCGCCAGCAGGCGGACCAGATTCTGAACGAACTGCGGCTGATCCGTCAATTGCTGGAGCAGCAGGCGAAAGCCGGCGCGCCGGCGGCGCCGCAACCGCCGAAAGTGAGCCGCGCCACTCTGAACATGGAAGGCGTGGCCATGCTGGGCTCAAAGGACGCGCCGCTCACCATCGTGGAATACACGGATTACCAGTGCCCGTTCTGCCAGCGTTTCCACGTGACGGCGTTCAATGAGTTGAAGAAGGCATACATCGACACGGGCAAGGTCCGGTTCTACAGCCGCGACCTGCCCCTGGACTTCCATCCCAACGCCATGCGGGCGGCGCTGGCGGCGCGCTGTGCGGGAGAGCAGGGGCAGTTCTGGAAACTCCGCGACATCATGGGCGCGAACCCCGACAAGCTGGATATCGACCACATTGTGGGATTCGCCGCCGATTTGAAAATCGACGCGGCCGGGCTCCGCGCCTGCGTGGTAAGCGAGAAGTACAAGAGCGCGATTGAGGCCGACCTGTTGGAAGCCATGAAGGTGGGGGCGCAGGGTACGCCGACATTCGTATTAGGCAAGAGCACCGCCACCGGCGTGGAGGGCGAAGTGATGGAAGGCGCCATGCCGTTCCCCATGTTCGATCAGAAGCTGAAGGAACTGTCGAAGTAGGGAAACTCCCGCTAGACACGGTGTCCACGGTGCAGCGCACGGAGCCTACGGTTCGCGAGGGGGTTGCGAAGATCCGCAACGGAAAGCATGCGGCAATGCCGCCCGCGCAACTCGCAACGGTGGGCGCAGCCGTTGGTTCCGGCCGTACCGCGATGACTATCAAGAACTCGACTGCCTATGAACTATCCATCTTTTTCGACGGCCCTGTGGCGAAGAAGTTAACCCTCGCTCCACGTGCATCCCAGGACCTGGACTTGGCGCCGGGAGCATTCCAAGTGGCCGGCCGCGTCGCCGCAGCCAATGTTCTTCCGTTCTACGGCGAACAGACGTACTCCGGTTCGGCCCGTTACTCGGTAACGTTTTACATTGGGCCTCACTTGGTACCGGCCGGCCAACGACAACGATGCGGGTTCGGTGGAGCGCCGAACGGAATCGATGGTGTGCGCACGTGGTGCGACTGGTTGATCGCTTACCTTGGCTCGGTGGGACCGGTGTATGGCGAATGGCATTCTGTCGCGGTTGCGACAGCATAGGTATTCGCCGACCTACCGAAGAAATCGGCTCACCGCGCCGACAGGTCTTCCAGGAAAATCCGTCGCGCCGCCTGGTATTCGTCCGGCAGCATGGGGCCTAATGTGGCCGACTGCTCCGCTTCCGCGCGTTCCTCGGCAAACGTGGCATTCACCGATTGGAACGCCAGCAGACAGGCTTCCACGACGGCATCGTTATAGTGGTCCGCGGCGTCGATCACGTGGTTGGCGGTGGACAGTATGGTCTCGGCCGCCTGTACCCGCTGCGGCGCCTCGCCGATTATGGCCGGCCGGCGCCCAAGCTGCAGGTGCGGGCCGAATGCGCCCACCAGCGTGGACCAGCGGTCCAGCACGATCAGCGCGCCGTAGCGGTGCGTGTCCATGGTCATCTCATAGGCGAAGGCCGCGCCCTTGCGCTGTCCCTGGAGCCGGCGCAAAGCCATGGCGGCAGCGTTCAACTCGCCCGCAAGGGAATCCACGAAAGCGGCAACGCAGCCGGAAAACTGGGTCTCGTTTATGCTGGGAAAACGCGTGATGCGCAACCGGAAACCTCGCTAGGGAGTTGGCTGACAACGATGCGCGTCACAACGTCAGGCCATGTGCTCGCCCAGCGCGCGCTCGACGTCCAGGGGATCGATGCGCTCGCCATTGTTCAGCCGGCCCAGGATGGAACCGATGATCTCCTTGGCCTCGTCTTTGCGGAAATTCTTGATGAATCCGTCGAAGAAATGCTCCCCCGCCAGGGCGTGATTGATCTCGGTTTCCTTGTTGTGGTCCTGCAATTCGGTGAAGTAGACGACGCGATACTTGCCCGTGTACTCGGTCTCCCGGTAAATCTCGAACATTACTTTATCGGCCTCAAACAGCATGCTCCGAGGTTATCACAGCAGGTAACCAGATACCGCTCAGTGCATGGCAGCCGCGACAATCCAGCCTATGCTCAGCGCCACCGCGCCGGCCAGGATGGCGGCGGCCACGTTGCGCTCCTCCTTGATTTCCTTCCACAGGTCGACCGGGGCCAGTTTGACAACCAGGGAGAATGCCACCACGAACGCCAGCACGCCGAGGCCGGCGAAGATCAATGCGTTGAGGATGGGTATATCGGTCATTGGGCGACAATCCCTACTGTAGGTGGATTGCGCACGGCCCCGCAAGCGCCGGCTGTGTTAGATTGGGTATAGGCTGCGTGACGATAGAAATGGCGGGGTTGGCCTAGCGGTTGGGCGTCAGCCTTCCAAGCTGATTTAGACGGGTTCGAGTCCCGTACCCCGCTCCACTCCTGCCAGTAAAGACCCGCGTACTCTTCCCAGTCACAAGAAAACTAAATATATTTGGAGAACCTCAACCCGCTGACGGCAAAGGCCTGTCTGCGCGCGGTGGAGACGCGGGGCGGCCGCCGGGTGGAAGGCCGCCAGTTATAATCCGCTCAAGGGAAGAGGAATCGCCGTCGTACGCGGTTTTTCCTCTGCAACCTATTGATTCTACATAACAGACCGCTACGATCGTAGCGGTCTTTGTTTTAGGAGCGCTTCGATGGAAGAAAAGAACATAGGCAATATGATCGAGTTGGGGACCTGGATCGGGCGCAAACAGGCATTTGGTCTGATCGCGGGACGTTGTTCGGCTGCGGACGCCAAGTGTATGCGCGAGATTCGCGAAGACAAAAGGTACCGTGAGACCGGGTTGACTTGGGAGGAATTCTGCCCGAAGTACCTGGGCATGAGCCGGGCGCAGGCGGATAAGACGATTCGCCAAATGGAGGAGTTCGGCGAAGCCTTTTTCCATCTGGCGGGATTGACCAGGGTCACCGAGCAGGCCTACCGGCTGATTGCCGGAGCAGTGAGCCAGGAGGGTGTGGAGTACCGGGGCGCGCGGATTGCGATTGAGGCCGCGAACGCGGGGCAACTGGCCGCGGCGGTGGAAGGCCTGCTGTTGGAGGCGAAGCCCCCTGTGCCAAAAAATGCCGCGGCGCCAATGGATGCGGCGGCCCTAACCGTGCAGAAGGCCGCGAAGCTGATGCAGGACGCGTTGGCGGAACTGCACCGGCTGATGGCGGTCCAGTTGGGAGCCGGGGAGGGGGAACAGGTCCAGCGTCTGATCGCGAGCAGCCGGGAACGTCTGGAACAGATGGCGCAATCGCCCGGAATCGTGGCCGCGACCCTCTGGGTCGCGTTGCCTGAACCGAAGGTTCGCTAAGTGCCAACCGTCCCTACGGATACACTAGCGCGTTAAAAAACATCTTGAACGTCAGATAACTCTGCGCGCGGTATTGCGGCCGCATGCCGAAGAGCACCACGTGGCCGCTCCCCAGGGGGGCGTCGATCATGGCGGCGCGGCCCGCGATCACCTTTTCGCCGACCAGCCAGCCGGAGGCCAGTAAATGCGAATCGGGATAGCGGGCCACCACCGGTAACCTGGTATCCCAAGCCGGGCTATGCTCGCTCCAGATGGCGATGGCGGCGGGCACGCCATAGGCCAGCGGGCTGTGCGTGTCCACCTGCACGTTGAGCAGCGAACCGGGCGAATAGAATTCGCTGGATTCGCCCGCCGGCGTCACGCTTTTGGCCTGAATGCCCAGCCGCGAAATGGCATAGCCGGTAGCGGCGTTCAGGAACACCAGCGTGCCGCCCGCGGTGGCGAACTCTTTGAGCGCGTCCGCGCCTTTGGGGCCGACTCCGCCGGTATACTCGGGCGGCATGGCGCCGGGCGCGTATCCGTTCTCGATGCTGTTGGCCGCCTGGTCGGCAAACACAATGGCGTCGAACTTCTGCTTCAGGCCGCCGGACTGGAGATCGGCGTTGCGCACGCCGGTGTAGGCGAAGCCGAATCGTTCCAGCAGCCAGCGGGTCCAGCCCTCGTCCATATTGGCTTGCCAGGGCTGGTAGAGCGCCACGCGGGGCCGCCGGACCTGTCGCCATCCGGCTTGCTCCACCAGGGAGAAGTTGCCGCTTGCCGGGTCGCGCCAAACGGACTTGCCATCGGCCCAGGCGCGGTTCACGGCCATCCAGGAATCGGTATCCGAAGCCGGCAATGGGGCGCCCGCTCGGGCCGCGGGCGCGGTTTGAACCGCACGCGCCGTTTTTGACGTGGGCGCCGTTTGAGCCGCCGGCGCTTGCCATTGGCCGGCAGACGTCACCGGCTGGTTCACGGCCTTCACCTCCACGCCCATCAGCAGCGGCAGGGTGTGCGCGGTCACGTCGTAAGGCCGTTTCGGCGGGCCGCCCGGGTAGAGCCGGTCCTCGGGGTAGCGCTGGCGCTCCAGCAGGGATTTGGCCCATCCGCTGTACGGCTGGTGCATGGCAATCACCGCGCTTCCGTCTTCGCCCTTGCCGATTTCGACCTGCCCGAACTGCAGGGTCTCGATCAGCTTCCGGGTGGCGCCGGGGTCGCGCTGGTCCGCCGGGATTACGAAGCCCCAAGGCTCGGTCCGAGCGATCTGGCGCTCGCCCACGCGATAGAAATTGCGCAGCAGTTCTTCGCGATGCACCGCCGCGTTGTACAGGACCGATTCGAAGGCGATCAACTGGTAATCGATGATGTCGCGCAGCCGCCAGGTGCCGCCCATCCACGGCTCCAGATAATTCCAGGAACGCTCGCGCGGGTTGTAGCCGAGTGCCGTGTCGGCGATCTGGTCCGCCGTCAGCGTGACCGGCGAAGCGATGCGCACACTGGCCGATTCGGTCAGCAGCCGCAGGCCGGTGTGGAAGGCCTGGTAATGGCGGGCCGGAGACCAGAAGTCATATGCCGCGTGGATGGAGACGCCGGTCTTGCCGGCAGCCGTCAGATCCGTCGCGATCATGGTCCCGAACATATTCATTTCCTGCATCAGGATGGCGTCGATGTTCGGCTCTACCGGGTCGAGCCACGGTGGAACGAAGATGCGCGAGGCGTTGGCGGCCTGCTGGTGCACGTCGTAGACGATCTGCGGGTGCCACACGTTGTGCAGCTTGGAGATGGTGTGCCGCGTTTCCGGCTGCGAGAAGATGTACCAGTCGCGGTTGTTATCGTGGCCCACGTACTTGTGCCACAACTCGGGCGGCTGCGAGCCCTCAAACGGCGTGCCCAGCGTCTTGCGATACCAGCGTGTCACGATATCCACGCCATCCGGGTTGAGCGACGGCACCAGCAGCAGGATGGTGTCCTTCAGGATGGCGCGGTAGTGCGGCTTGTCCTCGGTAAGAAGGCGGTAGGCGAATTCCACGGCGGTGTGGGTGGAAGCAATCTCGGTGGCGTGAATGGAGCAGGTGATCAGCACCACGGTCTTGCCTTCGAGGAACAGCTTTTCGGCTTCGGCCCGGCTGGTCTGGCGCGGGTCGGCCAGTTTCTGCTGGATGGCCAGGTAGCGGTCGAGATGCCGCAGCGTTTCGCGGTCCGCAATGGTGGCCGCGATGAACGGCCGGTTGTCCGCGGTCTTCCCCAGTTCCTCGACGCGAATGCGGTCGCTCGATTTGGCCAGTTCGTTGAAGTAGCCGGCCACTTTGTTCCAGTCCAGCACGGTGTTGTCCTGGCCGATTTCGTGGCCGAAGTAGCTCTTGGGAGTGGGCACGGCCGCCAGGGCCGACCACGCGGCTAGAAGGAGCGCAGGAATGCGAAGAGTCACGGGGATATTCTACCGGAGAAAGCGGTGAGCACGCCGCCCTTCACGCCGTCGGCGGCCAGCACGAAGCCAATCTGCAGAAGCAGGAAAGTGCTTAGCTCAGGCCACTCGTCAGCCTTGGTATCATTGAGTCGATGCTCACGCGCTACATCAGAGAGGCGATGAAAAGAGCTCGATTTAAGACCCTCGAGAACGGCACTTGTTGTGGTTGGATTCCGGCGTTGGCCGGGGTGTGGGCGAACGAAACCACGCTTGACGCTTGCCGCGAGGTGCTCCAAGAAGTTCTCGAAGAGTGGCTGGTGCTGAAAATTCGCGACCGCGATCCCATTCCTCGAATCGGCAGGGTGAGCTTGCCATCAAGAGCTGCGTAAGGGATGGCTCACCCGATCTCCAGGCGGGAATTGATCCGCCGGTTTCGCAGCCTTGGCTTCACCGGACCGGTGTCTGGAGGACGGCACCAGTTCATGATGAAGGGCACGCTCAAGGTGCGCATCCCGAACCCCCACGAAAGTAACACGATCGACGGCTCGCTCGTGAAAGAGATCTTGCGTCAGGCGTCGATTAGACTTAACCAATGGGAGAAAGCTTGATCGAACTCGTTGCGGGCCTTCCGCCACGAGCAGGTGGTTCCGTTCGGGGCCGGCAGAGGGTGGGATCTTCCAGCGCTGGTTGACTGGACGCGCGCGCCGCTTGACCTCGAAGTTTGCCGAAACGGGCGGTTCCATTCACCTCACGCCAGGATCTCGCTCGCCACCTCCGGTGCCGCAGTCAAGGGATTCTATCACACCAAACTCTTTTGCCACTCGGGCGCGTAGCTTGCACGCCAATTGCGGGACAATGGCAGCGAGGGCGAATCATGCGCGGCGCGCGGGTGGCGGTCAGTCTGGGGTTGGCGGCTTGCCTGGCGGGGCAGGTGCCCACCATCCGCGTTCCGGTGCGGCTGGTCAGCTTGCCGACACTGGTTTTTTCGGGCGAGAACCGGCTGGTTCCGGGCTTGCAAACCGGCGATTTCCGCGTCTTCGATAACGGGCGGCCGCAAAGCTTCACCCTGGATACCACTTCCACGCCTGTGTCGGTGGCCGTCGCCGTTCAGGTGAATCAGGACGTGCGCGAGTATGTACCGTTCATCGCCAGGGTGGGCAGCGTTCTGGATGCGCTGGTGGCGGGCGAAGCGGGCGAAACGGCGGTGTTATCCTATGGCGCCGATGTGGACACAATCAAGCCATTCGGCGCCGGCGATGTGCGGGCGGCCCTGGCGAAGATCTCAGCCCACGGCAGGCAGGCGCGGATGATCGACGCGGGCCTCGGCGCCATCGCGATGCTGAAGGAACGGCAGGTTGCGCACTCACGGGTTCTGCTCTTCATCGGCCAGCCGATGGATCACGGAAGCGAGTCTAACATGGAGGCCCTCAGGCAACAGGCCGAGCGCGAGAATGTGGCGGTTTACGCGGTGACGCTGCCGGAATTCAACAAGGCCTTTGTGTCGGATACTTTCTACTTGCAGGGCCTCTCCAGCCAGTCGGATCGCGGCGGCTTCAAGGCTGGCGTCGATCTCGGCAAACTGATCCCCACCATTGGCCGCAGCGGCGCGGCGCAGGCGGCCACCGATCCGTTTTCCATCCTGACCGCTGCTACTGGCGGCATGCAGTTCCACATCCGCAAGCAGCGTGAGCTGGAATCTGCGCTGGCGGCCATGGGCGTCTCACTGCGCAGCGCGTACGTGCTGAGCTTCACGCCCGGTGGGACGGAGGAGGGGTACCACAACGTCAGCGTGGAGGTGAATGTGCCCGGAGCCAAAGCCTACACGCGGCCGGGTTATTGGTTGCAGTAACACGGGCCTCCTGGCCTGTGTTTGGTGAGCACGATTGCCTGCACCCCACCTTCATGGATGTACGGTTTGCAGATGGCGGGCAGGGACAATGAGTGAGCAAGAGGCACGCGTTAGGCCCCTCTTCTATTATGGAGGGGGATGTAGTTTGACCTGATTGGCTCGATAGCAAATGCGGAAGCCATCGCATCTGGCCCAGGCGTCCGGGTTCGCTCTTTCCTCAACAAGGCTTACGGTTATGCCCGGGTGGCGAAAGATGAAGGGTATTGCGGCAGTTCGCCTGCCGAACGGCGCTCTTCGCACGGTAGAGTTACACCGGTATGAAGCGCACGGGATGGGTAGAAGAGATCTGAAGATCAAGCGCTACGTGGAAGAGCCATGAAAGCACCGACGAAACCCTTCGCCCTCTGTATTGATAACACCGGGTATCACGCATCCCTCATCCCCGGCAAAGTTTATCGGATACGTCCCGATCCGAGTGCAGCCAGGGACGATTTGGTGCGGATAGCCGATGAGAGTGGCGAGGATTACCTGTATCACAAAGACCATTTCGTATTTGTGGATTTTCCACCAGGAGTCAAGAAGAAGATCCTTGCATTGGAGCACGCCTTCTAAGCCCGACTTCATCGTCTTTTATCCTCTTTGTCCGATTTGCAGCTAGTCCGCTTATTGTCGATCCAGGCAATTTCGGTTCCTGCACTGAAGAGCTTTGGAATAGCAATTCGACAACTAATCAAAAATTCAACTGATCGATATTCGCCTTATTGATGATGAGCGGCGTGCCGAGAATGATTTCGCTGCCGCGGACTTCGATGGCGCCCAGGCGGCCGGCGCGCAGGGAACTGATTCCGGGTCCGATTTGTTTCTGCACCAGCATGGCGGCCGCCTGCACCGTCAGATACCCCAGGTCCCGCGTGTTCCATAGCACGATGGCCTGCACCACACCTTCCTGGATGTACGGTTTGCAGATGGTGGGCAGGGACAGCCCGATCACGTCCACGTCCTTGCGGGCGGCCTGGCGGACGGCTTCGGCGGAACCGGGGACGGCGGGTGCGGAGATGGCCATGATCAGCTTCACGGCGGGGTAGACCTTGAGGATGGTCTGGGTTTCGGCGAAGGCTTTATCGCGGTCGTCATCGCTGGGGCGGATGGTGACCAGTTTCAGACCGGGGTACTTTTCAGCGAGGCGCTTGCGGATGTTGTCAATCCACAGGTTCTGATTGGCGGCGCTGAGGGCGCCGGTGATGACGGCGAAGTCGCCCTTTTCGGCGAGCAGGCGCGCGGCCAGATCGGTAAGGGTGAAGCCGATGCCTTCGGGCGTGGCTTGGTTGACGAAAAAGTCGCGCGCGTCCGGGGCCGCGTCGGCGTCCCAGGTGAGCACGCGGATACCGTGGTCGCGGGCCTTGCGCAGAACGGTGGAGATGCCGGCCTGGTTTTCCACGGCCACGGCAATGGCATCGACCTTACGGGTGATCCAGCTCTCCACCATTTCGTTTTGTCGGGCGGCGTCCAGGCCGGTGGGGCCGTCCCAGATGAGTTCCACGCCTAACGCGTTGGCGGCCTCTTCGGCGCCGGCACGGCAACTCACGAAGTAGGGGTCGCCCTTGGCCTTGGGCATCATGGCGATCACGATGCGATGGCCGCCGGGCCCGGTTGTGAGAACTGCCGCGGGAAGTGCCGCTGGAACTACCGCGGAACCGGCCGCGGGTTGAAGCGACCGCACCATCCACAGGTTGCTGCCGGCTACGATCAGGGCCGCGGCCAGAATGGCGGCGCAGAGAATGGCAATTTGACTGTTCTTCATGGAAAAGGTCTCGTCGTTGAGGTGGGACAGACGATCGTTTTTCGTCGTCTGTCGTGCGCCCGTCGCCTGTCGTGCGCGCGCATTCAGCCGGTCAATGCTGATGACGACCAGCAACAGGGTTCCGGTGAGCAGGCCGGTGAGTTCGGAGGGCAGCGCGGCCAGGTGCAAACCGTTCTGCAAGATGGAAATCGAAAACAGGCCGAGCAGGGTGCCCCAGAGCGTGCCGCGCCCCCCGAAGACCGAAGTGCCGCCCAGCACCACGGCGGTGATGGCGTCCAGTTCGTAACCGGTACCGGCGTCCGCCTTGGCTTGGCCCAGGTGCGCCACATAGATGATGGCCGCTACGCTGGACACGATGCCCGACAACAGATAGACCAGCCCGATTCGCTTCGCGACCGGCACCCCGGCATAACGCGCGCCGGCCTGCGTGAACCCGATGACATACAGGCCGCGGCCGATGGTGGAGCGGTGCAGCAGAATTGTGTAGCCGGCGAAAGCCAGCGCGAACCACGGCACCTGCGCCGGAATCACGCCCCAGAGGTAGCCCTGGCCCAGGAACAGGAAGGCCCGCGGGAAATCGGAGTAGTTAACGGCGCCCCCGGTGATGCCTTCGGCGATGCCGCGGAACAGGGAGTAGGAGCCCAGGGTCACGATGAGCGGAGGGATCCGGAAGCGCGCAATCAGCAGCGCGTTCAGCCCTCCGCCCGCGCAGCCTGCCAATAAGGCCAGGCAGGCGGCTGCCGGCACGGGAAAGTGCCAGTCTCGATAGGCCGCGCCGAAGATCACGGCGGCGAGCCCGAGCATGGACCCCACGGAGAGATCGATTCCGCCGGTGACGATGACCGGCGTGAGCGCGATCGCCAGGAGGCCGAGTTCCACGCTGAAACGCATCACTTCGAAAAAGTTGCCGGCCGTGAAGAAATTTTGGCCGATGGCGGAGAAGAGCCCCACTTCGGCGAGCAGGGCCAGCAGCAGGATCCATTCGCCGTTGGGGGACCAGCGCTGGCGCCAGTTCCGGCGCGCGGCGTGGTTTGGAAAACTCGCGCTAGTCGCCGGCTGGGGCAGGGCTGGCTGCATATCTCCCCGATCGGGCGCGGACGGCATCGATGGCCACCGCGGCCAGAATGATCACACCTTGAATGGCGCGTTCCCAATAGGCGCTGACTCCCAGGAACGTCAACGCCGGCCCGATCATGCCGAGCAGAATCATGCCCAGCAGCGTGCCCAGGATGGTGCCCTTTCCCCCGGTGATGGCTGTGCCGCCCACCACCACGGCGGCAATCACCTTGAGTTCCAGGCCCAGCCCGGCGTTGCTGGGAATCTGGTTGAAGCGGACCGAGTTCAACATGGCGGCAAAGCCGGTCAAGGTTCCGGTGAGGACGAAGACGGCGCAAGTGACCAGGTTGGGATGAATGCCCGCCAGGCGGGCCGCGTCGGCGTTGGACCCGGTGGCGTAGACCGCGCGGCCGGCCGCCAGATGGCGCAATCCCCACGCCATGCCTGCAAGCAGCAGCAGTGCGCATAAGAAGGTTGCACTCTGGCTGGCTGCTTGCGAAAGGCCGAACCACTGAAAATCGGCCGGCAGGTTCTGCACCCATGCACCCTGGGTGGTCCAGCGAAGGCCGTCGCGGAGCGCCACCATCATAGCCAGCGTGACCACGATGGAGGGGATGCGCACGTAGGCGACCAGGGCGCCGTTCAGCGCGCCGAACGCCGCGCCGATCAGGCAGGCAGCCAAACCGGCAATAGGTGTGGGCAGCCCCATCTTAGCGAGGACGCCGGCGGCCACGCTGCAGATGGCGAAGACCGAGCCGACGGAGATATCGATCTGGCCAGCCAAGACGACCAGCGTCATGCCGAGCGCCACGATGAGCACCGGCATGTTGGTGAGCAGCAGGTCGGTCTGATTCTGGAGCGTGAAGAAGCCCGGGGCCGCCAGGGCCAGGACAGCGGCCAGCGCCAGAATGGCCCCCGCGACCGAGATTTCCCGCCGGTACCGTTCCAGCATCTAGCGAGGCCCCAGTCCCCTTGTGAGGCAGATTGTTAATCTACGGCGGGTTGCTAATCCGCCTGCCGGCAGCGACTGGATAGCTGCGCCGTGGTTAGAAACCTGACTCACACCGGCCCCACATCCCCCGACGCCTGGTGTCCCAGCGCCAGACCGAGAATCTTCTGCTGGGTCGCTTCCGCGCGCGACAGAAAGCCGGCGATGGTTCCGGCGTGCATGACGGCGATGCGGTCGCTCATACCCAGGATCTCCGGCAGTTCCGAAGAGATCATGATAATCGCCAACCCGGCCTCCGCCAAATCGCACATCAGCTTGTGGATCTCCGCCTTCGAGCCGACGTCCACGCCCTGGGTGGGCTCATCCAGAATCAGCACCGTGGGCTTGATGGCCAGCCACCGCGCCAGCGCCACCTTCTGCTGATTGCCGCCGGAGAGCGAACCAGCCTCGGCATAGGCAGACGGCGCCTTGATGCGCAACTGGCCGATGTACCGCTCCGCCAGCGCGCACTCACGGGTTTCGGAAATCAGCCCGGCGCGCGAGACCGCCGCCAGGTTGGCCAGGCTGACGTTGGCGGCGATCGGCATGTCGAGCACCACCCCGTGCTGGCGGCGGTCCTCCGGCACGTAGCCGATGCCATAGCTGATGGCTTCGGCTGGCGATTCGGTGCACAGAGTGCCCCATTTGCCCATTTCCATGACGCCCATATCGGACGGAGTGAGGCCGAACAGGGTCTCGGCAAGTTGCGTGCGGCCGGAGCCGACCAGCCCGGCGATGCCCAGGATTTCGCCGCGCTTCACCTCGAACGTGATGTCATGGACGCCCGCGGCGCGGCTGCCCAGGCGCGACACTTGGAGCGCGGTTTCGCCGATGGGGACCTGGCGCTTCGGGAAAACGGCGGAGAGTTCGCGGCCCACCATCAGGCGGATCAGCTCGGCGCGGTCCACGTCCCGCATGTCACGGGTGGCGATGGTGTGGCCGTCGCGCAGCACGGTGACGCGGTCGGCGATGGCGGAGATCTCCTCGAGCCGGTGCGAGATGTAGACGATGCCGACGCCCTGGCTGCGCAGCAGGGCGACCACGCGGAAAAGGCTTTCCACTTCGCGGTCGGAAAGCGAGGCTGTTGGTTCGTCCATGATGAGGATTTTGGCCTCGGCGCCGAGGGCCTTGGCAATTTCGACGATCTGCTGCTCCGGCATGCTGAGGCTGCCGACGAGCCTTTCGGGGTCCAGCGTAGCGCCGGCGCGCGCCAGCAGACCTCGGGCGATTCGGGTGCGGGCCTTCCAATCGAGCCTCCGCCAGGCCGAGCCGCTTTCCACCGCGAGCGCGATGTTCTCGGCGACGGTGAGGTGCGGGAACAGCGACGGCTGCTGATAGATGGCGGCGATGCCGAGGGCCCGAGAGATGTTGGGCGAGTTGTCGGGCACCGGCAGGCCCCCGACGGCGAGGGTTCCGGAATCGGCCGCGACGGCGCCGGTGATGATTTTGATGAGGGTGGACTTCCCCGCCCCATTTTCACCGATAAGCGCGTGAACCTCGCCCGCGCGGAGGTCAAAGGAAACGTCGCTCAGGGCTTTCAGGCCGGCGTATGACTTGGTGACGGAGGTGGCCTGTAACAGCGGCGTCTGCATGGGTGATTAGCAAGGTGATCGTAGCAGAAATGCGGGAGGGGGGTTTAGCCCTTCACATTGCGACGGGCGAGCTGGCCCGTGTCGCTGCGGCGCGCCCGCCCGGTCTCGCCCATCGGTTTCTTGCCCAATTTCATGGAGCGGCGTTTCACGGGAGGAATCGCTGTTGTTGGACGGAGGTCCAAGGGCTGTTATCGCTAGGAAATCATCCATCCAGTCAACAAAAGCACTTCTCCGACGATGCGGCCAAGTGGCTTTAGATCGCACCGGAGATGGCAAGTACGGTTGAGTTTCGCGGCTGTCTGGCAGCGCATCTTCAATAGGGTAATTTAGATCTTCCAGACCTCTTGGATCGCCG
>DATMNI010000148.1:0-72264 GCA_035570275.1 Candidatus Acidiferrales bacterium | reverse complement strand
TAGTCCGCTACTTGCCTTCACTTAAGTGCAAGTTTACGTCAAAAAGCGCTAATTTGGGCATTTGCGAATCTCCCCGGATGCGAATCTCCCCCTACCTCACTGATTCAATGGGAAATATAATTGCCGTGCGAAGTCTCTGCGTCGTTACTGGGAGCACGTCGTTAAGCGGCATATCGCCTGGCAAACGCCATTGGAGTATACTGGTGCGGATCATGGGAGAAACTATGCGCGCAATTTCCAGAAGAGAGTTCTTCGCCAAGGCCACGGCGAATATGGCAGCAGCCGGTTGCCTTTCTGCGTCGGCGCGGACGCTTTTCGCCAATCCGCTGGGGTTGCCTATCGGTAGTCAGACTTATCCTCACAGGCAGAGGATTAAAGACGGCGATTTTGCTGGGTTGTGCAAGGACATGTTCGACATCGGGATCCGCAATGTGGAGTTATGCTCCCCAAGCTATGCCGAGTTCGCGAGTCTCGCCGACGGCAAACAAGTGAAAACAATTCTCGACGATCACGGTCTCAAGTGCCCAAGCTCCCACTTCGGCATGAACGTCCTGCGCACCAAACAGCAGGAGATGATCGCCTGGGCCAAAGATATCGGGATGACGCAGATGGGCACGGCCAGCCTGGGCGGCCAGATGCAGAATGGCATTACCACCATGGACGCCGTCAAAAAAGCGGCCGACGAGTACAACAACATCGGAGCCGAGGCGGCCAAGGCTGGTCTTCAACAGGTACTGCACGATGAAGGCTTTGAGATGTCGAAGGTCGAAGGCGACGGCCGGGTGACTTATGCGGTGTTACTGGAATTGCTCGATCCGAAGCTGGTTAAGATGCAGTTCCAGATGTCGGCGATGAGAACTGTGGGAGATCCGGTGATGTACTTCAACAAATATCCCGGCCGGTTCATCTCCATGCATTTACAGGGTGTGGATCTGAACGCGCCGATGCCGGGGCAAGGAGGTCCGGGCGCTGCTGGTGCGGCCGGCGGCGCAGGCCGTGGGCGCGGCGCCGGCGGGGGTGGGGTCGCTGTGGGAAAGGACAGTCTCGAATGGCCCAAGATCTTTGCGGCGGCGAAGGCGGGCGGGCTCAAGAACTACTTCGTGGAGCAGAACTGGGATCTGACGGCGCAGAGCGTTGCGTATCTCAGGACGCTCAACGTCTGAGCTGACCGAACCAACAACAACGATTCGCGAGGTGCGGTAGACCGGACTCTTCGGCTGCGCCGACGGGGCTCTTTCAGCCGAAGGCCAGTTGCGCGGATTTACCGGCGGCGCGATCTTGCCCAATAGTTTGCCATCGGGCGAGTACACCACCACGCCGCGCGCGGCAATGTAGAGGTTTCCCCCACCGGTAGATATAATCTTCGCCATGAAGCCTTCGCTGGCCTGGTACGCCGCCGCATTGCCGTTCTTCGTTCTCTCCGCCCAGACACCGCTAACCGAGACCACGGTCCACGTTGACGCCACACCGGGGCGAGCCATCAATGGGTTCGATCCGGACAGCGCCCTCGGAAGTTCCATCGATGTCCTCTCGCGCACGGGCATCGACAAAGTCTATTCGCCGCACATCGTGCAGGAGGCGCTTTCGGCCGGTTGGGGACCGATCACGTATCGCAACAATACCGAGCTCCGCATGGCAGCCTGGCACTGGACGGAAAACGGGACGTGGAGCGACGCCGCTCACCAGAGGGGCTACTTTACGGGCAGCAGCGAGCTCAAGGAGCCGCTGCGCTACATCCTTTCCTACGCGCTGCCCCATCGCGGTTTTTCCACCAGCGGCGACCGCCCGGTCCAAGGCCCCAACATCAGCCATTGGAAAAGCAATCCGTATCTCACCAGCAAATTCACCGGAGAAAGCGACGCGCTGCACCCGCAGTGGGTGGTGATGGATCTGCGAGCCGAGAAAGCGGTGGGCGCCATTCGCATCGCCTGGGCCAGCCCGTACGCCAAGACCTACCAGGTGGAATACTGGGTGGGGACCAATGCGCTCAATTTCGACCGGGGTCCGCAAGGCGAGTGGAAAACGATTCCCTCCGGCACGCAGAAAAATGCTCAGGGCGGCACCGTAACCCTGAAGGTTGGGGACGCTGCCGTCACCACCCGATACCTGCGTATCTGGATGACGGAATCGTCGAACACCTGCGATGAGCATGGACCGGAAGACGTGCGCAACTGCGTGGGATACGCCATCCAGGAAATCAAGGCCGGAAGTCTCGACGCCGGCGGCGCTTTTGTCGATGTGCCGCAGGCCGCCTCCGGGCCGGGCGCTGCCGCACAAAGTCAACCCGCCTACGTCAGCTCATCCATCGATCCCTGGCACGGGGCCACCGACGCCAACAACAGCGGGGGCGGACAGCACAGCGGCTTTGACATCTTCTTCACCAGCGGGCTCACCAACAACCTGCCCGCCATGATCCCCGTCACCATGCTGTACGGCACGCCGGACGATGCCGCTGCCGAGATTGCCTACATCGAAAAACGCGGATACCCGATCGCCTGGATCGAGATGGGCGAGGAACCCGACGGCAAGCACGCCCTGCCGGAGGATTACGCGGCGCTCTACGTACAGTGGGCCAACGCCATCCACAAGGTCGACCCCAAGCTCAAGCTGGGCGGTCCGGTTTTCGAAGGCGTCAATGAAGACATTCGCGTGTGGCCCGACGCCCAAGGCCGCACGTCCTGGATGGGGCGCTTCGTCGACTACCTCAAGGCGCACGGCCACCTGGCCGATCTCGCCTTCGTTTCTTTCGAGCACTACCCGTACGGCCGCTGCAACATTTCCTGGAAGGATCTGTACCGGGAGCCGCAACTGATGAAACATATTCTCGACGTATGGAGGGAGGACGGGGTACCGAAAAACGTGCCGCTGATGGTGACCGAGAGCAGCCTCGCCGCCGGCCTGAACGGCCACATGAGCACGATCTTCGGCGCCTTGTGGCTGGCCGACAGCATCGGCTCCTTTTTTGCGGGCGGAGGCGCCGCCTACTACCACTCGCCCATCCAACCGCAAGGCACGCAGAGCACCTGCCAGGGTTGGGGCTCGTGGTCGAATTTCGAAGCCGACCGCGATTACAACATCACAGGCTACACGGGCTTTTACTTCGCGGCCCACATGATCAACCTGGAGTGGGTTGCGCACCGCTCCGGCGTGCATCGGATGTGGCCTTCTTCGATAGATATTAAAGACAGCGACGGGAACCTGCTGGTCACTTCGTACGCGGTGCAGCGTCCCGATGGAAACTGGTCTCTCATGCTGGTGAATCGCGATGAGGCGAATCCGCACACGGTCCGCGTGGCGTTCGACGATTCGAAGAGCAAGCGCACGAGATCCTTTTCGGGCCCGGTTTCTTTGGTGACGTTTGGGAGTGAGCAGTACGTCTGGAAGGACGACGGCGCCAACAGCCACGCCGATCCGGATGGACCGCCCGCCGCCACTACAGTCGCGGGGAGCGCGCGAGCGGCCTTCACCCTGCCCAAGGCTTCCATCACAGTGCTGCGCGGCCGGGTGGAAGGAGCCGCTCAGTGAAGCCCGCCGTGAAGAACGTTTGCACCGCGGTCTGCCTGCTGTGGCTGGCGCCGGCCCGCAGCGCCACGCCTTTCCCAGAACCCGGCCCCGAACCCGCCGCCGAACCCGCCGCCGAACCGGCGCGCACCGAAATCATGAAATGGCAGGACGGCAAAGACGCCTGTATTTCATTGACCTTTGACGATTCATCCATCAACCAGTTCCGGATCGATATGCCGCTCCTGAACGAGCGCGGAATGCCCGGTACGTTCTTCATCGAGACGGGTGCTATCCAGGGATCCAGGAACCAGCCGGCCTTTGTGGGCCGCCCCATCATGGATATTATCCGTGAGAGCGCGAAGGCGCCCACCTCGAAGGACAATGCGCTGGAGCGGACATCGATGCTGAACTACCTGCAGACCGTTCAGCACGTTCCGGAGTTGGCCGATTTCAGCGCGCAACGCCTCGGGCGCTTCCTTCGCCAGGCCAACTATGCCGAACTGGGCCGTGCCGTGGATGCGGCACTAGCGAAACTCAGGGAGACGGGCGCAACATACGTTGTGAGCCCGCGGAAATCCCCGGCCGGAGATCGCCGATACGGGCTCACGTGGGATGAGATGCGGCGCCACGCCGCCGAAGGGCATGAGATCGCCAACCACAGCATCAGCCATCCGTTCATGCCGGCCCTCGACGAGGCCAACATTGTATACGAGATCGAAAAATCCAACGAAGACATACGGGAGCAGCTAGGCGCGAAACACACGTTCTCCGTCGAGGCCCCTTATGGGATTGACGATCCGCGGGTGCGCCCCATTGTCTCCTCGCGCTTTCCTCTGACCCGGAACTGGGTAACCGACGGCTTCATGGATGGCTTCTTGCGCGACGACTCGCGGGACCCGGCCATTTCCAGTAAAGAGTACGTGCAATGGCAGCGAGGTCCGCTGGCACGCACCTCACTCGACACTATGACAACGTGGGTCGACAAGTCCATCGGCCATGGCTTCTGGCTGGTACTGGTGTTTCATGGCATCGAGGGCATCGGTTGGGAAGCTCTGCCCACGGAGGAGATGCGAACCTACGTCGACTACATCAAGGAACACGAGGGGCATCTGTGGATCGCCACCTTCCAGGACGGAGCCAAATATGCCCGGGAACGCGTGGCGAGCAGCGTAAGAACCAGCGCCACGGGCGATGCCATCGAGGTTACGGTGACGCATTCGCTCGATTCCGGCCTCTACGATCTGGCGCTGACCGCGCGCACGATCGTTCCTGCCGATTGGCGGGTGGTCCGGTTCCGTCAAGGCGACGATGTCCGCTGGCTTCCGATTCATCGCGAGGGAGGCGAGCCCTTCGTGATGTATCGGATCACGCCCAATGGAAAGGCCGCGACGTTGGAAAAGGGTTTGAACTAAAGTGGGGCAGGTTGCCAATTTGCCGCGGGCAGGGCGGCCCGCAAATTCGAATCCCCGAAAGGTGAAAAAGATGTGTTTGAAAACTCTCTTCTTCCTGGGCTGGGCGGCCGCGCCAATGGCGGCGCAGAACCTGGTGGTGGATTCCAGCCCGTCGCACGTACTGAACACTTTCAGCCCGATTCGTGCGCTGGGGGCCGCCGTTGACAGGTTAGGTCTGGGTGTCGCGGACAAGGAACTGACCGGCCCCATGCTCCAGGTGATTCTGGATTCGGGCTGGCAGAGCATCACGTACCGGCAGAATACCGAGCTTCACGCAGAGGCCTGGCATTGGAATCCGCAGGGCGTGTGGAGCGACCCCGCGGAGCGAGGTTACTTCACCGGGAACGCTAACCCCACCGAGACGATTCGCCACTCGTACGGCTATGCCCTGCCACACCGCGGCACCACCCGGGCATCACGGGGAGGAGCAACCTACTTTTCCCGCCTGACGGACGGCGACGCGAACAGCTACTGGAAAAGCAATCCATACCTGACCCGCGTGTTCACGGGAGAGGACGACGCGCTCCACCCGCAGTGGGTGATTGTCGATTTAGGCAGCCTGCAACCGGTTAACGCCGTTCGGATTGCCTGGGCGGAACCCTACGCGAAAACGTACTTCGTGCAGTTCTGGACCGGAGGTGAACAGAACCCCAGGCGGGCGACGGCGGGGCTCTGGCAGACGTTCCCAACGGGCAGCGTGAACCAGGGCCAAGGCGGTACGGTTACCCTCCCGCTCACCCGATTTCAGGTGCCTGCCCGATATATCCGCATATGGATGACCGCGTCATCGAACACGTGCGACACCCACGGGCCGGCCGACCGGCGCAATTGCGTGGGCTATGCGGTCAACGAAGTGTCGATCGGAACTCTGGCAACGAATGGCGATTTTCAGGACCTCGTAAAGCACGTTGCCGGGGCGGGCCAGACCAGCACGATCTGTTCTTCCGTCGATCCCTGGCACCAGGCTTCCGACATCAACGAGAAAGCTGGAGAGCAGGTCGGCTTCGACTTCTTTTTCAACTCCGGCGTGACTCGCGGCCTTCCGGCGATGGTTCCGGTTGCCATGCTTTATGCAACGCCGGAGGACGCCGCGGCGGAGATCGCCTACCTGAAAAAGCGCCAGTACCCGGTATCCTACGTCGAACTGGGCGAGGAACCGGACGGCCAGCGCATGCTCCCCGAAGACTATGCCGCGCTCTACGTACAGTGGGCTGCCGCGATTCACAAGGTGGACCCCAATTTGAAGTTGGGAGGCCCGGTCTTCGAGGGTGTGAACGAAGATATCAAAGTCTGGCCGGATGCGGCCGGCAAAGTATCCTGGTTTGGACGGTTCCTGGATTACCTCAAGGCCCACGGCCGAATGCCGGACCTGGCCTTCATGTCGTTCGAGCACTACCCGTACACGCCCTGCCAATCGAAATGGGACGACCTGTACCGGGAACCGGAGTTGATCGCCCACATCATGGAAGTCTGGAAGGACGATGGACTGCCGCCCAACGTTCCGATGATGATGACCGAAGGCAACGTGTCGTCGCGAGGTGGAATCACCGCCGTGGACCTGATGGGTGGACTTTGGCTGGCGGATTACGTCGGCGCCTTCCTATCCGCGGGGGGCGCCGCCACTTACTATTTCCATTACGTATCGAATCCGCTTGGGGCGGGGTGCGGCGACAATGGCGGCGGGGCTCTCACGTTCCTCAATATGGATAGGGATTACAAGATGAGAGGCCACCTGTCGCAGTACTTTGCCAGCCAGGTAATCGCCAGGGAGTGGGTGCAGCCGGTCGATACGGATCATCGGGTCTTCCGCGTATCGAGCGACGTGCGGGATAAGACCGGGAACGTGCTGGTGACCGCTTATGCCGTGCACCGGCCCGATGGCCAATGGTCGCTTCTGATGGTCAACAAAGACCACGACAATGAACAGCGGGTAAACATCAGGTTCCATGACGCCACGTCCGGTGAAGCCGGCGCCGGGAGCGAACAGTTCTTTGCGGGGCCGCTCACCGTGGTGAATTATGGCGCGGCTCAGTTTCAGTGGCATTCCGCGGGCGCCGATAGCTACGCCGATCCGGACGCGCCCCCGGTCAAAACCAGCATGAGTGCCGGGGCGCAGACTTCGTTTGTACTGCCGAAGGCGTCGATCACGGTCGTTCGGGGCGGAATTCAAGGAGGAAGCCAGTCAGGTAAGTCCGGACCTAAGTAAACAGATGCCGGATGCGGGATGCCGGCGGCCAGTTAGAGACACGTGTAGGTTGAGGATTGGAAGAAAGTTCGTTGCGGGCGGCCGGGCTTAGGAGTTTCCCCCTCGGACTTATCGCCGTGCGTGTCGGCCGCCCAATGGATTGGAGAGCAACTTCGATGATCTAGGCCCGCTGAATGGCGGACATATCCTTGCCGATTTGCTGCTCATCCTCTGGTACCAGATGGGGCGACAATGAACGCTATCCGCACACCACCCGATGTTATGGGTTCGAACCCAACGTCTCTCCCCCGACCCCGTAGCACTGCTCAGACAGCCGTGAAGGCGTTGACGGCCCCAGGGAGAGTTTCAGTTCCACCGTACATGCAACGCTTCGTGGCCACGAAGAAAACCGTCGAAGGAATCGCGGTGGGCGAGACCTCCTGATTGGAAAGTAGCACACGCCGTCAAGGGGTTTCGGAGCGAGTTCCCGCAAATGATTGATTTGATGACGCGAATGTTTTCACTTTTCTTGTGATTGGCGATGCCGGCACTTCTGTTAGGCTGGGGAATCTATGAAGGCCACCCAGGCCCGCAGAGTTGCTGCGGAGAGCGGCACCCGGCGTTTACCGCTTGCCGCCCTGGCCTTGTGCGGAGTGACGGCACTGGCTTACTCGAACTCTTTCCAGGCCGGTTTCGCGCTGGACAACAAAACGCTACTGTTGCGAGATGCCCGCATCCGCGAAGCTAGCGGCGCGAACGTGGCGCTCATTTTTCAACATAGCTACTGGTGGCCTTATGGTGAAAGCGGCCTGTACCGGCCGATCACCACGCTGTCGTATCTCTTCAATTACGCCATTCTTGGAGACGGGAACCGGCCCGCGGGATATCACTGGGTAAACCTGCTGCTGCACCTGGGAAACGCGCTTTTGGTATACGCCCTGGCCCTGCGGCTGATCCGGCAATTCTGGCCGTCCGTATTTGTTGCCGGCGTGTGGGCTCTGCATCCGGTCTTGACGGAGTCAGTAACGAACATCGTCGGCCGGGCGGACCTGTTGGCGGCGATGGCGGTGTTGAGCGGCCTTCTGATTTACCTGAAAAGTCGCGAAGGCGAAACAGCCCGTGGACAGGTTGACTGGCGGGTTGGCGGCCGGGTTGGCGGCCGGGTTGACTGGCTGGTTGGCGGCCGGGTTGGCTGGCTGGTTGGCCTGGCGGCGGTGACCACGCTGGGGCTGCTTTCCAAGGAGAGCGCGGTAAGCCTTGTGGGGTTGGTCGTTCTCTATGAGTTGGCCTTTGGAGGAGCGGCCAGGCCCGGATGGCTGGCCGTGCTGCTGCCGGCGCTGGCCGTATGGCGCTGGCGGGCTGTCGTGCTGGCCGGGTCGGGGCCGGTGGAGTTTCCGTTCTGGGACAACCCTCTCACCGGCGCGGGCTTTTGGACGGCGCGGGCGACGGCAGTCAGAATCATGGAGCGATACCTTTGGCTGACGGTTTGGCCCCAGAGACTGTCGTGCGATTACTCATACTCGGAAATCGGTCTGGCGCGAGGCAGCATCGAGGACTGGATTGGGTGGCTGATTGTGGCCGCGGTTGTGGCCGTGGTGGCCATCCTGTTCCGGCGGAACCGGACCGCGTTCTACTTCGCGTCGTTCGCGTTCGTGGCCTTCCTGCCGACTGCGAACCTGATGTTTCCAATTGGCACGATCATGGCGGAGCGGTTCCTTTACCTGCCGGCGGTCGGGCTGGTTGCCTGCCTGGTGCTGGCCGTGTACGGCGCCAGCCGCCGCGTCGGTCTGGCCGCGGCGGCACCGGCCATCTTATGCTTGATCGCGGCCGGCTTCGGCATCCGGACCTGGGTGCGAAACCTGGATTGGCGCGACGACCTGACCATGGCCACCGCCGCCGTCCGGACCAGCCCCAACAGCTTCAAGACCCACTACCTGCTGTCACAGGCGCTGTACGAATCCGACCCCAGCCATTCCCAACTGGATGGCGCGATCCATGAGGGGGAATCGAGCATCGCCATTCTGGACAGGCTGCCGGCTTCGCTCAATTTCGCCGCGCCTTACCAATGGGGAGGGGAGTGTTATCTGCTGAAAGGCGACCGGCTGGGCGGTTCGCCCGAGAGTGAGCGGGCGTATCGCCGATCGCTGCAGTTCCTGTTACAGTGTGTTTCCATCACCAAGGCGTCACACGGGGCATCCAATGGGGCAGCCAATGCGGCATCCAATGAGGAAACCCAGGGCAGCGCGGACCTGTACCGGGTACTCTCGGCATGTTACTTGAGACTGGCGGATACCCGGCAGGCGCTCGAAGCGGGCAACCATGCACTTCGATTGGAGCCTCTCAAACCAGAGTTGTACCGGCAGATCGCCGACGTGCTGGTGGGGGCTGGCCGCGGCGACGAAGCTGCCGTCAAACTGCTGGAAGGGGTTATCCTCACTGGGGACTCCGGATTAGGGGACAAGTTGTTGCAGCTTTACCGCAGCGGCCTTGACTCACAGGGGTGCGCCACCGTTCCAAGCCCCAGGGGTCCGGCCCTGAATCCCGACTGCGGCATGGTTCACAACCATTTCTGCCGGGCGGCAGCGGATGCGGTTCGGGTGGACCTTCAAATTGGACGGGGTGGCCACGCTCTGGAAACCAGGAGGGCCGCTGGGGAGCGGTTCCACTGTGCAGAGCCCAAACAATGAGATCCTTCGCAGGGCCGGGAGAGTGACCACGGCTCCACATGACGGGAAGATGACGACCTGGTTAAAGCACTTGACTCACGAGGCGGAATGGCACATATTGTACCCTAACCGGGTCTATAAGGCTTGGGCTTCAGTCTAGGGGGATTACCGTGCGAAAATCTTTGCTTTGTCTTTTCGTGTTTACAGTTCTGTCGCGGGCTCAGTCTTCGACCGGTTCAATCCGGGGAACAATCACAGACGCAACCAAGGCTCCGGTGCCAAATGCCAAGATCACCGCCACTGATGCCGACCGCAACGTTGGGTACCCAACGGTGGCCGATTCGGCGGGCCGGTACATATTTCCCACACTGCCGGCGGCCCGCTATGTTCTGACGGTGGAATCGTCCGGATTCCGGAAGGCCGAGGAACCGGCGTTTTCGCTTGAGGTGCAGCAACAGGCGACGGTCGACATCGAACTGACGGTTGGTGAGATGACGACTAAGGTGGAGGTGCAGTCCACTGCGCCGCTGTTGAATACGACGTCGTCAGCTCTGGGGCAGGTCATGGAAAACCGAGTGATCATGTCCATGCCGATCCAGTCGCGCTCGCCGCTCTCTCTGGAGGCTCTGACACCTGGGATCACCGGGGGGACGGGGGGAGTCGCCTTCATCTCCAGTGGCGTCCGGAATAACGCTTCGGACGTGCTGATGGACGGCGGCGTGCTGACCGGAGTCGAGCAGAACGGCGGCATCACCGACGTGAAGTTTCAGCCGACGGTGGACACGATCGAGGAAATCAAAGTCCAGACGAATTTCTTCAGCGCGGAATATGGCAACTCCGGCGGGACCATCATCAACATGGTTTCGAAGAGCGGTACCAACCAGGTTCATGGCGTGGGTTACTATTTCCGCCGGGACAATGCGCTCAACGCCAACAACTGGTTCTCAAACAAGAACGGGCAGCCGCTGGCGGACTCCACGCGCAACAACTTTGGTGGAAACGTGGGCGGCCCGGTTTACCTTGGGAAGCTGTATAACGGGAAGGACCGGACATTCTTTTTCGTGGACTTCGACCGCTATAAGCAGGTTTCCGCCACCACCAGCACGGCCAGCGTCCCCACGGCACAACAATTGGCGGGCGACTTTTCGGACACCCGGCTGGCCAGCGGCGCGCTGGTTCCCATTTACAACCCGTACGACACCGTCGTGTCCAACGGCGTAACCCTGCGGAACCCGTTCCCCGGGAACATTATTCCCCAGAGCTTGCTGAACCCGATCGCGCAGAAATTCGATACATACTTCCCCGCGCCCACCACTGCAGGCAATCCGTTTACGCGTGTGAACAACTGGTTCGGGCAGGGCAGCACGCCCAGTGCCGACAACAAGATCGATGCCAAGATCGACCACAATATCTCTTCCAGGCAGCGCTTTAGCGCGCGCTACAGCGTGGACTGGGGATGGAGTGGAATTGCCAACCTGGTAAACAACATTTCGTTCAACGGAAACCCCGGCATCAACCGCTCGCAGAATTTTATCATCGATTATACGCGGACGCAGAGCCCGACCACGGTCATCAATCTGCGCGCTGGCGTCCTCCGCGTAAAATCGATCCGGGACCCGTTCAGCACGGGTTTCGATGCGACCACGCTGGGCCTTCCCAGCCAGATTCACGCCGCCGGTGTTTCGGTGTTCCCGCTGTATTCGGCCCAATACCGGTCCATGGGTTCGGGCGGATTCGCCATCATCCATCGCTACGAGGACGTGTACCAGTATACGGGGTCGGTAACCAAGATCCACGGCCCTCACACCATCAAGACGGGCGCCGAGTATCGCCTTTTGCACGAGAACTACTTCCAGCCGAACCTGCCGGGCGGCGGCTTCACCTTCAGCCGCAATCAGACCGGGCAGAACCCGCTGGTTTCGAATTCGAACCAGGGCGATGGGCTGGCATCGGCGCTGATCGGCTGGGGCAGCAGCGGGGCTTTGTCGATCGACTATCCGACGGCGCAGTCCGCCGGTTATTTCGGAACGTACGTCAATGACGATTGGAGAATCAGCAAGAGGTTGACGATCAACCTGGGCGTCCGCTACGACTTCGATATTCCACGGACAGACCGGTTCAACCGCCTGAACGTGCTGGACCTCAACTCGCCCGCGCCCATCACGGGCCTGACCGCCACGGCCACTTGCCCGGCCTGCGGCAATCTGATGGGCCTCATGAAGTTCGCGGACTCAAGCAACCGCAACATCTACAACGGCGACTACAATAACGTCCAGCCGCGGGTCGGGTTTGCGTACGCTCTGAACAATAAGACCTCTATCCGCGGCGGCTACGGCTTCTTCTATGTGGTATCCCGGCACACCATCAAGGGCGAAGTTGGCACGGCCTTCGGCTTCACGGACACCTCCATCCAGTGGAGCCGCGATTCGAATCTCACGCAGTATGCCACCTTTGCCAACCCGTTCCCCACCGGTCTGCAGTTACCTCCGGGCCGCAATGCGGCGGCGTTCCTGGGCATCGGCGCGGGCACGCCTTCGCCGGTGGACAACAACCCGCAGTATCAGATGTGGAACTTATCGGTGCAACGGGAAGTGCCGGGCCATGGGGTGGTTGAACTCTCCTATGTCGGCACCAAGGGCACGCACCTGTACTTCGGCACGGGGGATATTGTGTCGGCCCTCGATGTGCTATACCCGCAGTACTGGAGCCTCGGCAGAACGGCGCTCAGCTCGCTGGTGCCCAATCCGTTCTTCGGCAAAATCACCAACCCGTTATCGACGCTGAGCCTGCCGACTGTGGCATTAAGCCAGTTGCTCAAGCCCTACCCGGAATACACCAGCGTGGGCGGCTACAGAGCGTCGCGCAATATCGCCAACTCCATGTATCACGCGCTCACCATCAAATATGAGAAGCGGTTCTCGCGCGGCCTGAGCCTGCTGGCGCACTACACCATCTCAAAGATGATCAGCGACTCCGACGAGTCCGGCTCCGATGTGGACTTCATCGCGGGCGGCTCCAGCGTGCAGGACATTTTCAATCTGCGCAATGAGCGCTCGCTGTCGGTTTTTGACATACCGCAACGTCTGGTGGCCAGCTTCAACTACCAGATTCCGATTGGCCGGAACCGGGCGCTCGGAAAAGGCATGAACCGGATACTGGACGGCGTGATCGGCGGCTGGGAATTGAGCTCCATCATTATCGCCCAATCCGGTACGCCGGTCGGGGTCACGCAATCGTCCAGCAACCTTTTCAACGGCGCGCAGCAACGCCCCAACTGGGTCGGCGACCCGAGCACGCCGGGTTCGGTAGAAAGCAAACTGAACAACTACTTCAATGTGAATGCGTTTCAAAATGTCGGTCCGGACCTTTTAGGTTCCGCGCCGCGGACCATGCCCTACTACCGGAATCCGGGGCTGCTGAACGAAGACGCGACCCTTTCGAAGAATTTCAATATCACGGAGAGGAAGTACGTGCAATTGCGGCTGGAGGCCTACGGCGTGACCAACAGTCCGCATTGGGGCGCTCCCAACGCAAGCTTTGGCAGCACCTCGTTCGGCCAGATCACCACCGCCACCGGCGCTCGCAATCTCCAGATTGCCGCGAAGTTTTACTTCTGAAGAACGGGATTTACGAGTTCACGGGCGCGACCCATGGTGGGCGCCAAAGCGGGCTGCCCGGCCGCTTTAGAGGGAATCGTCATCAGAGCCGGGGTTGCAGCGCTGACGCGCCGAAGGGGTTCCTGCTTAGGGCTGAGCCGGGCAAGGGCCTCAAATGCCGGCCCTCTTTGGGAGAGTTGCGCCGGCACCTACCTCGCCTGGCTTAGTACACTGTTTCACAAATACAGTCGTGCACTTTGACGAAACCGCTCCCTTAACGGTCGCGGCTCTGATTGGAGCCGCGCTTCGGATTGGAGCCGGGCTCGGATTGGAGCCTCGCGCGTTAGCAAGCGGTTTCCCGATACGTCGGCGTACTTCTGAAGTGACCGAATTAGGGCGAGCCTATGCCAATACCGGCTTGACTACGCTGCCCGCCACATCGGTGAGGCGGAAATCCCGCCCCTGGAACCTGTAGGTCAGCCGGGTGTGATCAATCCCCAGCGTGTGCAGGATGGTGGCGTGCAGGTCGTGTACGTGAACGGGATCTTTCACGATGTTGTAGCAAAAGTCGTCCGTCTCACCGAGGGTCATCCCCGGCCGGATGCCACCCCCGGCCAGCCACATGGTGAAGCACCTCGGATGGTGGTCGCGGCCGTAGTTGTCGGCCGTCAGCTTGCCCTGGCAGTAGACCGTGCGGCCGAACTCGCCGCCCCACACCACAAGCGTGTCTTTCGAGAGGCCGCGTTCCTTTAGATCCTGCACCAGGGCGGCTGAGGCCTGGTCGGTGTCACGGGCCTGGCCGATAATCTGTTTGGGAAGCTCGTTGTGCTGATCCCATCCCCGATGGAAGAGCTGAATGAAGCGCACGCCGCGCTCAGCCAGACGCCGTGCCAGCAGGCAATTGGCCGCGAAGGTTCCCGGCTTGCGGGCGTCCGGGCCGTAGAGTTCGAATGTCCGCGCCGGCTCCCTGGAAAGATCGGTCAGCTCCGGCACGGAGCTTTGCATCTTGTAGGCCATCTCGTACTGCGCAATGCGCGTGACAATCTCAGGGTCGCCGAACTCATCCATCTCGACCTGATTCAATCGCGCCACGTCGTCGATGAAGCGGCGGCGCGCCTGGGTGCTGAAGCCGGGCGGGTCCGAGAGGTACAGAACGGGGTCGCCGAGCGAGCGGAACTTCACTCCCTGATACCTGGTGGGCAGGAAGCCGCTGCCCCACTGGCGGTCGGCTAGCGGTTGGTCGTTCGGATTGCCGCTGCCCTGGGAAATCATTACGACGAAGGCCGGCAGTTCGCGGTTTTCGCTCCCCAGGCCGTAAGCGAGCCAGGCGCCGATGGAGGGGCGGCCCGCAAGCTGGAATCCGGACTGAAAGAAGGTAACCGCGGGATCGTGGTTGATGGCCTCGGTGTACATCGATTTGATGAAACACAGGTCGTCAGCCACCTTGGCGAGGTGCGGCATCAGCTCGCTCATCCACGCTCCCGAACTACCTTGCCGCTCAAACCGGAATAGGGAGGGAGCCACGGGGAAGGTGGTCTGGCCCGAGGTCATGCCAGTCAGCCGCTGCCCGCTGCGCACCGAATCGGGTAACTCGGTCCCCGTGAGTTCCTTCAAGCGCGGCTTGTAATCGAACAGATCCATCTGCGAGGGAGCCCCGGATTGAAACAGGTAGATCACGCGCTTGGCGGTAGGCGGAAAGTGCGGCAGCCCGGGCAGGCCGCCGGATTCATCGGCATGCAGCAGGCTGGAGAGCGCGGCGATGCCGAGACCGGTGCCGGCCTTTCCAAAGAAATAGCGCCGCGTAAGGAGTCGTCGATCCATGGTTATTCCTTGGTCACCACCGCGTCCAGATTCAGGATCAGGCTTGCCACCGCCGCATAGGCTGCCAGTTCGCGCTCATCCAGCTTTCCATCGCGGGGCGCCTCGCCCGGCGACAGGAACTTCGCGGCATCCGCCGGACTGCTCTGGAACGTGTCGCGGTAGAATCCGAAGCTCTCCAGCATGATCTCGGACTCCCGCCGGCTGGGCTGCCGCGCCGTCGCCAGTTCGAAGCCGTATGCGATGCGGGTGGCTGGGGCGCCGCCGCCCTCCCGCATCATCCGTTCGGCCATCTTGCGGGCGGCTTCGAGGTAAATCACGTCGTTCATCAGATTGAGAGCCTGCAGCGGCGTGTTGGTGCGCGACTCACGTACGACGCAGGCCTCTCTACCGGCGGCGTCAAAATTCATCATCATGGGCGGGGGGGCGGTGCGCTTCCAATACGTGTAGAGGCTGCGACGGTGCAGCCCTTCGCCGGTGTCGGGCTTATAATCGTCGCCGCCCGACAGCTCTTTCCACAGGCCCGCCGGCTGGTAGGGCTTGGCCGAGGGTCCGCCAACCTTGTCCACCAGCAGCCCCGAGATAGCCAGCGCCTGGTCGCGTACCATCTCAGCCGGCAGCCGCGTCCGGGGACCGCGCGCCAGCAGGCGGTTCTCGGGGTCCTTTTGCAGCAACTCGGGAGTGACCTTGGAAGCCTGTCGATAGGTGGCGCTGGTGACGATGGTTTTCAGCATTGCCTTCGTGTCCCAGCCGGTGCGGATAAACTCGGTAGCCAGCCAGTCCAGCAACTCGGGATGCGAGGGCCATTCGCCTTGCGAGCCGAAATCCTCCAAAGTCTTGACCAGTCCCACGCCGAACGTATTCTGCCAGAGATGGTTCACCGCCACGCGCGCGGTGAGGGGGTTTGACTTGTCAACTATCCATTGTGCCAGTCCCAGGCGGTTGTTGGGCGCATCCGGTTTGTTGGGCGCATCCGAGGGCAGCAGCGAGATCACGGACGGGACGCCGGGATTGACTGGCTCTCCCTGGCGGTCATAAGCGCCGCGCAGCAGCACGTGCGTCTCCCGTGGCGACGGGCCATCCTGCATCACCATCACGGTCGGGAAACCGTCGATGAGCCGGTCACGCTGCTCGCGCAGATCGAGCACTTCCTGGTGAGCTGCGCGCAGGGCGCCGGGTGCGTACCGGTCCAGAAAGCACTCGCGGAGTTTGGCGGCTTGCGCATGATTGCGCCGGGCGGGTGGCAGTTGCGCCAAACGGTTGACCGGCTCCGCCAGCGCCAGCACCTCAGCCTCTTCCGGTGTCAGGGCTGCGCGATAGACCCGGACTTGCGCGATGCGTCCCTGAAAGCGGTTAGCCGGCCCTAGCCCGGCTCCAATGCGCAGTGGCTGCTTCACATCGAAAGGCTGGTTCATGTAGTCCAGCGGGATGCGAACCTTCGCGGCTTGACCATCGATATAAAGCCGGACGCCGCTGGCCAGCCGGGAGCCATCATAGGTGAGGGCCACGTGCGACCAGCGGTTCAGCGGAACCGAAGCCTCGCTTTCGACGCGCACGCCATCATCCAGCCAACGCTGAATCAAGTTAGCCGACAAATGACCATCCTTCAGGAACAAGGCAAAGCCCTTACCCTCCACTTCGTCGTTGGCGCGGCTGACGATGGTGCCGGCGCCGCTGGAGGGGTTAATCCATGCGGACAGCGTAAAGGAATCGTAGAAGCCAAAGTTGCCGACGTTGCCGGCATCGATATAGCGCTTGCCGTCAAAGTCGCCCGCCCGCCCCGCCCGCCCCGCGGCGAATTCGGCCGCGCCATCCTTCCACTCTGCATGTCCGGTGAAGGAGACTGCCTGTTGCACCGGACCGTTTTCCATAAAGTACAGGTACTTCTCCGGGCGCGGAGGGTCGGGCGTGATCTGCCCTTGCAGGCTGCCGTCCAGGCTCAAGTTCACGGCCACGGCGCGCGAAGGCGCCCAATCAAATTCCGCAGCGCCGCCAAGCGATGCCTCCCAGGCGCGTTGGGCGCCGCCGACCTGTGGCTCCAACGCCGCCGCCCGCCGTTCCGAGGCCGTCAGCCTGGCTTCAAGAACCTGGAGCCGGGATTCCTGCTCCACGGTGGGAGCTGCGATAGTGGGGGGTGAGTTGCCATACTTGAAGGCGTTGCCGCGTTCCGGCACGCGATTGAAATAGGCGAACATCCGGTAGTACTCGGTTTGCGTGAACGGGTCGAATTTGTGGTTGTGACAACGCGCGCAACCGAGCGTCAGTCCTAGAAAAACAGTGGCCGTTGTATCCACGCGGTCCACCACGTACTCCACCGCATATTCTTCGGGAATGATTCCCCCCTCGCCGTTGCCGCGATGGTTGCGGTTGAATCCAGTCGCCACAACCTGATCCCGTGTGGCGCCGGGCAGCAGGTCGCCCGCAATCTGCTCGATGGCGAACCGGTCGTAAGGCATGTCGCGGTTAAAGGCGTCGATCACCCAGTCGCGCCACCGCCACATGGAGCGTTCGGCATCGGTCTGGTAACCATTGGTATCGGCGTACCGAGCCGCGTCCAGCCAGCGCATGGCCATTCGCTCGCCGTAATGGGGCGACGCCAGGAGCCGGTCCACGACCTTTTCGTAAGCGCCGGGCGAGGTGTCGCGAACATAGTCCGCAACCTCCGATATGGTAGGCGGCAAGCCCGTCAGGTCGAAAGAGACCCGGCGTAAGAGAGTGCGCCTGTCGGCCTCGGGTGATGGCTTCAGACCCTCGTTTTCGAGCCTCGCCATGACGAAATAATCGATGGGATTTTTCGGCCGGCCCCGGTCGCTGATTTCGGGAAGTTCGGGTCGCGCGGGTGGGATGAACGCCCAGTGTTTTTGCCAAAGCGCGCCCTGCTGTATCCAACGCGTCAGCAAATCGATTTCACGGCTGGACAGCCTGGCTGCACCGGAATACGCAGGCGGCATGCGGTGCGCCTCGTCGGTGGACGTAATGCGACGGATCAGTTCACTCGACGCCGGTTGGCCCGGAACGATGGCAGCGTGCCCGCCGCGATCGCCTTTCGCGTCAGCTTCCACGTCCAGCCGTAATTTGCTTAAGCGCTTGCGCTCGTCCGGACCGTGGCAGGTGTAGCAGCGTTCAGACAGGATGGGGCGGATGTCGCGGTTGAACTGGATAGGTGGATCGGGCGCAGCGCGGGCGCAGGTCACCGCCGAAAGGAAAAGCATGCAAATCCGCATCAATCTCACCGCACTTGCTCTCAGCACTAGCCTTAATTCTAGCGCCCAACATCCGTGGCGTCTACGTGACCCGGCGCGGCAGGGCGCGCGGCAAGGCCTTCGGGCTGGTTGGCGAGTTCAGCGGCTGAACCTACCAGACGCTCGCCACCGCCGCCCAAGTGCGGGGATTATCGCCCCTCCGATATTCGCGAGATTAGCGTCGGGGAATGGAGCCCTCTCGGCTCTCGGATTGACGGAACGGATCAGTGAAACGGCAAACCGCGCGCACGCTGCGAGTCTTTCACCGATCGAATAATGCAATTCGCCCCCGTTGGCCCGCATCACCAGTACGGTCACGTCGTCTTTGGACAGATTCTCAGGGTATCGCCGCGCGATTTCTCCTAGAAGAATCTCAATCAGTTCTTCCGGCGCCACGTCCCGCAGAAGGCGGATGATTCGAAGCAGGCCAGCCTCGCCCAGCATCTCGCCGTCCGCGTCGCGGGATTCAATCAGGGCATCGGTGTAACTGAGCAGGCAATCGCCGGCTTCCAGCTCCACGTCGAACTGCTCGTACTCAGACTCGTCCAGGATTCCCAGGGGTAGGTTTGAAGGCGAAGACGATGGAGCCGGTTCCAGATGTCCCAGAAGATCCCACTGTCGTTGAGCCGACCGGTACAGAAGAGGCCGCGGATGACCGGCGTTGCAAACGGTCAGGCGCCGGCTGGGCGCGAAGAACGTGGTCACGATCGCCGTGGCGAACGTCCCGTGCCGCGACAGCGCGGCGAACTGCTGGTTGAGCAGGCGCACGAATTCCGTCTGGTCCAAGCGGTTCACGAACCGCCGCATGAGCGTACGCAACTCGGCCGCCGTCGCGGCCACCGAGTTGCCGTGGCCCGCCACATCCGCGAGCAACAGGCGGCTTATTCGGCCGGTGGCGCAGCTCGACGCATAGTAAACGTCTCCGCCGTATTCTGATTGTCCGTAAGGTTTGCTGTATACCCACGTATCCAGGCCGCCAAGTTCAACGCCGCGCGCTGTGAGCTGGCTCCCACCCCAGACCTCCATGCACTGCATATGTTGTGCCGGCCGGGCGCTCACACTAACATCATACTGTCGCCTCGGGGCCCGAACCAAGGACCACTAGAGCGGCGGCGGCTACCGATAAACGAATTTCTTTGCCCGAGCTGGACCGCGCCTACTGGGTTGCGGCTTCCGCAAAGGCCATTAGTGAGGATGAACTCGCTTCCAGACCTTGATGCCGACCCGGCGGAGGTCGGGACCGAATTCATCCAGGATGTTTGTCTCTGCCTGGTCGAGGGTGGAGTACGCGAGAGACTTCATTAGCCACTCCGGTCGAATCGGCTGCCTGGCCCAACGCGCCGTGGACACGATTGCCAGTTCGTTGGCGAAGAAGCGGGTATACGAGGGCCGTTTTGTTCCATCGGGCATCTGCGCAGTCACAGAGGCTCGCAAAGCGTTCCAGAGTCTTCCGTGTATCGAGAACGATCGCGACGCATGATACCGCAAATCCTCGCCAGTTAGAAGCCCGCTGACTAGTTCGGCGCTGTTTCTGACTACGCGACTCTGAAACGCTCGGGCGTACCGGCGTCCGTACGACGCGGCTCCGGAGTTCCAACAGGCAGGCTCACGCAACACCTGGTCAATGGCCGTGTCCACAGCGAGAAGTCCCATGCGCTCAGGTCCGTATGTACGATGAAGGTAAAGCGACCACCGCTCTGAAGGGGTGTATGGTTCCGGCAACGGCTGTGCCGTGCCTGAGGAAGCTCCGGCTATCAAAAAGATTAGCGCCAATCCGGTTGGCAGACGGGGAGGTGTGATCACGGGTTCTCCGCCCCGCGCCGGCAACCCTGGTGGGACCCGGCACCGGCTTTGACAGGCGGTTGCCCCGCGCCGGCCTGCTGCGCGCCGGCCTTCGGATGGACGAAGGGCAGGATTGTGCTCAAGGTTATGGTAATTCGGTTTCAAGAAGGCGAACGCTTCGTAGGCCGCCGTGGCCCAGGCGCTCCGGATGGTCAGGCACCTCGTTTGGATGGCGCCCTCCATCCGGTCTTGGAGGCCGCCGGGAATGCCTCAACGATTTCCTCCGTTGGAGCGTCCCAGTATAGTTTTTTCTCTTCCTGTTGGGCTCGGGCCGCCCTGATCGCAGCCACCGATTGAGCCAGGCCTTGCTCCACGGAAGCGTCAGGCTGGTACCGCGTGCGCAAACACTCCAGCCAGTTTCGCGGTTGGCAGGGGTTCGAACCAAGTTCGTCCAAGCACTGAAATGAGAGCGGAGGCCTGCCGTATTCATCTGCCGCGGCCTTAGCCGCTCGCTGGCGATTTACATTCCACAGATCGCATACGGCTATCATTTCGACGTTGTGACTCGATTTGGGTCCAGCGACAACCGACGGAAGTTCGCGGCCGCGATTGCCGACACCGACGTAACGGAGGTGGATACGGCCGTCCGCGCCGAGGATTCGGGCGTAGGATATCGCCGTTGCCGCTATTAGCCCAGGCTTGGCCAGGAACAATGACCTCCGGCTCAGATTTTCGTGGGAGGTGGAAGGAGTGGGCGATTCTTCGGGAACCAAGATTGACGCGGGGCGGCCGGCTGTGGGAACGGGTAGTTGACGTGACACCGTGGCTTCCTGCTTCGGGGAAAACTCCACACGGTACGCTGTGGAGCATATTTGCGCATCGGCAATTCCAAATGACACGCCCCGTGTGCCACGGATATAGGTGAATGCTACCACAAAATAGCTCGAAAGAGCTGTTGAAAGAAACACACACGCTGTTAGATTTCATGTCCTTCCTTCAATCCAGCCCTTCAATCCAGCCCTTCAATCCAGCAGGTCTTCGGCCTTGGCCGTGATGTTACCGTAAGCATCGGGCCGGCGATCCCGGAACAGCGGGAAATTCCGGCGCGCGCGGACGACTTCCTCCCGCTCCGCTTCCCAGGAGATGATTTGATCTTCGGCGCCGCCGGCCTGGATCAGGATTTTGCCTGCCGGAGAGATGATCATGCTCTTGCCCGACATCCGCCACTCACCTTCCTGACCCACGTGATTGCAGGCGGCGAAGTATACGCCGTTTTCCAGGGCGCGGGTGCTCAGAAAGTTCTCCCAGGGATCGTCGATGGGGGTGGCATACGGCGCCACGATGAGTTCGGCGCCGCGCAATGCCAGGCAGCGGCACGATTCCGGAAACAAGTTGTCGTAACAGGTCGAAATACCGACGGTCCACTCGCCCAGCCTGAACACCGGGAATGAGGACCCGCCGCGGAAGTAGATCTTCTCCAGGCTGAGCAAAGCCGCGGGATGAACCTTGCGGTATTTGCCTGTGATCTGCCCCTTGGGATTGATTAGCATCGCGGTGTCGAAATACAGACCCGGGCGCTCCATCTCGAAGATCGTGGAGACCAGCCAGATGCCGTGATCGCGCGCCGCCTCCTTCATGCGCGTCTGCGTGTAACCATCATCGGTTTCCGCGTAATCCATGTATTTATAATCGCGGTATTGCGGGAAGTACTCGCGGTTAAAGAACTCCGGCAAAACGGCAAGTTCGGCTTTCTCCGCGGCCGCACGCGCTATGAAACCGCACGCCCGCTCTACGTTGCCTTCCAGGCAATTGGCGCGGCTGTTCATCTGAATCAGCGAAATTCGCATGGCCTTGGGTTAGAAGCAAGACGCAAGAAGCAAGACGCTAGAGCCGCACTGCATGCCTCTCGACATAATCGTCCACCTTGGACCTGGACGGCTGCTGCTGATCCATGTAGTAAAAGCGTTCGGCGTACGCGAGACTCATACCCAGACATTACATAGCAAACACGAATGCTTGGCAATAGGGTACAATTCGGTGCTCACAATCGATCTCATCGCCCGCTGCCTTGCGCATCCGCTGGGTGGGTTCGAGCGACTGCTTCAATTCCGACTGCGTGATAAACGTGCCGCCATGGCGGGCAAGGCGTCCTTTCCCAGGATGACTGGCGCCAGTTCCTTGAGGGCGCCGCGGTGGGCATCGTAGCCCGGATACGATTCGCCGATCCCGACGAGGCCTTTGTCGGTGTGCACCCTCACCCACATCCAGTTGGGGGCAATTCCCTGGATGACCAGAACGGACCGAAAGCGGACCGCCTCGAGATTGGTAATTTCGTGGGACCGACGTCTTCGGCGGCGGCCCGGGCCGACGCTAAGATCCCATTTTGAGCAGACGCGTGCGCGCATCGAACCGTTCACGGTTGGCAGCGAGCTGCCGATCGATGCTGGAATGTGTGCTCTCTTTACTTCTCTTCATGGCTTCTTCATGCGATTGGCTCGAGGCAGCTTATGGCCCCGTATTAGAATGAGACGAGCGACTGTCAAGGATGCCAGGATTGAAGTTTGTGCCACGCTCGAACTCAATCGCGTTGATGGGGATGGGTGGGGTGCTCGGAATCGTCTGTCTTCTGACGATGGACTGCCGTTCCCGGCACGCCGAAGCCCCGCCGTCGATCGAATTCACCCGGCTTCCTCCGGCCGGTGAAGGCAGCCCGGATCTCGTCGATTCGATCGCGGGACGCGTTACGGGCGCGCGGCCGGGTCAACGGATTGTGTTGTTCGCTCGCAGCGGAGTATGGTGGGTCCAACCGCTAGCCGGAGAGCCCTTCACAACGATTCAGCAGGATTCCACCTGGAAGAATTCCACTCACCCCGGAACCTCGTACGCCGCACTGCTGGTGGATGCGGGTTACAAACCGCCTTTGACCGTGAACTCGCTGCCACTGAAAGGCGGGCCGGTCCAGGCTGTCGCAACGGCCGAAGGGCCGATGTTGGACCATGCATCCCTCAAGACGCTGGATTTCAGCGGATATGAGTGGGTGATTCACCAGACTCCCGCCAATCCAGCGGGTACACGCAACTTGTATGATGCCGCTAACGCATGGGTCGATCCCAAAGGCTTCCTTCATCTCCGCATCGCACAGACCTCGGCCGGATGGAGAAGCGCCGAAATAGACCTTTTCCGGAGCCTCGGCTACGGATCGTATCGCTTCGTCGTGAGTGACGTCTCTCATCTGGAGCCGCCGGTAGTTCTGACCATCTCCGCGTGGGACGGCTCCGGCCCGTACCGGGAGATGGATATCGAGGTCAGCCGCTGGGGTGAACTCACCGGCAAGAACACTCAATATGTGGTTCAACCCTATTTCGTAGCCGCCAACGTAGTCCGTTTCTTGTCGCCGCCGGGGCGGCTTACCTATTCGTTCGATTGGGAGCCTGGGCGCGTGGCTTTCCGGACGGTTCGCGGTTCCCAATCCGCGGGGAAGCCTGACGTGGTGGCCGCTCATGTCTTCACGTCCGGAGTTCCCGAGCCAGGGGGTGAGTCGGTCCACATGAACCTCTACGTTTTCGACAACCGGCGGGTGCGCCTGCAGCACGGGGCCGAGGTGATCATTGAAAAATTCGAATACCTCCCCTGACTTGCGAACTCGAAAATGCCGGAGCGTTATGGCGATCCTGCGGGTGTTGTGGCTCGCGGTGTTTCTGGGGGGCACAGCATACGCGATCGACCCCAACCGGGCGATGTCGCAGTACATCCGTGAGCGATGGGGAGCGGAACAGGGATTCCCGCGGGGGCCTGTCTACGCGATCGGCCAATCCAATGACGGCTATCTATGGATTGGCACGCAGGCCGGCCTGGTTCGTTTCGACGGCCTGAACTTCCGCCTTGTCCGGGATGTGCCGGAATTGCTGCACGGAGAGAGTGTTCTCGGCTTGATGCCAGACCGCGAAGGGAGTCTATGGATTCAGTTAGACGGAGCGACCCTGCTGCGATACCGCAATGGGGTCTTCGACCGTCCTGTGGCTGACGCTTCGTTGGGCTCCCGCATTACCGCGATGAGCCTGGCCAATCAGGGCGAGCTTCTCATTTCTTTGATGGAACGGGGCACCATGATCTATCGCCAAGGCAGATTTGAGATGATCGCGGATGCGAAGGACTTACCTCGCTCCCCGGTGCTTTCCGTGGCGCAGACGCCCGATGGCAGCATCTGGGACGGCACGCGAGGCGCCGGCCTGTTTCGTTTTCGCCAGGGACAGACCTCCGCCGTCACGGACGGTTTACCCGATCTGAAGGTCAACTGTCTGGCATCCGGCGCCGCAGGCGACCTGTGGGTCGGCACTGACGAGGGCATCGTGCGCTGGAACGGGAACCATCTGACTGCGGCCGGAATGGAGTCGCTGGCTCGAATCCAGATTCTGGCGATGGCGAGGGATCGCGACGGAAACATCTGGGCCGGCACGGACTCCCGCGGCCTGCTGCGCCTCAACGATCGCGGTGTCTCTCCGCTGGATGCCGTCGATGACCGGTCACGAGAGGCTGTTACAGCGCTGTTTGAAGACCGGGAGGGCAACCTGTGGATCGGACACGCCAGCGGAATCGAGCGTCTCCGCGACAGCGCGTTTGTGACCTACTCAGTGCCCGAGGGCCTGCCGTCGGACGGGGGCAATCCGGTTTTCGTGGATGCGGAGAACCGGATGTGGTTCCCACCAGTGAATGGCGGATTGTGGTGGATGAAGGAGGGCCAACACGGGCACGTTGCGACCGATGGACTGGACCGCGATGTGGTTTACTCCATCGCTGGTGACCAGGGGGACTTGTGGCTTGGGAGACAGCGCGGGGGATTGACAAGGCTACGCATGGGGCAAGGTGCCTTCAGCGCCCAGACCTATACAAAAGCCGATGGACTGGCTCAAGACAGCGTCTTCTCGGTCTATCGGGCTCGCGATGGAAGTGTTTGGGCCGGAACGCTGTCGGGCGGTGTCAGCCATCTCAGCGGCGGCCGATTCACGACCTACACGACCGCCAGCGGGCTGCTGTCGAATACGGTTGCCTCGATCCTCGAGAGTTCCAACGGGACGATGTGGTTTGCGACGCCTGGCGGCCTGAACGCGTTGTCGAAAGGCCGTTGGCGTGCCTACACCGGCAAAGACTTTCTGCCGTCCGAAAATGTCTACTGCCTGCTTGAGGATTCCACTGGAGTGCTATGGATTGGTACGGCGGCCGGGCTTGCGTTCCTGGGCCCCAAGGGGATTCAAGTCCCAGGGACAGCGTCCTCCGGATTGCAGGCATCCATGCTGCCGGAACCAAGGCTGCCGGAACCAAGGCTGCGGGAATCAATCCTGGGTATCGAGGAAGACCGGTACGGCTCGCTCTGGCTGGCAACATCCAACCACGTATTACGCGTGAACCGGGAAAGGCTTCTGCGGGGCACACTAGGTGAGGGCGATCTGCGCGAGTTTGGACTGGCAGACGGCCTCCGCGGCGTCGAAGGCGTCAGGCGGCACCGGTCTGTGATCTCCGATCCATCGGGACGCATCTGGTTTTCCCTGAATCGCGGCATCTCGGTGGTTGACCCGGCGCGGCTGACGCGCAATGCGGCTCCCGCGATCGTTCATGTGCAAACGATTTCGGCGGACGGCAGCACCGTCCGGCTGCCAGGGCCGGTTCATATTCCGGGAGGACGCCAGAGGATCACTTTCGGCTATACCGGCCTGAGCCTTTCGATTCCGGAGCGGGTTCGGTTTCGCTATTGGCTCGACGGATTCGATTCCGCCTGGAGCGAGCCGGCGGCCACTCGAGAGGCTGTTTACACGAACCTGCCGCCAGGCCCATATCGGTTTCGGGTTATGGCAACCAACCCGGATGGCGTTTGGAACAGCAATGAAGGTACGATCGCGTTCGAAGTCGATCCATTGTTCTGGCAGACCTGGTGGTTCCGCGCGGGCGTTGTGTTGGCCTGTGGAGGCGTCATTTTGGCGTTTTACCGCCTCCGCATGCATCAATTGACCAGCCGGCTCAGCCTCCGATTTGAGGAGCGGCTGACCGAGCGGACCCGCATCGCGCAGGAATTGCACGACACCTTGCTGCAGGGCTTTCTGAGCGCCTCCATGCAAGTCCATGTCGCAGCCGACAGTTTGCCCGCGGATTCACCAGCCAGGCCCACGCTGACCCGGGCTCTTCAATTGATGAGGCAGGTTACCGAGGAAGGGAGGAACGCCGTTCGAGGATTGCGCTCGTCCAGCAGCGGTTCCCTGGATCTGGAACAAGCTCTCTGGCGGGTGCAGCAAGAGCTTGTCGCGAACGGCACGGCGCAGGAAGCAATCGGATTTCGGATCATTGTGGATGGGCAGCAGGCGCCTTTGCACCCCTTGCTCCGTGACGACGTGTATCGCATCGGTAGAGAGGCGTTGATTAACGCCTTCCGCCATGCGCGAGCGAAAAACATCGAAGTGGAGCTGGTGTATTCTCCCAGCCAACTGCGTATTCTGGTGCGTGACGATGGCTGTGGGATCGATCCTCGGATACTGAAGTCGGGCCGCGACGGGCACTGGGGGCTCTCCGGGATGCGAGAAAAGGCGGAACAGATTGGCGCTCGTCTGCATGTTTACAGCGGCGCCGCGGCGGGCACCGAGGTCGAACTCTGTGTGCCCGGCCATATCGCATTCCAAGGTCACTCCAGGCCCATGCTGAGTTGGTTCGGCAGGCGAAATCCGTTAAGGGCCCACGCCCGGCAATCCGCAGCGGCGAAAGGAAACGGCAAATGAACGATCAACCCCGGATCCGGGTTTTCAGCGTCGACGACCATCCCCTCATCACCGAGGGGATCGCCACCCTGATCAACAGCCAGCCGGACATGGTGCTGGTAGCGCAGGCATCGGGCGGGACTGAGGCCATTCAGCAGTATCGCCTGCATCGGCCCGACGTTACGCTGATGGACCTCCGGCTCCCGGACCTGAGCGGCATCGACGCGATGATCGCGATTCGTTCGGAATTCCCCGAAGCTCGGATTGTCATGCTGACGACGTTTGAGGGCGATGTCGAAATTCAGCGCGCGCTACGGGCGGGAGCTCGCGGCTACCTCCTCAAGAACATGCCTCCCAGTGAACTTCTGGACGTGATCCGTCAGGTGCATGCGGGAAAGAAACGCGTGCCTCCCGAAGTGGCGTTGCAACTCGCCGAACACATGAGCGACGAAGATCTGACCGCCCGTGAGGTGGAGGTTCTCACGAAGGTCGCCGGCGGCAACCGGAATCGCGATATCGCAGACCTCCTCTTCGTTTCCGAAGAAACAGTGAAAGTGCACATCAAACACATCATGGATAAGCTGGGCGCGAAAGATCGCACGCAGGCGATTGCCATCGCGGTGCGCCGGGGCATCATCGAGTTGTGAGTCCGGTGTTTACCCGAAAGTGGTAGCAGAAATTGCCGCAAGGGTGGGATTCGCAGGGCGGCCAGTTGGCAATATCCTACGATCAGGGCGCCCTGAGTGCGCCCAATTACGGAAGGAGACCATGCTGCGACGCTTATTTTCGGCGTTTCCTGGCCGGTGGCCGGGAATAGCCCTGCTCCTGCTGCGAACTGTGTTGGCGACGACACTGTTAGTGCAGGGCGGTTACTATTTGCGTGAACCTGGTCCCTCACTGGCAGCGTGGCTCGTCGGATTGACGAGCGTCGCCTGCGGCGCACTGCTCTGGATCGGTCTTCTCACTCCACTTGTCAGTGTCGTGGTGGGGTTGGAGGCCACCGGCATCGCGTTCTCGCTGCTTCCCGTCTGCACCCGGACTCTGTTCGATTCATTCATGTCGGTTGTCTTCGCCGTTACGATCTTGCTGGCCATCATTACACTTGGTCCGGGCGCATTCTCGGTCGACGCGCGTCTGTTTGGGCGGCGCGAGATTATCATCCCTCCGAGTTCCTCACCACGGCGATAGCCGGTTCAGACCGATTTCGGCTAACTCGATCGTGGTACGTGAGCCCACCACCTGGAGTGTTACCGCAAAAGTCCTGGTTCTGGTGATGTTCCGGGGGCCCGTACTGCCCTAGTGTGGGATTCAATGGGAGGAGCGTCGATGACGGCTGTGAATCCCCGCCTTTGCACACGCCATCCTGACTACTGGCCAATCGATTGCATGACGAACTGACTTCTTGGATCTGGGTATGAATCCCGCATTTCACCCAAAAAACGACGACTTCGTCTACTACATGCACGATGCGTCCGCGGCGTTTCGCTTCCAGTTGACTGGTGATCTCTCCAGGGAGAGGACGCAGGATTTGGAGCAGGCAAGGCTAACGGCGTGCTCGATTTTGGGCCGAAGATATCTGATAATCGATCTAACCGGTCTCACGAGCATTGATGCCGCCGGCTGTGAATTGCTGAGGGGGTGGCAGGGGATTGGCGCGCAAATGACTGTCCTATCTGGGAAAGAGCAGGCACGGATCCAGTCGATGACAGGCATCCCTGTCACGATAGTTGGAGCGAAACCGAGAGATGCCAAATGGCTGGCCCCGCGGGCTGCGGCACTATTGTTGGCAGCTTTGTTGGCGCTGCTATTCGCAGCAACTGCCGTGGCCGGGAAGGTGGGACAGACGATCGTTTCTTGTCGTCTGTCACCCCGGGGGATTGCGGCAAGACAGGGTCGAAAAACCACCTCGCCCATCGGGAATCTCCCGGAGCCTGGTGTGGTTTTTCATGAAGTTTCGCGGGCGGGAACGCCCATCCCAACAGACCACGGAAAGCGATGGTCTGTCCCACTTGGGCCGTGTTCACCGCGGTATGCTGTAACAAACATCACCAAACCACGCGAGAGGAGAGGTACTTATGTCTGTTGCGAATCGTCTGAATTCGGCTCCACGAGGAATTCTCCAGTGGGCGGCAGCCTGTCTGATCATCACAACCCTGCTGATCGCGGCCGGTTGCTCGAAGGCAACCTCGGCGGCCAAACCGCCCGACCCGCCCAGCGTGCAAGTCGCGGAAGTTGTCCAGAAAGACGTCCCACTTTACAAGGAGTGGATCGGCACTCTCGATGGCCTTGTCAATGCCGACATCAAGGCTCAAGTTGCGGGCTACCTCACACAGCAGTCCTACACGGAGGGGTCGTTCGTGAAGAGCGGCCAACTGCTGTTTCAAATCGATCCCCGCCCCTTCCAGGCGGCGCTCGACCAGGCGCAAGGTCAGCTTGAACAATCGCAGGGCCAGGTGGAGCAGGCGCGCGCGCAATTAGCTCTGGCGGAAGCGCAGGTGGCGGTCGCGGAGGCCAATCAAGGCCGGGTTCAACTCGACGTGGAACGCTACACGCCGCTGGCGCGGCAGCAGGCGATCACCCAGCAGGATCTCGACAACGCATTGCAGAATAATTTGGCTGCCAAGGCCCAGCTTCAGGCGGCCAGGGCTCAGGTGGAAACCGCCAGGGCTCAGATTACGGCCTCCACTGCCGCCGTCGCGTCCGCCAAGGCCGCCTCCGAGACCGCGCGCATTAATCTTGGATTCACCCGGCTCACATCCCCGATTGACGGCATCCCGGGAATCGCGCAGTTACAAGTCGGGGCGCTGGTGAGTCCGGCGAGCGGCGCCATCACGACGGTCTCCACGGTTGATCCGATCAAGGTCTACTTCACCGCCAGCGAGCAGGAATATCTGGAATATACGCGCCGCTTTCCAACGTTCGAAAAACGGCGGGCCGCCGAGAACCTGCTGAATCTCGAGTTGATTCTCGCCGATGGGATTATTTATCCGCACAAAGGCAAGTTCTATTTCGCGGACCGCCAAGTTGACGTCCGGACAGGAGCTATCCGTCTGGCGGGACTGTTCCCTAATCCTAACAATATCCTGCGTCCTGGCCAGTACGGAAGAATACGAACTTCAACCCAGACCCGGCAGGGAGCTCTGCTGATTCCACAACAGGCGGTGATCGACCTCCAGGGCACCCAACAGGTTGCCGTGGTGGACGGCAGCAACAAGGTGGCGATTCACGCCGTGAGCCTCGGCGAAACTATTGACCATGATTGGATCGTTCGCGACGGCGTCAAACCGGGCGATCATGTAATCGTCGAAGGCTTGCAAAAGGTCCGGCAGGGAATGCAAGTCAATCCGAAGCCGTTCGCAGCGAGGTGACCCGCGATGTCGAAATTCTTCATCAACCGTCCGATCGTGGCGATGGTCATCGCCATTTTCACCGTGATTGTAGGCGCCGTCGCGGTTGTGGGCCTGCCGGTGGCCCAGTTTCCCCAGATTGCGCCGCCCGAAATTCAGGTCTCCGCAATTTATGTTGGCGCGGACGCCCAGACCGTCGAGCAATCGGTGGCGACCCCTATCGAGCAACAGATGAGCGGCGTGGACAACATGAACTACATGTACTCCCTCAACGCCACCGCCAACGGCCAGATGCGGATGATCGTCGATTTCGACGTGGCCACCGACCCGAATACGGATTTGATTCTTGCGCAAAGCCGGGAGACGCAGGCTGCGTCGCAACTCCCCGCGGACGTCACTAATTACGGCGTCACTGTCCAGAAATCCACGCTGGCGCCGCTGATGCTGGTCTCCCTGAACTCGCCCAAGAGCACTTATGACGCCAGGTTCCTGGCCAACTACGCCTATATCAACCTGGCTGACCCGCTGACTCGCGTGAAGGGCGTCGGCAGCGTTCAGGTATTCGGCTCCGGGCAGTACGCTATGCGCCTCTGGGTGAAGCCGGACCAACTGGCGAAGCTGCAGATCACCGTTCCGGAGATTGTCTCCGCCATTCAGACGCAAAACACCGTCAACCCCGCCGGGCAGGTGGGCAGCGAACCGATTCCGAAGGGCCAGCCTTTCACCTATTCAGTACGCGCGCAAGGCCGTCTGACCTCGGCGGAGGAGTTCGAGCAGATCGTGGTTCGCGAGACTGCCGACACGGGAATTGTGCGGGTGCGGGACGTGGCCAGGGTGGAGTTGGGCTCGCAGGACTACAGCATCACCGGACACCTCGACGGAAAGCCTAGCGCCGTGATCGCGGTCTATCAGTTGCCGGGGTCGAACGCCGTCGATACCGCCGCCGGCGTCAAGAAGCTCTTCGAAGAATCCAAACAGCGCTTTCCCGACGACGTTGACTACTCGGTACCGATCGATACCACGCGCGCCGTGAACGAGGGAATTAAGGAGATTGTCCAGACGCTCCTCATTGCCATCGCTCTTGTGGTGGCGGTCGTCTACCTCTTCCTGCAGGGTTGGCGTTCCACGCTGATTCCACTGCTGGCGGTACCGGTATCGCTGGTCGGCACGTTCATTTTCTTTCCGCTATTCGGCTTCAGCATCAACACGCTTTCTCTGTTCGGTCTGGTGCTGGCCATTGGACTGGTGGTGGACGATGCCATCGTAGTGGTGGAAGCCGTGGAGCGGCACATCGAGGACGGCCTGGCCCCGAAAGAAGCGGCCCTGAAGGCCATGGAGGAGATCTCCGGCCCGGTGGTGGGAATCGCGCTGGTGCTTTCCGCGGTCTTCATTCCGACCGCGTTCATTCCAGGCATCACCGGCCGGCTTTATCAACAGTTCGCGGTGACCATTGCGATTTCGGTGATCCTGTCGGCATTTAACGCGCTCTCGCTCAGCCCCGCGCTCGCGGCGCTCCTCCTGAAGCCGAGAAAGGAGAGCAAAGGGCTCCTGGCGCGATTCTTCGGCTGGTTCAACCGGTCGTTCGGGCGGGCAACCAATGGCTACGTGCGCATCTCCGGCGCGCTGGTTCACAAGAGTTCGTTCGCGCTGGTTCTTCTGGCCGGTTTCGCCGTGGCCGGCGTGTGGATCGGTGGCAAGCTGCCAACCAGTTTTGTGCCGGACGAAGACCAGGGCTACTTTTACATCAATGTCCAGCTTCCCAACGCGGCTTCGCTGGAGCGAACCGAAGAGGTGGTCGCGAAAATACAGAAGGTCGCCTCCACGATACCTGGCGTGGAGCACGTCACCACCATCTCTGGGTTCAGCCTGCTCAGCCTGGTCCGAACCAGCTACAACGCGTTCGGGTTTATCAGCATGAAGGAATGGGGCGACCGAAAAACGCGAGCCGAGCAGTTCCAGGAGATCAAGACACGGCTGAACGCGGAATTCAGCAAGATCCCGGAAACCGTGGCTTTCGGTTTCTCGCCGCCGGCGATTCCGGGAGTCGGAACGTCCGGCGGGTTCACCTTCATTCTGGAGGATCGGTCAGGCGGCGACGTGAAATTCCTGTCGGACAACCTGAACACCTTTATGGCCGCCGCCCGCAAACGCCCGGAGATCGGCAGCCTCAGCACCACGTTCCTGCCGAGCGTGCCGCAGCAATTCATCACCGTCGATCGCGATAAGGTGATCAAGCAGGGCGTCGCCATCAACGACGTATACCGGACCATTCAGGCCTTCATGGGCGGGCTGTTCATCAACTACTTCAATCGCTTCGGACGCCAGTGGCAGGTTTACGTCGAAGCCGAAGGCGATTACCGAACGAAGCCTGAGAACGTCGGCCAGTTCTATGTGAGGAACGCTGCCGGTGAGATGGTCCCATTGTCCGCCCTGACCCGGTTTGAATCGCGCAGCGGACCGGAGTTCACGATGCGCTTCAACGAATACCGGTCCGCGCAACTCAACGGCGGCGCGGCCCCGGGCTACAGCACGAACCAGGCGATGAAGGCGCTGGAAGAAACCTTCGCTCAAACCATGCCGGTGCAGATGGGCTTCGATTACTCCGGCATGTCTTTCCAGGAGAAGAAAGCCCAGGAGGGGGTATCTTCGTCGGTCATCTTCGGATTCTCCCTGCTGTTCGTATTTCTGATTCTGGCCGCGCTCTATGAAAGCTGGAGCCTGCCGTTCAGCGTGCTGCTCAGCACGCCGGTGGCGGTATTCGGCGCTTTCGGCGTTTTGTGGCTTCGCCGCACACTGATGGGCTATTTTGTGCCGCCATACATGGTGCAAATCGAGAGCGACGTGTACTCCCAAATCGGACTGGTGATGCTCATCGGATTAGCCGCCAAGAATGCGATCCTGATCGTGGAGTTTGCCAAGGACGAATTCGAGAAAGGAAGACCGCTGGCGGAGGCTGCCATGGAGGGCGCGCGGCTGCGCCTGCGGCCCATCCTCATGACGTCGTTCGCTTTCATCCTGGGGTGCGTGCCGTTGTGGACCGCCAGCGGGGCCGGCGCGGTGGCGCGGCAGATCATGGGCACCACGGTAATCGGCGGGATGGCGGCGGCAAGCGGCATCGGTATCTTCCTGGTCCCCGCGGTTTTTTACCTGGTCGAGAAGGTTTCGGGGGCAACGGTGCGCCCGATTGTACCCTTGCTTCCAGCACAGCCCCTGCCCGGGGAGGGAGACTGACCATGCGCGCGCGAACGTTCCTGATCCTGATAGCGGGCCTCTCGGCGGGTTGCGTCGTCGGTCCGGTTTACAAGCGTCCCGCGATTGCGGTTCCCGCGACCTTTCGCGCGCCGGACCCGCTGCCACCGTCGCAGGGCGCCGCCATCGCCGACCTCAAGTGGTTCGAAGTCTTCAAAGACGAAAGCCTGCAAGATCTGATTCGCAAGGCATTGGAGCGGAACTACGACCTGCGGGACGCCGTCGCGCGTGTCGAAGAAGCGCGCGCCAATCTTGGAATCACGCGTTCCAATCAGTTTCCAAACTTCGGCGCCAGCGGCAGCGTGGAGATCAACCGTGTTTCGCGCGACGGCGCCACCCCCATACCGGCCGCGCTTCTGCCCTCGCAGAATCGCAATTTCGGATCTGCCGCGCTGCAGTTGCTGTCGTTTGAAATCGATATTTGGGGCAGGCTGCGGCGCGCCACCGAAGCGGCGCGCGCCAATCTCTTAAGCGCGGAGGAGAACCGCCAGGCCGTAGTGACCACGCTGGTCAGCGACGTGGCCACAGCTTACCTGACGCTGCGCGAACTCGACTACACGCTCGACATCTCCCGGCGCACTCTGCAGACGCGTCAGGAGTCCCTGGCGTTGACCAGGTCGCGCCAGACGGGGGGAGTCTCGACCCTGCTGGATCTGCGCCAAGCCGAACAACTCGTATACACGGCCGACGAAACCATCCCCGGCATACAGCAGCAGATCGAGCAGACAGAGAATCAGATCAGCCTCCTGCTCGGGGAAAATCCCGGTAGTGTGGCGCGTGGAAAAAGCTTCACCGAACAGGGCCTGCCGCCGGAAGTTCCCGCCGGCTTGACATCAGCCTTGCTGGAACGCCGTCCCGACATCCGGGCCGCGGAGCAGGATCTCATCGCTGCCAATGCCGAGATCGGCGTGGCGCGGGCAGCCTACTTTCCGCAGTTGAGTCTCAGCGGAGCTCTGGGAGGAGCCAGCACGCAATTGTCGAGTTTGTTCAGCGGAGCGCACAGCACGTGGAGTCTCGTGCCAGAGGTTACGCAGCCGATTTTCACGGCCGGCCGGATCAAATCCACCGTCAAGCTCACCGAGGCCGAACGCGACCGCGCGCTGGTTCAATACGAGAGGACGATTCAAACCGCATTTAGGGAAGTCTCCGACGCGCTGATCGCCCATCAGCGCGTGCGGGAAAGCCGGGAGAAGCAGGAGGCTCTCGTGACCGCGTTGGAGGACCGCCTGCGCCTGGCCTACCTGCGCTATCGCGGAGGCGTGGATACGCAGCTCAACGCTCTGGATGCCGATCGCGACCTGTTTCAGGCGCAGCTCAACCTGGCCGGGATTCGGCTGGAGGAAATCCTGACCGTAGTGCAGCTTTACAAGGCGCTCGGCGGAGGATGGCAGTGAGACGATAGCCGGTCTGTGACCGTTCGACGGGCCGGTGCGGCGAGGCGCGCGGACTCCCGACGATCATACGGATCCTGGTAGTCTCGAGAGTTACTCCCAGTTCAAATACGACAGTGTAGTGTCGTCCTTGATCACGATTCCCTTGGCCAGCATGAGAGGGTTGGCGTAAGTTGCGCTGTCGGCTACCTGGTAGCGGTGCAGCGGCTCGAACCCGTTCCCGCTTGCCCGGGCGATGATCAACTCGGCGCTATCCTTCAACAAGAACAGTAGATCTCCCGATATCAAGACCACGGCATTGTCCCCTTGCCGCGGAGGGCTGGTCCAAACCGTCTTCCCTCCCTCGGCGTCGACGCAGAAAAACATCCCGCTGTTGCGGTTGGAAAATCCGAAAATCAGATTGCCCTTTTGCACCGGGGAACTGAAACGCATCGTGAGCTCGGTAATCTGCCACGCCTTCTCCGCCGTCCAGGATTTGTCCGTCTGGTTCACCTGAAGCAGCATGGTTCCGGGGTCGCCCGCCAGGATCAGCCGCTGACCGAATCGAAGCGGAGTAGGTATATTCATGCCGCTTCGCCCCGGGAAATCGATCCGCCACAACAAGTCGCCAGATGCCAGGGAAAGGCCTACGGCATACTTCTGCGTGAGCGTGACCACCTGCTTCACGCCTCCGATCTCGACGATCACAGGGGAAGCGTAAGCCGGGCCGTCACCCTTCCAAATCCATTTTTGAGCGCCGGATTTCGCCTGGTAGGCGGCTATGGCACCGTCATCGTTGGTACCGATCAACGCCACGATGAGCCCATCGCCGGAAACCGGCGACATGGATGTCCCGAATTGCGGCCAGGTACCCTTGAAATCTTTGGTGTACTCCTTCCTCCATTCGACTTTGCCGGTGGCGGCGTCGAAGGACGAGAGAATCCCGGATATGCCGAAGGTATAAAGTTTCCCGTCGTAATAGAGAGGTGTCGACTTCGGACCTTTACCATGGCGGGCGGCCGATTGAACGGGCTCGTAAGGCGCGGGATAGCTCTGCCGCCAAAGAATCTTGCCGCTCTCCGGGTCGAGGCTCATAGCAACCTCATTTTCCCCCTGGCGCGCGAATTGGAGGATACGGCCTCCTGCGAAGATCGGCGACGCGTAGCCGTCTCCAACCGGGACTTTCCATTTGGTGGTCAACGTCGCAGGCCAAGCCTTCGGCTCACTAAAGCGCATCTCGCCGTCCCGGTTGGGACCTCGCCATTGCGGCCAATCCTGAGCCCAAAGACCGCAGCCGGCGATGAGACAAACAACATAGACTGGAACGCCCGAATTCCTCCTCATTCTGTCCTCCTCGTGTAAGTACGCCTGACATATATATTACAAGCTGACGGCCGGTGCCCCAGAACGGGCTGCTCATATTTCGGACGGGAATCTGGCTCGAATTGCGCGAGCGCGACGGGCCGGGGGAAGCCACGTTCGCTGAAAAGCAAGCCGAGCCTCGGCGAGTCGTAGTCCGGCGAGGTCGACCTTTGGCGCAAACGCCGCCGCGCAGATCGCGGGATCCGGGGCGCGGTTCGATGTCGGACACTTTTCGGAATGCCCGATCTTTCCCGGAGCGGTTATTATGTACTGAGGAGTACCCATTCATTCACATGGCGACACAGAACTTCGCAAATCACACACAGTTTGTCCCGATGTACCACTTCGTCCTGCCCGGAATTCTGGTGCTGACGCTGATCGGCTCCGTTGTGAACCTGTACGAATCGTGGGGCGACCACGCCAGGATTTACAGCGCCTCGTTGATTCTGGTGCTGACCCTTGGCGTGATGGTGCTGTTCGTCTTCACCCGCACCTTCCCCCTGAAGGCTCAGGACCGCGCCATCCGCGCCGAGGAGAACTTGCGCCACTTCGCGATGACGGGCAAACTGCTGGACCCGCGGCTGACCATCCGCCAGATCGTCGGTCTGCGATTCGCCTCCGACGGTGAGTTCGTCGCCCTGGCGGCGCGGGCGGCCAAGGAAAACCTGTCCGCGGGCGACATCAAGAAAGCGGTCAAGGATTGGCGCGCCGATACGTACCGGGCGTAAGTGGACCAAGTGGACGGACCATCGAAGTGGGACCGACCATCGAAGTAGGACAGACCATCGCTTTTCAGTGGTCTGTCGGCCACTCTATTCACGGGCGGGTGACAGTCGACAAAACGCGATCGTCTGTCCTACTGCGGCCGGAGACGAAATAGGCCGCGCCCAGCAGGAACAGCGCCACCGAGATCCACTGCGAAGTGTCGAGCGGACCGCCCAGCAGATTGCCCTGCTCGTGGTACCGGAAGAACTCCACCACAAACCGCGCCGCGGAGTAGAGCATCAGGTAGAGGCTGATCACCGCGCCCGCCTTGTGCGGCTTCTGGATGCGCCAGTAGAGGATGGCGAAAATCGCCAACTCCGCGAAGGCCTCGTAGAGTTGCGTGGGGTGCAGCGGCACACCCAGCGGCACACCCACCGCATCCTTGGCTACCTGGTCGCTGAATGTGACTGCCCAAGGCAGGTGGCATTCCACGCCCCAGCAACAGCCGGCCGAAAAGCAGCCCAGACGGCCGATGCCATGGCCCAGCGCGATGGCCGGCGCGAAGACGTCGGCCGTCTGCAACGCGGGCAGGTGCGACTTTCGCAGGTACCAGGCCGAAACCGCCAGCGCGCCGATGAGGCCGCCATAGAACACGCCGCCGGCCTGTAGTGTGCTCAGCGAAAAGATCTCGGCGGGATGCTCCTTGTAATACCGAAAGTCCACCAAAAACATCATCACCTTGGCCCCGCCGATGGCGGAGAGGGCGCAGTAGATCCCCAGGTTGGTCACATCGTCGGCGTTCAGTTTCGCCTGCCTGGCCAGGCGGCCGGCAAGCCACAGCGCGGTCAGAAAGGCCAGCGCTACCAGCACGCCGTACGTGTGGAGGAACGCAAGATGGAAGATCTCAGGGTACATTGACCGCCTTCCGCTTCTTTCGTTCGACCAGCCATGGCCGCAGCAGGTCGATCAGCAGCAAGCCGCTGGCAATCACGATAGCCGAATCCGCCACGTTGAACGTGGGCCAGTGGTATTCGCCGGCGTAAAGCTCCAGGAAGTCCGTCACCCGGCCGTGTATGATGCGGTCAAAAACGTTGCCCGCGGCCCCGCCCAGAATCAGCGAGAAGGCCCACACCGAGACGCCATCCATTTGGTTGGCCTTGCGCAGCGCCAGGCCCACGCCCAGCACCGCCGCCAGCGAAAGCGCCACCAGCAGGATGCTGCGCCATTCCGATGTTCCGTCGTTAAAAATCCCGAAGGCCACGCCGCGGTTTTCCGAGCGCACGATATCGAAGAAACCAGGGATCACGTTGTAAGTGTCGGTTAAGGAAACCCGCGTTTCAATCAGCCACTTGGTCAACCGGTCCAGCGCAAACACCGCCGCGGCGATTCCGTAGGCTCGCAGCCGCAGATCGGCCGAGGTGGTCTTCGCGGATGTAAGGTTTGCGGACAGAAGGTTGTCGGATGGCTCCATCGTTGGGATCAATTCCATGGTAACAGGCCCGCGCGTCCCAGCCCCAGACACGCCGTCCCGGAAACGAACATGTTTGTGGGGCAGGTTGCGAACCTGCGGCGGATTGGCAATCCGCCTGCCGCGTGATTTGACGAGTCTTCCTTCAGCCAAGGCGTAACGCTCGCTGCCGCATCGCGCCGGCGGATTAACAATCCGCCGCCGATTAACAATCGGCCCCACACGCCGCCCGGCGCCTTCCCGCCCGCGGCACCAAACGTGCCGTGCCAGCGTCAGATACCATGTGGATGAGTGTGATGGATTCCCCGGCTGTGGCAGAGACGACAACCAAACCCTACTGTGTGCTGGTTTGCGACGATCAGCCCGACGTGCTGGAGGCGCTGCGCCTGCTGCTCAAAGGGCAGGGCTGGAAAGCGGTGACCGCGGATTCGCCGGCGTCGCTGCTGCGCGCGGCCCGTGGCGGCGGTTTTGACCTGATCCTGGCAGACCTCAATTACACGCGCGACACCACTTCCGGCAAGGAGGGCATGGACCTGCTGGCCTCGCTGGAAGCTCAGGGCAATACCGCGCCGGTGGTGGTGATGACGGCGTGGGGCAACGTGGATCTGGCGGTGGAGGCCATGCGCCGCGGGGCCTGTGATTTCGTCCAAAAGCCGTGGGACAACAACCGCCTGCTGGCCACCATCCGCAAACAGGCCGAACCGGAGCGCCGGCGCCAATCGGAGTTGGAGATCGCCGCCAACGTCCAGCAGAAAATGTTCCCGCGAAAACTGCTGCGCCTGGATTCTTTGGACTACGCCGGCCACTGCGTGCCGGCCCGCGAAGTGGGCGGCGATTACTACGATTTTCTGGACGCCTCAGACCGCGCCATCGGGTTCGTGCTCGGCGACGTTTCCGGCAAGGGGGTGCCGGCCGCGCTGTTGATGGCCAATCTGCAAGCCTGCTTTCGCAGCCAGACACCGGACGCCCTGCAGCGGCCCTCCGAGATGCTTCGCATGGTGAACAAGCATTTCTTCGACTCCACCGCGGCCGAACGTTTCGCCACGCTGTTCTTCGGCATCTATGACGACCGCACGCGCAACCTGCGCTACGTGAATTGCGGCCACTGCCCGCCCCTGCTGCTGCGCGCCACGGGGGAGATGGACCGTCTGGGGCCGACTGCCACGCCCTTGGGCGCATTCGCCAACTGGAAGTGCCGGGAGGCGGAAACCCGGCTCGGGGTGGGCGACACGCTGCTGCTGTATTCCGATGGCGTGACCGAAGCCGGCATCGAAAGCGCCGAGGAGTTCGGAGAGGACCGCCTGGCTCACGCGCTTCGCGTCAACCAATGGCAACCCGCCGAAGCCCTGGTGCAGGCAGTGGTGGATGAGGTCGCGGATTTCAGCGCCGGCTCGCGCAGCGACGATGTGACCGTGGTCGGTCTGCGGGGAATGTAGTGGCCGCGACCCTCCGGGTCGCGACCGCTCCCTGAACGGTCGCGGCTCTGACCAGGAGATAATAAGACCGGGTGCTTCCGGCAAACTGGTCGCGACGTCAACTGCTGCTCGCCTCAGCCGCCGCCGCCATCGGTGCGCGGGCGGCTACGGTGAAATTGCCTCGCAAGGTCAGGCTCGGGCTGATCGGCTATGACGGGCATCCCGAGGAGATCCTGCGGCCTCTAGCGGATTTTCCCGATGTCGAGTTGGCCGCGGTGGCCGACGCCGGATCCGATCCGCGGGCCATCGAGTCCACGCTGCGTAATCCATTCGCCCGTAAGGCGCACCGGTACACGGACTACGGCGAGATGCTCAACCGCGAACAGCTTGATTGCGTAGCCATCTGCAACCACAACGGCGGCCGGGCGGCGGCGATCGCGGCCTGCGCCGCACGCAAGCTGGACCTGATCGCCGAAAAGCCGTTCGCCATCAACCGCCGCGATCTGGCCTCGGTGATTGCGGCCGTGGAGACCCACCGCGTTCACGCCGGCATGCTGCTGCCCATGCGGTTCGACCCGCCGTACCTGGCCATGAAGCAGATCGTGGACTCGGGCGAAACCGGCGAGATCAGCCAGATCGACGCGCAGAAGAGCTATCAACTCGACACACGGCCCGACTGGCAGAAACACACCGCGACCTACGGCAGCACCATCCTGTGGATCGGCATCCACATGATCGACCTGATGAGTTTCACCAGCGGGCGCAGCTTCACGCAAGCGGCATCGTTTCAGGGGCACGCGGCTTTTCCGGAACTTGGCGACATGCAGAACGTGACGGCCACCATCTTTCGCCTGGATAACGGGGGAACGGCTACGCTGCGGATGGACTATTTGCGGCCGGCGTCTGTCAAAGGTCATGGCGACGACCGGCTGCGGCTGGCCGGCAGCAAGGGCATTGTCGAGTACCAGGAGGAAACCGGTGTCACGGTTCTGAGCGCGGCCGGCAGGCGCGTGTTGACGGCGCTGCCGCCCGCGGGATCGGTCTTCGGCGACTTCCTGCGGTCCACCTACCTGGGCGAAAAGCCGGCCTTGAGCTGGCAGGAAATCGTCCGCGCCAACCAGTGGACGATGGCTGCACAGGAGGCCTCGGAAAGCGGCCGGGTGATTGCTATCCGGTGAGCGGCGGCCGGGCCAAGGCGGCTCAAGTCGGTGGAGCTGTCGATAAAAAGCTTTGCTGGCCTGGTTTTCCTTTTAATTTCTTGCATGACCAACGTCGCGGACCGAAAACCCTCCCATCGGGTTCAATTCAAGGGGCAGGAATCAACCTGGCCTGGAGTCGTATTTGAGGAGATCGTCGACTCCGATCAACTTCCACGTGCCGCCGATCCAAGAAAGCTTCACGCGAATCGTAACGGGCTAGGAGAAGATGATCACGCAAAGTCGCCAAGTCGCAAAGGGGCGTAGGGATACCTCGACACCTCTCCTTGGATTTTCAAGGGGTGCGTCCCTTGGTTATTGCTAGAGTGCGTCTTCGGTTGGGAGAGGAGCCAGGCTTCGCGGATGATGCCGGACCGGCGGTCATGCCATGAGACCGAACATCGGCTGACTCCCGCCTCATAATCCGGCATGTCCCTAGAAAAGGCGATCTGGACAACTTGTCCCTGAATTCCCGAGATAACTTTCAAACAAAGGACTTAGAGCCGATTTCCTGGACAATTTGTCCCGTTTTGGGTAGGCGAGCCTGATTCGGCGCCGGGCGTCTTCATCACCGGATCGAACACCAGCACTGCGCGACGTTCGACCAGCGACTCCTACTCTACCGGCTAGACGTCCGCTTCGCCGCCCCTTTCCGGCGTGTCCGCTCGATCACTCATACGCCATAATGATGGCGCTGTTATCCAGGTCGCCATAACCGGCGGCCTCCAGTCGCTCAAGCAACTGGCGGTGGATCTGCGACAGCGGTGTCTTGGCGTTCCTGGCGTTGGCCGCGGCCAGAATTAGGCGGACGTCCTTGAGATGCTGCGAGAGCTTGGCCTCGACTGTGAAATCGTGGTCCAGCATCTTTTGGCCTTTGTCGTCCATCACGCGCGAATAAGCGGCGCCGGCTTTGAGCACCTCCAGAGCGTCGGTTGGCGAGACTTCGCAGGCATGGGCAAATGCCAGTGTCTCGGCCAGCACGGCGCGATGCAGTCCGAGCGCGAGGTTGGCCACCAGTTTCATGCGCGCGCCCGCGCCGTACGATCCCAGATAGAAGGCGCGCGAAGCGAAGGTGCGGAACAGGGGGAGGGCGGCGTCAAATGTCTGGCGCCGGCCGCCCGCCATCACGATCGCGGCGCCGCTGCGCACGACCCGGCTGGAGCCGAGTACGGTGGCGTCCAGATAGTCGACGGAGTCCTTGGCCAGTTTCGCGCCCAAGGCCGCCATGGCTGCCGGTTCGCCGGTGGTGGCATCGATGATGGTGGCGCCTGGATCGAGTTTGATGCCGGCCAGGACTTGCGCGACTACGTCCGAGGTGGGCAGGCACAAAATGATAGTGCGGCAGGCACGGGCAACCTCCTGCGCCGAGTTTGCGCCCAGACGGCGTTCGGGTATGAGGTCGTAACCCAGGACGGAGTAGGCCGCCGCCGAAAGGCGGGTGGCGATGGCCGACCCGAGCAGGCCAACGCCGATAAGGCCGATGGTGTCCATGCACCTACTGTAAGACGAAATCGGGCTGTATGCCGAAATGGGGATGTACGCCGAACCGCTTCCTAACGGTCGCGGCTCTGATCGGAGCCGCGCGCGTAAGCAAGCGGTTTCCCGGAGCCGCGCGCGTGAGCAAGCGGTTTCCCGGATACGTTAGGGAACTTCTGAAACGGTGCACTTAGCTTACAGGTGCAAAGCGGCCGCCAGGTCCTTGTTGCCGCGGACGCGCCAGATTTTGGAATCGAGAATATAGTGGGTGAAGGGGATGCCCCAGACAGCCGCTTTCATGAATGGGCTGGGCATGAAACGGGCCGGCGCCACTGCCAGGACCAGATTCAGCAGAACGGCCGCGCCGAAGTAGTACACCACGCGGCGCGCCAGTATGGCGGCGAGACCGGCGCCGAGACCGGCGGCGAGACCGGTTCCGGTTTCAGCGTTGGCATCGTCGTGGGCATAGCGATTGCGGTTGTGAAACCACATCAGGCGGTGGTACTGAAAGCTGTGGAACAGGCCGAGGACGATGCCTGCCCGCATCAGGCCATCGGCCGGGTTGGCCGCGGCGTGGCCGAACGCAAGCCATTGCAGTGGGACCACGGCCGCCAGGAGCATCAGCTTCGGCGCGTTCAGAAGCTCGCGCTTCCTCCATTTGTCCCCCTGGCGGATCAGGTAGGCCGCAGTCAGAGCGGCATAGGCCGCCAGCAGAAGCCCGTCCAGAACCTGCACGGCGGGCAGGGTTGGGAGGACGGCGAAGAAATTGCGGACTGCGAAACGGCCGAAGGGCAGCATCAGCGAGCTCAACAGGAACCAGCGGTCCAGCAGGAAATCGGTGCGGTCACGCTCGCGGGCCTTGTGCTTGTACAGCATGACGAAGCCGAAATGCTGCTTGGCAATATGGTAGTGCAGCCACGAGATGGCGAAGATGTAAAAAAACGATTCGGCGCCGGCAGCGACCATGATCGGGCCCAGCATGGCGGCCGGAATCACCACCCAGAGCCACCGCCCCAGGCGCTGGCGTTCCGCCGGGTCGCAATAGGTGCGGGTCACGGTGGCCAGCACGTGCGGCCCGTCAATTCCGAGAAGCCAGATGAGGTAGAGCGGGGTGATCGGAAATCCGGCGGCCATCAGGGCGAGCACGGCGTAGCTGATCAGCGCGGGACCAATGAACCAGGTGAGGTCTTCCCGGCCGCTGATGATCCAGTTGGCGGCGGCAGGTCGCAGCAGAGGTCGCGGCAGGGGTAGGGGTAGCGATTGCGAACTCATTTGAGACCTCTCCAGCGCAACCACTATGCCGCGGAACGGCCGGGGACTCAATACGGCCGAAGGTTAACGCTGTCGTGTATCATAGGCAATCGACCAGGCAATCGACCAGGCAATTCGATCAGGCAATCGCGACCCGGAGGGTCGCGGCCACTACCATGAAGCTGCCCAGGGTTTACCCGATACTGGATGCGGAATCGCTGGCAAGGCGTGGGGTCGCGCTGGAGACGGCGGCGGCGGCGTTTCTGGAAGGGGGCGCCGGGATTTTGCAGATCCGCCAAAAGGGCCACTGGGGCCGCGAGTTCTTTGCAGCCGCGCGGCAGGTGGCGCGCCTGTGCCGGGAAGCCGGCGCCCTATTGATCGTCAACGACCGTGCCGATTTCGCGTTGCTGCTGGACGCGGGGCCGGGCGTGGGATCAGGCGTCGTGGGATTAGGCGTGGGATTACACCTGGGGCAGGACGACCTGACGCCGCGCGATGCCCGCGGGCTCATGGGTCCGGATGCGGTCATCGGCTTTTCCAGCCACAACGCGGCGCAGCTTGCAGCGGGGGGCGGCGAACCGGTGGATTATGTCGCGCTGGGCCCGGTGTTCGTCACGGATTCAAAGCGCAACCCGGACCCGGTGTTGGGCGTCGAGGAAATACGGCGCTGCCGCTTGTTGGTGGAAAAGCCGCTGGTGGCGATTGGCGGCATCACGCTGCGGAACGCGGGTGAAGTCTGGAAGGCCGGGGCCGATTCGGTGGCGGTGATCGGCGGCCTGCTGCCGGAACGGGCGACGGCCCAATCGCTGCGGCAACGGATGGAGGAATGGCAAAGGCTCCAGAAGGCGGCGGGTGCTTGAAAGCCGAGCGGCGGTTCCGGACAGCCGCGAACGGCGGATTGCTAATCCGCCGTAGGTTCGCGGCTGGCTGTGCTCTCAAGTGGAATTCCGGATGGGCACGCCACCAAGTAATCCAGAAAGAAATGAATGGCTCCTCTTCTGGTTCGGAGCCTCCACGGCGGAAAGCGAAATTCTTCCTTGTTTCCTCGGTCTGATACGGGCTTGATGCAGGTATCTGGAGATACGCCATATTGGCTAGGTTATCGGGAGTTTGCGGCGGACAGCCGTTTGCGAATGCCGAGATGCCAAATACCCCCTTCATACGCTCAGCGGGGTCTGCACTGGTCAAAAGCTCAGCTAGAAACGGTAGAGCTTCCCGCGTGTGGACCGCGGCGAGTGCGGTTATCGCAGCCATCCTCAAGTCGGCGTTTTCGGCAGCGAGTCTCGCCAGTTGCCGGACAGAGTTGGGTGCCGTGTCTCTGTATGAATCTCGAATAGCCCTTATTACATGAGACCTGCTCGCATCATTCCGTATCGATGGCCATACCTCCTCGATCCGAGTGATGGCATCTGGCTGTTCCGTATCCAACTGGCCTGCGAGCCCGGCGGATCGAAATTCCGCGATCGGGGACGCGACAAAATCGGTAAGAGCTGCTTGCATAGATGGGCTACGCACTTGTCGCGTCCAGCTAAGTAGCCCCTCGGGACTTCGGCCTCCCGCCTTTAGGCCCGCTGCGAGTTCAAGTACTATTTTGTCTGTCAGCGGAACCTTCAATGACTGTTGATGAGATGGAGGTAGAACCAAAGCAGCAGGCAGGAAAAGGCTGGGCATTAAGCCATCGAGTCCGCCAACGGGTAAGACGTCCCAATTTGCAGTATTCGTTTGTCTTAGAAACCACATACCGTGGAATGCCCGATCAATGTTGGTCGGACCGCTCTGAAATCCCAGCACTTTGCGATTCCATGAATGCTTCACCTCAAGGGTGGCCGAAAGGGCAACGCCTTTGAGCACCCTTACAACATTGACCGAGAAAGACACGCTCTCGCTAGACTCGGTTCGCGTCGTAACCGAACCAACTACGATTGCGTCGGCTGTCGATATCAGGTCCGACATGTTTGCTGAATAGGCGCATACTGCCGAAAGCATAAAGCTGGCGATCAGCCTGAGCACTCGATCAGGCGGCTTAAACGAATTGTTCATGGGTTGAAACTCGCCGTAAATCCGCACGGCAACCGGCATGGCGACGGCCCGATCGTGAAATCCGGCGCGAGATGTGCCGTCACGCTTACCGGTGCATTCATCGTCAAGCTCTGCGGCGCGGGCGTCCCGCTCAAGCCATTACTGAAGCCGGGGAACACATACCCGGCGTTAATGCCGATTCCGACGGCTACCGCCGCACCGTTACTATACCAACCGCTCCCGGGACCACAGAGCCCCGGCAGGCGGATTCCCCGCCGTCGTCAGCAAGTACTGCGGGTTGAAGTTGGCTGCATAGGTGGTTGCCGTCGCGGGAATCGTGATGGCGTGGGACGCCGATCCGCCGTCGGACCAGTTGGCAAAGGCATACTGCACGCCTCTCGCCCCGCCAGCGTCGCCGCGGTCTGCCATCGAATTGCACTTCCAGCCTGGAACTTCGGCTGCGCGCCAACTCCCGGCGGGCGGATTGCCAATCCGCCGCAGGTTGGCAACCTGCCCCACAAGGGCTGCTCGATTATGCTATCGTTGCGGTCAAACTACGCGGGGCGAGGGAACGCGATCATATGAATAGCCTTTTTGCGACGAAATCGATGGACCGGCTGGTGAAGGAGGCCGAGGAGCAAGGCGAGCACAGCCTGAAACGGACGCTGGGGCCGTTTCAACTGACCGCCCTGGGAGTGGGCGCCATCATCGGCGCCGGCATCTTCGTGCTGTCGGGGCTGGGCGCGCACTACGCCGGGCCGGGGCTGATGCTGTCGTTTGTAGTGTCCGGTTTGGGCTGTGCGTTCGCCGGTCTCTGCTATGCCGAATTCGCCGCCATGATCCCGCTGGCGGGAAGCGCCTACACCTATGCCTACGCCACGCTGGGCGAACTGTTCGCCTGGATCATCGGTTGGGATTTGACTCTTGAATACGCCATGGGCGCCAGCACGGTCTCCTCCGGCTGGTCAAACCACTTCATCGAGCTGCTGAACATATTCCACATCAGAATGCCGCTGTGGCTGGCATACGATCATTGGACCGCGCTGAAGACCGCGGAGAATATCGTGGCCCGGCAAATGGCGCAGGCCGCGGATTCGAGCCTGGTGCCGGGCACGCAGGCATTCCTCCAGAAGGTGATGGACATCACGGGGGCGCACTCGGCGGAACTGGCGCAGCGGGCCAGGGAGTTGCTGGACGCGCCGACGGTCTTCGGAGTGGAATTCGGTTTCAATCTGCCGGCATTCATTATCGCCCTGGTCATTACGGCGATTCTGGTGATCGGGATCAAGGAGAGCGCCCGCTTCAACGCCACCATCGTGGTGGTCAAGGTGGCGGTGGTGTTGTTCGTCATTGGCGTGGGAATCACCTATGTCAACACGGCGAATTGGGGACACGACTGGCATTCCTTCGCCCCCATGGGAGTGTCGGGCATAGGCGCGGGAGCGGCCTACATTTTCTTTGCGTATATCGGATTCGACGCCGTTTCCACCACCGCGCAGGAGGCCAAGAACCCGCAAAGGGACTTGCCGATCGGCATCATTGCATCGCTGGTGGCGTGCACCACGCTTTATATTCTGGTGGCTTGCGTGCTCACCGGAATGGTGCCGTGGCAGGAGATCAACATCGAAGCGCCGATTGCGCGGGCGTTTCTGGACCGCGGGCTGACCACGGCATCGCACATCATTACGGTGGGCGCGCTGGCCGGGCTCACCAGCGTGATGCTGGTCATGCTGTTGGGGCAGACGCGCGTGCTCTATGCCATGGCCAATGACGGGCTGCTGCCCCGGAAGTTCTTTGCCGCCATTCATCCCAAGTTCCGGACGCCCTGGAAGAATACCATCCTGGTCGGGCTGGTGGCTGCCATTGTGGGCAGCATCACACCAATCGACGATATCGGGAGAATGGTGAATATCGGGACGCTGCTGGCCTTCGTCATCGTGTGCGTCGCCATCATGATCCTGCGCAAGACCAACCCTGGCCAGGCGCGGCCTTTTCGCACACCCTGGATGCCGGTGGTGCCGATACTCGGCATCGCCTTCAACGGCTACATGATGTACAAACTGGGGTGGATCAACTGGGCGCGGCTGTTCATTTGGCTGGCGATTGGCCTGGTGGTGTACTTCGGTTACGGCAGGCATCACAGCCGTCTGGCGCTGGACACCGAGCGGGACAACCGGCTGGACAATCAGGCTGCCGGCAAGCGCTGATTCCGGTTCATGCGCCGGCTGCTGATCTGCGCGCTGGCAATCTGCACCGTGGCTCTCTCCACCGTGAATGGCCAGCAGGCCCAAAACCCATCGCCCATGGTGGAGCACACGCGTGCCCACCGGCGGCTGGTGGAACAATCTCCACCCGGCCGGCGCGAGAAGCTGGACTTGGGCACGCTTTTTCTGCCCGCCGGGTTGGGGTTGGACAAAAGCCTGGCGCTGGACAAACACCTGGCGCTGGACAAACGCGGGGGGCCGGACAAACTCCCGCGGCTGACCAAACGCCCGGCGATTCTGTTCTTCTTCCATGGCGGGACGTGGCTTCCGGAGGTGGCGGCTGCGCTTAACCATGTGGCGGTGGTGAGCGTGCAGGCGGGGTCCGGTTCGGCAGCCTACGCGCAATTGTTCGATGACCCGCAAAGGTTCCTGGGGTTACTGCGTGACGCCGAGTCCAAAGCGGGGGCCCGGTTTGGCCGTGTCATGCTGGGCAGCTGGAGCGCGGGATGCGGCGCGATTCGCCAGATTCTGAATACACCGGAATCGTACCGGCGGGTGGACGGGGTGTTGCTGATCGATGGCATACATACCGGCTACGTGGACGGGAAGCCGGGGCCGCTCGAATCCAGCATCGACGCGGACAATCTCCAGATCTGGCTAAAGTTGGGGCGCGACGCCATGGCACTGCGAAAACGCGCGATAGTAACGCACTCGGAGATCTTTCCCGGAACCTTCGCCAGCACCACCGAGACCGCCGATTACGTTGTGGCGCAACTGGGCCTGGCGCGCCGGGCGGTGTTGAATTGGGGGCCGATGGGCTTGCAGCAGCTCAGCGAGGTGAGGGCGGGCAGGTTTCTGTTGATTGGCTACGCGGGGAACTCAGCGCCGGACCATGTCGATCAGTTACACTCGCTGCCGGTGTTTTTGAAGTGGCTGAAGTGAAACCCGCGGGCCGATGTTGGCGCGCGATGATGTGCCGAAGCCGTGCGAGAATAACAGGAGCAAATTGGGCCACGCGGCCAGCCATCGGAACAGCATGAACAACCACTTCGACGAAGACGGAATACCCACTCTGAAAATTGGGCTCGATTCCATGACAGTGGATGAACTCAAGAAGCTGGCGGCGCTGACCGGGCAGAAAGTGCCAGGCAGGAAGGAGGACATCGCCGCGCTCATCGTCCAGCACCTCGCCGGGGAGCGGTTGCGGGAGGTCTGGGAAGGCCTGGATGAGTTGCAGCGCGCGGCCGTAGCCGAGGCTGTCCATTCGTCCTCGCCGCAGTTCGAGGCCGGGCTGTTCCGCGCCAAGTACGGCCGGGATCCGGACCGGGGTTCGGGCGGCGAGTACCGCTCCAGCCGCAAGCCGTCGGCACTGTGCTTCTTTTTCTATAAGAACGCGATGCCGGCCGATCTCAAAGCGCGGCTCCTGAAGTTCGTTCCGGCGCCGCGCCAGACGACCGTCGGCGCGCTCGATCGGCTACCGGCCGTCTACGAGCGCCCGTTCGTGCGGTGGAATGAGGAGCAGCGAACCCGTGAGACGGGAACCGAGGAAGTGCCTCTCGCCTTGCATGAGACGGAGCGAGTGGCGCAGCGGGAACTGCTCTCGGTCCTGCGTCTTGTCGATGCGGGAAAGGTGGCGGTGAGCGACAAGACGCGCCGACCGTCGGCATCCACCGTCGATGCCATCACAGCAATCCTGGATGGCGGCGACTACTACCCGCAGGCGCCGGTAAAGGACAAGTGGTACGACGAGAACAGCGGACCCATCCGCGCCTTCGCCTGGCCGCTGCTCATTCAGGCCGGAGGGCTCGCCCAACTCTCGGGGACTCGTTTGCAACTCACCAAGGCGGGCCGAAAGGCGCTCTCCGAACCGGCCGCCGGGACCATCCGCACGCTATGGACGAAGTGGATGGACACCACCATTCTTGACGAACTGGCGCGCGTGGAGTGTGTCAAGGGTCAAACCGGCAAGGGAAAGCGCGGGCTCACGGCTGTATCCGGGCGGCGGGAGGCGGTTGCCGACAGCCTTGCCGAGTGCCCGCCCGGCGGATGGATCGCCACCGAAGAGTTCTTCCGGTACATGCAAGCCACGGGCAATGACTTCGAGGTGACCCGCGATGCCTGGAACCTGTACATCGGCGAGCTGCAGTACGGCTCGCTCGGTTATGACGGCAGCGCGGCCATTCTCACCCCGCGCTACATTCTGAGCCTGCTGCTGGAGTACGCGGCCACGCTCGGTGTGATCGATGTCGCGCTGATCCCGCCCGCCGGGGCTCGCCGCGACTTCCGCGGGTTGTGGGGAACCGACGATCTGCCGTTTTTCAGCCGCTATGACGGCCTGATGTACTTCCGGCTCACGCCGCTCGGAGCCCATTGCCTGGGTGTGGAAACGGACTACCAGCCGGCGCCCGTGGAGGTGAGGGCGGTGCTTCGGATACAGCCGAACCTGGAGATCGCGGCTACCAGTTCAGATCTTGAGCAGAGCGACCGCCTGGCCCTCAATGCCTACGCTACCCCCGTTTCGGACCTTGTCTGGCGTCTGGAGACCGGCAAACTGCTGGCCGCCATCGAGGAGGGCAGGCAGGTGGAGGAAATCCGCGCATTCCTGGCGGCACGAAGCGGCGCGGCACTCCCCGACACGGCCACGCATTTGCTCGATGACGTCGCCGATCGAATCACCCAAGTCTACGACCGGGGGCTTGCCCGCCTGGTTGAGTGCGCCGACCCTGCGCTGGCCGGGCTGATCGCCAATGACCCGCGGACCCGTAAGCACTGCATGCGCGCCGGGGAACGGCACCTGGTGGTGACCGCATCCTCGGAGGCGGCGTTCCGTCGCGCCTTGCGGGACGCCGGCTACCTCCTGGCCACGGGGGACAATCGCCCGGCCGGAAACCGCGCCACCAATCCGCGGCAGGCCGGGGCGTAGGCACGTGGGCGGCTAGTCAGGTTTCGGGCATCTCGCCTCTGAGCGCCGCCAGCATCCGCGGGTCGGACCGAATTCTCTCCGCGGCGCGTCGCCGATCTTCATTGTCCTGATACCACTCCGGGTCCAGTTTTGCGCCTGCCCGCACCAGAAGCGCGACCACTTCGTAGTCGGATGATCCGCCCTGGATCGGTATTGACTGTCCGCGCTCCGGGGCGCCCCAACCATACAGCGCCCACTGCAAGGGTGTACCACCATAACGTTCGTCCTTCACGTCGATTGGCGCACCGCGATCGAGTAATAGCTTGACGGTGACGACGTATCCCGCGTACGCTGCCCAATGCAAGCCGGTCACTCCGCTGAGCTTCGCGTCCACCTTCATTCCGCGTTGCAACAGGAAATCGACAACGCTGGTTCGTCCGAATTCACAGGCCCAGGCGAATCCGTCCCTCATTTGTTCTGGCATCGCAGGCGGCTGCAGGCTGCCATCCTCCTTAAAAAAGCTTTTGACGACGTCGAGCCGCCCGACTCCAGCCGCTCCTTCCAGGTCTAACCGAGCGCCGCGAGTCGCCAGAAACTCGGCCGCCTCCCCGCGCCCGTTGTGGAGGCAGCCATTGACCGCGCTGCCTCCATCTTCGCCGTCGATGATGGCGCCGCGGCCGATCAGCAACTCCATTAGCGGGAGCTGCACGCCGGCGTTTTGCGGATGGCAACTGGTCGCCGTCAATCCGAGCGTTGTCGACCGGCCGCCATACGCATCTGACTCCGCATTCACATCTGCGCCGGCTGTCAGCAGCAGCTTCGCGATCTCGACAATGTTTTTCGGCGTCTTCTGGCGGAAGTCTTCGACGCCGTTCGCCGAGACATAATGGAGCAGCGTCGAGCGATGTTCACGGGTCGACCGGGCGCGCACAAGGTCCGGATTCCCGGTCAGCAGTTTCGCAAGCCCGGCCAGGTCGCCGCTGACGATAGAGTCCACTGCCTCTTCGAACTTCGAGACCGGTGAATTGGCGCGCGTTATCGCCTCCAGGTGCTTGATGAACTTCGGCCAGCTCGCGAAGCCATGCCCGCGCGCGACGAAGAACTGCGCGTCGGCCAGCGTGCCACGCGCGGCGCGTTCGTTGGTCTCGTTGAACTTGCGCCAGTGATGCTCGATCCGTTCGGTTTCGCCCTCGATCCGTCGTCGGACTTGGGGCGTAATCTCCAGGCCTTGCAGCCGGGCGATTGTTTCTGCCCAGCGCGCGGCCCAGTCGCGGACTGCACGCGGGTCGCTCGACTGGCAGGCACGTTGAAAGTCTTTGGCGAGCTTCTTGTATTGCTCGAGGTTGGGACTAGGCGGAAGGGGAAGTGCGTCGGACATTCGAATCTCCTTTCACTGCGTGCCTGGAGTCCGCACGAATCAGGCTGAAAGAAGGTTCGTAACCTTCGGTTTGCTTGGGTGGGTGGGCACGGCCCTTTCCGCGGACTGGATGCGCCCCTCGCGCTGACTCATTTTTACCATGACCGCAAAAGGAAAGACAACCGCCAACTCCGTGTCAAGCGGCGGTCACGGCTGCGGGCCGGCGAATCCAGCCAGATCGAAAGAAGGCCGATGCTGGCAGGAGTGTGCCAGATTTTAACAGTTTAATTTAATGCCCCCGTATGGCGAATCGCCCTGCATTCATGAGATATTTAATGTGAGCGTTCGTCGGCAAGGCCCGGAGAAGTTTATTTGAAAAAGTTTGTGCTTGGTTGCACCGTCCTCTTCATCGTTTTTCAGGCGCGCACTTCCCAGTTGGCTTTCATCGTGTTGAACACTGCGAACTGGGGTGCGGGACGGTTGCCATCCGACTGGCAAATTAAGGTGAACCACGGCAAACCGGAGATCTCCGTCTGCGGTCAAAGCGATTCCTGCCTGCACCTCAAGTGCGTGCGCTCCTCCTTCGCGCTGGAGCACAGCGTGGACGTGGACCCGTCCCAAATGCCGTTTCTGACCTGGCGTTGGAACGTGGCGCAGCTTCCGGCTGGCGGCGACTTTCGTCATATGAGCACGGATGACCAGGCGGCACAGGTGCTGGTGGGTTTCGCTGACCGGCGGATCCTCTCCTACATCTGGGACACCAGCGCCCCCAAGGGCTCCGAACAGAGTGCCAGCAACCTCCCGCTGCTGCATGTGTTTGCGGTGGTCTGCGAGTCGGGCGTCAGCCAGACCAACCACTGGCTTGGGGAAAGCCGCAATGTGGCTGCCGACTACCAGCGGGCTTACGGCAAGCCTGCCCCGCGCGTCAAGGGCCTGCGCATCCAGATTAATTCTCAACACACCGGCACGACGGCCGAGAGCTACTTCGGCGAAGTGGCTTTCCGTAACGTCCCGCAGGAATGATTCTGGTCACCGGCGGTACCGGCTTCATCGGTGCGCATTTGGTGAGGCGCCTCGCCGCCTCAGGCCAGGCGGTGCGTTGCCTGGTGCGCCGCCAGGCCAGCCCCCGAAACCTGCCTTCCGGCGTGGAAGCAGTCTACGGCAACCTCATCTCCGGTGAAGGCCTGCCGGAGGCTTTACGCGGTACCGATACGGTGATTCACCTGGCCGGCGTCACCAAGGCGCTTGCGCCCGCGGATTACTATGCCGGAAATGCGCTCGCCACGCGCAACCTGTTAGGAGCGCTGGCAGCAGCGCTGGCAGGCGGGCTGGCAGGCCGCGGGCCGCGCCTGGTGCATGTGAGTTCGCTGGCGGCCGTGGGCCCGAGCCTGGACGGCAAGCCCATCGCCGAGGATGCCGAACCTCACCCGCTTTCGCACTACGGCAAATCCAAACTGGAAGCGGAGCGCGCGGTGCAGGAACTGGCGCCGGATGCGGTGATCGTCAGGCCGCCGGTGGTCTACGGTCCCGGCGATACGGACGTATTCCCCTTGTTGAAATCGATCTCCAAGGGTTTCGTGCTTCGGCTTGGGGGCGGCGAGCGGTGGTTCAGCGCCATCTACGTCGAGGATCTGGTGGAAGGGTTGATTACCGCGGCCGGCAGCACCGGTCTGCAGCAGATCAACGGTGCGCGTGGCCGCACCTACTTTCTGGCGCACGCCAAACCAGTCTCCTGGAGCCAGTTTGGGGCCGCGGCGGCGCGCATCATGAACCGGACTCCGCGGGTGCTGGAGGTACCGGCGGCCATCGCCCACGTGGCTGGCTGGGGCGCGGAAATCTGGTCGCGTATCACCCGAAAGCCAGGCATAGTGTCGCGCGAAAAAGTGGCGGAAGCGCAGTGCAAGTTCTGGACCTGCGATGTGGGCCGCGCCGCCCGCGAGCTAGGATTTCAGGCGCCCACGTCGCTGGAAAACGGCTTGGCCGAGACCTTGGCCTGTTACAAGGAGGCTGGGTGGCTGACGTATTGAAGCACCACTGGCGGGGAAAAAGCGGGTTGTCACGCCAAGGCGCAAAGGCCGCAAAGAAGAATTCCTTGGTTTTCTTGGCGCGCTTGGCGGCTTGGCGTGAGATGCTTTTTCCTAGGCGACCGAAAAACGGATTGTCACGCCAAGGCGCAAAGGCCGCAAAGAAGAATTCCCTGGTTTTCTTGGCGCGCTTGGCGGCCTGGCGTGAGATGGTTCTTCCTACGCGACCGAAAAACGGATTGTCACGCCAAGGCGCAAAGGCCGCAAAGAAGAATTCCTTGGTTTTCTTGGCGCGCTTGGCGGCCTGGCGTGAGATGCTTTTTCCCGCCCGAGGAAAGCCCGGATTGTCACGCCACGGCGCGGGTATCGGGAGCAGGTTGTTAGGGGGGTTGTCAGGGGTGCCCTCGGGGTCCGGTGGATCGGCTATCCACCTGTCCCTTGAGGGCAACGCCGCCAACGCGGGCTGGCTCGCTTCGCATCGCGCAGGCGGATTACCAATCCGCCGCACTCTCGAAAGTCGCTTGTGGAGGTTCGGCTGCGCGCCAACTCCCGGCGGGCGGATTGCCAATCCGCCGCAGCTTGCCAAGCTGCCCCACATAGCGCTACGGGCGACTTTCATCCTGCCCCCTGTGCGCCCGGCGCACATCGCGAACAGATTAACAATCTGCCCCACCGGGGTTCTGCCAACCCCAGCACGGAGGCGGGCATGACCTCTACCCGGTTCTGGGCCGTGGACAAGGTCATCCTGGCGTATTTCGCGGCCTCGGTGGCGGTGATCCTTGGCTGGTGGAGCCAACTCCCGGACGCGCCCGCCTTGCTGGCTGCCAATGTGTTGGGCGGCGCCCTGATCGTCTACCAGGTGAAGCGTCCCAACCGGACCACCTGGGTGTTTCGGAACTGGTATCCCCTACCGTACGTAGGTTCCTGTTACAAGGAAATGGCGCTTTTCATCCGCGCGGTGCGGCAGACGGATTCCGACCAGTGGCTCGCCAATCTGGATTTTCGGATCTGGCACGCCAACCCGACCGTTTGGCTGGAGGGCGTACACACGCCAGTTTTCACCGAATTCCTGCAGGTGGTTTACACCCTGTTCATTCCGGCTGTGTTGTTGGTCGCCTGGCTGCTGTGGAATAAAGGCCGCTACGCAGAGTTCCAATATTATGCCTTTCTAATTGCGCTCGGCTTCATGGCCTCGTACGTCGGATACGTGTTCGTTCCCGCCCGGGGTCCGCGTTTTTTGCTGAAACATTTGCAGCACATACCGTTACAGGGAATGTGGCTGTTTCAGACTATGCAAAGTACCCTGGACCGTCTGGAATCCGCTCATTACGATTGCTTTCCCAGCGGCCATACGGAACTCACCATCCTGGCGTGGTGGGGCAGCCGGATGGTTTCGAAAAGGCTGTTCCAAATCTATTTAGCCTACACTCCTTGCATCATTTTTGCTACAGTTTATCTTCGATACCACTATACGGTTGACTTGATGGCGGGAGCCCTCCTTGCGGCAGCTCTGATCCTGGCGGCCCCCGTGTTTTTCAAAAAGCTTTCGGAAGGGGTAACGATTGGAAGGAATTGAAGTCGTTGCGGTCGACAACAAGAAGGCGCTGAACGAGTTCGTCGAGCTCCCGTTTTCGCTATACCGCGACCAGCCTCATTGGGTTCCGCCTTTGCGAATCGCGGTCAAGGAATTGTTGGATCGTGAGAAGCATCCTTTCTACGCCAATGCCGTCGCGGAGTTCTTCCTGGCGCGCCAGGGCGGCCGGGTGGTAGGCCGCATCGCCGCCATCATCGACCGCAACCACAACCAGTTCCACCAGGAGAAGGCCGGCTTCTTCGGCTTCTTCGAAAGTGTGAACGATGTGGCGGTGGCCCGGGCACTGCTGGAGCGCGCGCGCCAGTGGGTGTTGGAGCGCGGCGCGGAATTCCTCCGGGGCCCGGTGAATCCCTCCACCAACTACGAGTGCGGCTTGTTGATCGAGGGTTTCGATTCCGATCCGATGGTGATGATGACGTACAATCCGCAGTACTATCCGGTACTGATGGAGCAGGTAGGTTTGCGAAAGGCCAAAGACCTGCTGGCTTATTTGAGCAACGCCAACATCATCGACATGAAGAAGATCGGCCGCGTCGCCGACAAGGTTCTGGCAACTAACGGAGTCCGGGTTCGTCCCATCAACATGAAAGACTTCGCCAGCGACGTGGACAAGGTCTGGAACGTGTACAAAGCGGCGTGGTCGCGCAATTGGGGCTTCATCCCCATGACCCACGAGGAATTCGTCCTGATGGGCAAGGAGATGAAGATGATTCTAAAGCCCGAACTGGTGCTGATTGGCGAAGTGGGAGACCGCGTGGTCGGTTTTGCCTTGGCCTTGCCCGACGTCAACCACGCCTTGAAAACGGCCGGTGGAAGCCTTTTTCCCACAGGGCTGCTCAAAATCCTGTATTATCAACGTTTGGTCAAAAATGTACGGGTCCTTGCACTGGGGGTGGTGGAGGAGTACCGAGCCTCCGGCCTGGCGGCGGGTTTTTACGCAACTCTGGTCCGCAGCGCCAGAAAGTTGGGCTTTGGTGACTGTGAGATGTCCTGGATACTTGAAGACAATGTGCTCATGAATCGCTCTCTCGAGGTGATGGGAGCGAAAAGGTACAAAACCTACCGAATTTACGATTGGAATTGAGGACCATGCGCGTATCGACTAGCGACATCACCGGGAAGAAGAAGGGCAGCGTTTCGAACGACATATTCGAGAAGTGCCGCAGTTTCACTCGTCCGAGCGATTTGCAATCCGCTGGCCTCTACATGTATTTCGAGGTTTTCAGCGACCGCGATGGCTGTGGCCCGGGCGAGGTTCGGATGGGGCACCGCAAGGTGCTCATGTTCGGGTCCAACGACTACCTGGATCTGATCACGCACCCCAAGGTGAAGGAGGCCGCGGTCCAGGCCCTGAAGAAATACGGAAGCGGTTGCAGCGGCTCGCGCCTGCTCAACGGCACGTTGGATCTGCACGTCAAGCTGGAAGCGGAACTGGCGGCGTTCGTACATAAAGAATCCGCCATCATTTTCGGTACCGGCTTCCAGGCCAACTACGCTACGCTTTCAGCTCTCACCGAAAAGGGCGACGTGATGATATGCGACCACAACCTGCACGCCAGCCTGGTGGAAGGGGCGCTGCGATCGCCGGCCCGGACCATGCGGTTCCGCCACAACGATCTGGACCATTTCGAGCGCTGCCTGGAAAACTGCCCGCCCGAAGATAAGATCTTCATCGTTTCCGAAGGCGTCTTCAGCATGGAAGGCGATATTGCCGACTTGCCCGGCATCCTGAGGCTGGCCAAACCGTACGGCGCGCGCACGTACGTGGATGAAGCGCACGGCATCGGCGTCCTGGGGGCCACCGGCGCGGGCGCGGCCGAGCATCTGGGGGTGCTGGACGAGGTCGATATCGTAATGGGCACCTTCAGCAAATCGCTGGCCTCGGTGGGCGGTTTCATTGCCTCGGAGCGTGCGGTGGTGGATTACCTGAAACATACCGCCCGGCCTTTCGTTTTCTCCGCCAGCCTGCCCGCCGCCTCCGTGGCCGCCGTGGGCGCGGCGCTGCAGATCATGAAGAAGGAGCCGGAACGCCGTCTTCACCTGTTGCGTATCGCCCAACTATTGCGCGACGAACTGCGTGCCCGCGGCTATTCCGTGCTGCCCGGCGAAACCGCCATCGTCCCGGTGGTGATCCAGGATGAGATGGACCTCTGCCGCCTTTGCAAGGCGCTGCTCGAAGAGGGAATCTACACTAACCCGGTACTGCGTCCGGCGGCTGCCCAAAACCTGCTCCGCATCTCCTGTACGGCGGCGCATACCGAAGCGCACGTAGAGCGCCTGGTGAATACCCTGGACCGGGTGGCCAACTTCCTGGAGATCGAGCGGTAGGTGGCCGCGACCCTCTGGGTCGCGAGCCGCAGTTGGGCAGACCGGTGGTCAGCCGGTCAGTTTCCGAGCGGCCATGCGAGAACGAGCATCGGTGTATACTGCGGCGTTACTCGCGAATCGACATGGAGTTCGTTGCCGCCCAACTCGCTGCTGTCGCTTTCCCCCGGCTCGCGGAAGTGTTCAGCGGCGGCCGGATCGAATCGCGCAAAGGCCGCCTGATCAAGATCGATTGGCGTTGCTTAGTACGCGGTTTCAGAAGTTCACCAACGTATTGGGAAACCGCTTGCTAACGCGCGCGGCTCCGATCAGAGCCGCGACGGTCACGGAGCGGCTGTCTCGAAATACGAGACTGTATTATTGAAACGGTGTACTTAGCTTAACATTACAAGGGAGCCGAAATGACCGGTCATACCGATGAAACATCGCCGCAAATTTCCGCAAGAATCGCCGGCTTCTTATATTTGATCATCATCGCCTTGGGCCTATTCGCCGAAGTCTTTGTTCGCGAACGCGTGCTCGTGAATGGGGACGCCGCGGCGACAGCGCGCAACATTCTGGCGCACGAGCAGCTCTACCGGTTGGGCTTCGCCGCTGGGATCATAGTTTGTATATGCGGTTTACCGTTGACGATCATCTTCTATAACTTCTTCAAGCTGGTGAACAGGAGCCTGGCTTTGCTTGAGGTATTCTTTGCCCTGGTGACAATTTCCATCGAGAGCGTCAGTTTACTCAATCATTTCGCCCCTTTGATTCTACTGGGGGGCGAGCGCTACTTGAGCGCATTCAATGCAGAACAGTTACAGGCTCTGGGGTACATGTCTCTCGTGTTGCAGTCGGTGGGCTACAACCTCAGCCTGGCGGTTTTCGCATTCGATTGCATGATCAGCGGATACCTGATTTTCAAGTCGACCTTCTTTCCCCGAATACTAGGCGTGCTGCTTGCCATGGCGGGTTTAAGCTACCTGATCAACAGCTTCGCGAGCTTCCTTGCACCCGCCTTCGCGGGCCAACTGTTCCCCTACATTCTGGTGCCCTCCTTCATCGGAGAACTATCGGTATGCCTTTGGCTCCTCGTTATGGGTGTGAACGTCCCCAAGTGGAAAGAGAAAGCAACCGCCTGGCGTGCCGGCGAACCGAAGCCAGGCATTGCCTGACAACCGCGGAACTGTAAGCCCCCGGAGACGCGCGAACTCCTTCGGTGACTTAATTTCCCGCAGGGGCTAACCCAAGTTGGTCACAAACAACTTGCACTTGGCTGACCGATGGGGAAGCAATCACCCGAGAACGAGCATCGGTCTGCACCGCGGCGTATCTATGGTCTAATTATAACCAAGGGCTGCGCCCTTGAAAACCCAAGGAGAGGGTGTCGAGGTATCCCTACGCCTCTTTGCGACTTGGCGACTTTGCGTGATCATCTTCTCCTAGCCCGTACGATTCGCGTGAAGCTTTCTTGGACCCGCGGCACGTGGAAGTTGATCGGAGTCGACGATCTCCTTGGCAATGGCTTTGTTCGTCGTAGCGGTCTTCTTTTGTTGGTCGCCAAGTCGCCAAGACGCCAAGAAAGCAAATACGACTCCAGGCCAGGTTGATTCCTGCCCCTTGAATTGAGCCAGATGGGAGGGTTTTCGGTCCGCGATGTTACCCGGACGTTACATAGATAGGCTTAACCTGCCGTAACCTAAGACTAAGCGATTCAATCTGAGAGATGAATTCTCAGGTTTGGTCATGCTAGAAACTAACTCTGGCGTCTATTTCTGGGTCTATTTCTGGCCGACCGGTTTAATCGGCGGGATCCCGGAGCTACGCGTCTATTCGCTGCGGAGCGTCTCCATTGGGTCCACGGACGCGGCCTGGCGCGCCGGGACGTAGCTCGCAGCCATGGCTGCCGCAGCGATGAGCGCCCCCGATGCGACGTACGTGAGTGGATCAAACGGCGTGATGCCAAACAGCAGGGAAGAGGTCCAACGTGACAGACCTCCTGCTAATGCCAATCCAACGATGCCGCCGATACAGTTAAGGATGAGCCCTTTGCGGACGAACAGCCACTTGAGTGCTCGGGGCTCGGCGCCCAGGGCAACGCGGATGCCGACCTCATGCCGGCGCTGCGCGACAGCGTAGGCCAGAACGCCGTAGACTCCGACTATCGCGAGTGTCAACGCCATGGCCCCGGCTATAACGAGCAGAACGAGTGCGAAGGATGTATGCGCCATCGATTGGCGGTAGACATCGTTCAGAGTCCGCACTCTGGCCAACGGTAAATTGGGATTCACGGCGTGGATCGCAGCGGCAACTTCCCGCAGGAATGCTTCCGTGCCGGCACGTTGGCTTCGAATGGCAAACGTGACGGCACGACGAACGATTGCTGTGCCGCCAGGCCGAACCGGTGGTTGTACTCCGAGACGGGAATAGACTGTGGCGGGCGCTGGGCGGTTCACACCGTCGGCGTAAACATTCTCCGCTACACCGACGACTTCACTCCAAGGGCCGTCTCTGCCGAACCGTATCCGCTTGCCCAGCGCATCGGCAGGCTTGCCCCAATTTTCGCGGGCCATGTTCCCGGAGACGATGGCGACGCGCCGTTGAGCGAGTATGTCGTCCCAGGTGAAATCCCTCCCGGCTAACAATCGCGTACCTTGCGCGGCAAGGAGGCCCGGTGAAATATTCTTGAAAGCGCGGTTCGGAGGCATCTGGTCTGGGGGCGTCCTGCCTTCAACGGCGACGACTATGCCGTTCCGGTACTCCGATTCCAGCGGCAATCCGCTGGCGAACCCTGCCGCTGTCACACCAGGAATGGTGGAAAGCCTGCTAAGAATTTCAGACTGCATGCGGATTACCTGCTCCGGATCTGGCGTCAGCGCCTCCGGGATCAAAATACGGACTGTCTGAATCCACTCGGGATGTGTAAATCCCGGTGCTACCGCTCGCAAGGCGAGAAAGCTTCGGATCATCAAGCCGGAGGCCACCAGCAGCACAAACGCAAGCGCTAGCTGCGCGACTACGAGCGCATTCTGAGCCCGGAGTTGTTGAACCCCTTGCGTCGCGCCTCGTGCGCTTTGAATTCGGTGGGAGATGCCGGACCGGAGCACCGCGGCCAATCCGAACAGAATGCTCGACCCAAGCGAGCATGCCAGCGCAAATGCCAGCGCTGTTCCGTCGATTGATATCTCCGCGAGCCGGGGAAGAGTCGCTGGCCCATGCGTCACCAGCAGTCGAAGACCTGCATACGCCAACAGCAGGCCGAGGGCGCCGCCGAGGATGCCCAGCGTCAGACTCTCGACCAGCAGTTCCCGCGCAATTGTTGCCGCACCCGCCCCAAGCGCCCGACGAATAGCAAATTCCTGCCGGCGGGATTGCGCACGGACAAGCGCGAGGTTCGCCACGTTGGCGCAAACCATCAAGAGCACCAGGCCGAGCGCTCCCATGAGAAATCTCAGCACGGAACCGACGTCCCCCACGACATCCTTCTTCAGCGGGTGCAGGTTAGGTTCGACTTGGAGCATCTTGAGCATGTTGGCCGCCCCAACCGCTTCGCCCCAGGTCTTCCAAACACGCGCCACATCTTGATTGGCCAGCGCCACCGTAACGCCCGTTTTGAGCTTGGCGATACCTATGTAGCTGAGCTCGTCCGGTCTGAGCCCGCTCATGGGAAACCGCTGCGGCAGCAGTATGTCTGGGGAGAGGTTAACGAACCGAAACGCCCGAGGCATCACTCCGACAATCTGGCGCGGAATGAAATCAATCAGAATGGTGCGACCGAGTGCCCCGGGATCGCCGCCGAACTTCCGCCGCCAATATCCGTAACTAAGAATCACCGTCTGGGGAGTGCCCAGACTGTCATCTTTGCTTGAGAACCATCGGCCGATATACGCGGGTACGCCCAGTGTGGGCAGGACGCCCTGCGTTGCCGTCACGGACAGGAGTTGCTCGGGATCTCCCAATCCGGTCACCGTGGCGGTGCCGGAAGTCCAAACCCCGAAGCTTTCGAAGGCCCTTGCGCTCCCCTTGCAGGCAGCGTACATGCCGGGGGAGAGATCCGAGTCTTCGAAGACCTGCCCTTGGATTACGAGCCGGTTCGCCACGCGCACCAGGGCGTCCGACCCGGGATAGGGCAAGGGCCGGATGAGGACGGCGTTCAACACAGTGAAGAGGGCAGTATTCGAGCCGATGCCTAAAGCGAGCGAAAGCAAAGCCGTCAGGCTGAACGCGGGCCTGGTTCGGATCATCCGCACAGCATGGCGCGCATCCCGTAGCACACTCTCCATGAATGTGAGCGTGTTCATGCGATAAACCTCCTCGCGGATCAGCGTTCGGTTACCGAGTTTCCGCCGTGCCGCTGCCCGGGCCGCGGCAGGCTCCATTCCGCGTTCGACGTACTCTTTCGTGGTGACGTCCAGGTAAAAATCGAGCTCGTCGCGCTGCTCGGCATCGGCTTGATCACGGCGGAAGAATCGGCGCCAGTTCATCGCTGCCGCTCCACAACCGGATTCAGGATGCGGCCGATAGCCCGCACTACTTCCTCCCAACGAGATGTCTGTGCGGTGAGCTGCCTTTTGCCCTCGGGCGTTAGCCGGTAATACCTGGCCTTACGGTTGTTTTCCGACGTTCCCCAGAACGCGGCGATCCAGCCTCGATTCTCGAGACGGTGAAGGGCCGGGTAAAGCGATCCGTGTTCAACTTGAAGCACCTCGTTCGAGCCCCGCTCTATGGCATGGGCAATTGTCTGGCCATGGGCGGGACCAAGCACGAGTGTCTGGAGGATCAGCATGTCCAGGGTTCCCTGAACCATCTCGGATTGGAGCGGGGATTGGCGTCTCGGCATGTTCTCCTGTCGATGATCGACTAGTGTTTATGAATATAATACGCTCATCCTGAGAGAAGGTTAGGTGTTCTTTTCAGATGATCGACAGGAGCGGGCCGAAAGGCGCAGTGGCTCAGGGGCGAGTCTGTTGCCTGAAAGTAACGATCCGTCGCGTCGCGTTTACCTACGCCGGTTCCGGACGGTTCACCGCCGACTCGGAAGAAAGGCGCCGGCCGGGCTGGCGTACCCGGGCGTCGCCGCGAATCGAAGTTGCGAAACCACGGTGGTGGTCAATTGAGGCACAATGAAGACATGAAGTCCGTCGTCGTTCGCGATTCCGCCATCATGTCCGGTGAGCCGACGTTTCGCGGCACACGTGTTCTAGTGCGCACCCTATTCGAATACCTCGAGGCCGGTCACAGTTTGGAGCGCTTTCTAGAGGGGTTCCCCACGGTCAGTCGGGAGCAGGCTCTGCGAGCTTTGGAAGAAGCGAGAAAATCCTTGCTCGCCAGCCATTGAATGCGCCTTCTTCTGGACGAGTGCATAGACGAGGGACTCCGTCACCACTTCGCTGGTCATGAATGCCAAACCTGCCGGTACGCGGGGCTCACTGGTTTAGCTAATGGTGCACTCCTGGCCGCCGCGGACCAGGCAGGCTTCGAAGTACTGATCACTGTGGATCAGAACATGCCGCATCAGCAAAGCTTGCGCGGCCGCTCGATCGCTTTGGTGGTTGTTCGAGCCCGCACCACGAATCTCGATGATCTGCTGGTTCTGTTGCCGGATGTGCTGACTGCACTTGAAACCTTGAAACCGGGTGAGGCAGTTCGGATCGGCATTCGTTAGGATGCGCCTGGACGTAGGAACGGATGCCGAAAAAGAAACCGAAACCGATGCCGGATGCCAGTGGCCGGATGCCGGTAAGCGCCAGCCTCCCACCGGCCACCGGCATCCGGCATCCGGCATCGCTCGCGCTGGTCCTGGCAATTTGCCTGATCGCTCTGGCGGCCGTCAGAATCGTGGCCACGTATCCGGAGACCGGTCTCACCTGGGACGAACCCGCCTACTTAGCCTGCGGCCTGCAATACATGGCGCAACACGTCTACCGGTATGTGGTGCAGCATCCGCCGCTGGCGCTCCTGATGTCGGCACTGGGACCTTACCTGGATGGCGTGCGGCCGCTCAACGCGCAGAATTTTTACCTGGAAGGCGTAGCCGAGATGTACCGGAGCGGCCATCCGGAACGGGAATTGTACCTGATGCGTCTGGGCATTCTGCCTTTCTTCCTGCTGGCGGCGTCCGTGGTGTATCTGTGGGCGCGCCGCCATTTCGGAAACGCCGTGGCCGTGGTGTCCACCGGCCTCTTCACCGTGCTGCCTCCGGTGCTGGCGCATGGCGGCCTGGCAACCACCGACATGCCGCTCACGGGCTGCCTGGCTGCCGCATTCTTCGCCCTGCTGCTGTGGGCCGAAGAACCCACCTGGAAGCATAGTCTGCTGCTGGGCATCACAACCGCGCTGGCCGTGGTTTCGAGGTTCACGGCGCTGGGGTTTCTGCCGGCTGCGGCCGTGTTCGCGCTGCTTGCCTACATTGTGGTAGAACGGCCGGGTATAAGCGGGCTGTCCGCCGCCGCCAAGGCCCGGGCGCTGCCCTTCGGACTGGCTGTGATCACCGGGGCCGTAGCGATTTGGGCGGTCTACTCCTTCTCGTTCGGGAAGGCGCTGGGTTGGAACGTCAGCCTGCCCGCGCCGGAGCTGTTCGATGGCGTCAGTTTCGCGCTGGCTCACAACAGCACGGGCCACCCGGGCTATCTTTTGGGCGCAGTGCGCACTACCGGCTGGTGGTATTTTTTCCCGGTAGTGTTGAGCGTGAAGACGCCCGCCGGGTTTTTGCTGCTGCTGGGGATTGGAACCGGGCGGTGCTGGGCCCAGCGCGGCAAGTTGGTGTATTGGCTGCCGCTGGCGTTCTCCATGGGCATCCTGATGCCGGCGATCTCAAGCAAAGTTAACATCGGCGTGCGCCACATCCTGCCGGTCTATGCGGGCTTCAGTATTGTGGCGGCGATTGCGGTAGTGGATCTGGTGCGGCGCGCGCAAACCCGCCATTTGGCCGGTCTGGGGGCCGGTCTGGCGGCGGCCGCACTGGTAGTGTGGATAGTCGTCTCGGGGGCCGCGCAACATCCGAATTACCTGGCCTATTTCAATGAGGCGAGGTGGCTGCGGTCACCGGAAAACATTCTGGTGGATTCGGACCTGGATTGGGGGCAGGATACCATTCGCCTGGCACGCCGGTTGAAGGAACTGGGCGCAACTCAAGTGAACTTCAACACCTTGAACCAGACGGCCGACCGGCTGATGGTTTGGCCGGGATTCCCGCCGGTTCAGGACATCAACCCCGTGAAGCCCGCCGAAGGCTGGACCGCGGTGAGCCCGACCATGTGGAAGGTCAGTCAGTACGGATTAGAGCATCGATACCCGAATCTGGAGCCATGGTTCGCGTACCTGAAGCCAGTGGAGCGGGTGGGTGCGTACCTACTGTACTATCTGCCGCCGGGGTCGATTCCGCCCCAGCAGAGATGAGGGCCAATCAGTTGACGTAGCGGGGCTCGAGCGCGTCACCCGGAGCTTCGAACCATGGGAACGCTTCCACCGCCGGCGCCTGGGCGAATTCGAAGACCACGGCTTCCCAGTCCTCGCTGATCCACCGGCCGGCTACTAATTGGAATTCCTCCACGTCGTCCCGGTCTTTGAGGGCGACGCGCGCCATGTCGGCGGTGAAGCTCAGGACAATGCCTTCGCGGATGCTTCCGTTGCTGTATCGGATAATCATAAGCTTCAGTTCCAAAACCATTTTGACACTGGAGCTAAGCGAGCGCCAGTCCCAAGCGTACCGGCAACGTACTGTTATCAGTAGTTTAGTTATCAGTAGTTACACGTACTTGCAGGTCGGGCGCCGGTTACCGGCCGCGCCTCTGTCCGAGTTCCCAGCCACCGCGGTGGTTGCGTGGGATGCCCGTGAATGCCGCGCGGTACGCTAGCGTGATGCGCCGTCCTACGGCAGGCGAGCGCATTACGATTTTAGCGCCGTTGCCGCCGCCCAAACCGGAATCGAGATCGAAAAGGCAGCCACCGCACCGGGGCGTGCGTGAGTCTGACCCTTTCACGATAGAAATGGAAGATGCAAGTTCCCGGTAACCGGGCGATCGCCGCCCAGCCTCAACTGAAACTGTGCGCCTTCGCCGGGCCGGCTTTCGACTTCGATCTCCGAACCGTGAGCCCGCGCGATGACTTGGGCAATCGACAGGCCAAGCCCAAATCCGCCGCCGCCGCGCGCGGGATCGCTGCGGTAGAAGCGCTCGAAGATGTGGGGCATATCTGACGGCGCGATGCCTGCGCCGGTGTCCCGAACGGTCAGCAGCGCACCGCGGGCGGAATCGGCAGCGGTTACGGTTACCCAACCGCCCGCGGGGGTGTGGCGCAGCGCGTTATCGATGAGGATCACTAAAAGCCGGCGAATGCCACTGGCGTTGGCTGGCGCCATCACCGGCGCCCCGTTGGCTGCGGCGATCAATCGAATTCCCTTCTCCGCGGCCATGGTTTCGCTTTGCTCCACGACGCGCCTCACCTGTTCGGCGAGGTCGATTGCGGACAGCGGCATTTCCAGGCCGTGGGCATCGGCGCGCGCCATCGTCAGCAGGTCTTCGGTCAGGGCCGTCATCTGCACCGAGACGTCCACGATGGACCGCAGCGATCTCCGGTAGTCCTCGGGCTCCCGTTCGCGGCGCAAGGCAAGCTCGGCAGTGGCGCGAATCAACGCCAGCGGGGTGCGCAGTTCGTGCGAGGCGTCCGCCGTGAACTGGCGTATGCGCTTCACCGAGGTCTCCAGCCGTTCCAGCACCTGGTTCCAGGTCTCGGACATGCGCTGCAGTTCGTCGCCAGTCCGCGGAACCGCCACGCGCTGCGACAGATTGTGCACGCCGATCGACCCGGCCACGCTGGTGATGGCATCCACCGGCCGCAGCGCCCGCGAACTGAGCCAGTATCCACCCGGGCAGGCCACCAGCAGAACCGCCGGCACCATGAGGAGAAGCAGATTACGAAAATCGCGCATCATGGCTTCGGTGTCGTCCAGGGACTGGGCCATCAGCACTTCGAATGGCTGGCTCATGACCTCCACGCGCGCGGTGAGCGTCCGGAAGGGCGCTCCTGAACTGTTGGGGAAGGCAAGCTGGCTCGGGTTCGGAAGCATGAGGACGCCCGCGGGGTCGCGCAACTGCACCAGGCCGCCCTCGGGAACTTCGCCGGCAAACTCGGTAAGTTCCGCCCGCAACCGCGCCCGGCTCTTGATTGCGCCTTCCGCCCCCAGGGCGCGCCGCAGACCTTCCACCCGCTGTGCCAGGCGCGCGTCCACGGCTGCCAATAGCCGGTGCTGCAGCGCCAGCCAAATGCCGCAGCCGAAGAGCGCCAGGCCCGTGAGCATGGCAGCCGTGTACCAGACGGTGAGGCGCAAACGGATGGACAGGGGCTTCATTGGGCCTCCGGATTCAGACTGTAGCCGACGCCGCGAATGGTGCGGATCAGCCTGGCCTGTCCGGGCTCTTCAATTTTGGCGCGCAGCCGGCGCACGAAGGAATCGAGCGTGTTGCTTTCGATATCCGAGTCGCCGCCCCAGACGCCTTCGATCATGGAGTCGCGCGTCACCACGCGGCCGGCATTGCGCGCCAGCAGTTCCAGGATGGCGTACTCGGTGCGGGTGAGATCGATCTGGCGGTTGCCGCGGTGCACGTCGCGCCCGCCCAGGTTGATGGTGAGGCCGGCGGCCTTCATGCAGACGGGCTGCGGGATGGGGCCGCGGCGGCCCACGGCGCGGACCCGGGCGAGGAGAACGTCAAACGAGAACGGCTTGGTGAGATAATCGTCGGCGCCGAGATCCAGGCCGGTGACGATGTCGGCCACTGCGTCGCGGGCGGTCAAAATCAGAATCGGCGTCTGGTTCTTACCGGCGCGCAGCCGGCGGGCGATTTCGAAGCCCGAGAGGACGGGCAGCATGACGTCAAGAATCAACAGATCGAAGGCGCCGGCCTGGGCCATCGCGAGGCCTTCACGGCCGTCGAAGGCCAGGGTAACCACGTGGCCCTCTTCCTGGAGCGCCTGGCGGAGGAGTTCGGCCAGGCGGCGTTCGTCTTCGACCACGAGGATGTGCATGGGTCAACCTTTTATGGTAAAGCCGCAATCTGAAGGTTTCCTGCAAGACGGTAAAGGCACGCAAAACAAAGGCAAACCGGATATTCATGCCAGCGTAAATTGCCTGTAACGACGGCGTGGCACTCTTGGAAGTCACCAAAAAGAGGAGCCCATGCGGAACCACCCGTTTACCATTCATTGCCCAATTGCCACGCTGGTTTTGACGGCGTGGCTGCCGTGCCTTAAGGCACAGACCCAGCCTGCCACCACCACGCCGATTCAGCACGTGGTGGTCATCTTCCAGGAGAACGTTTCATTCGACCACTACTTCGCCACCTACCCCGTGGCGGCCAACAATTCGAAGAGCGAGCCCTCGTTTACGGCGGCTCCAGGCACGCCTTCGGTGAACGGCCTTTCGGGACCGTTGCTGACGAACAATCCGAATGCGGCACAGCCGTTCCGGCTGACCCGCGCGCAGCCCGTGACGTGCGACCAGGACCACAACTACGCCGATGAGCAGAAGGCGTTCAATGGCGGTTTGATGAACAAGTTCGTGGAATCCGTGGGCGTGGGCACCGCCAGTTGCGACGTTGGCGGCAACGGAACGAAAATCGTGATGGGCTACTACGACGGCAACACGGTGACCGCTCTATGGAATTACGCGCAGAATTTCGCCATGAGCGACAACTCGTTCGGAACCACATTCGGGCCTTCGACGCCGGGTGTGCTGAATCTGATCGCCGGACAGACCCATGGCGGCGCGGCAGGCGCCGGCATCACCACGGCCGTGGTAAATCCGAAGACGCTGACTACCAAGGCGTCTCAGGTTCAGTTGGATGCCAGCACCTCAACGAGTTTCGACGGCGGACCGCTGTCATACCAGTGGAGCGTCGCCACGGGCTCGCCTCAGGCGGACATCGCGGTAGGCTATAACTCGTCGACACCCAGCATTCAACTGGAGGGCGGTTCCGGCACTTACACCTTCACCTTGACGGTTACCGATTCAGCCGGCAAGACGGCGACGGACTCGGTGACGGTCGTCAGACAATAGCCGGCGAGCAATAGCCAGCCCGCAGTTCAGGGCGGTGGAGCGGCGTATTTCACGCGCCCTCCGCCGCCCCTGCCCAACAGCCCCCCGCCCCAATCAATTTCTTGACGGGAATCCATAAAGACAATCTATTGGCTAGAGTGCGCGAAACCGTTGCCAGCACGGACACCAGTCCCCGACAATTAGAAATTCGGCACGAGGAGATGAATGTCCAACGAACTGACAGATTTTTTGACCCTTTCCTACAGCGAATTAGAAGAACTGAACCTGCATGCCAAAGAGCAGCGCCAACAGCGCGTGCCCATGGAGCAGATTCAGGAAGAGCGCATCAAGTACCTGACCGACGAGAAGCGGATCAAGGCCGTTACCGTGCTGTTCAGCGACCTGGAAGGCCGCCTGCACATGCTGGACTACGACAAGAAGTTCCTGATCAAGAGTTGGGACAACCTGACGTTTGACGGCTCATCGATCCGAGGCTTCACGGCGCAGCGCGAAAGCGATCTGCGGCTGTACATGGATTGGAGCGCGTTTTACTGGGGGCCGGCGGACGTCTTCGGAGCCGGCAAGGTGATGGTATTCGGCGACGTGATCGACAAAGACGGCTCGCCGTTCCGCGCCGATATCCGCGGGGTGCTGAAATCGTATGCCAATGAACTGCACGCCAGCAAGGACCTCACGCTGAACGCCGCCAATGAGATTGAAGGCTTCATCTTCAAGGGAGTGGATGCCGAGCAGCACTACTACGAAACGGAGAAGTTCGAATACGTCAACACGGGCGGTTACTATCACTCCCTGCCTGGGGACCCGCTTCGGCTGTTTATCGACAAGTCCGCGGAAGTGCAGCGGGCGATGGGTTTCCAGAACGAGAAGGACCATCCGGAAGTGGCGCCGTCGCAGTTTGAAATCAACTACTGCTATTCGGAAGTGGTGGCGGCGGCCGACCAGATTCAGTTGTACAAGCTGATCTGCCGGCAGGTGGCCACGCATATGGGAATGACGGCGAGTTTCCTGCCTAAGCCGGTAGTGGGGGTGAACGGCAGCGGCATGCACACCAACGTATCGGTGAGCAAGGGCGGGAGGAACCAGTTCTGGGATCCGAAGGGCGAAGAGAAGCTGAGCAAGGCCGGCTGGCAATTTGTGGACCGGATTCTGACCCACGGCTTGGACACGTGCCTGTTATTCAATGCCAGCGTGAATTCGTACCGGCGGCTGGACCCCCACTTCGAAGCGCCCAACCAGTTGAAGGCGTCGGCGGTGGACCGCGGATCGATGGTCCGGATCCCAATCGGCAACGAACGCAGCATGCGCGTGGAAGTGCGGTCGGTGGCGCCGGATGCCAACCCCTACCTGGTATTGCTGACAGTATTCAAGACGGGGCTGGACGGGGACATCGCCAAGATCAAGAACCTGCGGACCGCGGATCGGTTCTTGCCGGACAATATCTACGACGCTTTGTCGCACTTCAGGGCCAACGAGTGGACCACGAAGCTGCTGGGAGAGGATGTCAAGGGGCGGTACGCGGACCTGAAGCAGGCGGCGGCGGACCGGTGCCCGAAGCAGCTTGGAACGTTCGTGAAGGCGCCCGAAGTGCAGTACCACCACGAAGTTTACAACCAGTTCCTCTGGAACATGTTCTAGGCGAGGGGACCGGAGACAGGAGGCAGAAGACAGGAGTCAGAAGACAGGAGTCAGAAGTCGGAATGAACCGGGCAGGCCCGCCGGCCTGCCTGTAATTTCGCCATTAACGCCCGTGAGTTTCCGCCGGTGATGGCGTGGTGGTTTGTCTTTTTTCGTCCGGTTCTTGCCCGTTTTCCCAACTTTCGCTTTTTCAATCCCTTCCGGCCATTTGCACGCGCACTGGAATAGTGCTATCAGGTAAGTGGCAGGACTTGATGACCATCAACCTTTGGGTGGTGGCGGCGACCCCGTTGTTCGCCGCTGCGCAGCTTTGGTCGCAGCCGCTGAATCTCCCGGCCGTGGGGGCGCGAGGCGGCGCAAGACTTCCGGCTGCGGTACTTCGAGCGGACGTCGATCTGGTTTTGATCTCCGCGATCGTGACGGATCGCCGAGGCGCCACGGTGAATGGCCTCCTGCAAGACAAATTCACTGTCTTCGAGGACAAGGTGCCGCAGCCGATCGTCGCCTTTTCCACCGAGGAGACGCCGTGCTCGGTGGGTGTGGTCCTCGATCTCAGTGCCAGCATGCGCGCCAGGTTACCGGCCGCGATTGGCGCCGTGCGAGCGTTTCTCAAGACAGCCAACCCCGGGGACGAGAGCTTTCTATTGGCCGTAGGAACGCGACCGAAGAATCTGCTCCGGCTTACCGCGGACTTCGACGCCATCGAGAAGCGCCTGGCTGGGGCACAGACCGAAGGCAACACGGCATTGATCGACACCGTCTACCTGGGCCTGAACCAGATGCGGTCGGCGCGCCATGGCCGACGAGCCCTCCTGATCGTTTCCGACGGTATGGATAACCAAAGCCGGTACTCCGGGGCCGAGTTGCTGCGAGCGGTCCGTGAGGCCGATGTGCAGATCCATACGATCAGGATCGCGGCTGATTCCGCCGGCCGCAAGCCTATCGAACGGGCGGAAGAACAGAATGGCCTCGCGCTTCTCCAAGACCTGGCCGAACGCACCGGCGGTTTGAGCTTTTCGCTGTCTCAGGCGGATGACATGCTGCAGGCGGCTGCCAGGATTAGTGAGGCGGTGCGCAACCAATACGTGGTTGGCTACCGCCAGGGCGGCAGCGCGAATTCCGGCAAGTGGCGGAGGTTAGAAGTTAAAGTCAGCTTACCCCACGTGCGTGTCTACGCGCGGCGCGGGTATTTTGCGAACTAAGTACGCCGTTTCATGAATAGAGCCGCGTATTTCGACGAAACCGCTCCCTAACGGTCGCGGCTCTGATCGGAGCCGCGCGCGTTAGCAAGCGGTTTGCCGATACGTCGGCGTATTTCTGAAATGACCGACTAAGGTTCCGGCGGC
>DATMNI010000147.1:0-4401 GCA_035570275.1 Candidatus Acidiferrales bacterium | reverse complement strand
CCGCCAAGCCGGACACAAAGATCCCGAGATCTATACCTTCTACGCTGAGCTGCAAAAGCGATTCCGCGCTATCCCGGGGGTGCGCAGCGTGAGCCTCTCGGACAATCCACTGATCGCAAACCGAGCGTCTGCCACAATCGTTGCCGTGTCGGGCACGCCGGAGAGACAGAACCCTTTGGTCCTGACCGTTGGACCGGGTTTCTTCACGACGTTGCAGATCCCGCTCCTGCGAGGACGCGAGATGGACGACCACGACCGGCCCAGCTTGAATCCAGTCGCCGTCGTGAATGAGGCATTTGCCAAAGCTGCTTTCGGCGATCAGAACCCGTTAGGCCAGCACCTGAATCTTCCCCTGGACCCTGTGGCGAAACGTGAGATCGAAATCGTGGGAGTATCGACGAACGCACACTATCGTGCACTCCAGGGAGACGTTCGCCCCACGGTCTATCGTAAGCGTCTGAGGAACCCATCTTGTTCGCGTGGGAGAACTCCGTAGACAATGGCGGGATGCGGAGCAAGGAAGAGATTCGTAGAATCGTTGAAGGATTTGCGAAAAGCGGGATGACGCGGCGAGAATATTGCGCCAAGAAGGGCATCGGGATGTCGACGCTGGATTACTGGGGGCGTGCGCACCGGAAGCAGAAGCCGAGGCTGGTGGAGGTCGGCGTTGAACCGGCGCAACCCATGGTTGGTTTCGCGCTGGTGCTGGCGAATGGCCGGCGCATCGAGAGCTCGTGGAGTTTCGGTGCGGCTGAGTTGGAGAAGCTCATTCGCGTGGCCGAGGGCTGAGGCGCGTGTTCGGGCTGGGGCTAGCGACCAAGATTTATGTCGCGGTCGAAGCTGTGGACATGCGCAAGGGCTTTGAAGGCCTGTACGGGCTGGTGCGAGATCAGTTGGGAGCCGATCCGCTCAGTGGGCATCTGTTTCTATTCACCAACAAAACCAGGACGCGATTGAAGGCACTGGTGTGGGACGGCAGCGGCTTATGGGTTTGCGCCAAGCGTCTGGAGAAGGGCCGGTTCCGCTGGCCGGAGGCGGAAGGCAGGCGCAGCGTTTCGATGCGGCCGGAAGAGTTGGCGATGCTGGTGAGCGGTCTGGATCTGAAGCAAACGCGGCAGCGCAACTGGTATCGCAAGAGCGCATGAAAATCTCTCGCTTATTTGCGGAATCTCGCTTAAAATAGAGCTTCCCTTTATGGCCGCTGCCGATCCGCAGGTGCGCATTGAGATGCTGGAAGTGGCGTTGCGCACTGCCAGTCGTGAACTGCATTGGGCCAACCTCACGATCCAGAAGAAGGACGCTGAGATTCACTTGCTCCAGGAGCGGCTGCGCAAGCAGCGTATCGGCTTTCTCGGGCCGGCGAGCGAAACACTGAGCGATTTGCAGCTGGAGTTACTGGCCGAGCAAGAGCCAGGCGCAACGCGCGAGGAAGTGGAAGCAGAATCGCGACGCGAGCCGATTGTGACGGCGCCGCCGCGCCAGCGGAAACCGCATCCGGGCCGCAAGCCGCTGCCGGAGAGTCTGCCACGCGTCGAAGAAGTAATCGCCTGCCAAGCCAACTGCACGCACTGCGGCGGGGAAACGCGCGTGATCGGCTATGACACCAGCGAAGTGCTGGACCGCGAGCCGGCCAAGTGGTTTGTGCGCGTCAGCAAACGCGAAAAACGTTCGTGCGGAAAATGTTCCGCCATCCAGATGCCGCCGCTTTCCCCGCGCATCGTGGAGAAGGGGCTGGCCAGCGACCGGGTGATCATCGAAACGGTGGTGGCCAAGTACTGCGACCACCTTCCGCTGTATCGCCAGGAAGCCATGCTCGAACGCGAAGCGGGCGTGGAGATTTCGCGGGCGACACTGGACGGCTGGGTGATGCGGGTGGGCGAGTTACTGGAGCCGGTGACCGGAGTCATGCGCCAGGAGCTTCTGCTTGCGACCTATTTACAGGCCGATGAAACCATCGTACCCGTGCAGATGCGCGACGGCCGGGGCGCAGATCATCCGGCGTACTTGTGGCAGTATGGAACGCCGGGCGGCCAGACGGTCTTCGATTTTCAACTGGGCCGCGGACGCGACGGTCCGGCGAAATTCCTCAAAGATTGGAATGGGATTTTGCAGACGGACGGATATCAGGCCTACGATCGGGTGGGCGGACCGAGTCTGATTCACGTGGGCTGTTGGGCACACGCGCGGCGCAAGTTCGTCGATGCGGTGAAAGTAAATCCGCAGGACGGCGCGGCCATCGCGATGGTCACGCGTATGGATGCGTTGTTTCTGGTCGATTGCCACGCACGCGAGCAACAGTTGAACGCGGAGGAGCGAGCGGCCTTGCGCCGTGAGCACGCGCAGAGCTGGGTGGACGAGATTCATTCCGAATGCGGGAAGCTGCGAGCGCAGCTGCTACCGAAAAGCGCGCTGGGTGAGGCCGTGAATTACACCTTAAATATGTGGGCCAAGCTGCGGCGCTGTTTCGATCATGCCGAGGTCGAGCTGTCCAACAATGTCGCGGAAAACTCCATGCGCCCGGTGGCGTTGGGCCGGAAGAACTGGCTGCATGTGGGCAGCGCAAAGTCCGGCCCGAAGGTCGCGGCGATACTTTCGGTGGTGGAATCCTGCCGGCGGCTGCAGGTTCCGGTGAAGGACTACCTGCTCGCTGTTCTGCCTGGCATGAGCCGCAAAAAACACTCCGCAGTCGCTCAGCTCACGCCGGCTCGCTGGAGGGCGTCTCATGGTCGCAGCGACTGAGGGGCAAAATGGTTATGGATGTTCCAGCCTGATCCGCTGCTCTGGCAGGCGATCGAACGCAGGCGTATGATCCGGCTTGTCTATCACGGCAAAGAGCGCCTGGTGGAACCGCATGATCACGGGGTCCTCAACGGCGCAGTCCAACTGTTGGGATACCAGATTGCCGGCTCCAGCAGCCGTCCTCTTCCCAACTGGATTCTGATGAAAGTGAATGAAATGGCGGATCTTCAGATGCTAGAAAAGACCTTTGCGGGCGGACGGCCCACCGCTTCCGGCAAACACCTTCGCTGGGACATCCTATTCATCCGAGTCCTGCCAGCCGACTGAATCCTTTCAAGCCGAGCACTCAAGGTTTGCTGCGTCCCACCTGGGTTGGCCGAACGCTTACGGACGAACAACCCTGGCCGGGCTCTGTCTTGACTTTAGGGAATCCAATAGTGTTTGACCCATATCGATCTAAAGCTCAGGTATCGACGCTGTGAGCAGCGCGCGGGAGGCCGTTGCCTCGGATTGTTGCGGCACGCTTGCCAGCACCGGGGGCCCTGTTATTGATTCCAGCTCCCACGACGTGTATACGTAAGGCCGCGCCAGTCCGGCAACAAATCCGAATCCAATGATTAGCACGCAGCCTAACGCGTAGGTTCCGACTACGGTGAAGGACACTTTTGGAGTTGCCAACACGGGCAGCCGAGGTGGTTCGACAAGCGTAACGTTGGCGATTCTGTCACGATCCATCGCCTCCTCGATGCGGGCTTCCTCGCGCTTCTTCGAATACAGGAAGAAATTGTCTTCGGCCTCTTTGATATTCCTGAGAAACTGGTCGTCGTCCGCAGTCGCCCCCTGCAGCGAGGTCAAGAGCTCGCGGTAATTGGAGATTTCCTTCTCCAAGCTGGCAGTGTGCGCACGATATTCGGTATCACTCAACTCAGCCTTAGCCAAATCTCCTTCCAGCGTTTGCCGAACCGGATTGACGTCCGTGGTTTGCTCTGTAGAGGAGATCCCGTTGGCTCGCTCAAGCGCCGCCCTGGTATCGGCGATTTGCGCGTCCACCTCGCGAACCAGCCGCTCCTGAGTCTGGTACTTGGTCAACAGCTCCGTTCTCTTGTTTTGGAGCTCGACCAGCATCGTGTTGAGTCTCTCCACGGAGTACTGGTTCGGCACTACGCGGGACTGCGTCGTAATGCGGGGAACCAAACTGGCAAGGGTTTGATGCAGGCGCTCGATTCTCCGCGTATTTGCCACTTGGGCCGCTTGGTTGTCGCTGTACGCCGCCTGAAGGTCAAGGAGCTTGCGCAAGTTGAGATCCTTTTGTTGGCCCAACGCTACGATGTCCCGTCGTTCCTGAAAGGTGGACAACTGCCCTTGCAGATCGCGCAACTGCTGCTCATAGAACATCGCTTGCCGGTTGAAGAGGTCGTATGCTCCTTTGGATCCATGGGCGAGTAAATGTTTGTCCAGGTAGCCGTCGGAAAGGGCTTTGAGGACATCCAGCACCTCTTGCGGTTTGGCCGCGGAATAGCTTGCCCGGATCATATTTGCTTTCAGGACTGGGGATACCTTCAATTTCTTCTTCAGTTCGTCGGCCGCCTTTTCGAGTGCTGGCTTATCGAGTGATGCAGCCAAGCCGGCGCGGTCCACAACTTCGCGCAGAAGTTCGCCATT
>DATMNI010000146.1:0-18071 GCA_035570275.1 Candidatus Acidiferrales bacterium | reverse complement strand
AGTGAAATACGGGTCCTCGCCGGGATTCATGCCGCCGGCCTCGAACCAGATCTGGCGGCTGGCGTCATCCACGCGGTCGACGTTGCGGACCAGCCAATCGCCTTTGGTGATCTGGTTTTTCACTTTCCCCGATATGCCGTCGTAGAGATAAAGGTGCTCCCATCCGTCGCGCTCCGAGGCCCAGACGATCCCATGGCCATCGTCCACATCGTGGCGATACCTTCGGCCTCCCGAGAGGCCCGGCCCCAGAGGGTTGTAGTAGATGAAGGTCTTGCTCTGTTCGTCAATCAGCGCGCGCGCTTGGCCGGTTTCGGCGTCCACTTCGATGACGCGGTAGACCTGGTGGCCGCGCTGGTTGTATTCGAACGTGAAGGCGCGGCTGTCTTTCCACCATACCGGCGGGGTGAGGCTGTAGGCATTCGGGAAGAGCGCGGTGTCGATCTCGATCTCCTTCCTGGTAGCGACATCGAAGAGGGCCGGATACGCGATATCCAGCGCATCACCGGGCTTGCGGTACGGCATCGTCGAGTGCTTGGGTTGAAGCTGGTCGGCGGGCGACGATTCGATGTAGTGGACCTGGCGGTCATAGCCGGGGCGTGTGTGGTAGGCCGCGAGCTTCCTGGAATCGGGCGACCAGGCCACGGAGCGCAGGGTGTAGGCGTTGCCTTCCGAGCCATCGAGACTTAATGGTGCGGCTGGCTCCTTGGAACCTACGGGCCGCAGAAAAACGTTGAAGTTTTGGATGAGCGCGTCCCATTTGCCATCGAAAGAAGTGCAGACCTGGGGCTCGACGGCAGGAGTCGTTCCGGTTGCGGCAGCACCGCCGCGTCCACCGCGTCCGCCGCGGCCCTGGCCTTGCGGTTGGGCTTGTGCGCGGGGGGCGCAGCCGCTTGGACCGCGGCCGGAACCACCGGCGCCGCCACCACCTTGTTGCGGAGGAGGGCCGGCGTACGCAAGTCCATCCACCGGATCCCCGCCTTCCATTTCGGGCGCGGCGAACAGGCCTTCATCGACTTCCGGTGCGCCGCCGCGGCCACCCGCAGGCTCCGGAATGGCATCGCCCTTGGTGCAGGCGTAGTCGCTCAGCGTGCACTTCCACAGGAAGCCCGAGGCGCCGAACTGAATCCCGCGCTCATTGTCGATGAAGGTGAGCGCTCCCGGCGCGGGTCCACCGCGTCCGCCGCCGGCACCTCCGCCGCGGCCTCCGGTTACGGGCGCGAACGGCAGCGTCAGACCGGTGTAGTGGCCTCCCGATGCCGCGGAGATTGCGGCGGCAAGCTTGTCGTGATCGAAGGCCGGCTTCTTGATGCCGGTAGCGGCGTCCACCCAGACAAACTCCGTGCCGCCCTTGACCGCCTTGGAATACCAGAGGTGATCGGAGTCGCCGATCCAGGTGACGGCGCTCGGGACGTTGATCGCCAGGCCGCGGGCCTTGGCTTGCAACTCCTGCCCGCGTTGATAATCGGCGAGCGTGGGCTGGGCCGGCGCCAGGCCCGCGAAGAGAACCGCCACCACCAGGGCGCGGGCGGTGGACGATAATATATTGAATCTCATGGTGAACTCCTCTGGCTGCGTACGCTTTGCAATCAATGTAATCGCTTCCAGGCGGCAGGTCAAGCTGACCTCGGCCGGGTGCCGGGGGACAGGGGGCCAGGGGCCAGGGGCCGGGGGCCGGGAGTCAGGGGTCGGGGGCCGGGGGCTTCTGATCGTTGCGGGGTGCCTGCTCGCGGTCATGCCGGCACGCGCTCAGCTATCGCAGAATTTGCAGGACTGGATGCGCCGGATCAATTCCGGTGAGTTCGGCGGCGGCGGCGGCGTGGGTGGACGCGGAGTACGCGGCAGCGCAGCGCCTGGCCGATGGGTGGATGGCCGCGCGCAATACCCGGTGCCGCCGGAACCTTCGTACCGGCCGCCCGGTCTGGACCACGATCTGGTCAACGGTACGCCATCGGCGGATGGCCGGAAGCTGTTGTTCGCCACCAATTCTCACACCGTGATGATCCGCAAGACCGCCAGCGATTACTGGGTGCTCGACAAGACGGACAACTCGTGGCGCAAGCTGGGAGGGAAATCGGCGGTCGGCAAATCCACGGTCGGCAAATCCACGCCGGGCCTGCTGTTCGCGAAGTTTTCGCCGGATGGAAACCACGTGGCGTATCTGTTGGGCGGCACGGGGGACGACCCGAAGTACAACCTTTATGTGGAGGAGATTCGCACCGGAGCGGTGAAGCAATTAACCACCGACGCCAGCGACGACATCATCGACGGCACTTCCGACTGGAACAACCACGAGGAGTTTGGCCTGGCGGACTGCTTCCTGTGGAGCCCGGACGGAACCAGGATCGCGTACTACCAGTTTGACCAGAGCGGCGTGCCGGAGTTCGCGCTCATCAACTACACGGATGCGCTGTACCCGGTGATCACGAAGTACAAATATCCGAAGGCGGGGCAGACCAACTCCGCGGTGCGAGTTGGGGTGGTGCCTGCTACGGGTGACGCTGCGGGCGGACCCACGCGCTGGCTCAAGACGCCTGGCGACCCGCGCAACACTTACATTCCATACATCGAGTGGACGGCGGACAACCAACTCATCGTGCAGCACATGAACCGCCTGCAAAACACCAACACGGTCTTCCTGGCGAATCCGGAGACGGGCGATTTGAAGCAGATGTTCCAGGACAAGGATGAGACCTGGGTGGAGGTGAATCGCAACCTGCGCTGGATCGAAAACCGCAGCCGGCTTCTGTTCACCAGCGAGCGCGACGGCTGGCGGCACCTCTACGCGATTTCGCGCTCGGGCGACGCGCGGTTGATTACGAACGCGCCGTTCGACATGGTTTCGCTGGCGGGCGTGGATGAACGCGGCGGCTGGGTGTACTTCATGGCGTCGCCCGAAAACGCTACCCAGCGATACTTGTACCGGTCGCGCCTGGATGGCAACAAGACGGAGCGGGTGACGCCGGCCGGCGAAGCTGGAACTCACACGTACAACATTTCGCCGGACTGCCGATTTGCATTTCACAGCGTCTCGACGTTCGATTCGCCGGGGCAATCGGACCTGGTCAGCCTGCCGGATCACAAGGTAGTGCGGGTGTTGAACGACAACGCGGAGTTGCAGGCCAAGGTGAAACCGATATTGGCGGGACGCACGGAAATGGTGCACATCCCGCTGAGCAACCACACGAACATCGATGGCTGGATCATCCGCCCCAGCCACTTCGACGCCACCAAGAAGTACCCGATCATCGTCAGCGTGTACGGCGAGCCGGCCGCTTCCACGGTGAACGACAGTTGGGGCGGCAACAACCGGTTGCTGATGGCGGCCCTGGCCGACGACGGGTACATCATCGCCAGCTTCGATAACAGCGGCACGCCCGCGCCCAAGGGCCGCGCGTGGCGCAAAGTCATCTACGGTGCAGTGGGCGTTTTGGCTTCGCAGGAACAGGCGGAGGCGCTGCGCGGGCTGGCCGCTACGCACTCTTACGTGGACCTGACGCGCGTGGGTGTGTTCGGCTGGAGCGGCGGCGGATCGATGACCCTCAACCTGATGTTCCGGTACCCCGATCTCTACCAGGTGGGCGTGGCCGGCGCTCCGGTGGCCGACCAGACGCTGTACGATTCGATCTATCAGGAACGCTACATGGGCCTTCCCGGTCCGAATGCGAAGGGGTATCACGATGGATCGCCGATCAGCTTCGCCGAAGGACTGAAGGGCAAGCTGTTGATCATTCATGGCACGGGCGACGACAATGTCCATTTCCAGGGAACCCAGCGCCTGTTGAACCGGCTGATCGCGCTGAACAAGCAGGTCCATTTCATGGAGTATCCCAACCGGCGTCACGGTGTTCAGGCATCTGACCCGGAGCACCTGGACACGCTGCGGTACGGCTTCTTCGAAGAGTATCTGCCGGCGGGGCCGCAGTGACCAGCTTCGCTCTTCTTGCCATGCTGGCGTGGGCGGCGCCGCTGGCTGCCCAGGCGCCTGCCGATGCCGCCGCGCCGCCGTCGCGGGCCGACATCCTGCGCGGTGAGTACGGGCGATATCGCGCCAATAACGATTTGCTCTTCTACCACCTGGACGTTCGCGTCGACCCGGACAAGAAGTTCATCAGCGGGAAGAACACCATCCGCTTCAAGATGCTTAAAGACGATACGCGGATCCAACTCGATCTGCACGCCGCGCTCCGGGTCGATCGAATCCTGCTGGGCGCCATCGAACTCAAGTACGAGCGCGATTCCGGCGCAGTTTTCGTGGACTTCCCGGAAACGCTGCACTCGGGGCGCGTGTACTCGATCGACTTCTACTACTCGGGGAATCCGGTGGAGACGGGCAGGTTCGGCGCCATCGCCTTCCGCAAAGATCCGTCGGGCCATCCGTGGATCAACACGGCCTGTGAGGGCATCGGCGCCAGCGTGTGGTGGCCCAACAAGGACCAGTGGCGCGACGAAGTGGAGAGCATGCGGATCAGCGTGTCGATTCCGAACGCCCTGGTGGACGTTTCCAACGGAAAGTTCCTGGGCAAGACGGACCTGGGCGATGGCTACACACGGTGGGATTGGCTGGTGCAGTACCCCATCAACAATTACGACGTTTCGCTGAACATCGGCAACTACGAGCACTTTGCCGACCGGCTGGGCAGCCTGCCGCTCGACTTCTACGCGCTGCCCGAACACCTCCCACAGGCGAAGAAACAATTCGCGCAGGCCAAAGGGATGATTGAGGCGTACCAGCACTACTTCGGCGAATACCCCTTCAAGAAAGACGGCTACAAGCTGATCGAAGCGCCCTACTCCGGCATGGAACACCAGAGCGCGGTTACTTATGGCAACCACTTTGCCAACGGGTACCTGGAGCGGGACTGGACGGGCGTCGGCATCAGCCCGAGGTTCGACTTCATCATCATCCACGAAAGCGCGCACGAGTGGTTCGGCAACAGCATCACGGCGGCCGACGTGTCCGACATGTGGATCCACGAAGCCTGGGCGACGTATCTTGAGACCCTCTACGTGGAGTACATGTACGGGCGCGACGACGGCCTGAAGTATCTGAACGGGTATCAATCGAAAGTCAGGAACCGGGCGCCCATCATTACCCAGCGCGGCGTGAATCGCGAGCCGCCGCAGGACCAGTACTTCAAGGGCGCGCTTTTCATCAACACGCTGCGCAGCATCGTGAATGACGACCGCCGCTGGTGGACGCTGCTCCACGATTTCTACCAGCACTTCAAGTATCGGAACATCATGACCGAGGATGTGGTGGGTTATTTCAACCGGAAAACCGGCATGGACCTGACCCCGGTGTTCGACGAGTATCTGCGGCACGCGGCGTTGCCGGTGCTGGAATTGACGTTCGACGGGGCACAGGGCACGGTCTCCTACCGGTGGAAGGCGGATGAGGCGGGGTTCGCCATGCCGGTAAAAGTGGGGACCCGGGGCCACTGGCAGATCATCCGGCCGACGGCGGAATGGCAGACCATGAAGACGCCGCTGACGAAGGACGAATTTGCGGTGGCAACGGAACTGTACTTTGTCGGCGTCAGCAAGCGATAGGGTCGCCCGAGGCCCTGGCGGCCGGTCATCGCCGCCGCCCAAACCGGCCAAACCGGTAAGGTATCCGAAGCTACATTTCGAAATCGGCGCCGACAACAGCCCGAGCATATAGAAAAAGTAGGACCGCGTAGCTTGTGCCGCTCTCGCGAGAGTAAAATCGTCCAATTTGGACGAAGAGGTGTCTTCATCACCAATTTCAACCGAGAGTACCAATTTCAACGAAGAGGCCGGCGTCGTACAGGATTTCACAAGCGATTCGGCGTTTCTGGAAAAAAGCCTACGCCGCCGCCGTACGCAAGGCGAAACGGTGGTCCACGAGGCCGCGTACGTGCTTGGTTATACGTCGTCGGATCTCAACAAGGATGAGAAACTCCGCACCATTCGCGTGGAAGTCAGCGTGCTTGGAGCTAGCGTACGGAACGCGGTCCGGCTATTACCCCCGGCCGTGATCCACGCTGGAAAAACGTCTATTCCCGGGACAGTCTTCCAGCAGAGCCAGACTAGGAGGTTTTGCATGAAAGCCACGTTATCCATGATGACTTTGTCCATTGCGTTGGGAGTAGGGCTGGCCCAAACGCCGCCGCCAAATCCCCCGACTCAGGAGACTCAGAAGACAACGAATACCCAACCCGACGCCAAGACAGGTACGTCCACCGGGTCGGCCAGTACAACTCTCACCGAGATGAAGACGATGACTTTTAAGGGTGTCCTGTTGGATATGTCCTGCGCTTCACCTGCATCCGCCGGCGGAGCAACACAGCCATCCGATACATCGAAGGCCTCGGCTCCCGACCAATCCAATACTGCGAATCGGTCCATGAGCGACTCCGGGGCGAGTTGTCCAGTGACAGCCAACAGCAGCGTGCTGGGAATGAAGCTGGACGACGGCAAGACGGTTCGTTTCGACCTGGTGGGGAATCAGCGCGCGCAGGATGCGTTGAAGAACGATAAGCGGTGGAACAAGGAACTCAGCGCGAACAAGCCGATTCACGCCAAAGCGGACGGTGTGCTGGAAGGCGACAAGCTGATCGTCACGTCGATCCATTAGGACGCTTTCAGCGTCAGGCGCGCGCCACTCTTCTCGGCGAGGAGGAGGGCGTGCGCCTTTCCAGCGACCATCACAGCCGCGATGGTGCGCGCGAGTTGGAGCACCCGCGATTCTACATTCTGGCCGGGCCAAAGTGGGACGATCGGGTTGTGTCGTCTGTCACCCAGCCCGCGCTTGACCCTTGCCATCTTTCACTCTATTGAGCCATCGCATGATGGTGGGCGTTGCAGTGTCCCGTTGGAGATCGCGTGGACGTGATTGGCATGACCACGCACGCGTGGAGTTGGTTGAACCGGCGTACCGCCTCCCCATCCAGGCCCGCGTTCAAAACTACACCTGCGAGTGTCTGGCGAGGCATGACAGGGTCGAAAAACCACCTCGCCCAGCGGGAATCTCCCGGGGCCTGGCGTGGCTTTTCATGAAGTTTCGCGGGCGGAACACCCATCCCAACAGACCACGAAAGACGATGGTCTGTCCCACCGTCTCCCAGAAATGTACAAACTCAAGGCGCGACCCAGAGGGTCGCGGCTACTGCCGAATCAGCCGATCCAGTTTGCCGTTGAGTTCGTGCAGGGCACGCATCACCTCGTTGTGTTCCACCGTTTCCGTGGCCGGCATCTTGCGCTGAATGTAAAAGGTACCGCCGGGTTCGAGGACGCAGCGCTCCACTTCCTCCAGGCTGTCAAAGCCCTGCCGATGCAAAACGGTCGTCAACTCTATGCGCGTCAGCAGTTCCTTGGCGAGCGCGGGCTCGATGATATGGCCGTGCTCAATCAGTGTGGTGGGCTGGCCCTCGAAAATCTGGTCGAGGCGGCGGTGGCGGAAGAGGAAACGCACCACCAGGTAGTTCATGGCCAGAAGCGCCAGAGCGCCGATCAGGCCGCCGGTGAGGGAGTTGTCGTTGCCGATGATGGCGTTCTGCACGGTGTTGGAAAGCGAGAGCAGTACCACCAGGTCGAAGGGATTGAGCTGCGCCAGTTCCCGCTTGCCAAAGACGCGGAGAGCCACCACCAGGAAGAAGTAGACCAGCACCGGCCGGAGAACCTTTTCCAGCATCGGGGCTCCCAGAGCGAAGGTCGCGTTCCACATACCGTGCGAAAACAGCCAATCGGGCATTCGTCAGTTCTCCTCTGCCGATTATGCAGGATTCCGACACGCAGGATTCGACAGAGTTGCCAAAACAGTCAAAGAGGAGTATGTTCTGGGAAAGAGGGTTGAAATCCTGTGGAACGGTCGTGCGGCTTGTGGAAAATGGAACGTATCGGCCGCTTTCCAGAGCACTTCGAGCGTCCACAGCTTTGTGAGTTCCGGTCTGGTTTATCCGCAAGGGAAATCGTTGACCGTCTGCGCCCGTGAGAGTAGTCTAGGTCATTCCGTTTATGCCCAGCGCCACCGCGATCGAAAAAGGACTTCCCACCAACGTTGATGCTGAGCGCTTCGTGCTGGGTTCCATTCTGCTGGAGGATAGCTTCTTTATACAGGCCGCCGGCACGCTGGAAGCCGACGATTTCAGCCTGGAAAAGCACCGGCGCATTTTCAAGCGCATGGGCGACCTGCAGGAGCGCGGCGAAAAGATCGACCGCATCACCGTCGCCAACGAGTTGATGAAATTCAACGAGCTCGAAGCCTGCGACGGCTTGAGCTACCTGGTTTCCCTGGACGACGGCCTGCCGCAGATTCCGAACCTCGACAGCTACATCCATATCGTCAAGGACAAAGCGGTGCTGCGGCGCATCATCTTCGCCTCGCAGCACATGATGAACCGGTGTTTGCTGGGCGAGGAGGAGCCCGCGGACATCCTGGCCGGTGCCGAAGAGACGCTGTTGAAGCTGGGCGAAGAACGGGTCAAGACCGGCTTGCTGAACGCCGACCAGATCCTGCGCGACTACGAGGGAGGCATCAGCGCATTCCTTGACCCCAGCAAGCGTATTCAGGGCACCAGCACCGGCTTCACCAGGTTGGATGAGATGACCGGTGGGATGCACGGCGGCGATCTGTTCATCCTCGCGGCGCGTCCTTCGATGGGGAAGACCGCGCTGGCGTTGAATATCGCGCAGCACGTGGCACTGCGCAAGGCAGACAAAAAGGAAGACAAAAAGACGGTAGCGGTTTTCTCGCTCGAAATGTCGAAGGAATCTTTGCTCACCCGCATGTTGTGTTCGGTGGCCCGCGTGGACAGCCAGAGATTCCGGGCTGGCTTCCTGACCCAGGAGGAGCGCCGCAAGCTCAATCAGGCGTTGCACCAACTGGTGGAGGCGCCGCTATACATCGATGACACTCCCGGCTTGCACCTGATGGACATGCACGCCAAACTGCGGCGGCTGCAGGCGGAGAGCGGAAAGATCGGCCTGGTGATTGTGGACTACCTGCAGTTGATGAGCGGGCGCGGGCGTTTTGAGAACCGGAACCAGGAAGTGAGCGCTCTCTCGCGCGGCATGAAGTTGCTGGCGAAGGAACTGAACGTGCCGATGATGGTGCTTTCCCAGTTGAGCCGCGCGGTGGAGTCGCGTCAGGGCGATCACCGGCCGCAGCTTAGCGATCTGCGCGACTCGGGATCGATCGAGCAGGATGCCGATGTGGTCGGATTCATCTTCCGCGAGGAGGTTTACAATCGCGACCGCGAGGACCTGAAGGGGTTGGCGGAGCTCATTGTGGCCAAGCAGAGGAATGGGCCGGTGGGCACGGTGAATCTGGTCTTCCTGCACGCGCAGACGAAGTTTGAGAACCGGGCGGAGGACACGGGGGAACTGCCGGAGGAGTAGCACAGGCATTCCGCGCTACGACCGCGTCACGTGAAGGTCGGCTTGGGTGAACGCCACCGTTCGAATCAGGTCGCGCAACGTGCTGTACTTCACCCCACTGCTGGCGTCGCGGAGGCGCTCGGCTTCGGCGTGGGTGAACTCGCGGAGATAGCGGTCGGCGCGGTCGCGATATCCGTAGCCCGAGTAGGCGGGGCGGGCGGCCGCGACCACCTCCATCAGCAGGTCCCAGAAGTTCTCGCGCTGGAACAGCGATTTGCGCGAGCCCGCGTCACGCGGGATCTCGATGGGCTGGCGGCCGCCTCGCAGGGTGGCGCGGATGCAACGCTCCGCGGCGAAGGGCCGGCCGGGTTCGGGGTCCGGGAAAGTCGCCAGGAGTTCCCGCAGGTTGTCGAGGTCGGTCCGCAACCCTACCCAACGGAAACGCGAGGCGCCCGAGACCAGCGTACCCCGCAGCAGGAGTTCGCCGATGCGGGTCTCGTCCTTTCCCGTGACACCCAGCATGTGTTCCACTAATTCACGCAGCGGGAGTTCCTGCACCACCACGGGCGTGATGGAGATGGCCTCGGCGGCTTCGGAACTGAGTTTCACGCGGACGGTCTGGGGCAGCGCCATGTTTGATTTCACGCTGGCAGCTTTGCTTCCACGCTGGCAGCTTTGATTTCACGCTAGCATAAGTCCGTGACGCCTCCGGAATCCGTGACGCCTTTGGAAAAGGTCCTGGCCGAAACGCGCCGGTACCAACACGCCCTGTTGAACTTTTCAGCCAGGGAGCAGCACGGCACCATCGAACTGGTGATCACTCTGAAGGATGCCCTCAAAGACCCCGGCCTGCCGTTGCACACGTACTACGCGCCTGTTCATCCGCGCGACATCGAGCACTCGCAGTTCCCGTGGACCTTTCAGCGGTACCTCTACGATTGCATGCACGATTACCTGGTGGAGATGTTCATCCACACGCCGCAGAGCCTGGAAGGGAGGGAATGACGCCGGGATATCCACCTGGTTATCCACCAGGAATGACGCCTGCCGGCCTGTTGTTGGCCGAAGAGATTCGCCGCGAGGGGCCGGTACCCTTCAGCCGTTTCATGGATGTGGCGCTCTACCATCCCGAACACGGCTACTATCGCCGGGCGCGCGATCCGTTCGGCGCCGGGGGAGACTTCTTCACCGCCGAACAGATCCAGCCGGTCTTCGGAACCCTGATGGCCGCGCGCATCCGCCAACTCTACCGCGACATGGGAGAACCGCCGGACTTCACGGTGGTGGAGTTGGGCGCGGGCCGCGAAGAAATGGCTAGCGCCTTTGCCGAATGGCGCTACGTTGCGGTGGATGTCGATCGAGGCGTGTTACCGGAGAGATTTCGCGGAGTGGTTTTTTGCAACGAGTTCTTCGATGCCCTGCCGGTGGATGTGGCGGTGTATCGAGGCGGGCAGTTCCTGGAACAGCGTGTGGCGTTCGCCGGAGGCCGGTTTCAATGGCAGACTGGCGTTGCGGTGAACGAGGAACTGGCCGCTTATTTTCGACGGTACTGGGCGCCGCCGGAGGAAGACCGCCGGTACGAGGCTGGCTCGAAAGTGCTATCGTGGCTGGCGCGGATTGCAGCCGCGCTCGAAGACGGGTACCTGTTCACCATCGACTATGGGTTCACGCGGGCGGAGTCCATCCGCTTCCCGGACGGAACGCTGATGGGATACCGGAGGCACCGGGCGCACGATGACGTGCTGATCGATCCGGGCGAGCGCGACATCACCGCTCACGTCAACTTCTCCGCGCTTCAGGAAGCCGGCGCGGACCGTGGACTCCGAACCGAACGCTTCGAAACGCTGGCCCAGACTTTGTTGGCGGCGGGTGAAGCCGACCGGTTCCGGGCGGCGATCGGATCGGGCGGCCCCGCGGAGGAATTGCGCCTGCGGATGCAGCTCAAGACGCTTCTGTTCGGGATGGGAGAGACGTTCCGGGTGTTGTTGCAGCGGCGCGAACGGTAGAGGAAAAGCGGAGGGAAAAGCCTTAAACAACGAAAAAGGCCCCGAAAACCGGGGCCTCGTTTGAGGTTTCATGTTTGCAGCCCTCGGGTGAGGGCGCGCCCAAGCTACTTCTTTTTCTTCGGAGCAGCTTTCTTCTTGGGGGCGGCTTTCTTGGTTGCGCTCTTCATCGATTGATTCTCCCTAACATCAAATTTTGCGACTCAAAAATCGCAATGTGATTCATATATAAGGTTGTTCGCGAAGAAAGTCAAGAAAAAAATGCAGTGAAGGGCACGAATCGTCTTCTTTCGGGTGGCGCAACGGGTGGCGCGAGGTGGCGCGCGGCGCTCTTCGCCGCGCGAAAAATCTACGGCGCGCTAAATCTTGATTGATGGCGGCCATCGTATATACAATTAGACGCGCCCAAATCGTGGGACCGCACGCGGTTTCGAAAGCCGCCACGAATAGCATGATGCTGATTCCCATATTGCTGGCCATCCACACCGTCGCGAACGACGTGGAACTCGTCGCCCGAATGCAGCGGCGCGATCCGCACGCGCTGGCGGAACTCTACGACCGGTACGGCCGCCTGGTCTACTCGCTGATCCTGCGCGTGGTGCGCGACACCGGCATAGCGGAAGACCTGGTGCAGGAGACTTTTCTGCGCGTCTGGAACCGCGTCGCCGGATTCGACGCGCAGAAAGGCTCCATTGGGCCGTGGTTGCTGGCGGTCGCACGCAATCGCGCCATTGACTACCTGCGTTCGGCGGGCGGACGGGACCGCAACGCAGTGGAGTTCGAAGAGAACGACCATCCGGCGCTGTTTGGCGATATGGAAAAGGAGATTCTGAACTCCGACAAAGCCCGCCGGGTGAAATCGGCGATCGAAAAACTTTCGCCGAACCAGCGCCAGGTAATCGAACTGGCGTATTTCGAAGGGCTTTCCCAAACCGAGATGGCAGAGCGAATGGGGCAGCCCTTAGGAACGGTCAAAACCTGGGTCCGTACGGCCTTGAAGAATTTGCGGGATGAACTGGGCGCGGCGGTGACAGCATGAACTGCGAAGAACTCCGCGACCAATACGAACTGTACGCGATCGGCGTGGCCGAAGAGCCTGAGCGGAGCGAACTCCGCCAGCACCTGAATCGCGGATGCGAGGTCTGTATGGCGGGAATGAAACGAGCCCGGGAAGTGGCGGCGATTTTTGGCGGCACGCCAACTCCGGCCACGCCTTCACCGAAACTGCGGCGGCGGCTGCTGGCGTCGGTGGGTGTGGAGCAGCCCGGTTTTGGGTGGTCGCCGTTTCTGGGACTAGCGCTGGCGTTATCGCTGTTCGCCGTGGTGTACTTCTACGGCCGGGAGCACGACACCAACAAAGAAGTGGCCCGCCTGAGCAATCAGTTGCGAACGCAAAACATCGACCTCACCAGAATGAACGAGGCGTTCGCTATCCTGAACGGCGCGGACACGACGGTGAGCTCATTCGGTGGAGGCCCCAAGGGCAAGGTCTTCACCAGCCGATCGCAGGGCGTGCTGCTGATCGCCTCCAATCTGCCGCAGGCTCCGGCAGGCAAGGCCTATGAGATGTGGGTGATTCCGAAGGGCGGCAAGCCGGTGGCGGCGGGCATGTTCCAATCGGAGGCTAACGGTACGGCCATGCACATACAGCGCGGCCCGGTGGATGCGAACGCGGATTTGGTGGCGGTAACGCTGGAAGACCAGGCCGGTGCGGCACAGCCAACCTCGCAACCGCTGTTCGCTACTTCGGTGCGCGGGTTGTTGCCGTGATGTGCCTCTGTGGGGCAGATTGTTAAACTGCGGCGGATTGGCAATCCGCCTGGTGGAGCCGTGCGCGCACTTTCGGCCGGCGGTTTAACAATCCGCCGCAGGTTAGCAACCTGCCCCACAAGATACAATATCGGGACGTGACCAAGTACATTCGCTATCGTTCCGCCTCCAAGGTTTCCCATGGCGGCGTTTCCCACGGCATTCTGGATGGCGAGACCGTCCGCGAGATCCGCGGCGGCCTGCTGGACGGCCATGCCGAAACCGGCGCCACCCACAAGCTCTCCGGCGTGAAGTTGCTGTGCCCCTGCCAGCCCGGCAAGATCATGGCGGTGGGGCGGAACTACAAGAGCCACCTCGGCAGCCGCCCGCAGCCAGCCCATCCGGAAATGTTTTACAAGCCGGTCACGGCGCTGCAGAACCCGGAGGACCCGATTATCATTCCGCCCGACGCGTCCGACGTGCATTCGGAAGGCGAACTGGTGCTGGTGGTCGGGAAGCAGTTGAAGAACGCCTCGAAGGATGAAGCGCGCGACGCCATCTTCGGCGTGACGTGCGGCAACGACGTCAGCGACCGCAATTGGCAGAACGGCGAACAGAAGGACCTGCAATGGTGGCGGGCCAAGGGCTCCGACACCTTCGCACCGCTGGGGCCGGCGGTGGTCACCGGCCTGGACTACGGCAACCTGCTGTTGCAGACCCGCATGAACGGCGAGACGATCCAGAAGCAGTACACGTCGGACCTGATTTTCGATTGCGCCAGCGTGGTGAGTTGGGTCAGCGGCTGGGTCACGCTGATGCCGGGGGACCTCATCTTCACCGGAACCCCGGGCAACACGCGCAAGATGTCGCCGGGGGACGTGATGGAAGTGGAGATCGAAGGGATCGGAATTTTGCGCAACCCGGTGGCCTGAAACGGCTTCACAAGTTTAGGCTAGTGGGAGAATAGATCCGGATCCGTGGGCGGGTACGTGACGCGTGCCGACACAACCTGCGCAAATGACGTGAGCCGGTGCGGGTCCGCCCCGGTCACGTTCATGAGGTAGCCGTGAATGTGCACCTGATGGTCCAATAGCCGCCGTTTCGCTCCTCGATGTACTCGCTGGTCATTACTCCCGGCCTGCCCCTACCTTGAAACCTTCCCACCGCGCCACCACGGCGGAGGCCAGGCAGTTGCCCAACACGTTGACCGACGTGCGGGCCATGTCCAGCAAGGCATCCACGCCCAGCAGGATGCTGAAGCCTTCCACGGGGAGGTGGAACGTGGTCAGGGTGCCGGCCAGAATCACCAGCGCGGCGCGCGGCACGCCGGCCACGCCCTTGCTGGTTAGCATGAGGGTGAGCATCATCGCCAACTGCTCGCCGAACGACATGTGGACCCCGGCGGCCTGGGCTACGAACATCGAGGCCAGCGAAAGATACAGCGTGGTGCCATCCAGGTTGAAGCTGTAGCCGGTGGGGATCACGAATCCCACAATGTGTTTGGGCACGCCGAATTGCTCCATGTTCTCCAGTGCCAGCGGCAGGGCGGCTTCGCTCGATGCGGTAGAAAAAGCGATCAGGAAGGGCTCGCGCGCGGCCCGATAAAACGGGCGCAACGGGATGCGGAACAGCATCACCACCGTTCCCAGCACTACCACCACGAAAATAGCCAGCGTGCCATACATGGTGACGATGAGCTTGCCCAGGCCGAACAGAACCGCTACGCCCTTGCTGCCCACCGTCACCGCGATGGCGGCGCCCACGCCAAACGGGGCCAGGTACATCACGTACCCGGTGTAGCGGAACATCACCTCGGCCAACGCGGCGGCGAATTTGACCACCGGTTCGGCTTTGGCGCCGATGGCGGCGCAGGCGGCTCCGAACAGGAACGCGAAGACTACGATCTGCAGCACGTCATTGCGCGCCATGGCGTCAATGATACTGGCGGGGAAAGTGTGTTCGACGATGGCAGTGACCGTTACCGGAGTTTGCGGGGCGGCCGCATCGGCGGCGGTGCGCTGGATGGGCACGCCATCGCCAGGGCGAACCAGGTTGACGGCGCCCAGGCCGAGGAAGAGCGCGAACGTGGTGACGATTTCGAAATAGAGAATCGCCTTGGCGCCGATGCGGCCCATGTTCTTGATGTCGCCGCCGCCCGCGATGCCCACCACCAGCGTGCCGAACAGCAGCGGGGCGATGATGGAGCGGATGAGCCGCAAAAACACGGTGCTCACAATGCCAAGTTGCACGGCGAAGGCGGGCGCAAAGATACCGAGCGCCACGCCGGCGGCCATCCCGATAAAGATCCAGGCGGTGAGCGAGATGCGCTTCATCGTTTTCCCCAGTTCATCGTTTTCTCCACCTCACCGGTCTCTCCGCTTCATCGTTCTCCCCATTTCAGTTTTTGGCGCAGCACGTCGAAGAACATGTGCTTCGGCGGCCGAATCAGGTGCAGCGAGAAGGGCGAGCTGCGGCAGACCACGGTGTCGCCGTGGCGCACGGGCGTGCCCACCTGGCCATCGATCGTAAGGTAGACGCTCACATCTTCGCCGCGCGGGGTGACGCGAATCACGGATGTCGCCGGGACCAGCACCGGGCGGTTGGTGAGCATGTGCGGGCAGATGGGCGTCATGCAGATGGCGGGCACCGCGGGGAAAATGATGGGTCCGCCGGCCGACAGCGAGTAGGCCGTGGAGCCGGTGGGGGTGGCGATGATGAGTCCATCGGCCTTGTAGGCACAGACGAACTGGGCGTCCACGAAGACGTCGAGATCGATGATGCGGGCGATCGATGTCTTGCTCAGCACGGCATCGTTCAGGGCGTCGTAGGAGGCGACGACTACTCCATCCCGAATCACTTCGGTGTTGAGCAGCTTGCGCCTGGCGATGCGGTGCCCGGCGCGGAGGGCGCGCTCCAGTTCGGGGTACAGTTCGTCCCTGGTGATGGCGGTCAGGAAACCGAGGCCGCCGAGATTCACGGGAAAGAGCGGCGTCTCGCGCCGGCCAATGGCGCGCGCGGCGGAAAGCAGCGTGCCGTCGCCACCCAGCACGATGACCAGGTCGCAGCCCTCGGGCACGTCCTCCCGCCTTTCGCCCGCCAAGCCTCCGGCGTAGTGCGCCGTCCCCTCATCCATGCGCACCGCGATGCCACGGTCGCGGAGCCAATCGAGGAGCTTCGGTACGATTTCACCCGCAGCCGGGGAATTCGGTTTCGAGATGATCCCGACGGTCTTAATGATGGGCATAGAGGAGAAATTCCTTGTTCCCTTCGGCGCCCAAAATCGGGCTTTCCATGATGCCGGTTGCGAATCCGAATTCACGTACGGACCCGGCGACTCGCTCGCACGCGGCCTGGTGGAGCAACGGATCGCGGACGATGCCACCCTTGCCAACCTGGCCTTTGCCGGCTTCGAACTGCGGTTTGATCAGTATAACCATTTGCCCGCCGGGCCGTAAGAGGGGCACGGCCGCGGGCAGAATTAAAGTAACCGAAATGAAACTCACGTCGCACACAATGAGATCGGCGTAAACGCCGGCATCTTCGAATTTCAGGCCGCGCGCATTGATGCCCTCGTGGAGGACCACGCGCGGGTCTGTGCGCAGTTTCCAATCGATCTGGCCGTGGCCCACGTCGATGGCATGCACGCGCACGGCGCCCGATTGCAGCAGGCAATCGGTGAAGCCGCCGGTGGAGCAGCCGATATCGAAACAGGTTGCGCCGGTGACGTCGATGGCAAACTGGCGCAGCGCCGCCGCCAGTTTGAGACCGCCGCGGCTGACGTAGGGGGGCCGCGCGAGCACTTCGATCTGGCAATCGGCCGCGACGGACTGTCCGGGTTTGGTGGCCTTCTGCCGGGCCACGCGGACTTCGCCGGCCATAATCAGAGCCTGGGCCTTCTCGCGGGATTCGGCGAGACCGCGTTCCACGATGAGCCGGTCCAGCCGCGTCTTCATGACTTGCGGTGGACGATGAGGTCCGCCAGTTCGTGCAGCCGGCCGGCGCGGCCGCCGAAGCCTTCGAGCACCCGGTGCGCGCGCGCGCACTCCTCGGCGGCCATGCGGCGGGAAGTTTCCAGGCCGTAGACGGCGGGGAAGGTGATCTTCTGCTGGGCGGCGTCCTTGCCGGCCGTTTTGCCGAGGGCTTCGGACGGCTCTTCCACATCCAGAATGTCGTCCACAATCTGGAAGGCCAGACCCACGTGCTCGCCGTAGCAGGAGAGCGCGGCGTACTGGGGCTCCGCGGCGCCCGCGAAAATGGCGCCTAGGCGCAGGCTGGCGCGGAGCAGCGCGCCGGTTTTGGCACGGTGAATGGTCTCCAGCAACTGCGCGTCCGGGGGCTTGCCTTCGCCTTGGAGGTCGGCCACCTGGCCGCCGATCATGCCGCCCACGGTACCGGAGGCGGTGGCGAGTTCGAGGATGAGCCGCGCCTTGCGATCGCCGCTGGCAGGGAGTTGGGCCAGCACCTGGAAGGCCAGGGTGAGCAGGGAATCCCCGGCCAGGATGGCCATGGCTTCGCCAAAAACCTTGTGGTTGGTGAGCTTGCCGCGGCGATAGTCGTCGTTATCCAGCGCCGGGAGGTCATCGTGAATCAGCGAGTAGGTGTGGATCAGCTCTAGGGAGCAGGCAGCGGCAATGATGCCATCGGGCGAATCGCCATCGGGACAGGCGCCATCGGAACAATTCGCGGTGCGCGCGGCCTCGATGCAGAGAATCGGCCGGATGCGTTTGCCACCCGCGAACAGGCTGTAGCGCATCGCGCGATGGATGGTTTCCGGGGCGGTGGACTCCGGCGGGACCAGGCGGTGAAGTTCCGCGTCCACCAGTCGTTGTTGCTGGGCAAGGTAGTCGCGCAGGTTCATGCGGTTCAGGACTTTTCCGGGCGGAACGGCTCAGCCGTCATTTTACCCTCTTTGCGGATGAGCATTTCGACCCGCGTTTCGGCTTCTTCGAGCTGTTTGCGGCAGGTCTCGCTGAGGCCCAT
>DATMNI010000145.1:0-5731 GCA_035570275.1 Candidatus Acidiferrales bacterium | reverse complement strand
ATTTCAAGGAGGTGGGGCCGAGGCAGTAAGCGACAATAATTGAGTTGCGGAGTTGCGGATCTGATTTTTTATGCCCCCTCGGTCCTGACGAACAATATTTCACGCCTTCTAACGGTCGCGGCTCTGTAACTGACGCCGAATCAGCACGACCACAACCGAGCCGCGACCGTAAGGGAGCGTTTTGCCACCGCTGAACCCATCAATCCCGAAAACGTTTACGCACCCGCCGCAGAACCGTTCGGCCTTACCTCCCAGCACCGCCTTGCATCTCCAGCACGGCGTTACCTCTCCAGCACGGCGTTACCTCTCCAGCACGGGCTTACATCTCCAGCACGTCGTGGAAGGCGTTGATGATGACCTTCCGCGGCTTCTTCGGCAGCAGCACCTGGATTTTGTCGTTGGCCGAATTGCCCGTCATCCTGAGGTTTCCCAAACGTGTCATCTGACCATCGAAATCGGCGTAGATTGGAACCAACATGGTGAAGTCCGGCGTTACCTCGCTCTGGGTCAGCGTCGCCTTCAACAGCCATTTGCCGTCCGCCGCGGGAGTCAGGCTCGGTTCGAACTTATACTTCGGGATCGTGGTCCCATATACCCACTGACGGAAAAACCAGTCGAGCCGATGGTTACCTTCCACATCCATGGCCGGGGTCATGTATTTCGTCGCGATTTCCTGAAACGCCTCCGTCGAAGCGTTGCGGTTCGTGTAGGTCTTCACAAACTCCTGCATCATAGTCTTAAACGCCTGGTCGCCATCCTTCGCGTTCCACATCATGGTGCGCAGCATGTGCAGGATGTAGCCGCCCTTGCGGTAAACCACCGAACTGTAGCCGCCGGGATTCTTGAAGTTATCCAGCCGCAACCCCAGCCAAACCGGGCCGGCGTCGTTGGCGCGCTTGCCGAAGCCGTTCTTCTCGGTGAGCAGTTGGTGCGCGTGGCTCCAGTACGCCAGATACTTTTCCGGATCCTTCTCGATGAATTGCAGGTAGAGCCCGGCCGAGAAGAAGGCGAAGCCCTCGCTCAGCCACTGGTCGTGATAGCTCGACCATCCCACCATGTGGCCCCACCACTGGTGGGAAACCTCATGGGCGGTGACTTCGTCGACAAACTCCTTCGTCCGCGTCGACGAGAGGCCCATCTCCCAACGCTGAGTCGGATCGAAGTACGCGATGATCGGCAGGTACACCAGAGTCGGCCAGGATTGGCCGAAATTCATCTGTGGCTGCTGGGTGATGGCGATCCGGTTGAATTCGCTCTTGCCGAACCACTGGTCAAACACCCGCATGGCGTTCTGCGCGTCCACCATCACGTTCTCATTCATGCGCGAAGGGCTCATGCCGCCAATCGATTCGGCGCCCTTCAGGCTATCCGGCAGAGCGGCCACCGCATAGCCTTCGATACCAAAGTTGTTCAGCGTGCTATCCGTCACCGCCCTCTTCTTAAACTCGCCGTAGTTGAAGCCCGCTACCGGAACAGGCATTTCACTGTCCCACTCCGTGCAGCCGAAGTCCTGCTCCGTCCATTGCTTCACCATCCTGCCCACACTGACCAGCGTGTAATGCTTGGGGACTTTGAAGATCAAGTGGAAGCGTGTGTGATCCCGGAACGCGTTCAGGCTGGGATACCAACTGGTGCGCGCGCCCACGCTGAAGTTGCCGCCGCCGGCGTTGTGCACCACCTTGTCCCCCTGGTATTCGATCAGAATTTCCTGAGCGCTGCCGCGCTGCAACGGCTGCGGCAACACCACATAGAAACTGCCATCGTGCTTGCGGTCCTCCTGAATGAATGGGATATCCTGCCCGCCCATGCTCACCCGCGTCACGCGCAGCGTGGGCAGAAGGTCGAAATCGATCACACGGTCGCCGTCGGTCACACCACGGATGGTGATCGCGGCGGTTGCCGCCAGATGGTCGTTCTTGCCGATGACCGTTTCGATTCGGTAGGCGGCCCCCTCCACCACCCGGTTGTCTTCATCGCTGTTGGCAGTACGGTTCTGGAATTCACTTGCCAGGTGCGAGAGGTACCAGATGCCTTCCTGATCAGCGTCCGGATCGACATTGACGACGGCGACCTCCTCCGGCGCGAGACTCGGGAAGACGCCGCGAGGCTTGACCGCGAACCGCAGGTCGGAATGCTTGCGCCCGTGCAGAAACACCGAAAAGGACCCGCGGGCGGCAGCGTTGTAAAGATCGGCCAACAGGTCGGCTTCCACGTTTCCGGCCGATTCCATGGCGAGCGCCTCGGTCATCGAGCGGATGTTCTCCGCATTCCCACGAAGGCGTTTGCGGTAATCGTGAAGCAGGTCGGTGAGTTTCAGATCGCCAGCTTGTTTCGTCCCCTGGTCTTTAGTCCCGTGGTCTTTAGTCCCGTGGTCTTTAGTCCCCTGGTCGCGGAGTTCCTTCCCCGTGCCGTCGGTAAAGCAGAAAAAAGCCCGGTCGAAATTCTCGTGAACCTGCTCCTGCCCGGTGAGGTTTTTCAGGTGCGCCTTCTCGACAATCGGACCCGGAACGAAGTCGAACTCCCCTTCGCCGTTGAACACCACTACCGTGTCGCGCCCCATCTGAGGCGCCGTGAAGCCGATCGAACCTTTCTTGAGCGTGAGCACGCCGGCGTCGCGCTTCAGCACTACGTTTTCGACCCCGTAAACGTCTTCTATCTCCGCCCCGCGCAGGGCACGGTAGACGGCATCCACGGTTTGCCGGCGGCCACCGGAGACATTGATGGATTCACGCGACTCGGTAATCGAAAGACCGATGTCCAGCGAGGCGTCTTTTCCCGCGTCGATCGTGACATCGCTTTCGTATATCTTGAAGCCAGTCTGAGTTACTCGCACGCGATAGTGCGATCCGGCCAGGTTCGTGAAGTGAAATGAGCCGCTTCCGTCCGTACGCGCGTTCCTGGCGGAACCGGGTCCGGGTACTTCGCGCAGTTCGACTCCCGCGCCCGATACCGCGGTGCCCGACTGGTCCTTGACCGAGCCCAGAATCGACGCCGGAAAAGCAGCCGGACAGAGAATCGCGGTAAGAGCCACCACGATCCCAAGAGAGTAAGTATGGCGCATCGTTATTGTCCATGTTAACTGAATGTGCGAAAAGGCACAATGGACTTACTCGACGCTATAGGGGGCGGGTCCAGTCCGCGAGCCGCAATCCCGCAACCCTCGCGAACTCCTTGGTGTTGTTGGTCACCAGGACAGCGCCTCGGCTGGCCGCGGTTCCGGCGATCAGCAAATTCAGTGGTCCAATAACCATACTCTGCCGTTCCAACTCGAGCCGAATACGTGCTGCCTCGCTGGCCGCCGCGTGATCGAAGGGAACTTGCACGCTATCGGCCAGCAACCTGGTGACGAGTTCCCGGCGGCGGGGACTCGCGGCCTTGAGCGTTCCGTATTCCAATTCGTAGGCGACCACGCTCGGAATCGCCAGATCGGGCGCTTCCATCGCCTGGATTCTGGCAACCACGGATGGCTCACCTTTCAGGTAGTGAATGACGACGTTGGTATCCAGAAGGATCAATCGAGAGACTCCCGAGGCGCGTCCTTGCCATAACCCTTGCGAAGCTCATCGACTTCCGGGAAATCCGGAAACGCGCCGGCCGCATCGATCCACGACTGGGGCAATGACTTCGCCACCTTATCCTTAACCTGGTCCGCTATCCAATGGCTGACGGACATTTTCTGCGCCTTGGCGACTTTGCGTACCTTTTTCTCGACCTCATCCGGAAGATAGATAGTGAGCTGGGACATATACGATATAGTATACGATGTTTGGGAGGTGTGTCAACGGTGGCCGGTGGGCGTGGGTGGGCGTGCCGGCGGTGCAAGCCTCCCATCCCTGCTTCGTTGACGGAGATTGGGGCGATGGTAGAATGGAGAACGAACTCAGAGCCCTGATAATCCCATTGTTTCGAGAGGAATGCGTATCCGCGTTGTTTATCCGCATCCTGGGGGCTGCCGGGCGAATCGAAGAAGAGGTTATGGCGCACGCTCTACCGATCCCCCACTTAGCCCGCACGCAGGCCGAACCGCTGCTTGCCACCATCGGCAACACGCCGCTGCTGCGTCTGGAAAAGATCCCGCTTGAGTTTCCCGGAATCGAGATCTTTGGCAAGGCGGAATACTTCAACCCCGGCGGCTCGGTGAAGGACCGCGCGGCACGCAATATGGTGCTGGATGGCGAGCGTTCCGGCAAGCTGAATCACAACCGCACCATCCTCGATTCAACAAGCGGAAACACCGGCATCGCCTACGCCATGATCGGCGCCAACCGCGGCTACAAGGTGAGACTCGTGCTGCCGCGGAACGCCTCCGAAGAGCGCAAGCGGATCCTCAAAGCCTACGGTGCCCAGATGGCATTCAGCGACCCCGGCGAAGGCTCGGACGGCGCCATCCGCATGGTCCGCGAAATCTACATGGCCGATCCGGACCTCTATTTCTACCCCGACCAATACAACAATCCGGCCAACTGGAAGGCGCATTTCGAAGGCACCGGACCCGAGATTATCGAGCAGACCGGCGGGCGGATCACGCACTTCGTGGCCGCCATGGGCACCAGCGGCACCTTTATGGGAACCAGCCGGCGTCTTAAGCGCGACTTGCCGGAAGTGAAGTGCATTTCGGTCCAGCCCTCCAGCGGCTTCCACGGCCTGGAAGGCTTGAAGCACATGCCGACCGCCATCGTTCCCGGCATTTACGACGAAAACCTGGCCGACGCCAACCTGTGGATCGAAACCGAAGACGCCTACAAAATGGTCCGCCGCCTGGCCCGCGAAGAAGGCCTGCTGGTGGGCATCTCTTCGGGCTGCAACGTTCACGCCGCCACGCTGCTGGCGCGCGAATTGGCCGGGCGCGGCGAACGGGCGACTATCGTGACCGTGCTTTCGGACAGCGCGGAAAAATACCTGAGCGAGCACTTCTGGGACGAGGCATGATCCGCATCGAACCGGAACCTTGGGCGGACATGGTGGCGCACGCCCGCGAGGCCTATCCCAACGAGTGCTGCGGGGCCATGCTCGGCGTCACCGGTGGGGACAAAACCGGTGGCGACGAAACCGGGGGCGACAAAACTGTTCGCGTTTCCATGCGCCTGGAAAACGCCTTCGCGGGAGCGCAGGCGGCGCGCTACGAGTTGCGCCCCGAAGATCTGTTAGCCGCCGACAAAGCCGCGCGCGAACACAAAATGGACCTGATCGGCATCTACCACTCGCATCCGGATTGCGATGCCTACTTTTCCAAGACCGATTTACAAAACTCATGCCCGTGGTATTCGTTCGTCGTGCTATCCATTCAGAAGGGCGAATTCCACCACGCCAATAGCTGGCTGCCGAACTTCAATCAGACCGAAGCGGCCAAAGAGGAGTTGATTTACTGATATGGCCAAGATTCTAATCCCAACGCCCTTGCGGCAGTTCACCGGCAAGCAGGATTCGGTGGTGGCGGGCGGCGCTACCGTGGGTGAGGTGCTGAGCGCGCTCACCACCCAATATCCCGACCTGCGAAAACAGATCTTCAACGACGAAGGCAAGCTGCGCAGCTTCGTCAACGTCTACCTGAACGATGAAGATATCCGCTACCTCGGCAAGAATGCGACGGCGGTCAGCGATGGCGACACGCTCTCGCTGGTTCCTTCGATCGCCGGCGGTTCGGCCGTGGTTTCAGAAAACGCCGCGCCGCCGGTAAACGCGCCGGTAAACGCGCCGCCGGTAAGCGCCGCGGGCGAAGAAGTCACCCTTT
>DATMNI010000144.1:0-3133 GCA_035570275.1 Candidatus Acidiferrales bacterium | reverse complement strand
GCCGCACCGCGTGACGCGGGTGTTTTTCGACTGCCGCGCCATCGTGCCCAATCCCGCGGACCTGCGGCGCATCGAGCAGGCGATCGAACGTTCCATCGTCCGGTCCCAGGCTGATGACGATGCACAGGTGACGCTGCCACTGGCGGCGTAGCGGGCCGCCGCCAAGGGCCCAGGAGCGGCGCATGACGGATGACGAACTGATCGATGCCTATCATGGGGCCATGGGCGACTATGAGGCCGCCAGAGCTGGCACAGGCAACCGCGTCGAGACGTTCGCCAGGTTTTTGGTGGCAGAGCGGGTCCTCGCAGCCCGCCAGGGGCGGATCGGCCAGGGTCTGGAGCGGTCCGGACGCGCTGTTCACCATTGGCCGGACAACCGCCAAGCCCAGCGGGAAATGCCGCCGATGCGGGCCGGCGAATTTGTCTGGGCCGATGTCGCGTGTTGGGACCCGTAAGTCCTCGGCGCGTCCACGGTAATCGGCCCACGCCGCGTACTCCGACCCGCCAGAACGACGACACCCCGCCTTGGTGGCGGGGTGGGGACGTCGTTCCTCGGACCTAAACTTGCGGTTGCGTGAGGCGTGGGTACCAGGGGAGCAGCTTCGGTGTCCAGATTTCGCGAATGCCGCACTGCAAAATATCCTTGCAGCCGAACGATTCGGCCGCCTACGTTGTGCACCACAGCAATGCGGTCCCTGGTCGCGCGGTCTGCTTGCTTGGACGTATCCTCCCTAGACTTGGCGGTGCTGCAAGGCGCCGCCATTTTTTGCCCGGCGCATCGCCTCCAGGAGCGTCGGCCGTGCGGCCCGCGCCTTCTGACCAAGGCTCCAGACGAGGCCATTCTCCGTGGTCGAGCCAAGCCGCGATCGGCCGGTGCAATCATACCGGAAGGCCAAAGTCCCGACTCTTCTCCAGCCGAGAAAATTGCGTGATTTCAGCAAGATGCTCCCGGAGGGAAGAGTCAGAATTTTCGGCTTCTGGTATCACACGGCAACACGCCCTGGCGAGAGCGTAGGGCTGGATTCGCCGTCGCAGCATGGGACGCACGCCACTTCCGCTTGTCGGCCGCGATGTGCGTCCCCATGCTCCCGGGATGTTCGTGGTTAGCGAGGCAGAGGCCGCAGCGATCCGCGCCGTCTTCGATCAGCGCGGCGAGCTTTCGGCCGCCGTCGAGCTGCGCCGGCTGTTCCCGGGGATTACCGACATGGCGGAGGCCCGGGAATGTGCCCGGACCATAGCTGGCTGGAAGCCGCTACCCGTGGCGCCGTGCCCGGTCAGGCAGATGCACCAACGCAGAGACCCGAAGCCTTGACCAGCCCCGCCGTCGGTGCCGGCGCAATCCGCGCTCGCAGGCCGTTTTCGGAGGTGACTTCACGGCCGCTCGGTGGGTTTGATCGGTTGTTGCGGAAGATCCGCCCACGAGATCAGCGTTTCAATTGGCTGTGCCTCTTCGCAGTCAATTTCGATCTCCTGGCCGATGATCGCGCTCTTGACAAATGTGTTTAGGCGCTGCGGTCGTCTCATGGCCACGCGATCCAGTCCCGGGTCCCGTGCACGAGATACCGGCGCATGCGTGTTCCATCCCAACTGTAGCGAAACTGGCGGGCCTGATTCACAGGCAGCTCAATGCAGTCTGGCCAAAACAGAGCAAGTACCCTCCCTGCCGGGAAACGCACACTGGGATAGTGAACGCCGTCTCCGCCACCCTCGCGCACGACCCGGCCGAGAATCTGGCCGCCATGCCAATCGTCGGGGTCAAGGACGGCCGGATCCGCGCAATCAGCCACTTTGCCGCGCACGGAACAGACGAGTTCTCGATAGTCCGCCTCACCGGGAGGTTCTCCTGTGGCTCGCATGAAGCGTTCGAAGTGATGTGCCGTCTCGGCCAGGGCCACTTCGAGGCGATCCCCGCAGTACCAAACGCCATAGTTGCCGTCCGAAAAGCGGCTCGGCCGGTCACGAGAGACATGCGTGAAAGCCGCCATGACCAGTGAAGCGGTAGGTCCGCCGACCCGGCGCGCAACAGGCACCAGCGATAGGTTGCCGACTTCGTCCCTGATACGAGGATTGGTCTTGGCCTCAGCCGAGGTCAGCAGTTCCCAGTCGGCCGGGTCGGCGATGTCTTCAAAAAGGTCAATCGGCGGGTAGATGGTACGAATGATGCGGTGCGAGATGGTCCAGTGCACCGCGCTGAAGGCCGCAGTCACCAGCCCCCGCGTTCGGCGTCGAGGTAGGCGCGGACCTCTGCCAAGTCGGTGGGAGCGCCCTGCAGCATCTTGTCCATTGCGCTGGACCCGCCAAAGGCAGCGTTGGGCTTGCGGACCCAGGCATAGCCCCGTTCAGGGGTGGAAAACATGTATCGGAGCACCTTGTGGATGCCGAGGAGAGCTCCTAGGCGGAAAATCATATCGGAACTGATGTGACCCACGTCGCCCCGGCGCCAACGCTGGTAGGTGCGCTCAGACGGATCGCCCAGCAGAACACGACACTCGCGGGCCGTAAGCTGCCAACGATCGAAGAGGGTAAGGATTGCGCGCAGCATTGCCCGCGCTTCCTCTTCCGTCACTCTTCCGGGCGGCGGAGCGGCCGAGTCACCTTGAGGGGTTGGTAAGACCGCCGGCATGGCCGTTCTCCGGGTTTCATCCAACATGGTAACGGCGCCATTTGGCGTCAACCATAAACTTACCGCCATTTGGCGCAGACCGCGGCCGCAGAGAGAGCAGGTGGAGTGCGGGGCCGTGCCGAAGCGCACGAGCAAAAAGTGTTGGGTCGAAGCGAAAACTTCCCGACCTGACGCTTCGCCCGCTCTCATGCCCAGGCCACCGGTTGCCGGCCTGGGGATCATCAGGCCGGCGGGCCGGGTGGGTGGTCAGTCGAAGCACCGCCAGAAACCCTTATGTGGACGGCCCCGGAAGTGGCAAGCGCTATTTGCTCTGCCAGAACGTGTTCTGCAGCGCCACGGGTGAGCGGCGTCAGTCCCGTCCGAATCCCCTTGGCAGCTCGACCGCCTGGAGTTCTTCGACATAACCGCGCAGTTCCAGCACGGCATCGAGTGCTTCCGCCGCCGCGCTGTTTGCGAGGCTAGAGGGCAGGTTGTCCCGCCACTCCTGAAACCGGTCCAGCAGGTCCGCCA
>DATMNI010000143.1:0-14584 GCA_035570275.1 Candidatus Acidiferrales bacterium | reverse complement strand
TTTCCCACGCCGCCGGAAGCTGCGGATGCACCCGCAGCGTGTGATGCAATGCGTCCGCTTCGAGCCCGAACAGGCCGCGAACGCCCGGTGTGACCACCATGGCCGACGACCAAAGCTGGTGCGAACTGCTGCGCCCGAATGGCTGAAAGAACTCGCCCGACAGCAACTCCGTTACCGCGCCCAGATCTTGCGAATACGTCATGTCCGCATTCTGCATCAGGTGCGCATAGCCCGCGAACGGCCGTCCGGAGCGGTATTCCGCCAACGCTGTCCAGCCGGTGTATAACGGCCAGACCGATCCCTGGTGATAGCTCATCGGGTCATAGATCGCTTCCTGGCGGCTCACATCGCGAACGCCCCAATCGGTTGAGAACTCGGGCGACGCCCAGCGTTCCAACATGTTCCCGGCGTGCGGCAGTTCCCAAGACCCGTCCCACCACGCGATGCTCGGGAAGACGGTCGCGGTGCGATCGAGCGTGCCATCTGGGTTGCGGCTGAATGCGTAAAACTGCCGCGCGGCATCGAAGTACTCGGATGTCAGTTTGGCGCCTATCGACGCGGCCTGGGAGTGGGCGGACTTCTCAAGCTCGGGTTCGCCCATCACCGCCGCAAGTCTCGCCATGGCCGTGCATGCCTGCTGGTCGACAGCCGCCAGATACACCTCCTGATGGGGCATGCCGGATGGCCAACTTTCCACCCAGCCCGTGCCTTCGGTGTTTTCGTAGATGCCGTCTCCGTCGGAATCGTGCGCGCGCGTGAAGGCCCAGGCTTTTTTCACTTCGTTCCAGTGCGTCCGCAGGAAATCCAAGTCGCCGCTCGCTCGAACGTAATCCCACATTGTCATAACGAGAAGCGGAGTGGAATCGGCCGCGGCGTAGAAATAAGGCGTCGCGCTCCAGTCGACCAGATCGGCGGTCTGGGAAAACTCGTGCATAGTCTTGCCGTCGGCGCGCTGCCGGCGCAATAGAAACTCCAGCGCGCGGCGGCTGAGAGCAAAATCGCCATAGCTGTTGACCGCGTACAGCGAAAAGAGAGTATCGCGCCCAAAGAACCATCCGAAGCCAGGGCGGGCGGAATCGGCTGACGAGTAATAGCCCGCCACCAGGCCCGTCTCGCCATGGAAGCGCACCTGCGCCTGATCGATAGCCAGCTCCGCCCACCGCAGCGCCAGGTTGAACGATGCGTCGGGCGTTTCGGCAGTGAGTCTGCGGTCGAAAAAATGACCGTAGTAATCGACGGTTTGGCGGTATTGAGCCGCCCAGGTTTTGTTCAGATCCAGTAACTGCCGTGCCAGGGAGGGCGCCGTCGTACCGGTAATGGATGGAGCCGCTGCCATCAGCAGCGGGAAGAATCGCTCCGATTGAGTCTTCGGGTCGAACGAAAGCTTCAGTTCCAAGGGGTAAGTGCGGGGCCGCTCCTGGTAGGGCGCCAGTATTCCCGGCACCGCGCCTGGAATCCCGATCGCGCCGGAAAACTCCGCATGATCGGTATGCAGAATGTAGTAGCCGCTGTCGCCGGTCTTCACCCACTCGGTGTTCGGCAGGCCGAAATTCGGCGCCGGCCACATGCGGAGCATATCGGGAGTGAAGCGGAACGTCAGCGTGAGCGGCCGCACCGCGGCGATTTCGAAGAACACCACCGGACCCGCGGCGCCGGCTCCCCGTGCCGAAAACATATGCTGCTTCACCGTGAACGCCGCGTGCGAGTAAGTAATGGTGGTGCGCTCCGGGTTGACCTGGATGGCCGCGGCGTAATCGGCCAATTCGATGGGAATCGGATAGCCGGCCATTTCCGCGGTGATGCGAAAGCGGCTGGCGATTTTCACGGGAAACACCCACGCCTCAAACGAGCCGTCGCCCTGCCCGAAGATCGCGCCCGCCTCGCCGGCCACCGTAAACGGCATGCGCGGTTGAGCGGGCCTTGCAATGGCGAACGGGCTGGCGGGCAGCGGAAATGCGGGCGTTGACTCCCAATCGCTTTGTGCCGCGAGCCAACACGAATGGGCCAGAAGTAGCAGCCCGATTTTCAGTGCGCGACACATTGCGTTTCCAGGCTCCGTTTGCCCGTCTTACTATCCCACATCAGCCGCGGGATGGCCAATGCCCGTGCAGCCGCGGCAGCCGTGGAGCCGGTGCGCTGCAAATCGCTGCCCATTGAGCGGACGCCGCCGCCGGGCGAACGGGACTCTTTGGCGTTACCTGAGTAGATGCTACTTGGATCAAGAGCCGGGCTGTTGAGTGTCCGGTCGTTGAAAGGGATTGCGCACTTCCAGACTGCCCCACCGCTGGTCGCTCGACATGTCCTCCGACCATAGGATCGAGCATTGCGACGCCTGGGCGCTTCGCAGAATCAGCCCATCCCAGAAAGAGACCGAATGGCTCCGATGCAGCTCGATGGCCGCCAACACATCCTCTACCGACGGGCGATGCACGCGCCATCGTCCCAACCGGCCGATTTGCAATACGGCCTGCTCGGGCTCCAGGATCAGCTTTCTGGTGGCAGCGACGTAGAACTCTTGCAGCACCTGCAAGCTGATACAACCTCGACGCTCCAACCAGAGACGGCTGATCAACTCGACGGCAACGCGGCGTTTTTCTCCGGCAGTGACATCGAAGGCGCAGATCAGGATGTTGGTATCGACAAACTCGTCACGTACCCGGTCACCGCTCATGCAGCGAATCCCGGCTCCACGCGATCTTGCCCTGCGTCCCGAGATTGTAGCCCCGCGCCAGGTCCGCGAGCATGGCATCCCGAGCTTCGGCGTAGCCATCTTCCTGGTCGGCCACCTGAGACAAGGTTGCAGCGAGTAAAGCGGAGATGGATGTATCCTGCTTCGCGGCTATCATCTTCACACGGCGAAGAAGGTCTTCAGGGAGAGCGAGTGTGACGTTTCTGGGCACAAATAAAGTGTACCACGGTTTAGCGTGGAATGGTCCAGAGCGATTTTCAATGCGCGACACATTGCGTTTCCAGGCTCCGCTTGCCCGGCTCCGATAGTTCTTCCCACAGCAGCACGAAGGCCGCATTGGTCCACCCGAACCCAATCTCATTCGACGTATAACCGAACCGGATCCCCGCTCCCAGGTCGCTCTTGCCCTCGACTACGTTGAACTTCTCTTTAATCGTCCGGTGCAGGTCAAAATCCCGCACAATCATCGAAAGGAATTTCAGGCTCAGCCGCTCCGCCGCCGCATCGTACCCATACCGCCGCAAACCCTGGATGGCAATAATCTGCAGGGGCGCCCAGCCGAACGGCGCGTCCCATTGATTGCCGGAGACGCGGCTGCTGGTCTGCAGCCCGCCGTCCCTTTCGAACATCGGCAGATTCGCCGCCACGGCAGCCGCTTCTTCCGGCGTCGCAAAGCCCGCCCAAAGGGGATAGAAAGTGGTGAGATAGGGATAATCCAGCCGCTGGCTGGTTACGAAGTTATAGTCGGCGAATAAGCCGGACTTACTATCCCACATCAGCCGCCGGATGGCCGCTGCCCGCACAGCCGCCCGCGCCGACCAGATCTCCGCCAGGCGCGGTTGATCCAGCAATCCCCGGATAGTGGCCATGTCCATCTCCATCCGGTAAAGCAGCGAATTCAGGTCCACGCTGTTGTAGTTCACAATGCCGACGCTGAACGGGCCGAAACGAGCGGAGGGGTCGAAGCCGGATTCACGCATGGCCCGGTCGCCGCGGTAGAACAACGGCGTCAACTGCCCCGTCCGGCTATCGTAGAAATCCGCCAGGTTGTATTCTTTCACTGCATGCGTCCGATAGTATTCACGGACACGGTCGTAATGGTCTTTTCCGGCCTCATCGCGTTCCCCGAAGACCACCTCGGGCGCGGGCTGGTCCGACCCGCCATCGTAGCGGGAGAGGCCCGTCTGCGGCGTCAGGTGAGGCGGGTTCGTCCAGTATTCGTAATAGCTCTCCAGCGCCGGCAGACTTCGCCGCAACCATGCCGTATCGCCCGTGCCCCGATAGACATCCAGCACCATGCGGCTGAGAAACGGCGGCTGCGAGCGCGTCAGATAGTACGTGCGGTTGGCGTTGAGGACCTTGCCGTAATGCCGCACTTCGTACAGGAAGTTATCGGTCATCGATTGCGCCAGCACGGGCTCGCCATCGCGCAGCAATCCCAGCAGGATGAAGTAACTGTCCCACCCGTACATCTCGTTGAAGCGGCCGCCGGGAACGACATAGGGGCCGGGCAAGTAAAGCAGCCCCGATTCCTGGGTGGCTGAGGGTGGATTGCTCAGCTTGCGCACGTTCACCTTTAACGCGCTTGCAATCCCCGCCGCGTCTTCGTCCGCGGCCACCCACAGCGTTACCGGCCCGGCCTGCGCAACTTTCGAATCCTGGGCGGAATCGTGCAATGAAGCATTGGAGCGCGTCAGTGTCTTCCAGCTTGCGTGGATGTAGGAACGCGCCTCCGCCAGCGCCGCACAGTCCGCGGCCCGGCCAATTCCGGAACCCACAATCAAGAGCAGGAAACAACGGTAGATGCGTGTCATGATGCTTCGGCTCGTATTCACTATAGTCCAGATTTTGTGGGGCAGATTGTCAATCTGCGGCGGATTGTTAATCCGCCGGCGCGATGCGGCAGCGAGTGTGCCGCGTTGGTGGCGTTGCCCGCAAGGTGCGGCAGGCGGATTGCCAATCCGCCGCAGGTTAACAACCTGCCCCACAATTCAGTCCCGGCTTCCCTTGCCCTCCACAATCGGCAAAATTTGGTTCGATTTCACGCCTCGATAGAGCTCCTTCAGACCGGACGGCCAGCGGACCTCGACATCGGCCGCCTTCGCGGAGCCCATCCCGAAGTGCAACCGGAGGTCGCTCTGCGAGTAAAAACTGGATTGGCTCAGCACTTCCTGCCGCTGGCGGCGTCCGCCGGCCGTTACGAAAGCTCGCGCGCCGATGGCGCTGCGGTTCGATTTCGTGCCGATCAGCTTCAGCACAAGCCAGCCATTGCTATTGCCGGTTTCGTTGCGCAGCAGCGACGGCGGCTCGCCCATGTTCATGATGGCGACATCCACCTTGCCGTCGTTGTCGAAATCCCCAAACGCGCAGCCGCGGCTGGAGTGCCGGTCCGTGATGCCCGTGCCGCCGCCGCCGCTCACGTTCTCGAACTCTCCGGTCCCCAGGTTCCGCAGCAGAATTCGCGGGTTCTTGTACTTGTACTCGGCGAAATATCGCTCCACCTCCGGGTACACGTTGCCGTTCACAAAAAGCAGATCCAAAAGGCCATCGTTGTCGAAGTCCGCGAAGCCCGCGCCCCAGCCCACATAGCGCGTAAAGGCCCCCAGGCCCGCTTTCGACGTCATGTCTTCAAAGCGGCCGTTGCCCCGGTTGCTGTACAGAATGGGCGTATCGTCCGCGAAGTGCGTTTTGAAGATGTCAAGGCGGCCGGAGTTCAGCGCGTCGCCGATGGCCACGCCCATTCCGGCCTGTTCGCGCCCGTCCTCGTTATAGGCAACTCCGGCTTCCAGCGCAATGTCGGTAAACGTGCCGTCGCGGTTGTTCCGGTACAGAATGCTGGGCGTGGAGTCGCACGCCACGAAGATGTCCGGCCAGCCATCGTCGTCGAAATCGGCCGCCACCGCGGTCATGGCATAGCGGTGGTCTACTTTGGCGATCCCGGAACTTTCCGAGACGTCGGTGAAGGTGCCGTCGCCGTTATTCCGGTAGAGGAAGTTGCGTCCCGTCGGCAGGCCTTTCGGTCCGCAATTCACGGCGATGCCTTTCCAACTGCAGTTCTCGGCTGCGCCCGGCAGCGGAACTGTTTTCAAATCGAAATTCAGGTACGTAGAGACGAACAGGTCCACGAAGCCATCGCGATTGTAATCGGTGAAGGTGCAACCGGCGCCCCATTCCGGTTTCGAATGCAGCAGCCCGGCCTCTTTTGTCACATCGGTAAACGTGCCGTTGCCATGGTTGCGGTAGAGAATGTTCTGTCCCCAGCAACTCACGAAGAGGTCGTCGAACCCGTCGTTGTTGTAGTCGCCGACGCAGACGCCAGACGCCCACACCGCGCGCTCCAGGCCAGCCTTTCTGGTGACATCGGTGAAGGTGCCGTCGCGGTTGTTTTTGTACAGGCGGTTGGTGGTCCCGGGCGGAGCGCCATCGAGTTGCGACCCACCCGGCACGAAGAGATCGAGCCAGCCGTCGTGGTCGTAGTCGAAGAACGCGATCCCGCAGCCGTTGGTCTCCAGGATGTACTTCTTCTTGCCGGGGTCGCCGTAAACGATGGGTGCGGTGAGCCCCGCCTTGGCCGCAATGTCGGTGAACTGGAAAGGCGTCTGGGCGGCGGGCAAAGCACGGGCGAGGAACGGGACCGCCCGCAGAAAATCGCGCCTCCTCACCTGACGCCTTTCCCTTCGACCACGGTGTATATCCGGTTCCCCGCGAGCCCCGGCAGTTTGTCCACCTGCCCGCTCGGCCAACGGATTTCAATATCCGCCGTCTCCGCTTTGGCCAGGCCGAAGTGTACCCGCAGATCGTTTTGGGAAATATAGCTGCCGCCGCTGCGCACCTCATCCATCTGTTTCCGCTTGCCGGTCACACAGTAGACGCGCGCGCCGATGGCGGAGCGGTTTGATTTCGTGCCGACGCATTTGATCTTGATCCAGGTATTCCCGGTCGCCGTATCGCATCGCAGCAGCTGCGGCACGTCGTTCACGCAGTTCACCACCACATCCACGTCGCCATCGTTATCGAAATCACCGGTGGCGCAGCCGCGCCCGCTCACTTTCTCCAGAATTCCCGGGCCGGAGCTTTCGGAAACGTCCAGAAACCGGCCATTGCCGAGGTTGCGATAGAGCACCTTCCTCTGCCGGTATCCATACTCAATCGCGGTGTCCGCCACCTCGGGGTAGACATGCCCGTTGGTCAGCAGAATGTCGGGCCAGGTGTCGTTGTCATAGTCCAGAAACATCGCGCCCCAGCCGAGGAAGCGCGTGTTCCGGCCCAGTCCCGCCTGAAACGTCGAGTCCTCGAACAAATTGTTGCCCAGGTTGCGATAGAGGCTCGACGTATCGCCGGCGAAGTTCGTCTTGACGATGTCGAGATTGCCGTCGCCATCGTAGTCCGCCGTGGAGACACCCATGCCGGCCTGCGGCTTGCCGTCGGCCGAATAAGCGACGCCCGCTTCGATGGCGATGTCCGTGAAGGTGCCATCGCGGTTGTTGTGGTAAAGCGCCGACGAAGTGGAATCGTTGGCGACGTAGATGTCCGGCCAGCCGTCGTTGTCGAAATCGGCCACCAGTACCCCCAGCGCATAGGTGCCGGGAGTTTTCAGAATGCCGGCCTGGGCGCTGACATCGGTGAAATTGCCCTTGCCGTCGTTGTGCAGCAGGATGTTCTTGCCGCCATCCAGGCCCGGCGGCCCGCAGGCGACTTTCAGGTTCTTGTAGAGACAATTGCCGTCCTCGGGCACCGGCACCGTCTTCGGGTCGAAGTCGATGTAATTGCCGATGAAGATGTCGAGCCAGCCATCGCGGTCGTAGTCGACGAAGGCGCAACCGGTGTTCCAGCGGTTCAGGCCGGCGGGGGTAAGGCGCGTGGTCTTTCGGACGCCCGTCTTTTCCGAAACATCGGTGAACGTTCCGTCCCCGTTGTTGCGATACAACACGCAATCGCCCCAATAAGTGACCAGCAGATCATCGACGCCGTCGTTGTCGTAATCGCCGATGCAGCAGCCCTGGCCCCAGTCGGTGCGCGCCAGGCCCGCTTTCAACGTGACATCGGTGAACGTGCCGTCGCGGTTGTTCTTGTAAAGCCGGCTTACCGGCGCATCGGCTTTCGTCCAGTTGGCATCGAAGCGCGTGCCGTTCACCAGAAAGATATCCAGCCAGCCATCGTGATCGTAGTCGTAAAACGCCACGCCGCAGCCCGTCGTTTCCAGCAGAAACCGGTTCTTGTTTTCACGCCCGAAAATCGTCTTCGAACGCAGTCCGGCCTGGCGCGCCACGTTGACAAACTGCGGGTCCACCGGAGCGCCCAAAAGCAACTGATCGAGGGTGAAAACCGATGCCGAGGCGCACAGCGAGCCGATGAATCCGCGCCGGTTAAACTGCGTCGTCAACGGTGGTGGCCCTCCGCGCCTTGCCGGAATACGAATTTCCGGAGGATACCATGAGACCTCTCATTATCAGCCTTTTTGCCGCAGGTCCAATTCCGGCCGTGCACCGGTTGGATGCCGTGCACCGGTTGGATGGAGGCAGTTTGTGACGCATCTGATCGAGACTCTTTGGAGAATGTCGATGCAGATCCAAGTGGCTTGGCTTCTATCAATTGCGGGTGGCGGCCAGGGTTCTGTGACGCATTTTGGCAGTGATTTTCGCAAGATGCGTCACAGAGTTTCCGAGGGAGAGAGGGTTTAGGCCGGGGCGGTGCAGGAGGCCCGGGTGACGCAAAATTCGAGGCTCCGCGGAATTTTGTTGCAGTGTGGAAGGGGTTCGGTTTGTGTGGATTGCGATGGCATGAGAGGGCGGGGCGACGGGATGGCCAGCGTGGAGGCAAGGGTGCGGCACAAGGTTCATCTTGGATATTCGCTTATGGCTCGCTGCGTTTGCCGGGTCTGTCAAGTTCTCAATCGTCTTCGACCCGGCGAGCAAGCGCCCGTTTTCGATTATAGAGTAGCAGAAGGAAATCGCGGTTCCGGGTGCGAGTATCTGTAAGTCATTGAGCCGGCGATGGAAAAAATGTCAAAAAATGTGTCGTCGCTAGAGGTTTCTTCAGCTTGCGGCCGAGGAAACCGGAGAACGAAGACGCCGCCCGGGCCGCAAGCTGCTGAAACCGGGCGGTGAACTATACCGCCACGGAAAGGGGGCGGCTGCTTAATGGGTTTTGCTTGATTGCTACTCCTTTCATGGCAGGCTTTTAAAACAGCGAATTTGGCCTGATCGAGATCCGGCAGCCGGAGAGTGTTCTCCGGCTGCGTATTCGCTACGATGTTCCTGTTCTTCATGTGATGGAGGCTCCTTCCCTCCATCACGATTACGCCGGCGCGGCTGCGCCAACCCGAATTCCGGCCGTGTGGGTTTGCCGTGTGGGTTATTGGCGCCCCTCGTCGTCCGTAAACAGCCTCAGGTCGATGGCATCGGCCAGCGCCTTGTAGCCCGCGTCGGTCGGGTGCCCGTGGTCTCCGCTGTCCAAGACAGCAAGGATCTTACTCGGGGAATTCGGGTCGCGCAGCACCCGATCGAAATCGATCATAGCGTCATACGCGCCGCTGGTGCGGATCCATGCATTGACGGCCTGGCGCTTGACCTCCTTCGCGGGCGAAAAGACCGGGAATGGGGTTCCCGGCAGGAGAAACCCTTCTACTGGGGTCAGAGTGCAGCCGAAAATTCTTAGCCCCTTCGCATGCGCGCGCTCGATGAGCTGCTTATGGCCTTGGATCACCTGGTCGACGGTGACCTCCTCGGCGGGATTCAGTGTGAAGATGTCGTTGTCCCCCATTTGAACGATTACATGTGCCACCCCGGTTTGGGCCAGCACGTCGCGGTCAAACCGTGCCAGACCGTTGGGGCCGAGCGAATCATGAAGGAGTCTGTTTCCGGCGATTCCTTCGTTCAGTACGCCCATCTCCCGATTGCCCGGCTGAGCCATCAGCCGGCGGGCGAGCTGGTCTGGCCACCGGTTGTTGGCGTCCACAGTAGACTGCGTACCGTCCGTGACCGACTCGCCCAGGGCGACGATCGCTCCCGTTCGCCTGGACGGCACGACGTCCACTCCCGCCAGCCAGAACCGTGCCAGTGTCGTCGAGCTAAACGGCATCACGGCGCTGGCTGTAAAATCTCCCGCTGAAGAGATGAACGAGGTCTGCCGTCCTTCGAAGTGCCAAGTCGCCGGTCCCGTATTTCCGGGCACGAAGATGCTGACTGCCAGGTCGCCTAGGTCGGGCACGTTGAGCCCCACGGGGTCGCTGACTACCAGCGCGCCGGGTGGGATGGTGATGGACGGAGTGCCGCCGAAAGTCAACGTCCTGTCGGACCCTGGCACTATCGATGCTGCCGCAGCGCCCCGCAGTGCGATATGCGCCGCTCCAATCACCAGGCCACTGGCTCCGAAAGTGGATAGCCGCACGCGCACCCGAGGGCCTCCCACGCTGATGTGCACGATTTGGCGGAGAGTTTGATTGTTGAAGCCGGCATTGGACAGTCCAGGGACGCCGAGGTCCGGCTGGTGCAATGCGTTGCCCCAAGTCCCGACCCAGTGTTCGTTCCCATTGCTTTCGTCGGCTTCTGAGGCTGCCGCAAGGCCGCATCCTGTGAATGCGACGGCTGCGAACAGCGCAAGGGCCATCCGCCCAAGCCACCCAGACTTCTGACCGTTTCGTCTACTTACTGCCTTGTTGATTAATAATCTTGATCGCTTCCTTTGCATTGAGACCTCCTCTAAGGTCATACACGTGAGATCGCTCATCCCATGTCTGGGGATTGCGGCTGCCCGAGCCGGACAGCAGAGCAAGAGTGCGCGTTTCCGCCGCGAAATGACAGTCGTGCCTGCGTTCAATCAACCTCACCAGATAAACCATTGAAAAGAAATTGATTGTGCCCTCCTAGCTTGTGATATCATTTGATCTCAGCATGGCCTCATCAGGCGGTTCGATCCTTCCGCAGTCCTCGCGACCGCCGAAAGTAGCTTTCGGGCCTTTCGAATTCGATCAGGCCTCGGGGGAATTGCGGAAGCACGGTTACAAAGTCAAACTCCCCGGACAACCTTTGGAGATACTCAGCGCGCTGATCGCGCATCCCGGTGAAGTGGTCACTCGCGAAGATCTTCGTCTCCGCCTGTGGCCCGGAATCAGCTCCGGGGACTTCGAACATGGCGTCAACGCGGCCGTCAATAAATTAAGGCAGTTACTTGGCGATGCTGCCAGCGAGGCCCGGTATATAGAAACGTTGCCGGGGCGCGGGTACCGCTTGGTTTCGCCGATATCGCCAGCGAGCGGGGGCGTTGTGGAACTGGTTCCCGCCCGTGCGGCGCCGGCGCCGGAACCGCAGCCATCGCGGCCTCGACTCGTAGCATGGGCCGGCGCGGGCGCCGCTCTGGTGGCGCTTTTGGTTTGGGTCGCCGGTCAGCGTTCGCCAGTTTCTCTTAAGGCGGCTCGGATTCTGGTTTCCCCACCAAAGGGGTACTACCTCGAAGCGGGTGGTGTCCGGCAATCCTTCGCTTTGTCTCCGGATGGCGAACGGATCGCCTTTACGGCCAAAGACACGAGCGGCGCGTTCCGTGTCTTTCTTCGCGACTTCTCCCAACCGGAGTCCCGTCCGCTGGCCGACGGCGAGGGCGCATATTCGGTTGTCTGGAGCCCGGACGGGCAGTCGTTGTTTTTTACTTCCGAAGGTAAGCTGCGCCGTGTTGGTGTCAGCGCGTCCGTAAGCCAGGTCGTCTCGAACTCTACCGGCCCGTACTTCTCCTCGGCGATCCCCTTCGGGTCAGGCCGCCTGCTCGTGTGCAACCACAGGAACTGTGGCGTGTTCCCTTTATCCGGGGGACCGCCGCAGGCGATTGACCAGTGGTACTCGTGGGCACAGTTGCTGCCGGGCGGACGAGACTTTCTCTATACGAACGACGATCCGCAACTCGGCTCCATGCGTGCGCGGATTGCGGCGATTGGGGGCACTGAACAAGGTGTCGAGGTTGTCCAATCGGATTCACGCGTGCAGTATACGGGCTCGCTCCGCTCCAACGTCGGGTACCTTGTTTATTTCCGCGCCGGAACTCTCCTGGCGCAACCGTTCGATTTGGCCGGACGACGGGTCACCGGCGACCCGAAGGCCATCGCCCGCCACGTCTCTTCTTTTGGATATAGCGGCGCGGCCGATTTTTCGGTGTCGGCACGGGGCGTACTTGCCTACCAACCCTTTGCCAGCCGCTCGCAATTCATCTGGGTGGACCGGACGGGTAAACGGCTCTCTGCTGCGAGCCCTGCCGCGATCAATGCCAGCTACCTGCGCCTTTCGCCGGACGGACACTGGCTGGCAACTGCGGTTTTCGACGTGGAGCGCGGTGTCACCGATGTCTGGTTGTATGACACCCGTACTGGCACCGGCCGGAAGGCAATCTCTGGACCCGGCATTTCGCATATACCCGTGTGGTCGCCGGACTCCCGCCACCTGGTCTATGTGTGGGACCGTAGTTGGCCGAGGCTTGCTCTCAGTTCGTTGGACGGAACTCCCGATCCGGAACCGATGCCCAATACCGGCTTTATGAGTCCCACCGACTGGTCGCCAGACGGCCGTTTTATCCTCTACAACAACTCTGCCCTTCCGGCGATCACCCAAGGTCGTCAAGCCGATGTGTTCGCCCTCGACATGGCCCGCGGCCGCAAGCCGATCCCCCTCCTCAATACGCAGTTTTCCGAATACGGCGCGGTTTTTTCTCCGGACGGCAAATGGCTCGCATTCTTATCCGATGAATCCGGAAAGGCCGAAATCTATGTGCAGGCGATCGACCGCGGCGACGACTCGCTACGCGTGACCGGGGAACGTTTTCTAATATCCCGGCAGGGAGCGCAATGCCTGCGCTGGCGCAAAGACGCCAGGGAGCTCTACTACCTGGGTTGGGACGGACAAGTGTACGCCGTATCGATCGCTCTTCGGCCGGCGGCAGTCCACGCGGGGAAGCCAGAGGCGCTTTTCACGATCGAGGCCGAAGCCCGCTCCACCCTTCACTCGGTGGTCTCATTCGATGTTTCGGGCGATGGCAGCCGTTTCGTGATTCCGTCGATCACGCCGGGAGAGAGCTCCGCGTTGGTAGTCTTGCAAGATTGGGAATCACAGGTGGCAAAGTTGAAGTAGTCCACGTTGGCGAATAGCTCTCGCGGAACGCCGCAACGTTTACCGATGCACCTGGGCGAAGTCGCTGACTGCGCGGAAGTGGCCGGCGGCCGAGTCGCCCTACTGCGCGGCCAGCGGAAGACAAGAGAACAGCAAAGCCGGCGGAACTTGCGTTCCGCCGGCCTTGGTTAAATCGTCCTGAGATCTTTTCTCAGAATTTGATGGTGCCCGAGAACTGCAACCGGCGCATGACTCCGCCGCCGGCTATTCCTGTAATCTGACCTGCGTTGGGGCTTTGGACGTCATTGTTCGGCCCCCCGAGGTTGGTGTGGTTGAAGGCGTTCTCGGCATCGGCCCGAAGCGTAAGTCCAATCCGTTCGGTGAATCTGAACGTCTTGGCCAACGTCAGATCCTGCTGGATGAAACGCGGCCCGTAGAGCGTGTTGATCGGGTAGTTGCCGAAAGTGTTGGCGCTCGGAATCAGGAAGGTGCTTCCAACGCCGCCCACGAACCATTGGTTGCGGTTGCCCTGGGCTCCCGCATAGGGATCCCCGCTTCCCAGGTTAGGCCGGTTGTTGGGACCCTGGTTGGGCTGGCCCCCCTGCCCGCCGTAGTTTTCCAGGCTCGGCGAGAAGGGGAACCCGCTGTAATACGTGGTGATACCGCTGACGGTCCATCCACCCAGCGCTAAATCCGCGGCCCTGCTTATCCCGGAGCCGAATTTCCGCCCATGGCCGAACGGAACATCGTAGGTTTGGGCGAATATCCACTGCTGGCGGGGGAGCAAGTTGCTGTAGCCCTGGCCGGCGGCGCGGTCGTAGAGGAAGTAGTAGTTGGAGTCATAACCCCAGCCGTCGCCAAATTGACGCTGATAGGTATAACTACCCTGCATCGTCCAGCCTTGCCAGGCGCTGATCTTGACCGTGCTCTGGAACGAGTTGTAGTGTTCGTTGGCGCAGTCGCAATAGTAGGAAAGGTCGTTCGTCCACCCAAACCTGCCGAAGTACGGGCGGTCGATGTTGGTGTTGCTGACTCCCGGCACAAACACGGCCTCGTTAGGATTGATGGTGTTACTGGTCCCCATGAATCCATGCCGGTTGGAGTTACCCACATACGCCGCGGTGAACGCCACTTTGCTGGATACCTGGCGCTGAATGGCGACGTTGTACTGGTAAACCTGAGGCAGCGTAATGGTGTCGGGCCGGAACTTCGGATTGATATTCGCCGGCAGCGGGAACGTTCCACTCGAGCTCACGGTGATAGGCGCCAGGGTGCTGGGGCCCTGCGCCAGCGTAAACACAGAGGAGAAGCCATTAGCGGGCTGCAGGCTCTGGTTAGCGAGCACGGGCGGGTTCTGCGACACGTTATGCCCGAAGTTGGAACCGAAGACGCCCAGATCGTATCCCCAGCCAAACCCGCCCCGGACGACGGTCTTGGAATTGATCTGGTAAGCCACGCCGAAGCGAGGAGCAAAGTTCTTCCAGTTCATGGTCTGGATGCCATGGGAGGATACTCCGCCAACGCCGAAAACATACATCAGGCCGTCGTGTATGTTGAGTGTGGCGCCATTACCCGGGCCATTGACAGTCTCCGGGAAGAGCATTTCCCAGCGCAGGCCCAACGAAAGAGTCAGCTTCGCGTTCGGATGCCATTCGTCCTGGCCGTACCAGAAGAAACGCTTTTGGCGCTCCGCCGCATTCGTGCTGGAACTGACGTACCGCCCGAAGTTGGTCACGTCGCCCAACTCAAACGTCGCCAGACCGATGCCCTGCGACACGCCTTGGCCCGCCGTGGCAACATTGCCGGT
>DATMNI010000142.1:0-8282 GCA_035570275.1 Candidatus Acidiferrales bacterium | reverse complement strand
ATGGTATGCCAGAGCGCGCCGTTTGACGGGGCAAGAAGATTCCCGCCCTGGCGTTCTAGCCGGGTTCCATGTGGCCGGCGCTGCCTTCGCTCCTATTGCAGTGAAATCGTTACAACCGGCGTCTGCACCCCGCCCACGGATGCTTGCAGAGAGACGTCACCCGATCCCAGACCGGACGGGATTGTGACGTTGAGCTGGTAGAGACCGGCGCTCGTCTCACCGGCGAAAGGCGGTGACAGACTTCGATTGCCGATGCTGAGAGTCACGGGACTGGTCGTGGGGGCCGATCCGACATATGCCGCACCCGCGGGAACGACGGGATTGGTCGGTCCAAACCCGACGCCGAAAAGTTCCACTGTGTCGCCCGCTTTGGCGGCGACCGTCGGGTAGCCGAGCGACGATCCGGTCGGGCCGATAATATCGTAAGTTCCGCCGCCAAACGCGCCGGAACCATTGGATCGGATAATGATGCCAGCGACATGTTTGCTATCGAGAAGGTTGAAGGAAGGAGCGAAGCGCGCGAGGATTACGGTGGTCCTCGCCGTGCCACCCGCCGTACTTATGACTACCGGCACGCTTCCGGTGGCGGCATCATCCGGCACTTGCAGATTGATTTGCGTGGGGCTGACGTACCAGAGATAGGCTGCCTTACCGTCAATCGTGACGCTGGCGCCGCCGAGAGAGGTGGGGAAATTGCCAGTCCAGGTCGCGGTTCCGCTGGCGAGATTGGCGCCATAGATGGATACCCATTCGCCCGGCTGAATGGTTGAGACGGTGCTGTTAATGGGGACAACGCCGCCGGCATTGACGGCCGGGTTGGGCCCGGAAGTATTGATTTTGGCGATGAAGCCGTCAAAATTCCCCGCATTGGCAGTTCGGAAAGCGCCAGATGTCACCGGCAGACTACTCGCGGCGGTGTAGCCTGCCACGTAGATGTTGCCTTGCGCATCCACATCCACGCCGCTGTTGAAGATCTGAGTGTTAGCCGTCGGGTCATAGATGACCGTGGAAAACTCATTTGTGCTTCCAGTGGGGTCGTACTTTGTCACGTACAATCCGCTAAAGCCATTGGCGGGTTGCAACGGATTCACCAGCGGATATTCGGTGTTATTACCCGCAACCCCGCTCACATAAACATTGCCCGCCGCGTCAAGGCGTGGGGGACCGATATTGCTGGCGGTGCTGAGGTCGGGCCTGATTGCGGTTCCGACAAAGGTGGCCCAGACGATCGCGCTTCCGGCAGGATTGAGCTTGGCCAGGAAGCCCCGGTTCCCGCAACTGCCGGCTGAAGGACAGGGAGTCGAGTTGTTCGCCCCCGCCGTAGCCGGGAAGTCGTAGGAGGCGTTGCCGCTGACATACGCATTGCCGGCCGCGTCGGCTGCAATCCCTGCAATGACATCCTGATAGCTGACCACGGTCTTGTCGAACCCGCCGAGGTAAGTGGTATAGAGCAACGAGGCGCCGGAGCTCACCGGGCCGAATTTCGCCACGAACCCGCGAGAGGAGGTCCCGAAACCCGGATTGGGATTCCCGTAATAGGTAGTCTGAAACGCACCCGGAGTCACAGGCAACTGGTTGCTTAGTGTGGTTCCCGCCAAATAGAAGTCTCCGGACGAATCCACTGCCACGCCGGAGCCGAAGGTGGGATGTTGGTTACCTGCCGGCGAGCCGTTGCCGCCGAACAGACTCGAGTAGAGCAGGTTGGCGCCGGCGGCATCGATCACCGCGATAAAGGCAGAGCCCTGGTTAAAGTTGTTCGGGCTGGTGGTATGGTTGAAAGCCGATCCCGCCAGCACCGCGGTCGTTGTCGTCGGAAAGCAGGCAACTGGATTGGTGGAGTCGCATTGGTCGCCCGAATTCCCCGCGACATAGGCTTGGCCTCGAGAGTCGACCGCGATCGCAACGGCGACTTCGTTGCCATGTCCGAGGAAGGTCGAATACACCAGGCTGCCACCGCTCGGACTGAGTTTGGTCAGGAATGCGCTCTGAGCGTTTTGGCAGTTGCTTGCGTTATTGACCACGGGTCCGCAAGACGTCTGGTACCCGCCCCTGGTAACCGGAAACTGGGCCGCGCTGGTATATCCGGTTATGTAGGCGCTGCCAGAGCCGTCGACGGCAATGGCGTAGGGTTCCGTGATCGTGTTGTCGAGCAAGACACCCCCGCCAATATAAGTGGAGTAGATCAACTGCGAGCCTGCGGGATTCAACTTGGCGACGAAGCCCGTCGGCGCGTTTGTGGTGTTGACGGGTTGGATAGCTCCTTGCAGCGGGAAGTTAGTGGACTGGGTGTAGCCCGTCACATACACATTTCCCGCTGCATCGACAACCATACCCTGCGTCGTGTTCCCGCCTGGGCTATAGGTAGTGTTACCAACTTCGTCCGTCTTACTTCCACCCAGGTAGGTCAGATAGTTCAGCACCGGATCGATCACCAGCGCGCGGTTATGGTCGTACTTGCCCAGCGCAAAGTGAACACGGTCGCCGGACAATTTGTAATTGCCCGCGATCGTTTTCTTCTTGCCCGCGATGGTTTGATAGACCACCGGCTGGCGGAATGCGAGCGGAGCGCCATGGAGCGTGAGCATCAAACTTCCGTCCGGGCCTAGCATCGGCCCGGCGCCCGCAAATTCGAGCCCGATCTGTTTCGGATCCGCGCCCGGCGCCACGACAAAATCGTATTCGAGCTGGCGCTCGGTTCCGTAATAGACCAGATCGATACCCGGATAGATCTGTTGATAGTTCACTCTGCCAAAAGTGCTGACGCTGTGAATCCATTTGCTGGGATCGTTGCCCATGAAGTAGTTCACAATCCCGGGGAGCGCATCAGCGCCGGAGACCTTGGCGTCACGGTTGGCTCCGGCCAGTTTCATCCGCACCACGGCGGGAGCCTCGCTCTGCTGGAACGAGCGGAGCTTGAACACGGCGCTGTCCCGGGTTAGGAACAGCGCGTAGCCATTGCCCCGCGAAAGAAACTTCACCGCTGGGTCCGTCTGGCCCTGGTTGGCCTCAAAGCTCAGAGGCTGACTTGGAGGCGCGGGTTTCTTAACCGGCGCGGACGCCGGTTTCGGCTGGGTCGCGCCGAATCCCAAGCCGGCGACAGCCAGGAACAAATATATCGCTTGCGCTTTCATCCGCCTTCTGTAATTGAATTCGCGCGAAGGTCTCATACTGGTTTTCTCCGAATTCCCGGGCAGCAGCCGTGTTTTCGCCCCGCTTTTGTCCAGAGGGTCGGAAGTTCGTATGAACCCGATCCGGTACTGGGAGCAGGCGCTTTAAGTTCAGCCGATTGTACCGCACACGAGACGAATTTGACGCGGAGGACGCTCTCTGGTAGTGTCTTCGGCCACATCGCAGAATGGCCGGGAGGGCGACTTGGCCCGCGCGATCGCCGCTCTTGGCGATAAATCTCCTTGGCGCCAGGTCTACCGGTTAGCGAATCGCCTCCCGGGCGTCAGCCAGAGGAGTGCGCAGCCAGAAGAACATGACGGCCGCAGCCAACTGCGCCGCCATGCCGAACACCACCAGCGTCATGATGGAGTGGTCATACAGCAGTCCCATGACCACGCTGCCCAGGAACCAGGCCACGCCGTAGACGCCGTTGAAGGCGCCGAACGCGCTGCCGCGCTTGTTCATGGAAACCACCTGGGCGATGCCGGAACGCAGCGACGCGTCCTGCACTCCCAGGCCCGTGGCCCAGCACCCAACTGCGGCAATGGCGCCCGCCTGCCCGGCCAGGAAGCCCAGGGGCAGGGCCGCGAGCGAGATCAGAATACCGAACGAAAGCACGGGGAGCCCGAAGCGGTCGAACAGCCGGCCGAAGATCACGGCTGTGATTCCGTTGATCCCCATGGCGCCGGCGTACAGCAGCGGAATGGTGGATGGCTCGGCGAGCGCCGTTTTCCGGAAGTGAAAAGCCAGCAGCGGGAAATCGACGAATCCACAGGCCAGCAACGCGGCAGCGGCCACGTAATACCAGAACACCCGGGGAATGGGCTGCGGTGCCTTCGGCGCGGGCGGCTTGCCTTGCGCGGGGAAAGCGGCGCGCGCCGCCAGCAAGGCGGTCAAGGCGAGGCATGCCGGAATTCCGAGCCACAGAAAAGCCGGTCCGAAGGTATTCGATCTGGAAACCGCGCGCCACATCAAGAGCGGGCCAATCATGGCTCCGGTCTGGTCGAACGCGGCGTGCAATCCGAATCCCCATCCGTGGCCCACCACGTTGGTGGCATCGGAGAGCAGAACGTCGCGGGCGGGCCCCCGCAGCGCCTTTCCGGTGCGCTCCAACACCACCAGCAGCGCGGCCGTCTGCCAGTTGCCGGCGAAGGCAAGGGCCGGAATAACAATCAGGTTGAGGCCGTAGCCCAGAATCGTGATGGGCCAATAGGCGCGCGTCTTGTCGGCAAACCTCCCGGAGAAGAACCGCAGACTGGCGGCCAGCATTTCGCCCGCGCCGGCGATGAGCCCGACCTGAGCGGCATTGCTTCCCATGCCTTGCAGAAAGGGTCCGATGATGCTGTGGGCGCCTTCATAGGTCATGTCGGCGAACAGGCTGACGACGCCCAGGCAGACAATGAAACGGATTGCGGCCGAGCGTTGGGTCCGGGCGTCCATCAATTTTGTACGATACCACCGCCGGGCGAGGCGGTCAGTGCAGCCAGTTGAGCAGCAGGCTGGGAGTATCGCGGCCTTCCAAGGTCTCGACCACGGAAAGCAGCCCGAGGAACAGCAGCAGTCCGACGGCCGCATATCTGATGGTCTTCGGCGAAAGATGCGCCTGTATCCAGCCGCGTACCCCGGCGCCAATCGAGGCTGCCAGCGCGCCCTTGGTCACCATGGCGCTAACCGCGCCGGTCCAGACCAGCAGCGGTGAGCCGAACCGCGCCGCCATGGTGGCCGCGGTGATCTGCCCCACGTCGCCCCATTCGGAAAAAAAGATCGCCGCGAAGGATACCATCACCGCGCGCGACGCCGGATATTCCTTCTTCTCTTCCTTCTTCTCCGGTTTCCGCCAGAGGAAGAAGGCGATGGCGAAGAAGTTCACCGTGGTGATGGCGGCGACCAGGAGCGGAGGGAGCGTGGAAACGGCCTTGCCGACCGCCACCGCCACGGCCATCTTGGCCATGAAGGCTAACGCCATGCCGAACAGGATGGGGGCCGTGCGATAACGGGTGGCCAGTACGCCGGTGGTGTAGAGAAGCTTATCGCCGACAATTTCGGCTACAAACACGGCGCCATAGGTGGCGAAAAGAATCGGCAGCATGAAATTTTTGCATCCTGAATTTATGAGGCAGTATAGCAGAAGGTTTGAAAGCTGGTATGTGGGGCAGGTTGCTAACCTGCGGCGGATTGGTAATCCGCCTGCGCGATGCGGCAGCGAGCGCGTCTGCGTCGGCGGCCGCGCCCGCAAGGTCCGACAGGCGGATTACCAATCCGCCGCAGGTTAGCAACCTGCCTCACAAGGATTCGAACAAGCCGCGCGTCCCCTTGGCCACCATGGGAAAATGCTCTTGTGGAAGCGCCGCAACTCCAACTGATCTCCGCCAATGGGCAGCAACTGGCCGTGTGGGACTGGCCCGGCGACGACCCGCCGTTTCTCTTCGCTCACGCCACCGGCTTCCACGCACGCTGCTGGGACCGCATCATCCGCATGTTTCCGGGGCGGCATTGCATTGCGCTGGATGCGCGCGGCCATGGGCACAGCAGTCAACCCGAACTGCCGTGTCTATGGCGCGATCTGGGAAAGGATCTGGCCGCCGTTGCCGGCCGCCTGAACCTGCGCCATGCGCTTGGCATCGGCCACTCCTCGGGCGGCCACATGACCGTCCAGGCGGCGGCCGAGCGGCCGGAAACTTATGCCGCCCTGTTGCTGCTGGACCCCACGATTTATCCGCGCGAAGAGTACGGCAAGCCGGGGCCCGATGCGTCTTTCACCTTGCGGCGGCGCGCGGTCTGGAACTCCGCGGACGAAATGTTCGAACGCTTCCGCGGCCGCCATCCGTTCAGTCTCTGGCAGCCCGGCATCCTGCGCGACTATTGCGATTTCGGTATTCTGCCCCAGGGCTCGGAGTATGTGCTGGCCTGCCCGCCAGCCGTGGAAGCATCCATCTATGAGAACTCAAAGACGTCCGGGTGCGACGTATATCCGGAGATTGCAGCGATCCGGCAGCCGGTGGTGGTGATGCGCGGCGGCATCCAGCGTATGCCAGGCACGTTCGATCCGGCGGCATCGCCTACAGCGGCGGACCTGGCGTCGAAATTCGCCAACGGCCGTGACCTGGTGCTGCCGGGTTGCTCGCATTACATTCCGATGGAAATGCCCGGCCGGGTGGCCGAAGAAATCGGGCGGTTAAGCGCGGAAATTTCGCTGACCCTGGTTTGCTAAGTACACGATTTCACAAATACAGTCGCCTCATTTGGATGGAGCCGCTTCCTAACAGTCGAGCGACAAGTCGCGGCTCTGATCGGAGCCGCGCGCGTAAGCAACCGCTTCCTAACGGTCGCGGCTCTGATCGGAGCCTAAGGGTCGCGGCTCTGATCGGAGCCGCGCGCGTAAGCAAGCGGTTTCCCGGATGCGTTTGGGAACTTCTGAAACTGTGCTCTACTAACCCGTTGTTTGCTAACCGTTGCTTCCCGGCCGCGTCTGGTTGATAGTAGAAGCTCTACTATCACATGCCGAAGCCCGAGAGCACCCGCGTCGAACTCCTGCAGGGCACTCTGGACATGCTGGTCCTGCGGGCCTTGCTCCTGGGACCTGCCCACGGCCATGCCATCGTAAAACTGATCCAGCAATTGTCGGATGAGGCCTTGCAAGTGGACCACGGCTCGCTCTACCCGGCGCTGCACCGGCTTTTGAAACAACGCTGGATTTCCGCCAACTGGGAGCCGATGCCCGACAAGAACCGGCAGGCGCGGTACTATCGCCTCACGCCGGCCGGGCGCCAACAACTGAGGGATGAAGAATCCAAATGGGAGAGGCTGGCGCAGGCCATTGCCAAGGTGATGAAGCGCCGCCCCGAGGAGGTCTGAGATGAAGAGGTCTGACAGGAAGAGGTCTGACAGGAAGCTCTGGCCATGGCGCGGGCAACGTGCGGCGCGCGAACGGGAACTGAGTCGCGAGATCGAATGGCACCTGAACGAAACCGCCGAGGAGCATGAAGCCGGCGGTCTCTCGCGGCAGCAGGCACTCCACCAGGCGGGCCGGGATTTTGGAAACCAAGCTCTGATCCGCGAGGACACCCGCCACGTCTGGGGCTGGCAGTGGCTGGCGCGCCTGGCGCAAGATGGCCGCTATGCGCTGCGGTTGCTGGCCCGCAGCCCCGGCTTTACGGCCGTTGCGGTACTGGTCTTCGCCCTTGGTATCGGCGCCAACACCGCCGTCTTCAGCCTCATCAATTCGCTGCTGCTGCGCACACTTCCGGTGGACAAGCCGGAGCAACTGGTGCTGCTGGCCACACAACGCCAGACCGAAGACCCCTCCAGCTATTTCAGCTATCCGCAGTTCCGCGAAACCGCCACCCGCACCGCCTCCTACCAGGGAGTCTTCGGCTTCTCATCCATTGACGCACTGAAAGTGAGCCTTCAGGGTGAGACCGAAACCGCCACGGGCGTGGAGGTATCCGGTTCGTATTTCCCTACGCTCGGGGTGCATGCCGCGGCCGGAAGGGTGCTGACTGCCGGCGACGAACGGCTTTCCGGAGCCGGTTTCGTTTGCGTCATCAGCCACGACTATTGGCGCCGCAAGTTCTCGGCGGACCCCGAGGCTCTCGGCAGAGCCATCCGGCTCAACGACCAGCCCTACACCATTGTTGGCGTGGTGGAGCCGGAGTTTCACGGCGTGCAGGTCGGCGACAATCCCGACATCTTCGTGCTGATGACCCAGTTTTCGCCAAAGCTGCTGGACGACGCGAACACCTGGTGGATGAGCGGCGCCGCGCGCCTGAAGCCCGGCGTCAGCATGGCACAGGCCAGCGCCGAACTGGATGCACTCTACCAGCACCGCAACCATCCGCAAGCCGGGTCGAATTTACAAGAACCGGGGCAGCGCGACCACATGCTGGCGGTGCCGTTTGAGCGCGGCCAATCGCCCGTGGGCTCCGCATACTCCAGGCCGCTGGCCATCCTGATGGGCGCGGTTGGCCTGGTGCTCATCATCGCTTGCGCCAACCTGGCCAATCTGCTGCTGGCCCGAGCCGAGGCGCGGCGCAAAGAGATGGCGGTCCGGTTGGCGATCGGAGCGGGGCGCGCCCGTCTGATCCGCCAACTCCTCACCGAGAGCCTGATCCTGG
>DATMNI010000141.1:0-38421 GCA_035570275.1 Candidatus Acidiferrales bacterium | reverse complement strand
CTGGATCGTTCTTGGCGCCATCTTCATTTACGACGTCACCGTCAAATCCGGTGATTTTGAGATCGTAAAGGACACCATCGCCGGTGTCGGCAGCGACCGCCGCATCCAAGTGCTGCTGATCGCCTTCTGCTTCGGCGCCTTCATTGAAGGAGCGGCGGGATTCGGAACTCCGGTGGCGATTTCGGCGGCCATGCTGATCGGCCTCGGGTTCCGGCCCCTTCAGGCGGCCGGCCTGGCGTTGATCGCCAATACCGCTCCGGTAGCATTTGGCGCGCTCGGGATTCCCGTCATCACGCTGGCCACGGTCACCGGATTGCCCGTCGATCTGCTCAGCGCCATGGTAGGCCGCATTCTGGTGCTGTTCTGCCTGGCGGTCCCCTTCTGGGTGATCTGGACCATGTGCGGCCGCAAGAAGATGATGGAGGTCTGGCCCGCCTGCCTCACGGTCGGCATGACTTTTGGCGCCACTCAGTACGCCATCAGCAACTACATCGGGCCTTCCCTGGCCGCCATCGGCGCTTCGGTGGTTTCGATGGCGGCGCTCATCATCCTCCTCAAATTCTGGCAGCCGGCCACTATCTGGTCTTTCGAGCATGAAGACGGCGTCGAACGGGCTCAGGCGCACGCCAACCGGCGGGTCTACACAGGCGGCCGGAAGCTGAAGGCCTGGATGCCCTGGATCCTGCTTTCTTTGTTCGTATTCGTCTGGGGATTGACCCCGGTAAAGGTATTTCTAAACGGCGGGCCGGTGAGCCACCCCAATTTCCTGAGCGGCATTTCCTCTCTCAATATCGCGGTCCCCGTTCTGCACAAAGCCGTGACCCGCACGCCGCCGGTGGTGGCCAGGGCGGCGGCTGAACCGGCCATCTTCGTCTTCAACTGGGCTTCCGCTACCGGAACCAGCCTCTTGTTGGCGGGCGGCCTCGGCGGATTGTTGTTGGGCTTCACGCCCCGGAACCTCTTTTGGATCTTTCTGGGGACGCTGAAACGTATCCGAAAATCGCTGCTCACCATCGGAGCCATGCTAGCTCTGGGCTTTTCGACCCGGTATGCGGGCCTGGACGCGACCATGGGGCTGGCCTTTGCCAGTACCGGCGTCCTGTTTCCGTTCTTCTCGCCGCTGCTGGGCTGGCTGGGAGTGGCCCTGACGGGCAGCGACACTTCCTCCAATGTACTCTTCGGCGGCCTGCAGCAGATCACCGCCCGTCAGGTGGGAGTTGCGCCGGTATTGGCGGCGGCGGCGAACAGCGCCGGCGGCGTGATGGGCAAAATGATCGACGCCCAAAGCATCGTGGTGGCCGGCGTGGCCACGGGGCAGCAAGGCAACGAAGGAAGCATTCTGCGCTATGTCTTCCTGCACAGCATCGTGCTCGCCGGACTGGTGGGCGTGGTGGTATTCCTCATGGCTTACGTATTTCCTTGGATGATTCCGGTGGTGACGAAGTGAGCGCGGTTCGCACCGCAAACGACCGCAATAAACAAACAGGAGTGATAAGACATGTTTCATACCCTCTTTCAACGCACGCTGCTTAGCGTGTCGGCTGGCGTCCTGATGCTCGCGCTCGTTCCCGCGCCCGCTTCGGCACAGCTTCAAATCAAGAACGAAGATGTCACCATCAAGTTCGGCATTCAGGGCCAGTTCTGGGCCGACTTCAACCAGGACTCGACAGCGGCCTCCGCCGGCGCGCAGGGCTATAACCAGAATTTCTATCTGCGGCGCGCGCGCATCATGATGGGTGGAAACATCGGCGACAAGATCAGCTTCTTCATCCAGACCGACGATCCGAAACTCGGCATTACCCCCAAGAACATGGCCCAGGGCTTTATCCTGCAGGACGCATTTGCGGAATACAAGGTAAGCAATCACCTGCAACTGGCCGGCGGCGAAATGCTGATTCCGTTTTCGCGCCAGGGGCTGCAATCCACCCTCAGCTTCTATTCGGTGGATATCAGCGCCGTCTCCGTGGTGAACAACACCCAGATGCAGCAATTGGCGCTTCGCGACCTGGGCTTCCAGGCCAGAGGCTATTTCCTGCACGATCGTCTGCAATACCGCGGCGGTATCTTTGCAGGCGAGCGCGATGTGAACGGACGCAATCCCCTGCGACAGGCGCTCTATTTGCAGTACGACTTCTTCTCTCCCGAGAAAGAGTATGCCTACGCCGGCACGGCGCTCGGCAAGCGCAAAATTCTGGCAATCGACGCGGGCGGCGACAAACAGGGCAGCTACCGCGCCTATTCGGCCAATATCGCCAACGATACACCGGTGCGCGGCGGCGATGAAGTCGGCTTCAACCTCCAGTATTTGCACTTCGACGGCCGCGATAAGCTCGTTACGGTCCCCGACCAGAACAATTTCATGGCGGAAGCGGCCTACTATGTTCACAAAGCCAAGATCCAACCGTTCGCCCGCTTCGAAACGCAGCAGTTCGTCGCCGCCGTTAACGATACCAAATCCATCAACCGCATCGGCGGCGGCGTGAACTACTACATCCGCGGCCAGAATTTCAAGTGGACGGCGCAGGTTCTGCGTGCTTTCCCGCAGAATGGCTCGCCGATCAGGCCCAGCAACGAGTTCACGCTGCAGATGCAGGCGTTCTACTTCTAGGCAAAAACGCGCTTGTGGGGCAGATTGTTAATCTGCGGCGGATTGGCAATCCGCCTGCCGCGGGCACGGCGCATCCCCCACAAGCTGCCGTTCCTTTAACAGCGACCGTGAGGGTAGACCAATGTTAAACAAATCCATTGCCGGGCAGCTTGAGGCCATTGTAGGATCCGGCCACGTGTTGACTCACAAAGTCGACCTGGTAACTTACAGCTATGACGCCGCGGCGGACGTACCCCGGCAGATTCCCGATGTCGTCGTCATGCCGGCTGACGTTGAGGAAATCCGCAACATCGTCAACCTGGCTCGGGCGCGCGATATCGCGATCTACCCACGCGGCGCCGGAACCAACCTGAGCGGGGGCGCAATTCCCCTCCATCGCGGCATCGTACTGTCGTTCCAGCGGATGAACCGGATTTTGGAAGTGGATGCCCTGAACCTCACGGCCACCGTCCAACCCGGCGTAGTCATTCAAGAACTCAACACCGCAGTCGCTCCCCATGGCCTGATCTATCCTCCCGACCCGGGCACCGTCAACACCGCTACGATGGGCGGCTCTGTGGCGGAGAATTCCGGAGGTCTGCGAGGCTTGAAGTACGGCGTCACCAAGCACTACGTGATGGGTATGGAAGTGGTGCTGGCCAATGGCGACAAAGTCCGGTTCGGCGGCAAGACGGTCAAAAACGTCACCGCCTACGATTTTGCCAGCCTCTTCGTCGGCTCGGAGGGCACGCTCGGCATCATCACGGAGATCACCGTGAAGCTCATCCCCGCTCCCAAATTCCGGCGCACCATGCTGGCCACCTACCAAACCATCGAAGATGCCGGCAACACCGTGGCCGGCATCATTCGGGCCCGGGTGATACCGGCCACACTGGAGATTCTGGATCGCCAGACCATCGAAGCCGTCGAAGCTTTCGCCCATGTGGGATTGCCCACGGGTGCGGAGGCTCTGCTGCTGATCGAAGTGGATGGTATGGCGGAAACGGTGGTGGAATATGAGGCTGCGGCGGTGATCCAGACCGTGGCCGAAAACCACGGGGCGCTGCGCCTGGCGAATTCCGATGCCGAACGCGACCAGCTTTGGGCCGCCCGGCGCGCCGCTCTGCCGGCGCTGGCTTCGCTGAATAACACGGTGGTGCTGGAAGACGCCACGGTGCCGCGCAGCCACATCACCGAGATGCTGGTGGCGTGCGCCAACATCGGCCGCAAGTACAACCTGGTGCTCGGAACGTTCGGCCACGCCGGCGACGGCAATCTGCACCCGACCATTCTGGCCGACAAGAACAACGCCGATGAAATGGCGCGAGTGCACCAGGCCGTGGAAGAGATCTTCGAAACGGCTCTGCGGCTTGGCGGCACCCTTTCGGGCGAACACGGCATCGGCATCGCCAAGATGAAGTTCCTGGGCAATGAGATCGGCGACAGCGGCCTGAATCTGATGCGCAGTATCAAGGACGCACTCGATCCGTCGAACCTGTTCAATCCGGGGAAGCTGGTTCCCCTCAGAGAGACTTCGCATGCAGGCAAGTGACGCCGGCGCCAGGCTCCAATCGGAACTCGACAAGTGCATGCGATGCGGCATGTGCATGTCGGTTTGCCCGGTTTATGCCACCGAGAAGAACGAGGCGGCGGTGGCCCGAGGCAAGATTGCGATCGCGGAAGCCGTGATTTCGGGCGACCTCGCGTTGGACGATCCGGAAGTGGTCGACGCGCTGTTCAATTGCCTGGTCTGCAAGTCGTGCATGCAGAGTTGTCCCTCGGGTGTGCAGTTTGACCGCATCATCCTGGGGTTGCGGGCGGCCATCGTGGAGAAGAACGGGTTGCCGTGGCTGAAGGCCGCAATCTTCGGCGCGCTCAAGCAACCGGCGGTGCTCGACGGGGCCATGAAGGTGGGGGCCGCGCTGCAAGGCCTGGTCTTCCGCGACCATCCGCGGTTCCGCGCCATTTCCCCGCGCTCGCCGTTCGCACGTCTCGGCAAGAACGCCGGCTTCGACGGCGACCGCCTGTTCCCTGCCCCGGCCACGAATCCTTTGCGCGATCGTGTGCCGGAAGTGATCCCCGCGGCGCCAGACCGGGCGCCACAAGCCCCCGCGCCACAAGCCGCTCAGCACGCCTCCGCGCCACACGCCTCCGCTCCACACGCCTCCGCTCCACAAGCCTCCGCTCCACAAGTCCCAGCGCCACAAGCCCGCGCGCCGCAAGCCCCCGCGCCACAAGCCCCCGCTCCACAAGCCAAGCCGCGGGTCGCGTTTTTCACCGGTTGTTCCCTCAACTATTTCTACCCGGAAACCGGCATCGACCTGATCGACGTCCTGACTGAGAATCAGATCGAAGTAGTCGTTCCCAAGGACCAGCAGTGTTGTGGAACGCCGGTCTTGGTTCACGGGGATGTGGCGACCGCCCGCACCCTGGCCCGCAACAACATCGACGCCTTCGAAGGGACGAACGCCGCGTACCTTGTCACCGGCTGCGGTTCCTGCGGCTCTGCCTGGCAGCATCAGTTCCAGGAGTTGCTGGGCGACGATCCGGTTTACGGCGCGCGGGCCGCGTACTGGGCCGCTCGCACTTACGACATCTCCACCCTGCTGACCGATGTCATCGGCTACCGCTTCCCCAAGGGTCGGGTAGAGGCGGTGGTGACCTATCACGATTCGTGCCATCTGAAGAAGTCCATGAAAGTGGCGCGCGAGCCTCGCGAGATTCTGCGCGCCATCCCGGGTGTGATTTTCCGGGAAATGTCCAAGCCGGATGCGTGCTGCGGAAGCGGCGGGTCTTATGCGCTGACGCACTTTGGGACCGCGTCGGAGATCGCCAGGCGGAAGGCCGCCGATGCCGCCGGTACGGGGGCCAGTACCGTCGCCACAGGCTGCCCGGCATGCATGATGCAACTTCTGGATAGTACCCACCGCTTCGGAAGTACGCAAAGGGTCAGGCATTACATCTCGCTTTTGGCAAATTCGTACCGCGCCGAACGCGCCAGCAAGGAAACCAGTGAGAAAACCAATGTCGCTGCTCTTTGACACTTTCAAAACCCGCGCCGAGGCGGTCAGCGCCGAGGTGCACCGCTTCGCGACCAAAGCCGAGACTCGCGACTGCATCCTCGCCTTCCTGCGGCAGGAGCACGTCGCCGACGTCCACCGGTCGCGGGCAGTTTGGGCCAACGGCTCGCCGAGGAACTTCGCGGCCGCGCCTACGATTCATGCGCGCGGTTCCGATTCATGCGCGCGGTTCCGATTCATGCGCGCGGTTCCGATTCATGCGCGCGACTCCGATCAGAGCCGCGACGGTCACGGAGCGGTCGCCTCGAAATACGAGACCGTATTTGCGAAACAGCGTACTTAAGTCCGATGCTACCGGCTCGGGGCGAAGTAGCCAGGACGCCAGGATAAATGCAGGTCGCGCCGTTCCACCAGCTTCACCCGTACCCGTCGATACTTGCCGTCCGCTTCCATTTGGGCAGGGCTGTACGCCAGCGTGTACTGGTTCCGCAGTTCCAAACCGATCCTGGCCGCGGCATCGGGCAATTCGTTCGTGTTTTGGACGGCGAAGTGGCGGCCGCCCGACTGCTCCGCGATGTCCGTCAGCAGCTTCGGACCACTCCGCTCTTCCTCGGGAAACGTCTGCAAGCCGCGGGCGTAGATGCCGATCGCGTAGATCCGCACGTCCGTTTCCTGCACCATTCTCCGGGTTTCCCTTTCGCTGTAGCGGCTGTCGTTGTCGCCCCCATCTGAAATCACCAGCAGCGCCTTGCGCGGGTTCCTGGCGTTCTTGATGTAATGGAGCGCCAGGTAGACGGCATCCAGCAATGCGGTTTTGCCTTTGGAACCGGCGGACCTCAGGCGCGTCTGGATCTCATCCGCGTCGGTGGTAAAAGGGACCGCCAGTTCTGCCGTGCCGTTGAAGTTCACCAGAAAGAATTCGTCGTCCGGATTGGCGCCTTTCAAGAACTCGCCAACGGCCTCGCGGGCCTTAGCCAGCTTTCCTGCCATGCTACCGCTTGCATCGAAGACAATCCCTACGGAAAGCGGCGCATCGTCGCTCGAAAGCTGCAGAACCTTTTGTTCAGCCTTGCCTTCGAAGACGCGGAACTTGTCCGAAGTCAAGCCCATCACCGGATGATTCGTGGAATCGGTCACGCTGACTGGAATCAAGACCAGACTGGAATGCACGCGAATATCGCTTCGTGTTGCAGCCCTGACTCGCGGCTCAAGCGAAACACGAGGCTCGTCAGTGACTGTGTCCGCTGCCTGGGCAGCCAGGACTACGACAAGTGCGACACCGCCGATCAAAATCGGCGTCATACGTGCGCGTATAGTAATCACAGTTACCCAGCCCTCTTGGGTAAGAGTTTACCATTGCATTTCTCTTTGTAGCTGTGGGAATTGTCTACATTTCGTACTCTGGCGGCTAACTAAGACAGGAGGTGTTTGTTAGGCTCCCTCCGAGCCGCGCGCGTCAGCAAGCGGTATTTCGGTCCGTTACCGGAAACTTGTTTTCCCCTGCCGGATCCGGTTCAGCACTTCGGCCGCCTCCGCCCCCCGCTTGGTTTCACCCAACAGCCGCGCCCAGTTTGCCAGCGCCCGAACCAGCACCGGGTCCGTCGCTGCCAGCGCCTGTTCCAGCAACGGCAGGGTCGCGCGCGCCAGTTTCTCGGATTCGGTGTATCGCCTTTCTGCCCGCAACACCTCGGCCAGTTCATTGCGCGCCGCCAGCGCCCGGGGATCTTGGGTGCCGAACGTCTGCTCCAGAATCGCCGCCCCGCGGAGGTACAGATCTTCGGCTCCGGCCTCACGGCCTCGCTCATGGTAAAACGCGCCCAGATTGATCAAACCCTTGGCAACGTCGGGGTGCCGGGGGCCGTAAGCCTGCTCCCAAACCTCCAGCGCGTCGCGGTAGAGCCTCTCGGCTTCTAGATACCGGCCCTGAAAGCGCAGCGCCTGTGCCAGGTTGTTGAGGCATGCCGCTAACACCGGGTGGCCCGCCGGCAGGGCCCGGCGCGCAATCTCCACGGCACTGCGAGCCCGTTCCTCGGCCAGCACAGACTGGCCCTGGCCTAGCGCCACCGCTGTTAGATTGTTGTAGATGGAAGCGGTCTGCTGGTCGCCGGCGCCCTCCAGCAATGACAGCAACAGCTCTTCGGCTTCTTGAAAGCGCTGTTGTGCCACATAGATCGACCCCAGGATCTGACGGTTGCCGCGCCGCGAATCGCTCGCCGGAAACCGGGCGAATAGGGCGTCGGCGCGGTGTACCATCGCTTCCGCCTTCGCCAGATCGCCCAGCGCCCAGTAAACCGACCCCAGGTTACTGGCCATGATGGCGAACTCCAGGCTGTCCGGTCCCTGGAGCGCCTCCAATTGTTTCAGCGATTCGGAAAGCCTGGACTCGGCTTCTTTGTAGCGACCTTGCGCCCGAAGCAGCACGCCCAGATTGCCGGCCGTCAAAGCGCGGTTTACGGATGGTTCCGATCCCGGAGTGTCGAATGCCTCCAGCGCCATCCTGTATACCGCCTCCGCTTCCGCGTAACGGGCCGCCAGGTAGAGTTCCTTCCCCATGCTGTTCAATGCAACGCCGGTGCCGGCCGCGTGCGAGTCCATCTGTTTCGCGCGCGCCACTACGCCACGGAAGGCGGTGTCGGCCGCCTCGCTGTTCCCCTCCTCACGAAGCCGCTTTGCCGTTAACAGATCTTCCATCCACGAACCAGAGTGCGCCATCCCCGCGACTACAAGCTGGATAAGAATTGTTCTCCACATGTTTCCCATGGCATAAGCATGGACTGAAAGTGCAAGGAGCAAGGAGTATAGAGCGGTTATCTTACGGTAAAGAGCAGACTGCGATACTGAGAGCATGAGCCTTTCCGAGACCAGCACTGCGGCGGCGCCAGTTTCCGGCGGTGCCTTGTTAACTCCGCTGGAGATCCGTGGAGTGACCCTCCGCAATCGTATCGGGGTTTCACCCATGTGCCAGTACTCCGCCGAGGATGGGTTTGCCAACGACTGGCATCTGATTCACCTGGGCAGCCGCGCCGTCGGCGGCGCCGGCCTGGTGCTGATGGAGGCCACGGCGGTGCAGGACCGTGGCCGGATTTCGGCACACGATACCGGCATCTGGAAGGACGATCACATCGGCTTCCTGGCGCGCATTAGCGACTTCATCGCGCGGCAGGGCGCCGTGCCCGGAATCCAATTGGCCCATGCCGGCCGGAAAGCCAGCGTTCGTCCGCCTTGGGACGGGGGAGCGCCGGTCCCACAGGATGCCGGCGGCTGGCTGGCCTGCGCGCCCAGCGCCATACCGTTCCGCCCGGAAGACCCCGTACCCGCGGAACTATCCCACGCGGGGATTCAAGCGGTGGTGAGTGCCTTCGGCTCGGCGGCCAAACGCGCGCTGGCCGCCGGCTTTCAAGTGGTAGAGATTCACGCCGCCCATGGGTACCTGATCCACCAGTTCCTGTCGCCGCTAAGCAATCGCCGGCAAGATGAATACGGCGGCGCGTTCGATAACCGCATCCGGTTCGCTCTCGAAGTGGTCGAAGCCGTCCGCGGCGTGTGGCCTCGCCACCTGCCGCTGTTTCTGCGCATCTCCGCCACCGATTGGATGGAACACGATTCGGTCCAGGGCAGTTGGACCGCCGGCGAATCCGTGGAACTGGCACGGCGCGTGAAGCCCCTGGGGGTGGATCTGATCGACTGTTCCTCCGGCGGCTCGTCCCTGCTCGCCAAGATCCCTCTGGGGCCGGGATATCAGGTTCCGTACGCCGAGCGCATTCGCCGCGAAGCCGGAGTCCTCACGGCCGCGGTTGGCCTGATCACGACTCCGGCGCAGGCGGAGGAAATCGTCCACACCGGAAAGGCCGATCTGGTGCTGTTGGCCCGCGAATTCCTCCGTGATCCTTATTTCCCCCGGCGGGCGGCCCAGGAACTCGGCCAAAAGGTGAAACCGCCGGTGCAGTATGGGAGGGCCTGGTAGATCAACGTGGTAGATCAACGTGGTAGGTCAACGTGGTAGGTCGACGTGGTAGATCAAACCACGTAGATCAAACGTGGCAGGTAGGTCAAACAGGGTAAGTCACACTAGATAACTCAAGCCAGCGGGTGTTGGACAGGGGGCGGCCAGCCGATAAGAATGGCATGGGGTGCTTCGAACGGATTGTGTGCGGTTGGGCGGTGGCGGCCGGTGTGCTTTTCGGCGAAACGGGCGCGCCTCCTGGTTCAGACGCTTGCGGGAGTGAGATAGTGGCACTGCACGGTGTCTGGCGATCTCCCCAAGTTTACTTTCCGCTCTATGCCGACTGGGGCACGGTGGCTTATCTGGCTTCGCTGGGCGTCAGAGCGGCTGGGAACCGGCCGCCGCTAGTGGCGGTTCTGCCGGTATATGCCGCCGAACCAGTTCACTTCCGCCTGGGAAACTTTGTGTTCCTCTCCACGGGGCTCATCGTGGAAGCGGGCGGCGAGCAGGAATTGGTCGACGCCATTCAGGCTGAGCTCGTAATCAAAAGGAGCCGGACGAAGAAGCTGAAGAGGCCCGGTTGGCCGCCCTCCTGCGCCGCGTTGCCACCCGGCCCGGCGGCCAGTTTCCTGGAAGCGCAGCAGAGGCTGGCGGCTCAGGTTGCGGAGTATGCCAGGCGCGTCACTCCGCGCTTGCAGAGGCGGGACGAATCACGCAGATCACCATCAACCGTTAATCCGGCACTCCAGTTCTTCGAACCAACCGTAACACCCCGTCCGTAACACCCTGTCGCCGGACGAAGCCGCCAAAGCGGCAATTCCGCCCGCAGCACTTCTTGCCTGATGGACAGCAGGACTTGCACTTGATGGCTTCCGGGAACATCGGGTCTTTAGCTTCCGATTGCATACATTCGGCTTTGGTCCCCAATCTGCACTGCACCAGCCAGATAGAAGAAACCAAGGAAGTGGAGGCAGATCGTGAGTATAACAACGGTAAGTACGACAGAACTAGCCTTAATCATTGCGGGTATCGTGGTTCTGGTTGCAGTCATCGCAGCGTTACTTTTGTACCGAAAGCGCCGGACTGAACGGCTGCGCACTCAGTTCGGCGGCGCCGAATACGCTCGCGCCGTGCAAAAAGGCGGCCGGAGGCAGGCGGAAGCCGGGCTCGAAAAGCGCGCCCAACGCGTCGAGGCGTTTCACGTCCGGCCGCTTGAGGCAGGCGACCGTGCGCGCTTCGTAGGGTCCTGGCGCGCAGTCCAGGCGCGCTTTGTTGACAGCCCCGACGGCGCGGTAACGGAAGCGGACCAACTGCTGGGCGATGTGATGTCCACGCGCGGCTATCCGGTCAGTAACTTTGAACAGCGGGCGGCCGATATCTCCGTGGATCATCCGCTGGTTCTGGAAAACTACCGGACGGCTCACGAAATCGCCCTTCGGCAGACGCGGGGGGAGGCCAACACGGAAGACTTGCGCCAGGCCATGGTTCATTACCGGACGCTTTTCGATGAGTTGGTCAGCGAGCCGGCCGCCATGCCTCTCTTGAAGGTGGCCTCATGAGCGCGCCTTTTGTTGACGCCAGAGATCCGATGGCGCTGAAGAAAACGGTTGACCCAAAGCCACTGGAAACAGCCCTGCGGCCACCGGAAACGGCGCTGCAACGAGAGGTTGGCGCTGTCAGCGCGTCGGCCATTACTGGTTCCTTCACCGATAACTACGCCTCAGCTGCCGGAGTTGCCGCTACCGTGGCCCCCGATGAACAGGCAACGCCGCTGTTTGCGCCCGGTGAGGCGAAAGAGTTTCGCGCTCGCTGGGATACCATCCAGGGAGGCTTTGTGGACGAACCCCGCCACGCCGTGGAGCAGGCGGATAGTCTGGTCGCGGACGCTATGAAGCGCCTGGCGGAAGTATTTGCGGATGAACGGGCGAAGCTTGAGGGCCAGTGGGATAGCCAGGAGAGCGTATCCACCGAGGATCTCCGCCTTGCCCTGCGCCGCTACCGTTCGTTTTTCGGCCGTCTTCTTTCGGTTTAGCAAGTGGGACAGACCATCGTTATTTGTGGTCTGTCGCCCCGGTGGCTTCGTGAAATCTTCGGGGGCTCGACCGGATCGCCCCCTTAGATTATCGGGAATTTAATCTCCTGGCCCTCCCTGGAGTTCATGAATTTCGGGCCGCAGGGGATGACGGCATGTGGCCGCGCCGGCCACCGCTCAGATCACCATCAGCCGGTGATCCGAACAGTCCAGTTCGATGGCGCCGTAGATGTGATCGACAAGATCCAAGCCATGCTTGGCCAGGAACGGCAGGATCCCATAGAGGCGCTCTTGCAGGTGCCGCTCGGGATAGATCAGGCCGTAAAGGGACGCCGCGTCGCGCGTGGCACGTTCGTCGCGGCGCAGGGCCTCGCGGCCGGCTTTCCGTTCGATCTTGCCGGTTTGATATTGTATTTTTTTGGCGCTGCGGTCAAGCGCCAGCGCCAGCGTGGGGTCGAAGGCGGCCAGATCGCCGCGCAACCGGGCCACCGCGCCGTCGATGGTGGCCGCGGTTTCCCGGATGGCGCCGGTAAGCCGCGGGGGCACGAGTTTCGCGGATATCCGCTGGCGCAGCGGCTCCTCGCCCTGGAAGAAATCGGCCAGCGCCAGACCATAGCGGTCCATCAGCTTCACGCTGCGCGCATCCAGGATGGTGAATCCGGTGCGTGGGATGGCGACCGGCATCCGGCCCAGAATCGCGTCGTAGATGGTTTCGGATTGCGCCAGATAGGCGATCTCGGCAGGGCCGCCGATGTAGGCGACAGTCGGCAGCATCCCGTCCTGCACTACCGGGCGAAGCAGCGCGTTGGGCGAAAGGGATGCCGCGCCGTCCATCAACTCCGCGGCAGTGAACCGGCGGCTGTTGAGAATGAAGTCTCCCTCCTGGCGTCGCAGCCCTATGCGCTTGCCGTTCTCCAGCAGGAAAACCAACGACGTGTGTTCTTCGATGTGAACCTGCGCATGGTAACCGGCTTCTGCAAGTTCGCGATTACGTTCCAGCAGGCGCCGGGAGAGTTCCGGAGCGGCTGTGACGGCGGCGCGAATCGTCGGCGCAGCCAACTCCCGGAAGGCGGGCAGCATGGGGTCCACCTGAAGAACGTCGAACGCCGCCAGCAATCGCCGCAGCAGTTCTGAAAAGGCTTTCCCCATGGTATTGCCGGGGCGATAGGTCTCTTCCACCAGGCCGGCCACTTCTTCGCCGAACGCAAAGCCGTGCAGGGCAGCGCGGAGTTCGCCGACGGGCGGGGATTGCAGGGTCACCCCGCCAACCGGCTGCCCGCTCACCGAACGGCGCATTTCGAGCTTTTCGGGCCGGTGATCGGGGTTGAAGACCCAGGTGTGATTGACCTCGGCGAAATCGTGGTCCTCCGTAGCCAGCCAGAATACGGGCACCGCCGGAATACCATTTTCCGACAGCCATGCCGCGGTCTTCACCGCGTGCAGGACTTTGTAAATGGTGTACGACGGCCCCGAAAACAAGCCAACCTGCTGTCCGGTTACCACCGCCACGGTGCCGGGTTGCGCCAGACGATCCAGGGCTGGACTGCGAGGATTTTCCACTTGTAACGCCCGAATCAGCGCCGCCCGCTGTTCGCCGGAGAACCGGATCTGGCTGGCCGACGCACCAAAGGCGTCAAGGTCGCGAATAGGATGGCGATAGAACGTCGCCGTACGGTCGGGATGATACAAAACGTCCGCGAAAAGTCGCGTAATGCCCGGTAGGTCGCTTTGGCGGAGACAAGTACAGTGCATGCTGTGGAATCAGCTTACCAGATGAGCGGCCTTTGACAGGGGATTCACGTTCGTGGCTGCCCCCCGGCCCCCCTAACCCGCCGGCAAAATCTTGGAAATGTCGTTATACAGCACGAACGCGACAATCACCATGATGCACACAAAGCCGACCTTGAACACCGCTTCCTTGACATTGATGCTGAGGTCGCGCTGCATTGCCATTTCAACCAGCAGCATCAGGATGACGCCGCCATCGAGTATCGGGATCGGCAGCAGGTTGAAGATGGCCAGATTGAGGCTGACCATGGACATCAGCATGAAGAAGGTCGAGGGGCCTTCGCGTGCCGCGTCGCCGGCCATCACCCCAATCCCAATGGGACCGGAGAGGTTCTTGGTGGACATCCGCCGCTCCACCATGCCCTTGAGGAATTCGACGATCAGCAGAGCACCCTTGCCATTCTGGCGCAACGACTCGCTGAAAGCGTCGGGGAAGGAAAGCTTGGTGGTGATGAAATCCACTTTCGCCTGTGGCATGACGCCGATCATCCAGCGCGCCGGGCCGTCGATTTTGGCGTACACCGGCTGGATCGTTACGTGCTGCCGCTGCCCCTTGCGTTCGAATAAGATCTCGATCGGCTTACCGCCGCTGTTCTTGGTGATTTCCTGGAATTGGACTTGGGAGTGGATCGGCGTGCTGTTGACCTCAATCAGCAGGTCACCCTTCTTAAGCCCGGCCTGGTCCGCCGGCATTCCGGCTTCCACCGAGCCCAGTTGCACTTGCCCGCGAAAGTCCCAACCAGCGAAACCAACACCGGAACGCTCGCTCAATGTTGGGGTCACCACGGCGTCGAACCGTGTGCCGTTGCGCTCGATGGTGAGATGCATGGGGCGGTAGGCGCTGGCGATTTCCTTGAGCTCGACATCTTCCAGGTTGGGGCCGCTCTTGCCGTCCAGTTTCACGATGCGGTCGCCATCCTGGATGCCGGCGGCAGCGGCCGGCGAGCCCGGAACCACGTGGCCGATGGTAGCCTGCATGTCGGCATCGGAGACGCGCTGGTATTTCACCATATAGAGACCGGTCACCAGGCCGACCGCCAGCACCACGTTCATGAATGGGCCGGCGAAGGCGATGATCAAACGCTGCCAGCGGGGTTTGGCGAGCAGGGATCGCGGGTCGGCGGCGTTATCGTCGGCAGCCTGCTCACCGGCCATTTTGACGTAGCCGCCGAAGAGGATCAGTGAGAACCGATAGTCAGTTTCACCGCGCCGGAATCCGAAGAGGCGCGGGCCGAACCCAAAACTGAAAGCCTCGACCTTGACGTCAAAAAAACGGGCGGCCCAAAAGTGCCCCAGCTCGTGGATCATGATCATGACCCCGATCAGCACGAGCAGCCACAAAACGTTTTCACTAAACAGCAGCATATAGCCTCAAGCCGTCACGGTGCCCGCCGCGCGCGCCGTTGCCAGCTCGCGGGCCAGAGTTCGCGACTCACGGTCAATCTCCAGGATATCGCCAACCGTGCGGGGTGTCCGCACCGGCGTCCTCGATAGCGTCTCGGCCACAATTTCGTGGATCGAAAGATAACCAATTCTGCCCTGCAAGAAGGCTTCCACGGCAATTTCGTCCGCCGCGTTCAACGTACAAGTCGCGGACCCGCCGGTTTTCTGGCACTGGTACGCCAGTTTCAGGAGGGGAAACTTGTCGTAATCGGGTGGCAGAAACTCCCATTTCCGGGCCTCGGTCCAGTCGATCTTCGGCACCGGGGCCGACGAGCGTTCCGGGTAGGTGAGGGCGTACTGGATCGGCATGCGCATGTCGGTCGCACAAACTTGGGCAATTACGCTGCCATCGCTGTATTCGATCATGGCGTGGACGGTGGACTGGGGGTGGATCACCACCTCCACTTCGGCGGGAGAAAAGTCGAACAGCCAACAGGCCTCGATTACCTCGAAGCCCTTATTCATCAAGGTGGCACAGTCGATAGTGATGCGGTTGCCCATGCGCCAGGTCGGATGATTCAGGGCCTGTTCCGGCGTCACGAAGGCCAGTGCTTCTTTAGGAGTGTTACGGAAGGGACCGCCGGAGGCGGTGAGGATGAGCTTCGAAACCTGTTGCCGATTGCCCGCCCGCAGGCACTGATGGGCGCCGTTGTGTTCGCTATCCACAGGCAACAGTTCGGCTTTATGCTCGCGGACGGCATCCATCACCAGTTGCCCGCCCGAAACCAGCACTTCCTTATTGGCCAGCCCGATCCGCTTCCCCAGGCAGACCGCTGCGTAGGTGGCTTCCAGGCCGGCGACCCCGACGATGGCTGAGATTACGGTGTCTACTTCACTGGCGGTCGAGGCTTGCACACGCGCCCGGTCGCCCCAACCCAGTGCGGGCCATTCGCTGCGGGAAAGACCGGCGGACTCGAGCCTCCGTGATAGACGTGCCACGCCATCCTCGGTTGCGACAACCGCGACTCTCGGACGGAATTCCAGGATTTGGGTGGCCAGAGTGTCGATATTGTGACCGGCAACCAAGGCATACACCTGATAGAGGTGGCGGCCACGCCGGACCACATCCAGGGTGTTGGTGCCAATCGATCCGGTTGAGCCCAGAACGGTGAGAGTTTTCATCGCGGTGACAAGGCCCAGTGTACCGACCATCTTATCACGTGGAGCCAGGGTTGCAACCCGCCTGTCTTGTAGATCACAATCGTTAGGGCTGAAGGTTGGTTTGTGTTTCTTTTTTGAAGGTCCTCTAAACCCTTTCGGGCGCCGGGGAGGATTGCTTCAGGGGTCTTTATTTAGAGGTTAGTCTCGCTTTGGTGGGAGTTGCCTCCCCGGCTTACTTCCAATAATAGTAGATTCCGATTTTGGAATCAACTGTTTTTTGTATTTATTTTTTTAAGCTTTGACCTCAACTCCGACCAATTCCTCTAACACCTTGATTGTAGAGCAGATATCCTCATCCCCGTGGCCAGCCGCAATCGCGGTCTGGAAAATCTGGCGGGTCAGCCCAGTCAAATAGAGGGGCACACCTAGCTCTTTTCCCGAATCCAGCATGAGCCCTATGTCTTTGTGCATCCATTTCACGGAGAAGTTGGTGGTGAAGTTCCTGTTGAAAACAAAGGGGGCTTTGTAGGAGATGAGACCGGACTTGGCGGCACTGTTGTCCAGGATCTCCAGCATGAGCTTGGGGTCCATGCCGCCCTTGGTGGCCAGCACCATGCCTTCGTTGAATGCCATCAAGATGTTGGAAAGAACCAGGTTCTGCGTCAACTTGGCCTGGAGGCCCATGCCCGGCCCGCCACAGAAGTAGATCTTCTTGCCCATCGGTTCCAGATAGGGCTTGATCTTCTCAAACGCAGCCGGATCGCCGCCGATCATCAGGGTCAGGTTGCCGCTTTCGGCGCCGGGAGTGGACCCGGTAACGGGAGCGTCGAGAAAATCAGCACCTTTGGCTTTGAAGGCCTCACCGATCTTGCGGCTCACACTAGGGCTGATGGTGCTGCAATCGGCGACCACCGCACCCGGGTGTATGCCCTGGATGACCCCGGCCGCGCCCAGCAGGACCTCTTTAGCCATTTCGGTATCGCCCAGGCAGAGGAAGATATAATCTGCATGTTCGGCCACCTTTTTGGGCGTTTCGCAGAACAGCCCGTTCTCATCGGCGGCGATTTTGCGGGCCTTGTCCGTCGTATTAGACCAAACCGCCACCTGGTGGCCGGCCCGAAGCAGGTTGCGGGCCATGGGGTAGCCCATTAGTCCGAGCCCTAGAAAACCAAGATTTGCCATAGAAAAGGCATTGTACCGCTGAATTGGGGCATTTTAGTAGGACCGGTCGCATTTTCTCCGGGGGAGAGCCGTCAAGGGGCCTGGCTAAGTTAGTTTCTTGCGTGAAAACCGGCGCACGTCGGAGAAGCGACAACTCCCTTACGGTCATGGCTCCGATGGCCGCGTTGAAAATACAAGGCTTCGGAGCCGCGACCGTTAGGAAGCGGTCTTGCGTGCGGACGCCGAGTTTAGCGACTGAAACCAGTTAGGCCCCGTCTTTGACCAGGATCCGGGTCGAGGTCACCTACCCGGACTTCCCCGGCGAACGCCGGATTGCATGCTACACCCCCCCGGTTAGAAAATGGGCAAGCACTTTCAAATCCCAAATCGGAGAAGAGAGTTCTCGTATCGACGCAACCGAGCCAACATTGAGAAGGAAGAATCGTTGGATGGCATTTACTTGTTTCCGTTTCGACGTTCCGCCTTCCGCAGCTTGAAGGCTCTGGGCCGGCAAGTACGCCCATCCACCACCGCCTTTTGGACCGCGTGCGCGCACAAATTCTCTCTGCATGCTGGCGTACCACGTGGAATGCCGTATGCGCGCACTCTCGGTAGTGGCGCCGGCCCCGCCGACCGCCGACGCCATCCCGGCCTTCGCATCATCACCACCCCCACCCCAGCCACCGTCCAGCCACGCGCTTTGGACCGGCTCCACGGGTCCGTCAAGTTTCCCGGCGTGTAGCCGGCGCCGCGATTCCCCCGGCATTTCCAATGGGCCGCGCGCTGTTCCAAACAGGACGAATTTTCCTCTTGACAAGCAATCACAAATTGCAATATCATTATTGCATATTGCGATATGCGAAATGCGCAAACATTCCAACGCCTGCTTCGATTGCCGGCCCTTGCGTCAATTCAGGCCGCAGCCCGTGGCGATACCGTGCGTCATCAAAACGTCACGTCGAACCGGATCTTTCGGTCTGGAACCGCACCCGCCGCCTGTACAATAGAGGATAGGCGCAAGCCGCGCGCCCATAGCCCGGGTTTTCATCAACAGGATTCTCATCGGGAATGGGCGATGGAACAGTTGCGCGGCGCGAATCGTAATCATGAAGGAGTCAAAGCCTAACACCTATGACAGCTACAACCAGCCCGGAACTGGGGCACATTCATGCGCTGCTGGCCGAAAAGGGGTACGAAGTATCCGAGCCGGGGCCCGACACACTCAGAATTCGCGAAGTCAAGAGCGGGGTCAGCCTGCAGGCCGTTTTGGAGGGCGATATTCTGTTTTTCTCGCTCCCCTGCACGGTGGCGCCGGAAGCCGCCATTACTTTTGAAGTAATGGCCAAGATGCTGGCCGCCGACAACGGCATTTCCACATCGCATTTTCAACTCTACACGGCCGGCGAAGGCCAGATCGCCGTCACGTTGAACAACTTTTGCAAACTGCAGGACATGGGGCCGGACGATGAAGACGATATCCTGTCCTGCGTGCATTTCCTGCTGGTGGATGTATTGACGGCCCGCGGCTTGTTGAGCGGCTTGGCAGCATAGCGAATCAGGCGCGTAAAATCAGCGTAAAGGAGAATAGGAGAAAAGTTTATGGCATTTCTTTCGGATATTTTCGGCCGTGTGGGCCGCGTGGCGCGCGGCCAGGCGAATGCAGGGGTGGACACCCTGGAGGACGCCACCTTCGAAGCTACGGTCCGCCAGACCGTGGCCGATATGAAGACCGAACTCAACAACGTGGTTCGCGCCTCGGCCATGGCCATGAGCAACTACAACAGCCTGGATGCCGAGTACCAGAAGTACGTGCGGCAATCGCAGGAATGGAAGGACCGCGCCGGCAAGGCGCTGGATGCCGGCAATGAGGACCTGGCGAAGAAAGCCCTCGCCAAGAAAGCCGAGTGCGACCAGCAGGTCAACTCCATGAAGACCGCGGTCGATGCCGCCCAGGCCACCACCGAGAAGCTCAAAACCCAGGTGGGCGAACTCAAGCGCAAGATTGACGATGGCGAGCGCACGGCCACCACGTTGGTTGCGCGCAAGAACGCCGCCGTCGCCCAGCGCAAGGTGTCCGAAGCCATGGCCGGCGTCGGCAGCGCCGATAACGCCTTCGCCACCCTGAACCGCTTCGAGCAGACCGTGTCCAAGGAAGAAGCCACCGCCAAGGCCTTCGACCAGCTTGCTTCGGTCGGCAAGGATGACGACCTGGAAGCGCAATTCGCCCAACTCGGCGGCCACTCGGTGGATGCCGAACTGGCGGCGCTCAAAGCCGAGCGTCAAAAACCATCGCAACCGCCTCCGCCCACCTATCCCAAGGAACTGGGCGCGGGAAGCCCGTCCATTTCCACCGGTTCGCCGGCCGGAGATCGGATCAAGGCGTAACGGGCGGCAAGCCTCGTCCTGAATGAACAGCCGGATGAACACATGATCACTCCCGTATTGATTGTCATTCTGGGCGCACTCCTGGTGATAGTCCTGATGCAACTATTCAAGAAAACTCCGACCCCGCCCGCCCGTACCGGCCCCGCGGAAGACCTGGCCAATTTGAAGGTCACCGACGCCCGCCCCGGAGATGTCCTGTCCATCTCCGGCGCGGGCGACAAAATGACCGACCTCGACTTCACCCCCGATCGCGGAACCCGGTTCGAAGCCGGCTCCCACAGTTGGCTCGAGTTGAGCGGACCCTACCTGGAGCGGCGCGTAACCCTCCGCGTGGGCGGGGACGAGGACGTCGAAGTCTTCGTCCACACCGACCCCCGCAAGCTCACGCTGGAAGACCTCGGCGTCTCCGAAGACGACCTGGCCCAGATGGACGAACGCCAGAACACCGCCGATTCGTTCGACTTCGACAACGTCACCTGGAATTACCGGATGAGCCGCGAAGTGCAGGCCTGGCGGGAGCACCAGCCGCAATCGTCAGGGTCGTACTATTGGGAATTCCGCGACGCAGCCGGCCAGCAACTGCTGACCCTTCGCAAGGCGGAGGCCGAGCCCTTCACCGTCACGCTGTACGGCGCCGTTCCCCCACCGGACGTCACCGTCTATCGCAAGTAACATTCTTAATTAGCGCCCTTAAGTAGCGCCCTTAAAGTAGCGCGGCCATTGTTGGCTGTGGCTTTTGTATTTGGTAAAAGGAACCTTCCATGAGTAAACCGACGCTGCGATTGCTCGCAGTCTTGTTAACGGTTGGCATTGTCGTCGTCATTTTCGCGGGTCTGGATGGCCTGCCCCGCGACCTCCGCGCGCAGATCGGCACGGAGCGGACGGCGCTGGCGGCGGCGCAAAAGCAATTGAGCGCCGCCCAGTCCGAAGTCAACGGCGAACTCAAGTCTGAGCCCGCCCTGTGGCAATCCATCCCTGCCAGCCAGCAGTATGCCGGCCGCTTCTCCCGGGCGTCGGACGTGCTCCGCCTGGCAGCCGGTAAACAGGATGAACTCGACCGGCTGGAAAAGAAGAACAGCCGCAGTGACCGCCAGCGGGCGGAATCGATCCTCGCCGACGAGCGCCGCTTGCGCACGGCCGGCCTAGGCGACGCCGCCGCCGTTCAGAAGGACGCCGCCCACTGGATCGATCTCAAACAGCATCTCCCGCAAGACGCGCAGCAGATGGAGCGCGACTACCGCGCCATCCACGCCTACGATCTGGCGGCGCTCGCCACCGCCGTCCAGAAGGCCGAAGCCGATTGGCCCGAAAAGAGGACTGACCTGGAAACGCGCCTGGCCGCGGCCCGCGCCATCGTCACCAACGGCGATCAACTCTGGCAATCCACCACCGACTCACGCCGCCTGGCCGCGGCCGGCGACGTCGCTCATCTGGACATTGGCTCGTTCGTGGCCGCCACCGATTCGTTGAAGACCGGCGCCGCCGAACTGCCCCAAAAAGGCGAGGAACTGAAGGCGCTCGGCGCCCAACTCTACGACTCGTGGGACAAGGTGCTGGTGGACCTGGAAGCTCGCGGTCCGCGCGAGAAAATCCGCACCGTGCGCACCCACCTGACCAGCGCAGCCACCGCCGGCGGCGTCACCACGTCGGACGAGAAATGGGTGGACGTCTCCACCGGCCAGTTCGAAGCCAACCGCAACAACCTCGGCATGGCCATTGAGCACAAGCCCGCCGGCAAGTACGATATCGAAGCCGAGCGCGTGGCCCAGCCGGCCGGATTCGCCTATATGGCCCCGCCCGGCCAATCCAACCAGTACGGACATTGGGAGGACCGCGGAGGCGGGCAGAGTTTCTGGGTTTTCTACGGCCAGTACGCGCTCATGCGCGACCTGCTCTTCAACCACAGTTATCGCCCTTACGACCGCTATGAGTGGGAAGGTTACCGCACCTACCAGCAGCGCGGCCAGACCTATTACGGCCGCGATGAAGCCGCCGGCCAGGCGCCCAAATACGGCACTCAGGGCACGGCCACGCAGAAGACATACGAAGGCAGCAGCTACGCCAAAAGCGGCGGGTTTAAAGAGTCACAATACGCCAGCAAGCCCGGCGGCTACAAGGATTCCAAGTACGCCTCGCCTGGAATGCGGGACCCGAATGCCGACCACAGCGGGCAAAAATTCGGCAAAGGCAGCAGCCGGCCATCGGAACCGGAGCACGGTTTTCGCCCACCGCCTTCCAGGCCGGCGCCCAGCTTCCACCCGCCAACCCGCAGCCCCGGACGGAGTTTCGGAAGGCGGCGGTAACTTCGGCAACGTGAAGAAAATGGTTTTCCCGACGCCGTTCTCAATCTAGCGGCCAGCTATTCTCTCGATCTGCGCCGCAGCGTTGCGCGGCGACCTGGAAGTGGCAACCTGGAATGCGCCGCGGGGCGCAAGGTCCGCGTAGCTTTCGAGAAAGCATCGAAAGAGCGCCCGAAGAGCGGTCACGCGCTGTACCGGGTTGCCTTGAGTTATGAGGAATCGGGAGATGACGGTGCGGCCAGGAAGGCCTATGCCAGCTTTCTTGCAACTTGGCATAATGCCGATCCGGACCTGCCAATGATCAGCGTGCGCACTTGGGCCTCGCTGATCCGGCACTGACACTATTGACGGAGCCAGTCCTGAGTTCCTGCCTCACTTCCCGCTATGTGGCGCCGCGACGATACCGGCTGAGACACCGCGTATATATTAGTAGTCAGATAGGGCCAGTACGATACCATACCGTCAGCCGCTGACGCGCTGCCAGGCACTCCGAATTTAGGCTGTTCCAGTGATCTGCTGTTGGATTCAATGACAGGGCAGGTGTAGTATGGGACCAGCAGTTTCAAACACGATGCAGAGAATCAAGGAATATCAACTCACATGCCACCAAAACTAACCCAAGAAATCATCACCGCCGCCATCGACGGCTTCGAGTCACAAAAGACCCGAATCGATGCTCAGATACAGGAACTCCGGGCAATCCTGTCCGGTAGCCCCGTTGAATCAGCAGTCAGCCCGGAACCGGCTAAAGGCAAACGCCGGAAGATGAGTGCCGCTGGTAGACGGGCGATCGCTGAAGCGCAACGAAGGAGATGGGCAGAATCCAAGAAGCACGCTGAGCCGATCGCACCGGAACCGGTAAAACACAAACGGAAACTGAGTCGTGCTGGAAGGGCCGCAATCGTAGCCGCCACCAAAAAACGTTGGGCGTTGAAGAGGGCCGAAGATGCGAAGGCTCAAGGAGGCACAACGAAAGCCGCCCAGAAAAAGGCGCCCGCCAAGAGGACGGCCCTGACGCAAGCCGCGGCTCAATAGTAACCCTGGAACCGCAGACACGGCTGGGGCGTCATGGAAGGCAGCCAGCGGTTGGGAAAGGCCCGCCGATTCCAGGCAGGAACGCGCTGCGCATCTGGAGATCTCCGGAGCATCGGATGGGAGTGTATCCCGGCCAGGCATTGCTGTCGGAGTTCCCTTTCCCCTCCTTTGGCGTTCTTGCCGGGCGCGTCTTATACATGCTGGTACGGCGCCCTATCAGGTAGTCACCGACACCTAACGTGTCTGTGGCCGCAACGCACTCGAACCGCGAAGGCTCCTATCTTCCTGTTGCGGTTGGCGGGTGACAGCAGTTGGCGGACCAGCCTCCCGGTGCCGGTTTGCGTATATGAGCCGACACCCAAGCCTGTCTGCGCCGGCAACCTGCGGTAGGCGGACGCTTCGCCTCCGCGTGCCTCGGTGTACCGCGTTGATGCGCGGCGACCCGCCGTTCATTTCCCGTTCATCCGAATTTCGCTACACTCATAGGCCAGATGGAGAAACCAATCCGCAAGCTGGCGGCGCTGCTGGTATGCGCCGCGGCCGCCTTCACGCTGCCTGCGCAAGACCCCAGGGAAACCGGCCCCACCACGCTGGTCGTCACCTATCGATGCCCCCCCGAAAAGCGGTCCGAGCTGCGCAATATCATGCGCCAGGATGGACTGCAGCGCCTGGAGGGCTACCGGCGTAACACAATCCTTGCCGGCTATCGCGTCCTGCTGAGCCGCTACGTGGATACCAACAACTGGGACATGATGCTGCTGCTCAGCTTCCCCGACTACACCGCCGTGGAGAAATGGAAGCGCATAGAGCACGAATCGCCCGCCGGCCTGCCGCCGAGTTTGCTGCCGATCGCTACGTCCATCACCACCTACCCGCTGGACCTGATGCGCCGAAAGGCCGCTGACGATACACCGCTTGAGCCCGTCTACCTGGTGATCCCTTACACGTATTCGGTGACGGCGCCGGCCTACCTGCAGTATGTCGACGACTACGTGACGCCGCAGTTTGACGGCTGGATCGGTGAGGGCATACTGACAAGGTACGAGATGTACATGCAGCGCTACACCGCCGCGCGTCCGTGGGATGCCCTGATCGTTCTGGAGTATAAGGATGAGGAAAGCTTCGGCCGGCGCGAGACAGTGATGGCAAAGATTCGGCAACGGCTGCAGGCCAACCCGAAATGGAAGGCGATCGCCGGCAACAAGCCGGCCATTCGGGTGGAAAAAGAAGCGGTCATCGCGGATGAGCTGACGCTGCCGCAATGAACGGAGCCCCACCCGCCCCACGGATATGACCCCTACCGTTCCACCTGGCGCCAAACCGGCAACTGCCCGCCGCACCGTATGGTGGCGCTGGGCCGTGGTGCTGGTCCCCGGCATTCTGCTGTTTTTCGTTAATCTGCCCGGCCTCAACCAGCAGCAGAGCCGCCTGCTGGGCTTCTTCCTGGCCACCATCGTCGCGCTGGTGGCGCAACCGGTTCGAATGGGAGTCAGCGTTTTGATCGCCATGACGATGATCGCGATCACCCAGACCCTGCCGCCGGGGAAAGTTCTGTCCGGCTTCGCCAACGTCACGATTTGGCTGGTGTTCACCGCCTTCCTGTTTTCCCGCGCGTTTACGGCCACCGGCTTCGGCACGCGCGTGGGATATCTGTTCATCCGGCGCTTCGCCAGGTCGCCCCTGAGCCTCGGTTATTCGCTGGCGGCGGCCGACCTGGTGCTGGCGCCGTTCATCCCATCGGACACGGCGCGCGGCGGCGGCGTGGTCTTCCCGATTACCCGCAGCGTGGCCGCACTCTTCGGATCGGAGCCGGGGCCGACTTCCCATTTGATCGGTTCCTTCCTGGTGCTGGTCTCCTTCCACACCACATACACGGCGTCGGCGATGTTTCTGACCGGCATGGCCGCCAATCCGCTGATCGCGGAGTTCGCGATGAAAATCGGCCATATCGACCTGACGTGGATGCGCTGGCTTTCCGGCTCCTGCCTGCCCGGCTTCCTCACGCTGGCCTTGGTTCCATGGCTGCTTTTCCATCTGGTGAAACCCGAAATCACCGATACCCAGCCGGCGCGCGAACTGGCCGGCCGTGAATTGCGCCGCATGGGTCCGTTGAGCCGTGAAGAAAAATGGCTGATGGTAATCATGGCCTGCGTGATGGCCGGTTGGGTCACCTCCCCGTGGCACGGCGTCCCCAACACCTTCGTGGCGCTGGCCGGCCTGGGGGCGCTGCTGCTGGCCCGGGTGATTACGTGGGACGATCTGCTGGCCGAGCAGCGCGCCTGGGACGCGTTGATTTGGTTCGCGCCGCTGGTGATGATGTCCGACTCCATGAATGAGATCGGCGTCATCAAGATCCTCTCCGGCAAGCTGTTCGGCCTGATGGCCGGCTGGTCCTGGCCGCTGGTATTGTTCGCCCTGGTGGCCAGCTATTGCTATGTGCACTACAGCTTCGCCAGCATGACCGCGCACGTGACCGCTCTCTACCCCGGCTTCCTGGCAGCGGCGCTGGCGGGCGGTGTTCCCCCCATGCTGGCGGCGCTTCCGCTGGCCTACTTCTCCAACCTCAATGCCGCCATGACGCACTACGGCACCGGTTCGGCGCCGGTCTTCTTCAACGCCGGCTACGTCAGCCAGTCCGACTGGTGGCGGCTGGGTTTCCTGATATCCGTAATCAACCTGGTGATCTGGATGGGCATCGGCCCGATCTGGTGGAAGCTGGTAGGAATCTGGTAACACGGACCTGGTGGTCTGTGTGTCCAGGTTGCCCCGATAAATGGAAGTGTGCGCTCCGCCATCGTTGTCCTTCATCTGCGCCGTCAATCATCCGCAGCGAGCTGCTTCTATACCCTAGGCGACCAGGCGAGATCTATCGAGCAACTCTTGATATGCTCGTCGAATGCGCAACTTCTTTGCCCGTTGGATTGCGGTCTGGCTGGGTGCTCTGGCGCTGATCAACAGCCCATTGCCAGCGTACGCTCAAGCCGGGTCGGCCCCGCGGGGCGCAGTTGATGGCGCTGTTCCGCCGGTGGCGTTCATTGGTGTCACGGTAATCGATGTCGAGACAGGTGCCCGCAGAACCGGCGTCACGGTACTCACCCAAGGTGATCGCATTGCGGCGATCGGCCCCAGAATTGCCCTTCCTCCTGGAGCCAGCCGCGTAAATGGAAAAGGAAAGTTCCTGATTCCCGGACTTTGGGACATGCACTCCCACCATCAGGGAACCGGCGCGGAATCCTTGGATCTGTTCGTTGCCAAGGGTGTTGTCGGCACCCGCGACATGGGCGGCGATGCGGATTTCATTTTGCCGTTGCGAGACCGCGTCAGGGCGGGCGCGGTGTTCGGCCCGGAGATCGTGGCATCCGGCCCAATGGTGGATAACGCACCGCCAGACTTTCCTTATCGCCTTCACGTCACCAACGCAGAAGAGGCGAGAATCGCTGTTCGTGAGTTGAAACGCCTTGGGGTAGACTTCATCAAGGTTCACGACCATACCCCGCGAGAGGTTTTCTTCGCCGCTGCCGCCGAGGCGTCGCAGGTGGGCTTGACCGTTTCCGGTCACGTCCCCGTAGCCGTAAAGGTAGAAGAAGCCGCTGACGCAGGTATTCGGAGTATTGAACATCTGTCCAACTATGAGGTGCTTGGGGAGTGTTCAAGTGGGGAAACCTACAGCCTCTCGACCTGCCTGCGGCTATTCGATAAGCTCGCCGCCAAAGGCGTATGGCAAACACCTACGCTGGCTTTTTTCCAAACGCTGCCCGACGTATTTGAGGGGCAGCCGCTACGGCACGCCGAGTACGCCAGCGATTCCCTACTGGAGCTGACACGCCGGAACATCGAGGTTTCTCACGTCCCCCAGGCGAGTCTGGACAAGTTGCGGTACGCAGCTCGCGTAGCCTTGCAGCAAGGCATTCACGATCTGTATTCGCGGGGCAACCGGTTTCTGGCCGGATGTGATGGTCTGGTACCTGGTTTCTGCCTCCATGATGAGCTCGAATGGTTTACCAAAGCCGGGTTCTCACCGCTCGAGGCCCTTCAGACGGCCACGATCAACCCAGCCCATTTCCTTGGCCGTGACAAGTTGCAGGGGACCGTCGAGGTGGGAAAACGAGCCGATTTAGTGCTGCTCGATGCCGATCCCCTGGCGGATATTCGGAATGTTCAGCGGATCGACGCGGTGATTCTTAGGGGCAAACTCGTGAACAGGCCCACCATCGACCGCATCATCGCCAAGCATCGGCGCGCTGAGGCGCCGTGACATACATATCTCCAACACCCGATTAACGCCGTGGCTCATCTTGCGATAACACCTCGTTCGACTTTAGCTTAGTACGCCGATTGGTCCTGCGGCAAAAATGAAACGCTACTTGCGCCATTCCTCGATGTTCTGCCGCACCTTGGCCGCTTGCGGATAGTCCGGGTGGTGGCTCAGGAAATCCTCCATCACCTCGGCGGCTTCGCGTTTCTCTCCGCGGCGGAGGTGGATCTCGGCCAGGAAGAGCTGAGGGTGCGAGAAGTGGGCCGGGTCCGTTTGGCGGGCGCGCTCCAGATACTTCACTGCCTGGTCGAATTGGCCAAGCTCGAAGTAGACCATGCCGAGCTGTCCGTTCGCCAGGGCGTCGTTGGGCCGGGTCAGGACGGCGCGGACGTTGTAGTCCATGGCTTCGTCGAGCTTGTGCAAGGTCACCAGAACGCCGCCGAGATTGACCAGCGGCTCAAACGACGCCGGGTCCTGCCTCAGCGATTGGCGGAAGCAGTCTTCCGCGCGGCGCCACTGGCGCGTCTGGTAGGCGATGGTCCCCAGGTTATTCCAGGCCGCGGAAAACTGCGGCGCCAGTTCGACGGCCTGTTCCAGGTGTTTGATGGCGGCGGCGGTGTCGCGGCGTTCCAGATCCTTTTGCGCCTCCTCGTAGGCGCGCAGGGCTTTGTCAGGGACCGTAAGCTGGCGGGTGGAGACGGCGTGCCGGCGGCTCAACTCCTCGGCGGCGAAGTCGGCATCCTTAAGGTGAATGGTGAGGTTCACGCGGCCGGAGGAATCGGCCGATGACGGGCCGATCTCGATGGTCTGGCGGGCTTCGCCGCGCGAGGGCACGAAGATGGCGAGGGTGTACGTGCCCGGGTCGAGCTTCTTGAAGGTGAATCGGCCCGTGTCGTCAGCTTGGGTGGAGGTGGTGAATGGAGTCGTGGCGCCGTGCAGCGAAACTGCCGCGCGGGTTTCGGGAAACACATGCCCCGCGACTTCGTACGTAGAAGCGGCGGCCAGGAAAAACGCGATCAGCCCGAGGAACTTCGCCACAAGGAAATTCTAACGCCTACGCCGCGCGCGCCGGCTGACCGGGTCGGAAAAACCCAACATCGGGGAGTTCCCGCCCGGTCTCCGCGAAGGCGGGGAAAACCTCGGAAACGCCGTACTGGCGCCCTTCGGGCAGCCCTCAGGCATCCGCGACCGCGAAGGCGCGACCGCGGAGACAGGAGGAGAACCGGCTTTAGAGTTGCGCCAGCCCCTGCTTCAGGGCATACCGGACCAGGCCGGCGGTGTTGTGGATGTTCAGCTTATCCATGAGGCTGGCGCGGTGGGATTCACCGGTGCGCACCGTGATCGTCATAAAATGGGCCAGCTCTTTGGTGGTGTAGCCCTCGGCGATCAATTGCAGCACCTGCCGCTCGCGGGCCGTCAGCGGCTCCTCGGTCTCGTCCCTGGTCAGCATGCCCCGGAGCACCGTGTTGGAAACGCCCGGGCTCAGATACACGTTCCCGCTGGTCACTTCCCGGATGGCCTCGACCAGGCAGGCGCCTGCCTTGGATTTCAGCACGTAGCCCACAATCCCGGCAGACATGGCGCGCTTCACGTACTGAGGCTCCGAGTGCATCGTCATCAGGATGCCGGGGATTCCCAGCTCGCGCCGGACCATCGCCGCCGCTTCAATGCCGTTCATCAGCGGCATGGATAAATCGGTAACCACCGCCTGGGGCCGCAGACTCCGAGCCATGGCGATCAGTTCAACGCCGTTTTCGGCCTCTCCAACAACTTTGATGTCCGCCCGCTCCAAGAGAAGCCGCAGCCCCTCCCGGCACATGGCGTGGTCATCCGCAAGAATGATTCGAACCGGCATCTTCCCCTCCCGTTATCGCGCAAGCCGCCTCCCTAAGTAAACCTCAGGTTTCTTGGGGCGGGTGAATCTGTCAACTTTTGAGCGTCTGGTGTCTGCAGGCGGTCCTGCGGCGGTGGCGATGGCTCATGAAGCTCAGACTGGAACTTCGCAACCGCAGGACCGGCCCACTCCTCGAGGTCGGGAAGTCTGTTGCCTCCTCGCCTCGCAGCCGATGCGCCCTTGATCAAGGGTACCAACAGAGCGCTTCAACGACTAGAAGAGGAAACCCGACGAAAGCCGGGGAGAAACCCGTAAATACTAGTCAGGATGGCGGTTTCCTCTCCCAGGCTCCTCGTTTTATCTCCTGCCGTTTGTGGTTTGACTCGCCGCCCCACGTTCGAACATGGATTGGCGCGGCGCCGGATCGATGGCTCCCACCGGCTGCGCCAGCCGGCGGAAGAGCCGCGACGCCTCCCGATGCGCCCGCCCACGGCGTGAGTTGCCGCTGGCAGATTGGCCCTGGCGCGCAGAAAGGCGACCGGATGGACGTATCCCGCGGCCTCCACCCGAAGGCAGCCCGCCAGCCGCCGAAGGCCAGGCCTCGGTCCCGCCGTCTTCCAGAGCCCCCAACAAAAAAACGCGGCCCGCTCCCCCACCAAAGGGGGAGCGGGCCGCGAGTTTATCCGCCGGGGCGGTTTAGGTTACTGCACGGTGACTGCGAACGGCGCCGTGGTACCGCTGGGCGTCGTCACGGTCAGGGTGTACACCTGGCCCGCGCCGCTGGCTGGCAGCGTGGTCGCCACCGTCCAGTTCCAGCGGAGCTGGGTTGCAGTGATCTGTAAGCTTCCGGCGACAAAACCTTCCGAAGCAGTCGCTACCGCGGTCCCATTCAGCAAGAGCTGAATGTTCGCGGTGGCAGTGACACCGGTGAGGTTCGCGCCGGCCAGGGTGATGCCCTGGTTCGAGCCCCTCTTGAAGGGCGAATTGACCGCAGTGATGGTCGGGGGCGGCGGCAGTACGTTGAATACTACCGCGCCGGTGGTGCCGCCGGGGGTGGTGACCGTGATATTGCGGTTCCCCGTGACAGCCGCGGCGGCGATGGCGAAGGTGGCGGTGATCTGCGTGGTGCTGACCACTACCAGGTTCGTGACCGTGATGTTGGCGCCGGCGTTGATGACGGTGGCCCCGGTCAGGCTGGTGCCCGTCAGGGTGACCGTCGTGCTCAGGCTGGCCGGCAAGGAGGCCGGAGCGATGCTGCTAAGGGTCGGCACGATGCCAAACGTCACCGTGTTGCTGGTGCCGTTCGGGTTCGTAACCGAGATTTGCTGCGTAGCCGCGGTGGCGGCGACGACGAACGTGGCGTTGATCTGGCTGCCGCTCACGATCGTAAAGCTGGACACCGTGATGCCGGCGCCCACGTTCACCGCAGTCACACCCGTGAAGCCTTGGCCCGTCAGGGTTACCGGGACCGTGGTTCCGGCCGTGGCGGTGGCGGGTGCAATGGTGCTGATCAGCGGAGCCAAGGCGAAGACCGTGAAGGGCTTGGCGTTGCTGAGGTTGCCGGTTCCCGGCGTGGTCACGGTGATGCTCTGCGCTCCTAGCGGCGCGTTGCCCGCGATCAGGAGTGAAGCGGTGATCTGCGTGAAGCTCACCACCGGCGTGCCGGTGACGGTGATGCCCACCGGCAGATTCAGGGTTCCGAGGGTCAGGCCAGTGCCGGTGATGGTGACCGGAACAGTGGACCCGGTCCCGCCGGTAGCCGGAGTAAGGGTGGTAATGACCGGGATCGGCCCGGTCAGAGTATAGACAACCGCGACGCTGGTGCCGTTGACGTCGGTAACCGTGACGTTAACCGGTCCAACCGGAGCAGCGGCGACGCTGGTGAAGGTGGCAGTGACCGTACCCGCGGTGGCGGCTATGCCGGTGACGGTGATATTCGCGCCCGCATTGACCGAAGTGACGGCAGCCAGGCTGGTGCCCGTAAGGGTGACAACCGTGGCAGAGCCCGCCCGGCCTTGCGAAGGAGCGATGCTAACCAGGTTAGGCAGAATCTTGAACGACACCGCAGTGCTGGTGCCGCCCGGCGTGGTAACCGTGATGTTCTGCGGTCCGGCCGGAACCGTTGAGGCGATGGCCAGGCTCGCGGTGATGGTGGTGAAGGTGACAACCGGTGTTCCACTGACGGTGAAGCCCGCCGGCAGATTGAAGGTGGCCCCGACCAGGCCGGTGCCGGTGAGGGTCACCGCTGCCGTGGAGTTGGCCACGCCCACTGCGGGGGCGATGGAAGCGAGCGTCGGAAGCGGCGCAAACGTCGTGAAGGTGACGGCGTTACTGATGCCGCCGGGTGTTGTCACGGTGATGCTCTGCAAGCCCAGGGGAGCGGCGGGGTCGATCACGAAGCTTGCCGTAATCGTGCCAAACGCGACCACTGGTGTGCCCGATACGGTGATGCCGGCGGGCAGGTTGAAGGTTGCCCCGACCAGGCCGGAGCCTGCCAGGGTTACCGGAACGGTGGCCCCTCTGGCGCCCGTGACGGGAGTGATGCTGGTAAGGCTGGGCGTCGGCGCCGTGATCGTAAAGGTCACTGCGTTGCTGGTGACGCCAGCGTTGGTTACGGTGATGCTCTGCGCCCCAAGGACAGCGCTGGCAACCGTGGTGAAGGTCGCGGTGATCTGCGTGCCGCTGACCACTACCAGGCTGGATACGGTGATATTGGCGCCCGCATTGACCGAAGTTGTCCCGGTCAGGCTGGTGCCGGTCAGCGTGACGGCTGTGGCGGTTCCGGCCTTGGCTGTGTTAGGAGCGATGGTGGTCAGCGCCGGCAGAACATTGAACGTCAACGCGTTGCTGATGCCGCCGGGAGTGGTTACGGTGATGCTCTGCGGTCCGGCTGGAACCGTCGAGGCGATGACGAAGGTTGCCGTGATCGAAGTGGCCGTGACCACGGGTATTCCGCTGATGGTGAAGCCAACCGGCGGATTCACAGCCCCCTGGAACAGGTCGGTGCCGGTGAGGGTCACTGCGACTGTGCTGGCGGCCACACCCGATGCGGGTGCGATGGTGGTGAGCACGGGAGCTGCCGCGCTGATGGTGAAGACCAGAATGTTGCTGGTGCCGGTGGGCGTGGTCATGGTCACGTTCTGGGGACCAAGCGCTGCCGTGGGGCCGATCACGAAGTTAGCGGTGGTTAGGGTGGCGGTGGCCACGGTGCCGCTGATGGTAACACCGGGAATCGGGTTGATGACGCCAGTGGCCATGTTGCCGCCGGCGATGCTCACCGCTACGGTGCGGCCACGGAAGCCGGAAGCGGGAGTAATCGTGGTCAACGCGGGGGGACCAATGAGAACGTTGAAGTTCGAAGCGGCGCTGGCGCCGCCCGTGGTGGCTATGCTGACGGCGCAGAGGCCCACCGGTCCAATCGGATTGACGGCGAACGTGGCCGTGACCTGGGTCAGGCTGACCACGGCGACATTAGCCGGGGTGATGGCGGGGCAAGTCGACACCACCAGCGATCCTGGAGTGAAGTTGGTTCCCGTGATGGTCACAGTCAGTGTCGTGCTCTCCGGCGCGGTCGAGGGCGCCAGCGAGGTGATGGTGGGTACCGCTCCACTGCCGGCAATCTCCCACATGTGGCTGCCATCCGCGGCGAAGACATGGCCCAGGCCGTCAGTGGCGATCGCGGCGATGCCTGAGAACGAGGTTGGCACGCCGCCTGCCAGTCCGGTGTCGGACATAATTGCAATGGTGTTGGCAACCGGATCGAAAATCAAGACCTGGCTGGAATCGCCGAAGTAGACGAAGCCGGCATCGGAAGCCACCGCCGTCGGAACGAAATTGAGGGCGAAGAACAACGACGAGCAGGTTCCCTGGCAGAGCGAGGCGCCGAACATAATGTTGGCGTTCGTCACCTCGACTTCATACAGGTCGCTATTGTGGAACGCGATGCTGAGCGAGCCGGCCGTGGGCACAGAGCCGATAGCAGTGACTATGTGAGTGGCGGCGGCAGGAGTAGTCACCCGCACGATCTGCGTGGATCCTGCCATGGCGGCGTAGACCGATCCATCCGGTCCAAAAGCCAGGGCGGTTGGCGCGGTGGCTCCAGCAGCCGCGGCCGTCAGAACGGCGTTGGTCACGACGGTTGTCGCGACGCCCAACTTCTCCGTAGCCGGAGTAACCGCGGTGAACGGGAGCTTCATGATACCGGCCACGCCGGCGGTGTCTCCCACATACACTTGTTTGCTCACCTTATCGTACACGGGCGAGCCGGGAACGAAGCCCAGCGGCAATACCGCGCAGGCGGTCAGACTGGGGGCAGGCAGGGTGGGGTCCACTTTGCAGAAACCCAGCGCGCTGTCTACTACCCACGCGTGAGTCCCCATGAAGACCGCGCCCAACGGAGCGGTCAAGCCGCTGGCCAGAAGCTGGGCGGGATTGGCAAATGCCGGCGCCAGGCTCACTGTGGGCGGAATCGTCGGGGGCGGAGAGGCGACATTGCCCTGGCCGTCCGGTACCGAATTGACCGGCACCGAATAGATGGTGCCGCCGCCCACGGTCTGCGAGACCGACGGGTCGTTGACGAAGAAGAGATTGCCAATAGCGTCCACTCCAACCGCGGTGACATTGGAGACGAGGCCGGTAGCCGCTCCATTCACAAACGTCTTGGAGTAAAGAACCACCTGCCCGGTCAACAGGTTATCCTGGAACACACCGGAACTGGTGCCCATATACATCAAGCTGTTGGTGGCGTCAAACGCGATGGACGAGGGGTTAAAAACTGCGTTTTGGGCGTTCAGGATTCCCTTGCACGGGACCGCGCAAACGGTCGCGCCGGCGATGAGGTATTCGCCGTCTGATTCCGCGACCCAAAGCGTAGCGCCGTCGAAGGCAAGACCGCGCGCCGGTTTCCCACTTAGTGTGACACCAAGGTTGTCCACGGTCTGAGCGGCAACGGCGCCCGCCGGCGTGTTGACACGCTGGATGGTGTCGTTGCCGGTCATGGTAGCGTAGACGTTGCCATCCGGTCCCAGGGCCACGGCTCCCGGCCGTAGGGCGCCCAACAAGCCAGGGGCGATGTTGACGCCGGTGGCGCTGAGGCCAAAAGTCGTTCCGTTGAAAGCATACCGCCAGATTCCCTTGCTGGCGGTGCCCATGTCCGGCACGTAGACGACCTTCGCGACGGAATCATAAGCCGGCTGCCCAAGGACAGCCGTTACTCCGAGCGTGGTAGTCGAAGGCAGGACACAGTTGGTCAAGGTAAAGCCTGGGGCGGCCGGGTCCATGCGGCACAAGCCCTTCACGGCATCCGCCGTCCAGAGACGGGTTCCGTCGAAGATGAAGCCGCCCTGGGCGCTGGCGCCCGTGGTGACACCGGTAACCGCGAGGGTGCCGGGGGCACCGGCGCAGTGGGCCGCGAAAATCAAGGCGGCGAGAGTCCCAAGCAAGGCCGGTCTGGACGGCCCCAGCAGGGGAAAGCTTTTGGTCGCTCGTATCATTGTGTCGTTGCTCCTAAGAAAAAACTTTAAAGTCGTTGCAGGAGTCCTTGGGGATAGCAATCTTGTTTCGGACTCACCCGAGTTTCCTGCTTCAACTAGCATGCTAGACAATGCCCCGCCGGACCATCCCGTCAATAAGCGACAGGCCCTACGGAAAACTACCCCCCCGCCTGACAAGTCCTTTACAACTGTTGCAGCATCAACACCTCAAAGCTCATCCTCCGCATTGGATGGCGCTCGTTCCGCGGCAGCCAATCCGTGCCGGAGTGGAGGTGGCTTGGCCCCGGCCCCGGTCCCGGCCCCCGGTCCCGGCCCCCGGCCCCTGGCCTCGGTCCCCGCCCACGGCCCCACGCAAGTCATTGATTCCAAACCCACACCCACGCTCGCGGAACCAATCTCCAGGCGTCGCAAATGGGGGCCTTCGTACAAGTCCCCGCCCCCTGACTGGCCCCCGGCGGCCCATTGCGCTAACCTCTTCTATAGGCCCCCATGCGATTCCGCCACCTAGCCGCCGCCCTGCTCGTCATCTCCAGCGCGGTCGCCCAGAACGGCCAGTCCAAGCCGTCGCGTCCTCCCGATGCCCCCTACGTTGACAGCCCGTATGTCGTCGTCGACGCCATGCTTAAGCTTGCCGGCGTCAAGAAGAGCGACACCGTCTATGACCTCGGCTGCGGTGACGGGCGCATCGTCATTGCCGCCGCCAAGCATTACGGCGCCCACGGCGTGGGCATCGAGATCAATCCCGACCTCGTTGAGAAAGCCCGCGGAAACGCCCGCAGAGCGCACGTCGAAGCCTTGACGAAGTTCGAAGTAAACGATATCTTCGAGGCTGACATCCACAACGCCACCGTGGTCACTCTCTTCATGCTGCCCAACGTCAACGTGCGGCTGCGGCCCAAGCTCCTCAAGGACCTCAAGCCCGGCACCCGCATTGTGGCCCACAAATTCGGCATTGGCGACTGGAAACCCGATAGAGAGGAGACCGTGGACGGCACCAACATCTACCTTTGGACCGTGCCCGAGCCGAAATGACATCGCCGGACCGATCCAACTCCGCAGCCGTACCCACCTCGGGCAGCGCGGCCCTCCGGGACGCCATGCCGGCATGCTGCCGTCCCGGCCGCAAGATCGAATAACGTCAGGACTGGCTGGGATTGGCTGGCAGGAGTGGCTGGCTGCAATGGGAACGTCGAGCCAGGTGCGAATGAGCGATCGGCTCTGTTGAATACCGGCGGCAGGCTGCCGTAGATCGGCTCGAATGCCGCTCCGGTCCGCTCGGGCGGAGTATCGTGCTCTTCGGCTGCCCGCCGTCCTATTGCCTTCTACCGGATGCCGGGGCGCGGTGCACGCCGGGACGCGAAATCGACGAAATGCCAGGCACGGAGCCAATTCATAAGGCTAGGAGCGAGTTCATGATGATACGCAACCTCTTCCTCGGTGCGTGCGGGATGCTCATTCCGATGTCCGCCGCGCGCGCCCAGTCTCTTCCGGAGTCCCCCGTTCCGCCCGAATCCGAAATCCGCCGGATCCTGGCGGACCGCATTGGCGGCGCCGGGCTGAGCGCGGGGATTGTCATCGGCGTGATCGAGCCGAAGGGAACACGAGTGGTGGCCTACGGCAGCCGCGCCCAGGGCGATAAGCGCCCGCTCGACGGCAACACCATCTTCGAGATCGGCTCGGTGACCGAAGTCTTCACCTCGCTGCTGCTGACCGATATGGTCCAACGCGGCGAGGTCGCGCTGGACGATCCGGTGGCGAAGTTCCTGCCGGAGGGCGTCAAAGTGCCGGAACGCGGCGGCCGGCGGATCACGCTCGAAGATCTTTCCACCCATACCTCGGGGCTGCCGCGGCTCCCCTCCAACCTGGAACCCGCGAATCCGGCCAATCCCTTCGCGGACTATTCGGCCGAACGGCTCTACCAGTTTCTCTCGACCTACAAGTTGTGGCGCGACATCGGCCCAGGGTTCGAGTACTCCAACCTGGGCGGCGGGCTGCTGGGACACGCCCTGGCGCGGCGCGCCGGCATGACTTATGGGGCGCTGGTGAAATCCCGCATCACCCAGCCGCTGGCGATGAACAGCACCCGCATCACCCTATCTCCGGAAATGAAAGCCCGGCTGGCGGTGGGGCACGACGTCAAACTGGCGGCGGTTCCGAATTACGACTTTCAAGTGCTGGCCGGCGCCGGCGCGCTGCGGTCGAGCGCCAACGACCTGCTGGTGTTCCTGTCGGCCAACCTGGGCTACTCCAACTCGCCGCTGACGCCTGCCATGGCCGCCATGCTGAAGGTCCGCCGGCCGACCACGATTCCCGGCACCGAGATGGCGCTTGGCTGGGTGGTGGACGCTGGCGGGATCGTCTGGCGCAACGGTAGTTCGGCTGGGTACCGATCCTTCGTGGGCTACCAGCCTGCGTCCCGCGCCGGCGTGGTCGTGTTGTCGAACACTTTCACCAACACCGGCCTCAACGATATCGGCATGCATCTGCTGGATGCGCGCCACCCGCTGGCCGGCCCGCCGAAGGCGCCCACGGACCATTGAGCCCGCCGCGGTGTCCCTGCGGGCCTTGGTGAGCCGGGAAAGGGGGCTTTGTTGGGATGCGGATGGCGGCTAGCCCGGATCGCTTTGCCACCCTCATACGCCGCGTGTGCAACTGGCCCGGCCGCGCGCCGGCACGCCGAGGCCGAACGTGATCAGCCGGTCCGCCCACTGCGCGCGCGCTGCGCCATCGACCTACTCGTGCTTCCGGTGGCCGGTTCTTGTACATCGGCCCGTACGTTTGCTCCACGTTCCTCCGGACCCCACCTCGAACCTGCCCGGCACAATAAAAAACCCGCTCCCCAAAAGGGGAGCGGGTCGGGGATGCAACTTCCAAAAAGAAACGGGGCGATAATACCGAACCGCCCCCTTTCCCTTATTTGACGATGGAGAGAATCGGCGAGATGACCGTGCCGCCGAAGCTGGACACGATCTTCACCGAATCCGGAATCGGATTCACGATGGACTCAGGCATCGTGTAGGTGTTGAGAATCGGGTCGTAGAAGCAAACCACATTCGCGCCGATGGCCTTGTTGTTCACCAGCGGGGTCACCGTCAGGATGGCGGCGCCCTTCGGCAGCGCGGTGCTGTTCGCCGAAACGGCCAGCCCCGAGAAGGTTTGCGTGTACACTACGTTGGTTACCGTGATGGTATCCGGTCCGACGACGATGCTGAGGGTGGCGCTGGCTGTGGTCGCGCCACTGGTCTGCACGGCCGTGAACGTCAGGGTCCCCGGAGTCGCCGGCGCCTTGAACGTAGCTGTGTTGCCGGTAATCGTCAATACCACCTTCGGAGTACCGATCTGAGCGAACGTAACTGCTGTGCCGCATGTGGTAAGGCCGCACTTCGCAGCGGCCGTCAGGGTCACAGTGGCGCCCGGCGCAATATTCACGCTCTTGGCTACGCCAAGCACTGAGGAGGTCAAGGTCACCGAAGGTGCGCCGGCGGCGGCCACTACGGTAACGTTGACAATCACAGCCCCACCGCAGGTGAAGCCGTTGCAAACCGCCAGTTGGATGGCGATCACTACCGGGGCGGCGCCCGGGGCCAGCGTCGGCGCGACGAACGTTTGCGTCGGGACCGTGTCGTTGGTGTTCTGCATGATGACGGGCGGGCCGTTCAACTGCTGCCAGGTATAGATCAGCGGCATCGGCGGCGTGTTAGGATCGCTGCTGCCGGCGGCGCTGATGGTCACGGTCGCGCCCGAAGGCACGGTCTGGTTCGGCCCGGCGTTGGCGACCGGCGGCTGAATCAACTGCAGACCAGTCGTATTGGCTACTGGCGTCGGCGCGTTCATGCTGGGCCAGGGGGCGAGCTGTCCGACAACACCGACTGACAGGGCGGTGGGCGGAGCCAGAAACGGAAAATACGGCCCGGAGCCATTGACCAGGAACGGGAACTCCTCGAACGTATTCGGGATCTGCGTGCTGCCCAGAATCAGGTTCTCCGGGAAAATGTACGTGAAGGTTGGCGCGCTGTAGGCACCGGCCAACAATCCGTTGGCGGTG
>DATMNI010000140.1:0-5140 GCA_035570275.1 Candidatus Acidiferrales bacterium | reverse complement strand
ATTGGGACGCATACGGTTGGGCGCCAGCGCAAGAACGGGCGCGGGCAGAGGCAAAGCAGTTTGCCGAGGAGGTAAAGTCAGCATCGCCGAATACGCGGGTCATCATTCCGAAGCATTTCGAACCGATCACGGTTCCGTGATTTGTGCCCGATAAGGACGGTACGCTTAGGAGTGACCTCTTTCGCAGTCAAGTGGCGACGTCTCTCCCTGGATTGATCCTGGATTACGTTCTAACGGACTAACGGACGTTATGTCGAGTCAGAGGGTCCGTGGTGGGAAGTCGCGACCTCTCAATCCACTTGCCTGTGTGGTCGCGTAACCGGAAACTAGGCCCGCAAACATGCCGGGAGCAGCCGGTTCCCGATAGATGTCGAGAAATCCTCTTCCCACCATCATCTCAGAGTGAGATAGGTAGTGATAATCCCTGTTATCGACATCTATCTGAAAATCAATGTCCGATAACGGCGTTATTCGACCTTCCCGATGGGCGGTTTGTCGGCGTCGATAAACCGGTCGTGCGCCGCACGCTGCGCGGCTATCGGTTCATGCGAGCCCAGGACCGGGCCGTCTTTGAGCCAATTCTTGACCTCAACATCCATTGTCGTACGACCGACTTCCTTGGGCATGTCCTTACCAGAGTAAATGGCCATGTTTCCTGCTTTTTCGAAATTACTTACGTGTGAAACCATTTGCAGAATCGAGACTACTTCGCTGACGCGCGCGCGGCGCTTTCTATTACGCCGGCAACTTCCTTGGGATGGGAGATGAATACGCAGTGGCTGGCGCCGGGGACTTCGGTGGTGTGGCTGTTGGCGCGCTTGGCGTACCAGCGTTCCAGGTCCGGGTTGATGGTGCGATCGCTTCCGGCCACCACCATCCAGCTCGGTTTGGTTCTCCAGGCCGCGGCGCTGATCGTCCCGGAAAAATTTGGTCCATAGTTGAAGACCTGGGAGCGCGCCATGAACGCGGCCTGATCGGCGGGCAGGTCGGCCGAGAACAATTCATGAAAGCGCGCCGGGTCGATGTAGGTGAAACCGTCCGGCGTGGACTTGGTGGCTCCGGATTTGGCCAGATCGCTGGGAAAGCGCTTGCCGTCTTCGGATTCTTTCTCGCCGGCGTCGGGCATGTGTGCCGCGACATAGACCAGGCCGACGACTGATGGGTCCACGCCAGCTTCGGTAATTACCGCGCCGCCATAACTGTGCGCGACTAAAATGGTCGGTCCATCCTGCAGCGCGAGAATCCGCTTGGTGGCGGTCACATCGTCGTTGAAGGTCGTCTCCGGCTCCTGCACCATGCTGACGTTGTAGCCGTCCTTGACCAGCATGTCGTAGACGCCGCGCCAGCCGGAACCATCGGCCCAGGCGCCATGCACTAGAACAATATTTTTGACGCCCTGCGGCCGGTTCTGCGCGGAGAGCACGCTGCAGGCCAACAGCAATAAACCAACGCAAATGGACCGAAAACATTTTTGTACGACTCCCACAAACCTCATCGAATTACTCATCTGTTTCTCCCTTTGAAATTTCTCTTCGCGGCGAACGGTTTCATGTCCTGATCGCTGGCGTGACTGACAAACCATGAGTTTTTTTTGTCGAGTGTGACGTCTAGATCGCGGCTCGCGAGGCCTTGTTCGCCGCGGGCAGCGGATTTTCCTGAAAGAGTTTCGCGACGAGAGCCGAATCGAGGTAGGCACGAACCTCCACGATCTTACCAGCAGCGAAACGGCAGACCCAGCAATAGCGATTGTCAAACCTGAATCCGTTTTTGGCGGTAGCGAGGGAGTGCAATTCGACCACCGCCCAATCGCCGCTCACCAAGACGTGCTCCACGTTAAGCTCTGTGCCCTGCGGGAGAATCTGATCCAGTTTGGTGAAGGTGCCGTCGATGAAAGCTTCCTTGCTGAGATAGTGGCCGGCCAGCGGGTGGGTGCCTTCGACAATCCAGTCCACGTTGTCGGCCACATAGGCAAAGAATGCGGCGCCATCGCCGGTCTCGAGTCCCTCGAAGATTTCACGAACCTGCTTTTCGGTAATCGCCATGTGTATTCTCCTTTTTGTTTTGTGACGATTCGTTTGCGGTGACCTCAGCGGGCGCCCGATGACGCGGTGGTGCGCTGGCCGGCCTTGACGCCGGCGAGGAGTTTCATCAGATCCCGGACTTGAATGTTTTCAATGGAACGTACGGCGTCTTTAATTTCCGCGGACAACGCTGGATCAGCGCGGCCAGTGACCAGCCTGTCGAACTTCTCGACCGATTCATCCCAGGTGAACGGACGGGAAGCGAGGCCCGGGTAGTCCTGAACTTCGTGCTCGATCACTTTTCCGTCTTGCAGCCGGACGGTGATCCTGGCGGGCATTTTCGCGGGATACTCTTCGGTGAATTCGTGATTGGGCCGGACCGAAACTTTCTTCAGCAAGTTCTGGACGTCCGCTCGCGCGATGCGATCCGGCTGGAATTGCGCCGGCATCACATCGCCGTCGAGAAGGGCCACCGCCAGCAAGTAGGGCAAGCTGTGATCGGCCTGTTCCTTGATGCGGATGACTTTGTCCATGCCGTAGAGGCCGCCGCCGGCAAAGTCATAGGCCAGTTGGAAGACCTCCGCTTCGATTGCGACAACCTTGCTGGGATCGATTTTGTTCTGGCGCGCGATTTCGACCATGCAATGGACCGAGGACTGGGTGTGGATCATGGAGTTGTATTTTTTGATGGTGCTGCCCACGACACCTTCGTAGCCTTCTTTGTTCCAGTCGATGTCGATCTGCATTCGCAACAGATGGTCAATGCCCAGCGGGCCTTCGATCACTTGCAGCGGTCCCTGGACGCCGCGGCGCGCGAGGAAGAGGGTATTCATCGCGCCGAGCGCCGACTGCGATGAAGCCAGGCCTTTCCACTGCGAGAGCGGCTTGGCGCGAACCACGGCGAAGGACGCATCGCTGACCGCGGCCATGGCGATGGCGCTCGCGATCTGCGGCTCGGCCAGGCCGAGCAGCCGGCCGGCGGCGGCATTCAGCGAAAAGGCCAATTGCGAAGTGTGGTCGAAGCCGCTGGTCATGAAGTTGGCGTGATCGACGAAGCGGGACTGCACGGTGTAGCCCACTGCCACGCCGAGCATCAGGTCGCGTCCGCTGCCGCCGATGTAGTCGGCGATGGTGAGCGCAACGCCGAAATTGTCGGCGGTGTGGCAGGTTTCGGTTTGCGCCAGGAAGTTGTCCATGAAATCGACGTAGCGTACGAGTGCGGTGTGCCAGAACGCGGCGTAGATCGGGTTGGCCTGGCCGCCGCCGATTAATGAACACGAGGAGCCCGCGTCGCCCGAGGTGGTCGAGGTGCTCGGGCCGGCGGCGCCGAATTCCGCGACCTGTTCGCGACAGGCCTGCACTGGACCAGCGCCGAGGGCCGCAATGCAGCAGCCCAGCGAATCCAGAATGTGGATGGGCAATTGGCGGCGCGATTCGGCCGAGAGATCGGCGTAGGAAGCGCGGGCGGCGTACTTAGCAAGTGCTTCGACTTGAGTCATGATCGGAATCCTCCTTTGCTATCGAGTGAATTCGTAAATTTATTTGGTGAGCGCGATGAAAATTCCCATGGAAACGACCGAGCCCACCACGCTGAGGAACACGGCGGAAGCCGCCTCGCCCTCTTCAATGCGATATTGCATGGCGAACATGATCACCAGCGGCATGGTGGGAATGGCCGTGGTGAGCACTGCCTCGCTGACGATGGGATCCCCATAACCGATCCAGCGCAAACCAATCAGGACGAGAGCGGGCTGCAGAATATTTTTGAGCAAGACTAGCGACAAAACGGTTTTGTTGATTTCGATTTTCCCGGCGGCCAGCACAATGCCGCAGGCGAACATGGCCACGCCTCCGGACGCACTTCCTAGCATGGCCATCGAGTGGATGAGGAGTTTCGGAATGTGCAATCCACACAGGACGACGACGAACGCCAGAACCGGCGCCCAAACGATCGGCTCTTTCACCGTGTCCCCGAGCTTGGACGCGAGAAGCGAGAGCTGAGACGCGGCGGATGACGCAGACTGCTTTTCGCCTGGCGCGGCTGAAGCAGTCTCCGCCGTGTTGTTTTTCGCCGTCGCACCCAAAGCCAGAATCAGCAGCGTGACGGGCACCACGGTAAGGTTAATGACCAGGCTGGATATCGCGATCGGAATGGCGCTCGACCGTCCAAACAGATCGCCGAGAACCGCGGGACCTACGAAGGGCACCGCTGGCGCGGAAGCTGTCAACGCCGCCAGCGCACTCCGGCCTGGTTGAAAATGAAAAACAAAACGGCACAAGAGAAACACCGCGCCATACAGGCTAACGATGGCGGCGCACAACGCAATCACCAGCGAAACGTCTTGCACCAGCGCGGCCCGCGAGGTGGTGACAGTTCCGGCAAAAAGCGCGAGAGGCACGGCGTAAACCAGCACCATCCGGTTCAGGGTCGAGGCGTCCTTCGGGCCAAAATCCCGGCGCCAGGCGGCGAAGAACCCCAGCAGGAAAGTGACCAGCATGGGAAGAAGCGCGCCTAAGATGGTGCTGACCATCGCCGTTCAATCGCCTCCCCCCTTTGATTCATCGAAACGAAATAAAGGTTTATTCAGGAACTCGAAGTCACTGTCATTTAGATCTCACGACTTTCCCGCAAAAGGCTCCGCGACGATCTAGTGATCATCCTTCTTCTTCAAAAGAGATGGAAACTGAGTGCCCCGAGTCCCGAAAGCTCGAACATCGTTGGTGAGAATTGTTTTGCGGGTCAGTGATTACTCGCTGAAGCGCACACTGTTAACGCGAAGGGCTACCCGAGAGCGACGGGAGTGCGGTGGGTAGGACCGCCAAACGCAGTCAGATGCTGCTCCTCAGTATAGTCTTTGTCAAGGCCAGCATTCATAAACTGCTGAAAACGCCGACAGTTGATTGAGTGAGAGAAATGGCTCCGGTCCGGATAGGTGTCGATAAATCCTCTCTTTAACAATGTCGGCTGAGTCAAGGAGTGTTTGGGCGTGGTTCTGCCTGCACTCCGAGGAGCGCGTCATTTTGATTCTGTTGATCACTCGCCATACCAATCCGAAGCTCGCTTTGTAATCGTCTCGAGCCCAATTCAGTTCGACCCAACCATCTCTTCGATCCTGACT
>DATMNI010000139.1:0-19060 GCA_035570275.1 Candidatus Acidiferrales bacterium | reverse complement strand
ATCCGGCATCTGGAAAAGGGCCGCATCGTGATTTTCGCGGCCGGCACCTCCAACCCATATTTTTCCACCGACACGGCGGCCACGTTGCGCGCGCTTGAAATCAAAGCCGACGTGATCGCTAAGGCCACCCGCGTGGACGGTGTGTACGATAAGGACCCGCTGAAGTTCGACGGGGCCGTCCGGTACCCCGAAATCACCTATCTGGAAGTGCTTTCGAAGGCTCTGGGCGTCATGGATGCCACGTCCATCGCCATGTGCCGCGACAATAAGCTGCCGATTATCGTTTTCAATCTGAACACAACAGGCAATATAATGCGTATGTCGATGGGTGAACCCGTCGGCACCGTGATTCATTAGCCGTTCGGAGAAATCTCGATGAAAGCAGAAAACGCAGCACCACCCAGCGGACCGGCATTCAACTCAGTCAAAGAGGTCGAGGCAAACGTCAGGACCCGCATGGAGAAGGCCGTCTCCGACTTGCAGCACGAGATGGCGTCCATCCGGACCGGGCGCGCCAACCTGGGGATCCTCGATCATATCCGTGTGGACTACTACGGCACGCCTACGCCCCTGAACCAGGTGGCGAACCTGCACGTTCCCGAGCCTGCCCTGATCACCATCCAGCCATGGGACGTTTCGCAGATCGGGCCCATTGAAAGGTCCATCCGGGCGTCCGATCTGGGGCTGAATCCGGCCAACGACGGAAAAGTCATCCGGCTGCCGATTCCCCCGCTCACCGAGGAGCGGCGCAAGGAACTGGTGAAGAAACTGCACGCCATCGCGGAGCACCACCGCGTCTCCGTGAGGAGCATCCGCCGCGATGGTAACGAAGCCGTCAAGAAGCTCCTCAAGGACAAGAAATTAGCCGAGGACGACGAAAAGAAAGCTCTGGACGACAACCAGAAGCTGACTGACGCTTACATGCAGAAGATCGACCAGGCGTCCAAAACCAAGGAAAAGGATATCCTGGAGATTAAGTAACTCGGAGATCAAGTAACGAGATTCGACAACTTCCTGTATGCATCCTCCATCGGAACCCAGGCCTTGGTTCACCGTCCGGGTGCCGGCGTCGAGCGCCAATCTGGGTCCGGGGTTTGACGCGTTGGGTCTGGCGTTGGGCGTATATCTGACGTGCCGGTTCCGGCAGAGCGAGACACTGGCGATCCGCGCGGAAGGCCGCGATGCGGAGAGCATCCCCACGGGCCCGGAGAATCTGATCTGGCAGACGGCGGTGACGGTAGCACGAAACCTCAGCACCAGCATGCCGCCGGTGGAACTCCACATTCGGAACGATATTCCGCTGGGCAAAGGCATGGGTTCGAGCGCCGCGGCACTGACTACCGGCGTAATCATCGCCGACCAGTTATTGAATTTACATTGGAAGCCGTTGCGTATCCTGGATGAGGCGGCGCGGCTGGAGGGGCATCCCGACAACGTCGCTCCCTGCATCCTGGGGTCGATTGTGGCCAGCGCCATCGATTCCGGCGGCGTGACGCGTTCCATCCGGCTGGATATGCCGCGCCGCTTCGGCCTGGCGGTGGTGGTGCCGGATTTCGACCTGCCCACTGCCAAAGCGCGCGCCGTGCTGCCCTCGGGCTACAGCCGCGAAGATGCCGTATTTAACGTGCAGCGCGCGTCGCTGCTGATTGCCGCGCTGGCCACAGGGACGGTTTCGGCTTTCCCCGCGGCCCTGGAAGACCGGTTTCACCAACCCTACCGCGAGCCGCTGGTGCCCGGTCTGCACGAGATTCTGAAACTGCGGGCGCCGGGCCTGTTGGGCTGCGCATTGTCGGGGGCCGGACCGTCGATCCTGGTCTTCTTCGAGAGCGGCTACGAAAGCGTGTGCGACCTGGTGCGCCAGATTTTCCGTCTGCACGGGCACGATTCGGAGACCTTGTTCGCCAACATCGCGGAGCACGGGTTTGAGCTGATCGAAGAGAGGGCGACGTGAGTTTTCGAGCCAGGCGGCTCTATGCCTGGCTCACAACAGAGGCGCCGTTAGCGGGCCGGCGGAATTGCTACAATAGCCCTACTCTATGACTCCAAGATTTACCGCGATTCGCAAAGAGACCGTGATGTGTACGGTGCAATGTTGCCCGCACGCGGCGACGTTCGTGTTCACCGGAGCTATCGACTGCGAATCGGGCGGACGCTCGATGGTGGCGGCGTATTGCGACGGACACGCCGAGCAAACCGCCATTCAACTGGAACATCCATGGCCGGTTCCGGAACGCCGGATGCCAGAACGCGTGGTCCGCGTGATAGCGGCTAGCGCCGGTTAAAGGGCCTGAGACCCGCGCGGCTTCAACTGGTAAACCTGGGGCTGGCTCGCTACGCATCGCGCCGGCGGACTAACAATCCGCCGCCGGAGTTTCTACATTCTGGTCGGGCCAAGGTGGGACAGACGATCGGGTTTTGTCGTCTGTCAGGCGACTGTCTGGCGAGACATGACAGGGTCGAAAAACCACCTCGCCCATCGGGAATCTTCCGGAGCCTGGTGTGGTTTTTCATGAAGTTTCGCGGGCGGAACGCCCATCCCAACAGACCACGAAAGACGATGGTCTGTCCCACCTTCTCCCAGAAATGTACACCCGGTTCAAACAGCGGCGCCTGCGCAGGATGGTGTATACTGGCATCCCAGCGGCAGGAGGGCAAATGGACGTTGAGGTCAAAGCGGAACCGGCGGCTCCCGATCTCGTCTGGAAGAACGGGAGCTTTGGCCAGACCTCGCGGCGCGATACCTGGTGGCTTTCCCCTTTACTGGTTTTCCTTGGGCTGGGAACATTTTTGGTCTACGCCAATTGGGCCGCCTGGCAGAATAAAAACTACACCTACGGTCCCTACATTTCTCCGTTCTATTCCCCTGAAATCTTTGGTGACTCGCCGCACGCCTGGTTCGGCCCCAAGCCTTCCTGGTATCCGGGCTTTCTGCCGTTCTCTCCCGCGCTCTTCATTCTCTGGATCCCCGGCCTCTTCCGGTTCACCTGCTACTACTACCGCGGCGCCTACTACAAATCGTTCTGGGCAGACCCGCCGGCCTGCAGCGTCGGCGAGCCGCGCAAGACCTACCTCGGCGAAAAAAGTTTTCCGCTGATCATGCAGAATTTCCACCGCTACTTTCTGCGGCTCTCCTACCTGGTCTGGGGATTCCTGGTCTACGACGCCTGGAAGGCATTCTGGTTTCCCAATGGCTTCGGCATCGGCGTGGGCACGCTGGTTCTCACGGTCAACGTCGTGCTCCTGGGCGGCTATGTCTTCGGTTGCCACGCGTTCCGCCACCTGATCGGCGGCGTTTTCGACCGCGTCTCCGAGCACCCCGTCCGCCACCAGCTCTACAATTGCGTTACCTGCCTGAATGGAAACCACAAGAAGTGGGCGTGGGCCAGTCTCTGCTCCGTCGGTTTCGCCGATATCTACGTGCGCCTCTGCGCGCTGGGCATCTGGTCCGACTGGAGAATCTTTTAATGGCGGAATACCAGACGTACGCCTACGACGTTCTGGTAATCGGCGCGGGCGGTGCAGGGTTGCGCGCCGCCATTGAAGCGGCCTCGCCCGGCATCAAGGTCGGTGTGGTGTGTAAATCGCTTCTGGGCAAGGCGCATACCGTCATGGCCGAGGGCGGAGTGGCAGCCGCGCTTGCCAATGTGGACGACCGCGATAACTGGCGGGTGCATTTTGCCGACACCATGCGCGGCGGCCAGTATCTCAACAATTGGCGCATGGCCGAGTTGCATGCCAAGGAAGCGCCCGACCGCGTGCGCGAGCTGGAGGCCTGGGGCGCGCTTTTCGACCGTACCAAAGACGGCCGCATCCTGCAGCGCAACTTCGGCGGCCATCGCTATCCCCGCCTGGCCCATGTTGGCGACCGTACCGGGCTGGAGATGATCCGGACTTTGCAGGACCATGGCATCCACACCGGCATGGAAGTGCACATGGAATGCACGGTGCTCAGTCTGCTGATGGATTCCGGCCGGATCGCGGGCGCCTTCGGGTACGATCGCGAAAAGGGCCACTTTATTCTGTGGACCGCAAAGGCCGTGGTAATCGCCACCGGCGGCATCGGCCGCGCCTTCAAGATCACCAGCAACAGTTGGGAGTACACCGGCGACGGACTGGCGCTGGCCTACCGCGCGGGCGCCGAACTGCTCGACATGGAGTTTGTGCAGTTTCATCCTACCGGCATGGTCTGGCCCATCAGCGTGCGCGGTATCCTGGTGACGGAAGGCGTGCGTGGCGAAGGCGGAGTGCTGCGAAACTCCGAAGGGCGCCGCTTCATGTTCGACGAGATCCCCGATCTCTACAAAGCGCAGACCGCCGACACCGAGGACGAAGGCTGGCGCTATACGCAGGGCGACAAACAAGCGCGCCGCCCGCCGGAATTGCTTACGCGCGATCACGTGGCGCGCTGCATCAACCGGGAAGTCAAGGCAGGCCGGGGCAGCCCGCACGGCGGCGTCTATCTCGACATCGCCTGGATCAAGCAGCATTTGCCGAAAGCCGCCGAACACATCCAGCGTAAACTGCCCAGCATGTATCACCAGTTCAAGCAGCTTGCCGATATCGACATCACGAAGGAGGCGATGGAAGTGGGCCCCACTACGCACTATATGATGGGCGGCATCCGCGTGGACGGCGATTCCCAAATGTCCACCGTGCCCGGCCTCTACGCCGCCGGCGAAGCCGCCGCCGGCCTGCACGGAGCCAACCGCCTGGGCGGCAATTCACTTTCCGACCTGCTGGTGTTCGGCAAGCGCGCCGGCCAGTTCGCCGCCGAGTTCGCCCGCCGCAACGGCGCCGCCCTGGTGGACGAGACGCAGGTGCAAGCTGCCGCGGGCGCGGCGCTCGAGCCTTTCGAACACGGACCCACGGGCGAGAATCCGTATCAGATCCAGTACGAACTGCAGGAGCGCATGCAGGACCTGGTGGGCATTGTGCGCACCGAGGGTGAAATGGAACAAGCCCTGCACGCGATCGCACAACTGCGGGCGAAAGCCGCCGTCGCCGGGACTGCAGGCCACCGCCAGTACAACAATGGCTGGCATACGGCTCTGGATCTGGCGAACATGCTGGACGTGTCTGAGGCCATCACGCGCGCGGCCTTGCTGCGAAAGGAAAGCCGCGGCGCGCAGTTTCGCGAAGATTTCCCGAACAAAGACGCGGAGTGGGGCAAGCACAGCATCGTGGTGCGGCGGGGGGCTGAAGTTGGCATGGCGGATGGCGGCATGGCGCTGGAGAAGCGGCCCCTTCCGGCCATGCCCGATGAGCTCAAGCAGATTGTGGAGGAGATGAAATAGATGGCGCAGCAGGCCACGTTCCGCATCTGGCGCGGCAGCGCGGACGGCGGAAAATTCCAGGATTTCGCTACGCCGGTGGATGAAGGCATGGTGGTGCTGGACGCCATCCACCGCATTCAGGCCAACCAGGCGCCCGACCTGGCCGTGCGGTGGAATTGCAAAGCCGGCAAGTGCGGTTCGTGCTCCGCCGAGATCAACGGCACGCCGCGCCTCATGTGTATGACGCGTCTCAGCACGTTGAACCTGGCGATGCCGGTGATCGTCGAGCCCATGCACGCCTTTCCCCCGATTCGCGACCTGGTCACCGACGTCTCCTGGAACTTTCGCGTCAAGAAAACGATCAAGCCTTTCCGGCCGCGCTTGCCCGATGCCCCCGACGGCACCTGGCGCATGCAGCAGGCCGACGTGGACCGCGTGCAGGAGTTTCGCAAGTGTATCGAGTGCTTCCTCTGCCAGGACGTGTGCCACGTGCTGCGGGAGCACCGGAAGTTCGATGAGTTCATCGGGCCGCGTTATCTGGTCCACGCCGCCGCGCTGGAGATGCATCCGCTCGACACCGAAGACCGGGTTAAGGACCTGAAAGACAAGCATCGCATCGGCTATTGCAACATCACTACCTGCTGCCGCCAGGTCTGCCCGGAGTTCATTACCATCACCGAGAACGCCATCATCCCGCTCAAGGAGCGCGTGGTCGACGAGTTTTTCGACCCGATTAAGAAACTGTTCAGTATCCTCTGATTGCATCCGGTGACGGTATCCTGTAAAGAGGGGGAGGTCCTATGTTCGAGCTCAAGCCGATCTCGCACGACAGCGTGGCCGGCGCTCTGGCGAGAGTCGAGCGCTACCGGCTGCTCAACGACCCCAGCGCAGCCGAAAGCATCTGCCACGACATCCTGCAGATTGAACCCGGCAATCAGGCGGCGCTGATCGATCTGATCCTGGCTTTGACCGACCAGATTCCGCACGACACGCGCGCCTTCACGGACGCGATGGCGACGGTGCCGCACCTCGACTCGCCCTACGGCCGCGCCTACTACGCCGGCATCGTGTGGGAGCGCCGGGCCAAGGCGCGCTACCAGACCGGCGGCCCCGGCGCGCACCGCTACGTCTACGAGTGGATCGTCACGGCCCTGCAGCTATTCGAAACTGCCGAGCCGCTGCGCCCGCAAGGCAACGACGACGCGTTGCTGCGCTGGAACGCGTGCGTTCGCTTCTTGAATCATCATCGGGAGCTTGCCCCGGCCGCCGAGGACGTAGCGGAACCGATTGTTTCGGAGTGAAGTGATTGCTGTGGGGCGTTTCCCGCCTGACGGTCTCCACGGACGCGCGGTTTCAGTCGCGGATTAGGTTGGCAAAGACGGCGTCGCCTACGGCCAGGGCCTCGTCAACGATCAGGATGAGGAGTTGCTCATAGGCGAGCACCAGTGAATAGCGCGATGGCTTGCGGTTGAACGCGGAGCCTATGCGTGACGGCCGGCCTTGGAGACCATTCGAGTTCGGCAACACAGCTCAATCAAGTCAACTCCTCCGGCATCTCCACGTCCTTGGTCAACAGATCGGTCACCACGTCATCGAGATCCTGACCCTTCTTCTGCGCGATACGCTCCAGACGTTGCTGCAACTCGCCGTCAAGGTAAATAGGCAGCCGCAGGCGAGCTCCCTGCCGGAAAAATTTGCCTCTCTCGGCTTTGGAAAAGTCGTAATTTGGCTTCATGTTTCAATTCCCCAGATACTGTGCGGCTTCACTGCGGTCCGCCCGGCGAGCGGAAATTATGCGTATCTTTGCGCTAGCCCACGGACGGTTTCGTGCTCCTCGCGGAACGTGTGGCACACCACCAGCAGCACTCCAGCGCGATCCAATCCGAGAGTGATCCAACGCTCCTCTTCCTCGCTGTGCTCATTGTCGAATATCGACATGGTTCCTGGATCGAGAAAAACCGTGGCGGCCCGCCCAAATGAAACTCCGTGCTCCCTGGCATTGCGGAGGGCCTTTACAGGGTCCCACTCGAACTGATGTTCGAATTGCCGCTCCACCCACGGATTATCTCATGAAGTCCGCGTCGCGATTGGCGCCGCCAAACACAGGTCAAGTTTGTTGCCCGGCGTCGAAGACCTGCCGGTGCCGGAAGTGCCGCTCCCTCGCCGTGCCTCCGGTCACCTCTTGTGATCGACTGCCCGGCGACCCGTGCCCTGACACTGAACACACTGACCAGTACCCGCACAATTGAAGCACTGGCCGCCATTACTCCTTCCTTGCACTCGGTGCATTGCCCGGAACCACTGCACACGTCGCACTCTTCGCTGTGTTCAGTCACGCTCTGATCAGGCACGATGCTCTGTACAGCACCTCTTGGCCGTCTTGCGTCAGCGTTTTGCGGGCACTGTCTCCTTCGCCGGTATGACCGCGGGCGGAACCAGAACGCCGGTGCCATATTTTTCGATCGTACGTGTCTTCATGTTGTACACATCGCCCGCGGAAAGGACATAGTAGGGCTTTTCCCAGGGCTGATACACGCGAGTGTTGTCGTGGATGGCAACCTTCCACTTTCCGATCACCTCAAACCGATCCCCAGTCACAACAATAGCTGTGCCTTCCGACAGACCGATTCCGAGGAGGTCGGGATATTTCTTGATAACCGGAATGATGTCGTCCCAACGGTTGCGAGTATTGATGTGCTGATCAATCGCGGTCTTGCGGAGGAAGGCGAAGCCGTGCTCGTGCTCTGGTTCCGGTGTCATGACAATCTCGGAACCGGCGATGGCCCCGCGCACCAGGTACTCGCCTAGAATTGTGGCCCCGGCCGAACTGCCGCCGATCACACCGCCACGCTCCAATACCTTGTAAAATTCCCGGCAGGTCAACGTGTTGGCGTAGGAGTCGACAATATTCCATTGCCGTCCCCCATCGAACCAGACACCGTCGGCGTCGCGCAAAAGCCTGGCGAAGTCCTCGGTATCCGCCACTTTCGGGTCGTGCGTATGCAGCATCCGAACGTTGGTGACTCCGCGGTTCTTCCAGGCGGCGACCACTTGTTCTTCCTGGTACACTTTGATATTCCCGTCCGGAGTGCGGTTGCCGCCGGCCGTGGGGACAACCACAATCTTCGCGCCCAGTCCGCCGGCCTTGTTGATAAATGTCTCGAAGATCCCGGTGCCCACGTTAGAACCGCCCCCCTGGATCACCAGTGTTCCTTTCGCTGGTCCGTATTCCGGCGCCTGCGCGAAGATGCTTCCTGCCAAGAGGGTTGCCACAAGGGCAAGCTTGAGTTTCATAGCGTTAAGTTTATGGATGAGGATACCATGACCCCATGCGCGTTCGGGCGGTTCAGTCGCGGCTGCGCGGGCGAATCGGGCGTCGTGGCTGCGGTCGCGTGAGTTGACGGGCCATCCTCCGGCTGCGAAATGCCGAGCCGCCCGGCGCGGCCTGTTGTACGCTGGTTGAGGCGCCACCACCAGACATGCCCAGGAAAATCGAAACCGGCTTGGCCGGGTCGAAACTCTTCGGAACGCAGGCCAAGACCTTGCCCCGATGCGTCGGCATGCTGGCCGCCGGCGCTATACTGGCCGCCGGCGCGCTGGTAGCGCAGGTTCCCGTCAGTTGGGGCCTGGGCCATTTCGTTCGCCCCGGCGATGCCAATCCGGCGATCGCGCCCTCAGCCGACTCCGTCTTCTTCTGCCCCATGCGCAAGACGCAAATTCATTGGGAGGCGCTGCACACATTCAACCCCGCCGCCGTGGTCCGCAACGGCAAGGTCTATGTTCTTTATCGCGCCGAGGACAGTACCGGCGAGATGCAAATCGGCATGCACACGTCTCGACTGGGGTTGGCCGAGAGCGACGACGGCCTCCATTTCACCAGAGGGCCATCCCCGGTGCTGTACCCGGCCGATGACGACCAAAAAGAACGGGAGTGGGAGGGCGGTTGCGAAGACCCCCGCATCACCGAAAGCCCGGACGGCACCTATGTCTTGACTTACACGCAGTGGAATCGCAAGATCACGGATACCGCCATCGCCACATCCAAAGACCTGGTGGCCTGGACCAAGCACGGCCCGGCATTCGCCCATGCCTCCGGCGGCAAGTATCTGCGCATGTTTCATAAATCCGCCGGAATCGTCTCGCGGATTTCCGGGGACCGTCTGATTGCCGCCAAGGTCAATGGGAAATACTGGATGTATTGGGGCGAAGGTGAAGTTCACCTGGCCATTTCGAATGACCTGATCGATTGGCGCCCGGTGGAGGACGCCAAGGGGGATCCTGTCGTTGTATTGGGCAAACGACCCGGTCGGTTCGACAGCGGCTTACCCGAAGTAGGACCGCCACCGGTACTGACCCGCGACGGCATTGTGGTGCTCTACAACGGCAAGAATGCCGCTGAGGGCGGCGATCCGAATCTGCCCGCCGATACTTATGCCACGGGCGAAGCCCTGTTTGCGGCCAACGATCCGGCAAAGTTAATTTCGAGAACGGCTGGACCGGTGTTCAAGCCCGAACTGCCTTTTGAAATGCGCGGTCAGTATGCCGCGGGCACGACTTTCACGGAAGGTCTGGTGCGGTTCAAGGGCAAATTCTTTCTCTACTACGGGTGCGCCGATTCTCTGGTGGGGGTGGCGGTGTCGGACGGGGCGCCGGCTAGAAAATGAAATCGCGCCCCCCGACTTCAGAGCCGTGACCGTGAGGGAGCGGTCGTGCTGTTACTGTAGACCTCGGAATTACTGGAGACCTCCGAGTTACGATAGACCTCCGAGGCGCGCGAACTTGAAGGCTTCGATGGCCGCGCCGCGCGCGCCGGCGGTATCGCCGTTGGGCATCACGTGAATCGGAATCGCCGCCTGCTCCTGGCGCTGGCCGGGCATGGCGGCGCGGGTTTCGGCGATAAACCAGCGCTGGAAGTCCACGCCGGTTTCAAGAGCGCCGCCGCCGATGATCAACACATCGGGATCGAAGGTGTTCACCATCTCGTCGAAGAACAGCCCGAGCGCGCGGGCCTGTACGCGGAAGATGTCGCGGCAGAGGGGATCGCCCCGCTCGGCCATCCCGCGCACCAGTTTTGCCGCCTTGCTCATGTCGAGCTGGGCGAATTCGTGGCCGGGATAGCGGACCAGGAAGTAGGGCAGCAGCGTTTTGGCGATGGCGGTGAGCGAGCAGAGCGACTCCAGGTCGCCTGTGCGGCCACAGTTGCATTCCGGCTTGAGGCCTTCGGTGCCGGCGATGCTCTGGTAGGGAATGAGGACGTGGCCGAGTTCTCCGCCGAATCCCATTTTGCCTTTGACTACGTTGCCCTCTACGATGACGCCGCCGCCCAGACCGGTGCCGATCACGGCGGAGATCGAAGTCTCCCGGCTGTCCACGCCGAAGAGTGTGAAGTGTCCCCAAAGGGCTCCGGCGTTGCCATCGTTGAGGTAGGTGACGGGGCGGCCGAGAAGCGCTTCGAGGTTCTGGCGGATGTCGAATCCGGCCCAATCGGCATGGACAAAGTTGGTGGAGCCGCGCGCACTGAGGACGCCGGAGGAACTCGCCGGACCGGGCGTGTCCAGGCCGACAGCGACCACGTCGTCCCAACGCACTCCGGCTTCTTCGACGGCGATTCTCAGGCCGTCGTCGATCTGCCGGAGGCAGACGTCCGGCCCTTGCGTGGCGAGCGCGGGGTGCTCGCATAGTCCTTCGATGAGGAACTGCTCCTGCGCGTTGACGATCGTATAGTTGATGGCGGTCCCGCCAAGGTCGACTCCGGCAACTACTTTCACGGTTGATTCTCCATTTCGGCAGGAAATGCCCAAGATGCAAGCTTAGCAGGAGGCGGGGCTTTGTCGATTTGTTGTGGGGCAGGTTGGTAGGGGTACCCTCTGGGTCCGGCGGATTGGCAATCCGCCTGTGTGATGCCGCCACAAGAGCCACAAGAAAGCCTTCTTGCCTTTCTTGCCGCTAACTTTTCCTGACGCCACCCTTGCCGGTGGCGACAACTCAACGTACAATCCGATAGAGGAGAAAGGAGAATCCAGATGAAGTTCTTGCTCGTGCTATTAACGTTGGTAGCAGCGGCGCTTTGGCTTTCCGCTGCCGGTTCCGGCGTAACCTACGTGGACCATGAGAAGGTAACAGCCGCACTCGCCAAAGGCGGCCCGCTGGTGTCGGCTCAGGATTTGCTGGTCTCCTGCAGCCATCGGGAAAAGGCGGGCCAGGTCGAAGTGCACGATAAGGAGACCGACGTCATTTACATGGTTGACGGCGAAGCGACCTTCGTGACCGGCGGAGAAATGATTGGCGGAAAAGTGACCAAGGCGGGTCAGTCTCTGGGAACGGACATCAAGGGCGGCGACACTCACCGCCTGAGCAAGGGCGACGTAATCGTCGTACCAGCGGGCGTCCCTCATTGGTTCAAGGAGGTTCCGCACTCGGTCAGTTACTACGTCGTCAAAGTGTTGAAGCCCTAGCCTGCCGGGCGGTACCTGTCGCGAGGGACGCGAGCGCGTGTGAGAACCTCCGGCTGGAGGCCCAGGGCTTGAGTGTGGCGCCCGCGATGCAGCGGTGGATCCGCCCACGGGCCGAGGATCGCCCATTTTCCGCCACCACGATTAGTTTCCCGAGGGCCTCTCGACGTGATCGATGACCAGGAATTCGCCGGGCCTTTGGCCGGCTCAAGTTTCAACCCGAGCTGTTGCTGTAGCGCAATAAAGATCGATGGACCGGCGGGGTCGGCCGAGTCGCCGCCACGTGGCTGGAATGAGGGTTCGTCGGGCGTGTATTCCAGATGGAAATCGAACAACCCCACGACCCCGGTCTTGTTGATCACCGGGCGGTCCAAACTGCTGAGGAAGACTTTGGAAAACTCCTCGATACTCGTCCCCTGTGCGTCCACCGTCACCTTCGGTCCTTTCATTGTGCCCAGATTAGGACAGTACTTTTGGCCCGGCGGCAGTTCCGGAAGCGGCGGCGGCGGGAACTGCGTGAAAATCGTGAAATCGATGGGAGTGCAACTTCCTTCCTTAAACTGCGGCAGTTTGAGGCCGCCCTTGGCCACAGTCACCGCATAGACCGGCACCTCTCTGGTCTCGCGATGGATCTTCGGCTTAAACCTGTCTTCGAAAAGCTCTTGCAGCATGGGCCCATGCATCGTTCCCTGATTTTGTGGACCCTCCGCTTTCGCGTCGATCCGGTAGCGCTCGGAATCGATCCAGGCCGGGCCTCCCTCGATCGGAACAGACCCACTCCCGGGGAGATTGACATGGCCGTTCGCGAAGAGCACCTACGCCATCTGGATGAGACTCTTCACAGTCCGGCAATCCTTATGCAAGCGCCCGGGAGAGAGGCTGCCGCCTCCACCTCCCTTCCTGCCGCCAGAGGCGACGTCCGCCCTGTCCGCCCTACAGGGCTTGACGGAGGCCACTTCGAATTTCGGCGCGGCCGCAGCCCCAGATCGGGCAGAAGATTGGGCTTGAGCCCGGATTGATGGCGCATTCATTATGCCGACTGCAATTGGCACTGTTATAGCCGCTATCCCGGCAACTGCCAGGGCTATTTTCTTGGCGAGGTTCAGTCTGAGCACCACGCGGTTCGCCATAATTGCCTCGATTCTTTGCTTGAGATTGGCCCCGGTTACCCCGGACACGCACACCAGCGGCGATTCTACGTAGAGCTTGCAGACCTTGACTATGGCTTCGGCGTAGACGCGCGGCTGACTGCCCAGGCTCAGCACTTCCTCGTCGCAGGCACGCTCGCGTTCGGCAACTAACCTCGCGCCGATCCACCACACCAGGGGATGGAACCAGAACGCGGCTTCGACGATCATGTGGAGCGACGCGAACAGGTTGTGGCGTCGGCGGACGTGGCACAGTTCGTGCGCCAGCACCGCCTCCAGTTGAGGCGGGGTCAGGCGTTCCGCGATGCCCGCGGGCAGGAGCAGGACAGGGCGCCACAACCCGACTACACCGGGCTCCAGCAAGCCCGGAGCCGAGCGAACCTCCACGGTTGCCGGAATGTCAATCGCCGTGCTTGTGCGTACCGCATAGCGAATGCGGCGCCAGCCTCGAAATCGGATCAGCGCTACGCCTGCCAATCCACACGCCCACACGCCGAGGATCGCCATGGGGACCCAATCGCGAGTGCCTCGCGTGGACGGCGTCGACGGCAAGGCGCCGGGAAATGGCTGCGCGATTCGCTCCATTGTGAACGAGACCGTTGGGGTCGCAATCTGCGCAATCTTCCGGGCGGCCGGCGCCCACCCCAGGTGGCTCCCGAGGCTCATCAGCAGCGCCCACGGAACGAGGAACTTGAACGATGCGCTGAACCACAGCCAATAGCGGACCTGTGCCCGGTGCTTGCGGAACGCGACCGCCAGGAGCCCTGCCACGGCTGCGAACAGCGTCGATTGCCAGAGATGGTTGGTCAATTCGCCGATCATTTTCAGTTCCCCGATGTTGGTCAGTTCACCGATCATTTCGATCCACGCATCCTTTCTGCTTTTTGTCCGGTAGCCGCTTGGATCACTTCACCTCGAAGCGAATCGTTTCTCCGTACATCCGGCCGGTGGACTGTTCCCTCACAATCAAATCGCAAACGTAGGCGCCGGCGTTCAGAATGAATTTCGCCTGGTACGTGCCCGCCGACGCCTGCACATCGCCCCGAACCGTCGCCACAATCTGGCCTGTCGCGCCCGTGTCCGGGAGTGTTTTGATTTGGCCGAGGAAATCGACCCGGCCGGATAGCGAATCGACCGGCACCGAAAGCGTCTGAAGCTCTTCCGTTGGATAAATCTGAAAGGAGGCATGCCGCCCGGGAAGTCCCGCGATCGCGTTCGATGTTACCGGCTGGCTGGGATCCCGGCTTTCCCGGCTGAGTGCCTCCGCCAAGGCGGCAGCGGCGCCTGGCGCGCCATCATATGTCGCCAACGGCGGCGGCCAGTTGATGCGCACGCCGCGGGGAGTGTTCCCTGGCGTGAATTCGAATTCCACGCGGCTGCGGAAATTCTCCAGATAGTTGTACCGCCAGATCTGCGAAGCATTCTGCGCATTGGAGCCGCGGTCGTCGATCTGGTCCGGCGGCCCGTACCGGATGTAAGTCCGGCCCATCGCACTTGAGGTCGAACCGAAGTTCGCCTGGGCGTATACCAGACGGCGGTCGTACTCGTCTTGCGGCACGCCCGCGGGCGCGGATTGCGGAGCCATCGACCTGCCTCCCGAACTGGATTGAGCCTTGAGCTGCGGAGCCGGCCCACGCGAGTCAATCGCGTAAAAGGCAACATTCGACATCTGCGCCGTATAGAGCACATGCTGCAACTCCGCCTGATTGTCCACTTCCGACGGCGCGATCCGGCTGGCAAAATACATCAGCGCTTTCTTTTCCGGAAAAACAGCCAGCAGCTTCGCCGCCTTTTCTATGCCGGAAAGCCTGACAGCAACACTGGGTACCGAACTGTTCCCGGCTCCGGCGCCGAGTTTTAGAATGGCCGACTCCAGGACAGCCCGGTCATCCGTAAAGTCCTGGACAATCGCTGGATTGCCGTTATCCACGGCCATGACCGCCACCAGGTCGGCTAGCTTCATATTCGTGTGAACGAAATGGATCGCGGTCTGCCGCATCCGGGATTGTTCGTCCGCAGTCATGGTAGCGAAATCGAACAGGATCGCCACCAGTCGACGGTCTTGATACTCGACCTGCGCCGCCGAAGCAGTCGCCGCCTGTGCGGCCTGTGACGACGCCGGCGTGTCCGCTGGGCCGGGCGCTGCAGGCGCCGAGTATGCTGGTTGCCGCGCGGTTTGCGGGGCGCCCCCTGTGCCCGACACTCGGCCCGCCGGGATGGCCACGGGCGACTGAGCACGGACTGCCGGCGCATGGCCTACACCGATCACCACACCGACCACGACAGGGCCAGCCAGAGCCGCGACTCCGGCACCTGCGAGCAGAAACTTCCTGGCACGATTCAACCCTTGCCCGGTGCGATTGGTCATGATCGCCTCAATTCTTCGCTTGAGATTGGCTCCCGTTACTCCCGGCACGCACGCGAGCGGCGATTCCACATAGAGCTTGCAGACGTTGAGTATCGCGTCGGCGTAGGTGCGCGGCTGACTGCCCAGGCTCAGCACTTCTTCGTCGCAGGCACGCTCGCGTTCTTCTACCAGTCTGGCTCCGATCCACCACACCAAGGGATGAAACCAAAACATGGCTTCAACGAACATGTGAATTCCGGCCAACAGGTTGTCGCGGCGGCGGACATGGCATAGCTCGTGCGCCAGGACCGCCTCCAGTTGAGGCGGCGTCAGGCGTTCCACGATGCCCGCCGGCAAGAGAAGGATGGGACGCAACCATCCAACCACGCCGGGTTCCAGCAAGCCCGGAGCCGAGCGTATCTCCACGGTTGCCGGAATGTCAACGGGAGTGCTTGCGCGCACCGCCGCCCGAATTCGACTCCAGGTTCGTAGCCGTATCAGCGCGACGCCTGCGAATCCACACGCCCACCCGCCGAGGATCGCCATGGGGACCCAATCGCGAGTGCCCCGCGTGGACTGTGCCAGCGGCAAGGCGCCGGGAAATGGCTGGGTGATTCGCTCCATCGTGAACGAGACCGCTGGGGTGGCAATCTGCGTCGCAATCTTGCGGGCGGCCGGCGCCCACCCCAGATGGCTTCCCAGGCTCATTAACAGCGCCCACGGGACGAAGAACTTGAACGACGCGCTGAACCACAGCCAATAGCGGATTTTGGCCCGGTTCTGGCGGAACGCGACCGTGAGGAGCCCTGCCGCCAGTGCGAAAAACGTCGATTGCCAGAGATGGTTCGTCAGTTCACCGATGTTCGTCAGTTCACCGATCATTTCGATTCACGCTTCCCTTTTTGTTGCAGCTCCAGCTTTTTGATGGTCTTTTCCAATTCGCGAACGTCGTCGAGTGTCAGTTTCCCCGCCTCGGCGAGCTGCGCCATCATCGGTTGGGCGCGCCCTCCGAAGAAACTCAGAATCTCGTCGAGCAGCCGGTGCCGCGTCACGTCCCGGGCCACGATCGGCTCAAAGATGTGGGCATTGCTGATTTTCCGCACCCGGCGTACGGCGCGCTTCCCTTCCAGCCGGTATACGGTTGTCTGGATGGTGGTGTAGGCGGGGCGAGGCTTCGGAAAGGCTTCCTGAATCTCCCGAATGGATGCTTTCCCCTGGGCCCACAGGGCTTCCAGGATTTGAAGTTCGAGCTTGCTCAGCTTGGGCTTGGTCATCTGGCTTTACTATCTTGTATCTGATGCTACTACTCTATAGTAGATAAATGCAAGAGGAATTTTCGCGGCTGGATGACGCTACGACTTAATAGCGGTGAATCTTGACGACGGTGCGGTCCAGTGACTTGACGTTCACCTGGCCGCACATCGCCATGTCGCGGGCCAATCCGGACTGGATCAACTCTACGACGCTTTGAACACCCTCGGCTCCGTAGGCCGCCAGTCCCCATAAGGCGGGCCGGCCCAGCAGAACAGCACGCGCGCCCAGGGCGAGGGCTTTCAGCACATCGCTGCCGAGGCGGAAGCTGCCGTCGATCAGGACGGGCACCTTTCCGCCGACGGCATCCGCAATGGAGGGGAGCACCTCAATCGGAGAAGCCACGCCGGGAATGGGGCGCGCCGCGTAATTGGAAACGACAATACCCTCGACACCGCGAGCAACCGCTTTCCGCGCCTCTTCCGGGCTCATCACGCCCTTCAGCACAACCGGCACGGCGATGCCTTTGCGCAGACGATCGATGGCGCTCCAGTCGACACCCGCGGCGAGGGGAGATCCGGGAGTCTCGCTCCCCACCGTCACGCAAAGCGCTTTGCATCCGGCGCCGACGGCGCGCTGGATGCGAGTACGGAGCAGGTTTATGTCCGGCTCTACAGCATTCATGCCAGGCTCCACGCTGACCTGATACCAGAGCGGAGTTTTCGCCTGCGCGGCGATCTGATCGACGGGATAACTGGAACCATCGGCCACCACCATCAGTGCTTTGGCGGCGGAGGCGCCGCGCGCCATGGCAAGTTCCCCCTCCGGGTGGAATCGTTTCTGCAGCGAGAGGGGGCCGATGAGAACGGGCGTGAACAGGCTCTGTCCAAAAAGTTCGACGGTCAAATCCATCTGCCGCGAATCGATCATCAGGCGCGGCCGGAACGTGATCCGGTCGAACGCGCCGCGCTCGCTGCCGGCGATCTCCGCCAGCGTCAGGCTGTCCAGTTTGCGCCCGGCGACGGCCTCGAATTCCGCGGCGTTGAGGAGTTCCTGGACCGGTGGAATCCGCCCCGCCGGCTCGCCGATCAGTTTTTGCGCGCGCACAGGCGGCGGCCCTGCGAGCAGCGATCCATACGCCGCCAAAGCCTGCCGCCTAGTCATGGAAAATCGGTCCTCACGATGGTGCGATCGATGGACGCCAAGGTGGGCCGGCCGGTGTAAGCCATTCCCCGCACCAGTTCGGCCTGCAGAATCTCCAGAATCCGTTGGACGCCGGGTGCGCCGTAGGCCCCCAAGCCCCACCGGGGCACGCGGCCCAGGCAAACGGCGCGGGCTCCCAATGCGAGTGCCTTGAGAGCATCGGTGCCGCGGCGAACACCGCTATCAAAGATTACCGGAACCTTGCCGCCCACGGCATCGACAATCTCCGGCAGCACTTCCAATGTGGCCGGACTATAATCCAGTGAACGGCCGCCGTGGTTTGACACGTATACGCCGTCCAGGCCGCACTCGAGACATTGCTTCGCGTCTTCCGCCGTGAGAATCCCCTTCGCTAGCATCGGCACCTTGCACACACCGCGGATCTGCTCCAGGAGCTTCCACGTATAAAACAGGCGGGACTCCTGGAGCCGATACGGATTCTTGGGCGCGGCTCTCCGAGTGGCGGGGGGCCGGGTGGTGAGATTGCGATCGTGCAGGATGCGCTCGTACTGGGCGGCCTGCTGATCGATGGTGACCACCACGGCGCGGGCGCCGGCGGCTTGAACCCGGTCCAAAACGTCACGATTGTCGTCCAGTTCCAGCTTCGGATAAAGCTGAAACCACAGTGGGGCCTTGGCCGCAGCCGCGATTTTTTCGAACGGAAAGCTGGAGTTGTTGCTCACGATGTACGGAGTATTGGATGCCGCGGCGGCGCCCTGACAGGTGGCCAGTTCGCCATCGGGGTGAAGCATGGTGTGACCGGCGGAAGGGGACACCATGATGGGAAAATCCATTTTGGTGCCGAGGATCTCGGTTGCCGTCCGGATGGGGCTGATGTCGAGAACTCTATTCGGTATCAGTTCCACCCAATCGAAAGCCTCCCGGTTGCGGCGCAGCGTGAACTCGCTATCGGTTCCGTAAGCCGTGTAGTCGTAGTTGTACCGGGGAACCTTGGCGTACGCCACGGGCTCGAAGTCGAATACCGTAACGAGCTCATTCAGCCCGGGAATGCGGCTGTGATCGCGGAAGGGATCCTGCTGGGAACGCAGCCAGGGCGACCCGGCCAGAAAGCCGGCCATGGCCCGGAAAGCGTTCCGTCGATTCAGGCTATTGGCCCAAACTCGATCAAGGCTTGGCACGATCCCTCCATTCCTCCAACCCGGGAGCGGTTTGAAAAAGAATATCAGTCTATCACGCAGAAGCTGCGCGCTGTTGGTGTTCGCTCTGGATTAGCGGTCCGCTCCCTGACGGTCACGGCTCTGAATGTGCTTTCGTGAATGTGCTTTCGGAGCCGCGCGCGTTAGCAAGCGGTGTGTCGTGGAAATAGAGACACTTGTGCCGAAAGATTATGCAGAATTCGTTGCGGGCGGCCGGGCTTTTGGGGTT
>DATMNI010000138.1:0-3901 GCA_035570275.1 Candidatus Acidiferrales bacterium | reverse complement strand
GCGCCGGATGGTTTCCTTGTAGAAATCCGCGATCTGCCCCGGCGTATTTTCGTACGACGTCACCGGGACGTTCAGTGCGAGCACGTGGCGGATGTCGAGGCCCGTCTGCACCGATTGCAGTGCCAGCAGCGTCTTGAGCAGCATACCGGCGCCGGCCAGCAGAACGAAGGATGCGGCGATCTGTGTCACGGCGAAGACACGCAGCCGCCGGTTCGTGCTGCCCGTAATCCGCAGACTGCTGCTCGAGATCCCGAATCCATGCGACGTGCCGGCCGATGGCAGACGCGGGACAAAGGCCAAAAGCACCGCCGCGGTGATGGCCAGCGCCGCCCCGACCCAAAGCAGGCTGGAGTCCACCGTCAAATCCAGCGCGCGGACAGAGAAACGCGCCGCGTACCGCGCCAGGATTGCCACCATCGGACGCGCGCTCAACACGCCGAGCGCTGCCCCAGCGCCGCAGAGCAGGAGGCTCTCGGCCAGCAGCGTCCGGCGCAGCGCGGCGCTGCTGGCGCCCAACGCCGCACGGACGGCCAGCTCGCCTTCCCGCCTGACGCTCCGCGCCAGAATCAGGTTGGCGACGTTTGAGCACGCGATGATGAAGATGAGAACCGAGGCCGCCAGCAGCACCAGCAAAACCGTCCTCGCCCGCGAAGTGATCTGGTCGCGCAGGCGCACGGCCTCGATCCGGAAATCGGCCTTCGCCGAATAGGCCTCGGGATGTTCCCTGACGATGGCTCCGTGGACGGTGCGCAACTCGGCGCGGGCCGTTTCGAGCTCCACGCCCGGCGCCAGGCGGGCGAAGAGTTCCGTCATCCGATGGACCCGCCCCGTGACCATGGTGGCCGACAGATGATGTGGGCTGGTGACGATGTTGGCGATGATCTCGGTTTCCGCCGGATACGGCACCGATGGTTCCAGCACCCCTACTATGGTGGCCGAACGCTCACTCAGCCTGACAGTCTTGCCGATCACCGACGGATCGCTCTTGAGCCCCGTGGTCCAGAAACGATAGGTCAGCACCGCTGCGCCGGCGGCACTCGGGCCGTCATCGCGCGCATCCAACAGCCGGCCAAGCACCGGGTGCAACCCCATCACGTCGAAATACGATCCGCCCACCACGCCTGCCCGCACCTCCCGCGACTCGCCCAGGCCCACCATGGTGAAGCCGATGATGGAGAAATCGCCGAACGTGCTCAAAGTTTTTACGCGGTCGCGGAGATCCTGGATTTCGGGCACGGAGAAGTTGGCGTTTTCGGCGCCAATGCCGCGCGCGCTTTGGCGGATGTAGATCAGCTTGTCCTCGTCCCGGTTGACCAGCGGCCGCAACAGCACGCCGCGCACTACAGAGAAGATGGCGGCGTTGGCGCCGATGCCGAGCGCCAGCGTCACTACCACGGTGATCACCAGCCCTTTGGTACGCGCCAGTGAGCGGACCGCGAATTTCACGTCGCGGAAGAAGGTCATGGTGCTGCCGGTCATAATCATTGCTCCTTACCCTGTTGTCGAACCGGAGAGCGCCAAATCGACAGGGTTCCGTAAGTTTTCTTGAAATATTTTAGCGTCGGCACAGGTTCAAAGCAACATCGTGAACCTGCATCCCGGCAGACCTCATGATGCAATAAGGCCGGGGCGCGCGTGCCCGTCACCCCGAGGTGCTGCGGCGCTAGCAGAGAGCGCACGGTCCTGCATGCCTGCCTGAGTGGTGAAAATCCCGCTGCCATCGGAATAAACCTGTGGCTGGGTTGCCGCGTTTTGGCATTTCAATAATACGGTCGCGTATTTCGAGGCAGCCGCTCCGTGACCGTCGCGGCTCTGATCGGAGCCGCGCGTTAATCGGAGCCGCGCGTTAATCGGAGCCGCGCGCGTTAGCAAGCGGTTTCCTGATACGTTGGCGAACTTCTGAAACGGCGTACTAAGCAAGTAGAGGCAGGTAACCCTCAGCCATGGCGAGGAATTCGGTCAACTGTCCGCTTGTATCCCGCCGTAACTCGCGGGCGAGGATCTCCGCAACCCGGGGAGCCATCTGCATGGCGGCCCTCGCATTGAGCAATAACGCGCGTGTCCGGCGCGCCAGCACGTCTTCCACTGTCCGCGCCATTTCGTGGCGCACAGCCCAGATCACTTCGGCCTCCGTGTAGGGAAGAGCCGGGTGCAGCCGCTTGCCCATCGCCAGATCCACGATCGCCGGCGCGTCAGAGCCGTAGACCCACAAAGCACCAAATCTTGCCGAGTCCTCGTGGAAGCCGTGAAGACGAAGACGGCGCGTGACGCATTCGCGCTCCGGTAATGACCCGAGAATTGCCGCCTGGTTGACGCAATCCTCCGCCATGTGCCGGTAGGTTGTCCATTTGCCTCCAGCTATCGTCAAAAGCCCGTTGGAATCGATGTGGATGGAATGATCTCGCGAAAGCGCAGCCGTGGTGCCGCCGCCGGACTTCACCAGGGGCCGTATGCCGGCGAAGGCGCTCAGCACGTCCTCACGGCGCGGCGGATGGTGAAGGTATCGCGAGGCGTTCTCAAGGATGAAGTCGATCTCCTCCGCCAGAGGCCGTGGTTCCAGCGTAACTTCGGCGACCGGCGCGTCGGTAGTGCCCACCAGCGTGTGCTGGTGCCACGGAATCGCAAACATCACTCGTCCGTCCGTGGTGTGAGGCACCATGATGGCGCTCTCGCCCGGCAGAAAGGAACGATCCAGCACGATGTGGGCGCCCTGACTCGGAGCAATCATGGGAGCAGCAGCCGGATCCGCGACACTGCGCATGCCGTCCGAGAATGCGCCTGTGGCGTTGATCACCACCCGCGCTTTCAGAACGAACTGTTCGCCGGATTCCATGTCCCTGGCGACTAAGCCGGCGACCACCCCTCCATCCATCTGGAAAGACTCCGCGCGGCAGTAGTTCACCGGCGTAGCGCCCTGCTCCATCGCAGTCCAAACCATGTGGATCAGCAGGCGCGAATCGTCGAACTGGCCGTCGTAGTAGACGACTCCTCCGCGCAGCCCCTCGGTGCGAATGGTGGGCAGCCGCTCCAGCGTCTCCTCTCGCGACAGGTTTCGCGATTTGCCGAAGCCGTACTTGCCGGCCAGCACGTCGTAGAGCCGCAGCCCAATTCCGTAGAACGGAGCCTCCCACCACTCGTAGTTCGGGACTACGAACGCCAGGTCACGCACCAGGTGAGGCGCGTTTTCCCGAAGTATGCCGCGCTCGTGCAGCGCTTCCATCACCAACGAAATGTTTCCCTGCTCCAGGTAACGGACACCGCCGTGCACCAGTTTGGTGCTGCGGCTGGACGTACCTTTGCCAAAGTCGTGCTGTTCAACCAGCGCGACGTCGTAGCCTCGCGACGCGGCATCCACGGCGACACCAACTCCGGTCGCACCGCCCCCAATGACAACCAGATCCCACGGCTCGTGCCGCTCTCGAAGCCGGACCAGAAATTCGTCGCGATTCATCAAACCTCCCGGGCTTTCCGTTCCACCCTGCGGGACTGTTGCTCCCGCACGGCGGCAGGGCGGCCGCCGTCGCCACCCGGCCAAACCGGTTCCTCCTTCCAAAGCGCGGAACCGTGGAGCGGTCTTTCAAGACACCCACCCCGACTCCCGCGAGTGTCGCCGCGCCCCAACGCGGTACTCGGACACAGCCTGGCGAACCTGCGAACTCCAATCATATCCGCTTGAAACTGCATCGGCAGGCCGTTCCGGGTGCTTAACAGTTTTGAGGGAACGCGGTATGAATCGGCTTGTACTACTATGTGGGGCAGATTGGCAATCTGGAGCGTCGGGATAAACCGGCGTGAAGTAGTGAATGAAAGAGTCATACAGGAGAAGGAATAGCGAACCATCCTGGCCCCAACCATGCGAGGGCGGCGGACAACCCCGCACTCGAAGCGTTGGACAGGGGCA
>DATMNI010000137.1:0-49813 GCA_035570275.1 Candidatus Acidiferrales bacterium | reverse complement strand
ACCGTCACCAGACGCGGCATAACTGCTGCCGCACCATCTTCTGCCCCGCTTTACACGAGAAGGCCTTGGCGAACTCCGGCATATTGCTCACCACGCCGTTGATCCGGTACTCATTCGGCGAATGCGGATTGGTGACGGCGTTCACGCGTTTGCTCTCCGGCCGTTCATCGCCGCACGCCCATTGCGCCATGCCGATAAAGAAGCGCTGATCGGGTGTGAAGCCTGCAATCGGCTGTAAACTCTGGCCGCGCGTGGCCTCCTTCCAGGCCAGATACGCCAGGATGGTGCCGCCCAAATCCGCCGTGTCTTCGCCGAGCGTCAACTTTCCGTTGATTTTGATATCGTCCACCACGGTGTACTGCGAATACTGGTCCGAAATGCAACTGGCGCGCTTTACGAACTCATCCGCGTCCCTCTTGGTCCACCAGTCGCGCAGATTGCCGGTGGCGTCGAACTGGCGGCCTTCTTCGTCAAATCCGTGGGTCAGTTCGTGCCCGATGGTGGCCCCGGTGTTTCCGTAGTTAGGAGCATCGTCCATTTTGGAATCGAACAACGGCGGCTGCAGCACGCCCGCCGGGAAATTGATGTCGTTCATCTGCGGATTGTAATCGGCGTCCACCGTGGGCGGTGTCATGTCCCATTCTTTGCGGTCCACCGGCCGGCCGATCTTTCGCAACTGCCGCCTGGACTCGAATTCCACCGACCGGTCCACGTTACCCACGAAGTCACCGGCAACAATCAGTAACTCGCTGTAGTCGCGCCACGGGTCGGGATACCCGATCTTGTTCACTACCTCGTGCAACTTTACCAGGGCCTGCTTTCTGGTTTCTTCACCCATCCAGGAAAGCTGGGACAGGTCGGCCTGCATGGCCTTTTCGATCTGTTGCGTCATGGCCAGCGCCTTGGATTTGGTGTCGGGCCGGAACGTCCTGGCCACGAAGACCTGCCCCAGCGCCTCGCCCAGGTCGCGGTCCACGAACCGTACGCAGCGCTTCCATCGCGGCTGCATTTCGGCCACGCCGCGAAGGTACCGGCTGTAGAAATCGAAGTTGGCCTTCACGAAGGCGGACGAAAGATAAGCCGATTCGGAATGCGCCAGGTGCCAGCGCAGGTAAACCTTCCAATCCGCCAAGCTCCGGCTCCGCAGTTGCTTATCCACCTCTTTGAAGAACTCCGGCTCCGTCACGTTGACTTGCGCCGGCGCTGCGAGGCCGACGGCCTTCCAATAAGCGCCCCAGTTGAATGACGGCGTCAGCTTCACCAACTGCGCCCGCGTCATCTTATGGAAGAGCTTGTAGGGATCGCGCTTGTCCACGCGGGTCAGCGAGGCCTTGGCCAGCGCCGTCTCAATGGCCATCACGGTCTGCGCTTCGGTATTCGATGGGCTGGCCGAATCGCCCAGCAGTTGGAACATTGCCGCCACGTGCTCCAGGTACCTGGCGCGCGTCTCCTGCGATTTGGCGTCGTCCTTTACGTAGTAGTCGCGGTCCGGCAACCCCAGGCCGCTGGCCGAAGCGAACGCGATTACGCGCTGCGAATCCTCGAAGTCCTGCGCCGATCCGAACCCGAACAACGGGCTGTCGCTCTCCGTCCGCAGGTGCAAACGGCCCAGCAGCGGCGGCAGATCGGCCATGCGCTTCTGGGCCGCGATCTCATTCAGCCGCTGGCGCAGCGGCCCGATTCCGGCCTTCTCCACCGCCGCCTCATCCATGCAGGCGCCGAAGTAATCGCCGATCTTCTGCTCGTTCGGCGTACGGCCCGGCTGGCTGACAGACGACGAATGACGATCGTCGGTCTTCTGCTCGTTGGTCGTGCGCCCCGCAGCGGGCCGGCTGACAGACGACGAAAAACGATCGTCTGTCCCACTGAGAATCCCTCACAGGAAGCGCTGGTTGTCCACCTGCAGTTTGGCGTACACGTCCCAGCGCGGCTGGTCGGCCGGAATGGGGTTCATCCGGATCCAATTGCCGCATGAATAGTGGAAGAAATCCTGGCACGGGTCCACAGCCCGGTCGATGAACGCCGGCTCCAGACTTGGAGTGTAGGGCAGAGACATCAGCGGCCGTTCCTGCGCGTGTACGCCGGTCAGCAGGGCCAGGGAAGCGAGCAAAACAACATGGCGGTCCACGATTCGCAGCGTATGCCTTTGTGGGGCAGGTTGGCAACCTGGTTGGCAACCTGCGGCGGATTGGCAATCCGCCTGACCCGTGCGTGACGAGCCCCTTCAGGCAAGGTGCAAACGCTCGCTGCCGCATCGCGCAGGCGGATTAACAATCCGCCGCAGGTTATTAACCTGCCCCACACTCGCCGCGGAACTTGACCCGTTCCACCGGGCCGATGCCGAACACGAAGATGGCCGCGCCCGCCAGCACAAAGGCGGCGGCCACCACAAAGGCCCAATAGAATTCGCCGGTCTTATCCACCACGCGGCCTGTCAGCCAGGGCGCAGCGACGCCCGCCAGGTTGCCGAAGCCGTTCTGAAAGCCGGTCCATTTGCCCGCCGCCCGGGGACCCGCCAGCGTTTGCGTGATGGCAAACAACTGCGAAGTAAAGATGCCAAACGAAACGCATGCCAGAATCAGCAGGACCATGGCGGGCCACGTTTCGTGCGTCCACACGACGGGAAGGATGATGGTGGAAAACGTCAACCCGATTCCCGCGAACGGTTTCCGCACCTGCGTCGGCGTGCGGCCGCCGGCGATCAGGCGGTCCGAAATCCAGCCTGACACGATACACGAAAGCGCGATCGCAAGAAACGGAATCGACCCCAGCACGGCCATCTTCGACTTAGGGAAGTGGCGCTCCTTTTCCATATAGGCCGGCAGCCACGTGATCAGGAAATACCAAAAGTAGTTGGTGCAGAACAGGCCGAACGCGCTGAACCAGGCGGAGCGCTGGCGCAGAATATCGCCGATGGAGGCGATGTCGGTGCGGTCTTCGTTGCCCGACACGCCCTTGCCCTGCGGCATCCACGAATACCAGGGAACGAGCCATAGCATGCTGCCGAACCCCAGCACCAGAAAGAACGGCCGCCACCCAAGCTGGCTCACCAGCAATCCGCCTACCAGGGTGCCGATGGCCGGCCCGGTCTTGGTCCCGGCATCGATCAACGCGTTGGCGAACCCGCGGTGATGCTCCGGATACTGGCTTGCCAGGATGCGCGAGTACGATGGGTACGAGACCGATTCGCCCATCCCCAGCACCACCCGCATGGCCATGATCACCAGGAAACTCTGCGCCAGCCCGGTGTATGCGGTGGCGCCCGACCAGATGAAAAACCCGATGCCCAGCACCCAGCCCACGTGGAAGCGATCGGCCAGCCAGCCTGCCACGGAGAAAAGCTGCATGGATGCGTAGACCAGGAAGAACGCCGAGTGCAGCATCCCGATGTGCTCGTTGTTGATCCCCAGTTCCCGCTGAATATCGGTGGCCCCCACGGACAGCGTGGTGCGGTCGATGTAGTTGATGAGAGCCGAAATGAAGAGCAGCACCAACACCCGCCACTCTTTGCCGGACAACGCGGTCCGCGACGTTACGGTCGAGATAGCCACGGCCCATTGTAGGACAGACCGGCGCCAGGATATACCAGGATGCCACAGGCAGACCGGGGGAGCGCCGGCGGTGCAAGGCGACTCGCATCCCTAGCGGGACGGCGGTTCGTGGCGGTTGACAGACGACAAGACCCGAGGGCGGTTGACAGACGACAAAACCCGATCGTCCGTCCCACGGTGGCGGACGGTTGACAGACGACAAAACCCGATTCGTCCGTCCCACGGTGGCGGACGGTTGACAGACGACAAAACCCGATCGTCTGTCCCACGGTGGCGGGTTCACAACGCCGCCAACATGGCCCGCAAAGCCTGGCCGCGATGGCTGGCGGCGAACTTTTGCCTGGCGGTGGCTTCGCCGAAGGTGCAACCGAAGGCCGGACAGTAGAAAAGCGGGTCGTACCCGAATCCGCCGGTCCCGCGGGGCTGGTGGAGGATTGTGCCTTCGACAGCGCCGCGATACACGCCGAGCAGTCGCGTGCCTTCTACCAGCGCGATGGCGCAGACGAAGCGGGCCGCGCGATTCTCCACGCCCGCCAGTTTTTCCAGCAGCAGGCTATTGTTCGAATCATCGGTAGCGTGCGGGCCGGAAAAGCGGGCCGAGTAGACGCCAGGGGCGCCGTGAAGCGCGTCCACCTCAAGTCCGGAATCGTCGGCGAACAGCTGGCCGGGCGCGTGCGGGCCGGGTGCGTGCGGGCCGTAATGGCGGGCCTTGAGGATGGCATTCTCCTCGAAGGTGGCGCCGTCTTCCACGCACGGCGGGAGTTGTGTGTAGCCGGGGAGCAACTCGATGGTCACCGCCCTGCCCGCGCTCGCCCCAGCTATCTGAAATTCGCCAAGTTTCCCGGCGTTGCCGGTGGCGCAGTAGAGCCGGATCAAATCCCCGTCACCCTCTTCTGGATTTCGATGAGCTGGGCGATGCCGGCGCGGGCGAGATCGATCAGGGCGCTCATCTGGGCGTCATCGAACGGGACTTGTTCGGCGGTGGCTTGCACTTCGACGAACTTGCCGGCGCCGGTCATGACCACGTTCATATCCACGTCGGCCTGCGAATCTTCGTCGTAGCACAGGTCGAGCATGGGCACACCACCCACCATCCCGACACTGGTGGCGGCCACGATGTCGCGAAGGGGCATAGTCTTCAGCACGCCATAGCTGACGAGTTGGCGCAGCGCCAGGGCCAGTGCCACAAAAGCGCCGGTGATGGATGCGGTACGCGTGCCGCCATCGGCCTGCAGCACGTCGCAGTCAATCATCACGGTGCGCTCACCCAGTTTGGCGGTATCCACCACCGCGCGCATGGAGCGGCCGATCAGGCGCTGGATTTCGTGAGTTCGCCCGGACTGGCGGCCCTTGGTGACTTCGCGAGGCGTACGCTTGGCGGTGGCGCGGGGCAGCATGGAATACTCGGCCGTCACCCAGCCCTTCCCCTGGTTGCGCAGAAAGGGCGGCACCGTATCTTCGATGGTGGCGGCGCAAAGCACGTGGGTGTTGCCCACCTTGATCAGCGCGGAGCCTTCCGCGGTCATGAGGGGACCGGTGACAATCTCCACCGGGCGCATCTGGGCGGCCGTCCGATTATGCGTTCGCATGCGTCATCCCGTAATAAAGAATAAACATCACCAGAAACATCGCAAGAATGAGAAACACCACGCACGGCAACCCGCCTTGCGGGCGCGCTGCTGTTTTGGCCTTACCTTTGGCCAGCTTGAACGCCATCAATGCGATGGTATCACCCCGGCTGGATGACGCCGTATCAGGAGCCGATCAGGAGATGGCGCCTGGCATTTCGGGCCAGGCGGGCCGGATGCGCGCGACAATCGAAGAGCATGACAAGGCGAGAGTGGATGTGGCTGGCAATCGCGCTGGGCGCGTGCGGGCGGGTGGAGCCGATGCCGGACCTGTTCCCCGAAGTAGTAGCGGGGCAATGGCATCGCACGTCGCTGCGCGACTTGCCCGCCGGCGAATCGCAGGACCCGGTGCCGCGCACCAGCATTGACCGCAGCCAAACCGCCGCGTACCAGGGGCCTGGCAAACTCGAAGCGCGCGTGTATCGGCTGAGTTCGCCGGCGGTGGGGCTGGACGTGGCGCAGCGCTGGCATCCATCGGCCGACACTGTGTTCTTCAACCAGGGCCGGTACTTCGTGGTGGTGAAGTGGCAGGAGGCGGAGCGCCGGGCGCTGCAGGCGTTCGTGCGCGAATTGGAAGGCCGGCTTTCGGCGATGGGCAAGCCGGGCTCTTAACTATAATAGGGAGACCCCATAAGAGGGAGACACCATGTCTTCATCCGCAACAGCCCTGGCCACACCCGAGATGATGGCGCGCTACGAGCCGGTCATCGGCCTGGAAGTACACGTGCAACTGGCCACCGCCACCAAAATATTTTGCGGATGCCCCACCGGTTTCGGCGCGCCGCCCAATACCAACGTCTGCCCCGTATGCCTGGGGCTGCCGGGCGCGCTGCCCGTGCTGAGCCGCCAGGCTGTGGAACTGGCCATCAGGGCAGGGCTGGCGTTGAACTGCCAGGTGCGGCCGAAATCGCGCTTCGCCCGCAAGAATTACTTCTATCCCGACCTGCCCAAGGGCTACCAGATCTCGCAGTATGACGAACCGCTGGCGGAGCACGGCTGCGTGGACATTGTGGTGGAAAGCGCCAGCCGGCGGATTGGCGTGACGCGCGTTCACATGGAAGACGACGCGGGCAAAAGCATTCACGATGGCTTCAAGGATTCGGACCGCTATTCCTACGTGGACCTGAACCGCAGCGGCACGCCGCTGATCGAAATCGTCAGCGAGCCGGACATGCGGAGCTCCGGCGAAGCCTACGCTTTCCTCACAGAAGTGAAGCAGGTGCTGCAGTTCGTGGAGGTATCGACCTGCGATATGGAGAAAGGCCACCTGCGCTGCGACGCCAACGTTTCGGTGCGGCTGCAGGGCGCGAAAGAGTTCGGCACCAAGGCCGAGGTGAAGAATCTGAATTCGTTCCGCTTCCTGAGGCAGGCGCTGGATTACGAGATCGCGCGGCAAGTGGCGCTGCTGGAAAACGGCGGCCGGGTGATGCAGGAGACGCGCCAATACAATGCCGACCTGGGCGAAACTTTCAGCATGCGCAGCAAGGAAGACGCGCACGATTATCGCTACTTTCCCGAGCCCGACCTGGTGCCGCTGAGCATCAGCGCCCAGTGGCTGGACGAAGTACGCGCCGCCATGCCGGAACTGCCCAGCCGCAAGCGGGCGCGGTTTGTGGACGAGTACGGACTATCCGAATACGACGCCGAAGTGGTGACTGCTTCGCGGGCGACCGCCGAGTATTTCGAAACCGCCGCGCGCGCTTCGGGCAATCCCAAAGCCGCGGCCAACTGGGTGATGGGCGACCTGATGGGGCTGCTCAAAGCCGAGGGGAAGGAAATTGCGGACTCGCCCATCGGCGCCGGGCGGCTTGGCGAACTGGTGAAGCTGATCGGAACCGGCGAGCTTTCGGGCAAACTGGCGAAGGAGATTTTCCCGAAAATGTTTTCCACCGGCGAGTCCGCCGTGGTCATTATGGAAAGGGATGGGCTGAAACCGATCAGCGACACGGGCGCGCTGGAAAGGATCATCGCGGACGTGATTGCCGGCAATCCCAAGCAGGTGGAGCAGTATCGGGGCGGCAAGACGACGGTGATCAACTTCCTGGTGGGGCAGGCGATGAAAGCCACGCGCGGCCAGGCCAACGTGGCGGCAGTGACCGAACTTTTCAAACAGAGACTTGGGTGAGACAACTGGGGTGATACATGTTGCAGGTTGGCGACGAAGCTCCCGACATTCGCGTTCACACGGACACCGGCGAGGATTTTCGCTTGTCCCAGATGAAGGGCCAGCGCGTGGTGCTCTACTTCTATCCAAAGGCCGACACGCCGGGCTGCACGGTGGAGGCCTGCGAGTTCCGCGACGGCATTGATGCCTTCGCCAAGAAGGGCGCCGCGGTGGTGGGCGTGTCGCCCGACAAGCCCGAGGCGCAGGCGAAATTCAAGGAGAAGTTCGATCTGCCGTTCACGCTGCTGGCCGATGAGGACAGGTCCGCCGCCGAAGCTTACGGCGTGTGGAAAGAGAAGAATATGTACGGCAAGAAAGTGATGGGGATTGAGCGAACTACGTTCGTGATTGGCGCGGACGGGAAGATCGAGAAGATCTACAACAAGGTGAAGGCACAGGGGCATGCGGAGGAAGTGCTGGCGGGGCTGTAGCGTACGGTCTTGCCAACTGGCGGCGGTTGTCCTCCGATCCGCTAACTGATATTGTTGTCTGAAATGATGGCAATCGAAATCAGGCGCTGTCTGACTCAACTGCGGACGGTGGGGCTGCTATTGGTCCTGTGCTCGACGGGATCGGCCCAATTCGTTATCACCGAGTTCTCCGGTGTGTCGGCCCCCTTCGGGATCACTGCGGGACCCGACGGCGCCCTGTGGTTCACTGAATCGTTCGCGGACCGGATCGGACGCATCACCACCGCCGGCGTGATCACCGAGTACTCCACCGGCATCACGCCGGGCAGCACCCCCGACGGAATCGCCGCGGGACCGGACGGCGCCCTCTGGTTCACTGACCGTAGTTCATTTGTCGGGCCGGGCTTCGGGCCAGGGGCCCTCGGGCGCATCACCACCGCCGGCGTCATCACCGAGTATTCCACCGGCCTGTCGGCGGGAAGCGACCCCTTCGAGATCGCAGCGGGACCGGACGGCGCCCTGTGGTTCACTGACAGGGCCGGGCAGATCGGGCGCATCACCACCGCCGGTGTCATCACCGAGTATTCCACCGGCCTGTCGGCGGGAAGCACTCCTGGGGGGATCGCCGCGGGACCGGACGGCGCCATGTGGTTCGCGGAATCTACTGGCAATCGGATCGGACGCATCACCACCGCCAACACCCAGCCTGGAACCCAAGGCATACCCACGCTGTCCCAGTGGGGCGTGCTGTTGCTTGCCGTACTGTTGGCCTCCGCGGGAGCGCTTGAACTGCACCGCAGGATTTGGCGGGCGGGTGCGTCCATACCCGGGCGGTAGCCAACTTCGGGGGGCGCGGTAGCGATTGCCTGCTACCGACGTAACCCCAATTCCACCGCTCTCTGACGGTTGCGGCTCCGCCTGAGTACTTCTAGCGGGGATTCTGTCAATTGGCGGGCATTTCAGCGACTGTCCCACTTCCTTAAGCGTTTTCGGGAAGCACTTATGCGCCGGAACGCTCCCTAACGGTCGCGGCTCTGTAACTGACGCCGAAACGTTTACGCACTTGACGCAATGCACCTTGCCCTGGAGGAGGAGGGGGCTGCGGTACAATGATCGGATTCTCATGAAAGCACTCATCGTCTACTCGCTCTGCCTGGCGTTGGTGGCGCCGGTTGCCTGGTCCGCCGAAGCGCCGCCGCTGCGCGGGTACTCCGCTGAATCCTCAAGGGCGGAACGGGAGTGGGAAAGCAAGCTCCGCGCCATGCCGGATACGCGGGAGTTGCGCGCCAACATGCAGCGCCTCTCGGCGCGGCCGCACCACGTCGGGTCGCCGTTCGATAAGGAGAACGCCGAGTGGATCCTGGCCAGGTTCAAAGCGTGGGGGTTCGATGCCAAGATCGAAATCTTCGACGTCCTCTTCCCGACCCCCAAAGAACGCCTGCTGGAGATGGTGGAGCCGACGCGCTTCACGGCCAAGATCGCCGAGCCCACGGTGGCGGTGGACCCGACATCGTCCCAGCATGACGAGCAACTTCCCACTTACAACGCCTACTCGATTGACGGAGACGTCACGGCGCCGCTGGTGTACGTCAACTTCGGTGTGCCGGCCGACTACGAACAGCTCGACCGGTTGGGCATTTCCGTGAAGGGCGCGATCGTGATCGCGCGCTACGGCGGGTCATGGCGCGGCATCAAACCCAAAGTGGCGGGGGAGCACGGCGCGGTGGGCTGCCTGATTTATTCGGATCCGGGGGACGACGGCTATCAGGAAGGCGAAACCTTTCCGGACGGACCTTATCGCCCCAAAGATGGCGCGCAGCGGGGCAGTGTGATGGATATGCCGGTGTATCCGGGCGACCCGCTCACCCCCGGCGTCGGCGCCACCAAGGACGCCAAGCGGCTGCCGCTGAGCGAGGCCGTTACGCTGACCAAGATCCCGGTGATGCCGATTTCTTACGCCGATGCTCAGCCCATGCTGGCGGCGCTCAAAGGGCCGCTGGCGCCGAACGCCTGGCGCGGGGCGCTGCCGATCACCTACCACGTGGGGCCGGGGCCGGCCAAGGTCCACCTGAAGCTGGCGTTCAACTGGGACCTGAAGCCGCTCTATGACGTGATCGCGCGCATCCCCGGCTCGGTCTACCCGGACGAGTGGATCATTCGCGGCAACCATCACGACGCCTGGGTGAACGGGGCCGAAGACCCGATCTCCGGCCTGGTGCCCGAACTGGAAGAAGCGCGCGCGCTGGGCGCCCTGCTGAAGCAGGGTTGGAAACCGAAGCGCACCATTATTTATTGCGCCTGGGACGGCGAAGAGCCGGGGCTGCTGGGTTCCACCGAGTGGGCCGAAGCGCACGCCGAAGAACTCCAGCGCACCGCTGCGGTCTACATCAACACGGATGGCAACGGGCGCGGGATGCTGAGCATCGAAGGCTCGCACACGCTGGAACAGTTCTTCAACGGCGTGGCGCGCGACATCGCCGACCCCGAATCCAAGGGCACCGTGTGGAAGCGCATGCAGGCTTTTCAGATCGCGCATCCGCCGGCCGGCAACCCGCAGGAACCGCGGCAACGGCCGGACCTGCGGATTGCCGCGCTCGGCTCCGGCTCCGATTACACGGCGTTCCTGGACCACCTGGGCATCGCTTCGGTGAACCTGGGCTTCGGCGGCGAGGATGGCGGCGGCATTTACCATTCAATCTACGACGATTTTTATTGGTACACGCATTTTGCGGACACCGATTTCGTGTACGGGCGGGCGCTGGCGCAAACCGTGGGAACGGCGGTGCTGCGGCTGGCCGATGCGGAACTGCTGCCGCTGGATTTCGACAACTTCACGGAGACCATCGGGCGCTATATCGACGAAGTGCGCAAGCTGGCGGTGGAGAAGCGCGACCAGATCGTGGAGCGCAACCGGCAGATCGATGACGGTGTGTTCACCGCCCTGGTGGATCCGCGCCGACCCACGGTGACGCCGCCCAGGGAGCCGGTTCCGCCGTTCCTGAATTTCGCGCCCTTGGAAAACGGCCTGGCGGCGTTGCAGCGGACGGCGGCGGCCTACAACCAGGCGTTGGCCAAAGCTGCCGACAACGGCGGCGCGGCCCTGGCGCGGGCAGCGCTGCGCGAGGTGAACGCGAAGCTGATTGCGGTGGAGCGGGCACTGACGCTGAAAGACGGCTTGCCGAACCGCCAATGGTTCAAGCACCAGATTTACGCGCCCGGGTTTTACACGGGATACGGCGTGAAGACGCTGCCGGCGGTTCGCGAGAGCATCGAGCAGAAGGACTGGAAGCTGGCCGAGGAGCAGATTGTGCGCGTGGGCAAGGTGCTGGAAAATGCCGGGGAGGCCATTCAGGGCGCCACCGGCGAGCTGGACCGGGCGGTTACGGCTGCGAATCGGCGTTAAAATCCGTAAAGAATCGAGTCGCCGCGATCTTGCCAGGGGATCTCTCGCCGGGAGTGCAGCCGCGACCCTGAGGGTCGAGCGACAAGTCGCGGCCACTGGTACTCTATAGAACAACGGCATCGCGTTGATTGTTGAGTTATATCGGCGCGTACCTGTATGCTGGCGTGGTAGGGGGAAGGCGTACCGGAGGGCATGCCTAGCCAATGCCGGCCAAGAAACTTCTGAAAGACAAGGACCGAAAGTTCCAGTTGCTATTTGAAGAGAATCCGCAGCCGATGTGGGTTTTCGATCCGAGGTCCCAACAGATCCTGGAAGCAAACCAGGCCGCCTCGCAACTGTACGGTTACGCGCGTGAAGAATTTCGCGAAATGAGCCTGGCGAGCATTGAAGGCAGCATCATACCGCCCGACCCAAATGACCTCACGCCCGCTGCCGCCATCCATCGCCACCGGACCCGGGACGGACGCCGGATCGAAGTCGAAACCATAGCGCAGAATATCGTTTATGGCGGTGCTACCGTGCAACTGGTGGCTCTGGTGGACGTCACCCTCCGCCGCCAACTGGAAGAGCAGCTTCGGCAGGCGCAGAAGATGGAAGCCGTCGGGATGCTCGCCGGCGGGGTGGCGCACGATTTCAACAACCTGCTGACTATTATCACGGGCTACAGCCAGCTCATCCTGAAAACTCTGTCGCCCTCCGATCCCAATCACCATTCAGCCGAGCAGATCGTCAAAGCCGGAGAGCGGGCTGCCGCACTGACGCAACAATTGCTGGCCTTCAGCCGGCGTCAGGTTCTGCAACCCAAGGTTGTGGACCTGAACAAATTGGTAGTCAGCCTCAGCTCCATGCTGCGGCGCTTGATCGGCGAAGACGTCGACCTGCGCCTCGAAATGCGTCCGGAACTGGGCCAGGTAAATGCCGACCCGGGCCAGTTGGAACAGGTGCTGATGAATCTGGTGGTGAACGCCCGCGACGCCATGCCGAAGGGCGGCACTTTGACCATCGAAACGGCCAATGTGACGCTCGACGAAAGCTATGTCAGCCGGCACATCACGGCCAAGCCGGGGCCGTACACATTGCTGGCGGTGAGCGACAACGGCATCGGTATGGATGAGGCCACGCAGGTACGCCTGTTCGAGCCTTTCTTCACCACCAAGGGCTCGGGCCGGGGCACCGGTTTGGGACTCTCCACGGTTTTTGGGATCGTCAAACAAAGCGGCGGCACCGTGGATGTCTACAGTGTGCCCAGCCGCGGCACTTCGGTAAAGATCTACCTGCCCCGCATTGACCGCCAGGTGATCGCCGAATCGGAAACTCTGTCCAAGGCGGTGGCGCGGGGCTCCGAAACCATCCTGGTGGTGGAAGACGACGAGATGGTACGCAACCTGGTGCGCGAGACGCTGCAGCGGGAGGGCTACAATGTGTTGGACGCCGCCGATTCCGTGGAGGCGTGCCGCGTTTCGGAAAAGCACAGGACGGCCATCCATTTGCTTATCACAGACGTGGTGATGCCCAAGGTGAGCGGGCGCGATCTGGCGGTGGAACTCTGCCGGCGCCGGCCCGGGATGAGAGTGCTTTATATGTCGGGCTACACGGACAGCGCCATTGTCAATAGCGGTATTCTCCAGAAGGAAGTGGCGTTCCTGAATAAGCCGTTCACGCCGTCTGCCCTGGCCGCCAGAGTCCGTGACGTGCTGGAAGGCCACGACGGAAAGATCCGCCGGGCAGGCGAATAGCCCAGTGGCCGCGACCCTCCGGGTCGCGATGTGGCGGTCGACAGACGACGCAACCCGATCGTCTGTCCCCACGGCCAGAGGCGGGTCGCGCTTACTGCAGCGGCCAGTACCCGGCGCGCGTGCGGGCCAGCAGTTCCGGCTTGCCCTTCACTTCGACCCGGATGGAATGGAACTTGCCAGGGGGGCTGGGGCGCGGCTGGAAGCTCACCATGTATTGGCGGTGGACTTCGGCGGCCACGGACTGAATAGCTTCCTCCAAAGCATCTTGCTTGAGGAAACCGACGGAGCGGCCTCCGGTGGCTTTGGCAAGTTCCTGGGCGGCGGCCGGCTTGCCCAATTGCGCCAGCTCGGGGATGATGTTCAGCAGGTTCTGCGAGCCAGGGTCATAAGGGACGAGCTCGCCGTCTTTCTTGGGATCGGCGCTCTTCACGGTCCTGGGCCTGGCGGTGTATGCGGTTAGGGTAGGGGAGTAGGTGAGCCAGTAAATCAGGACGTTCTGGCGCTGCACCTCCCGCAGCACGCCGGCGAACTTGCGTTGGCTGGCCCGGTCGCGCTTTTCGGCGATCAGCAGAATCACGCGGCGGCGCTCGGGTTTGCGCTGCTCCAGAAGTTTCAGCGCTTCCGCCACCGCGTCCAGGGATGCGGCGTCGCCTCTATTGACATGCAGGCTGCGCAGGGTTTTCTCCAACTGGCTGGGGTCGGTGGTGAAATCCTGAAGGTCATGCACGGTGTCGCCGAAGGTGAGGATCGCGGTTTCACCGGCGTTGCCCGCCAGCAACTCGGTAAACAGGATTCCACTGCCGCCCAATTTGTCGATGACGGCCTGCGAATTCACGCTGGTCTGCACGGCCACAACCAGGGAGATGGGGTAGATGGCTTCATCCACCTGTATCGGCTGGGCCACATTGTTGTCGAACAGAACCAGGTCTTTGGCTTCGAGGCCATCCACGTAGTGCCCCTTGGAATCCACTATGGTGGTGGGCGCCAGGACGAGCGTGGAGGTGCTCTTGAACTGCGCCGGGGCAGTGCATGCGGTCAGCAGGATGGCGGCGGCAAATCGCATGGATGAGGTAGCAGCACCTTCCGGGCCATACTGCTCGCAGGCGAGTGCGGGCTCGGGGGGGCCGGGGGCAGGGGCCAGGGGCAGGGGCAAGGGGCCAGGGGGGCCGGGGCCCGGAAGCGCTTTATTTCCTGGCGAGCGCCCGGCGCTTTCTGGCCCAGTCTTCTTTCACTACCTGACGCGAGCGGCCGATGGCCAGGGCGCCGGCGGGAACGGGTTCGGTGATCACCGAACCGGCTCCCAGGTACGCGCCGGCGCCAATCTCGACAGGCGCTACCAGCGTGGAGTTGCTGCCCACGAAGGCGCCGTCGCCTATAGTAGTGCCGTGCTTCCGGTAGCCATCGTAATTGCAGGTAATGGTGCCGGCGCCGATGTTCACGTCGGCGCCGATTTGGGAGTCGCCCAGGTACGCCAGGTGGCCGGCTTTGACGCCCGCGCCGAGGTGGGTTTTCTTCAACTCCACGAAGTTGCCGATGTGCGCGCCTTCCTCCACGTGGTTGTCCATGCGGAGCCGGGCGAACGGTCCGGCCGAAGCGCCGCGGTCGATGCGCGAAGTGTTGACTACCGTGAATGCGCCGATCTGCACATCGTCGGCAAGCACGGAATCCTGCACGATCGAGCAGGCACCCACGCGGCAATTTTCGCCGATCCTGGTGTTGCCGAGAATCTGCGCGAAGGGTTCGATGACAGTGTCCATGCCGATCTCGACGCCGGCATCAATGGTGATGGTCTCGGGCTTTTCGAGCGTCACACCGGAGAGCATCACCTGGCGGCGTTTCCGTTCGCGCAGGATGGCGTCCGCCTGGGCCAGTTGCTCGCGGTCGTTGATGCCGAGGGCCTCGCGTTCGTCTTCAATCCGCATGGCCTCCACGCCGTGGCCGGCCCGGTTCAGAATGGCCACCATGTCGGTGAGGTAATACTCGCGCGGCGGATTGTCGGGGCGGATTTCGTGCAGGTGTTTCCAGAAGAGGGCGGCGTGGTAGCAATAGATGCCCATGTTGCCCTCGCGGATGGCCAGTTGCTCCGGGGTGGCGGCCTTCTGCTCCACGATTTCGGCGACGCGCCCGCGCGCGTCCCGGATCACGCGGCCGTAGCCGGTGGGGTCGCGCATCATGGCGCTGAGCAGAACCCCGGCGGCGCTGCCTGCGGCGGCGGTGGCGATGAGTTGCTGCAGGGTTGCGGCGCCGAGCAGCGGCGAATCGCCGTAGAGGATCATGAGGTGACCGTCCAGGCCCGCGAGCGCGTCGCGGCCCACCATCAGCGCGTGTCCAGTGCCTTTTTGCTCCTTCTGTTCAATGAAGCCGATACCCGGTGTAGAGACGGATTGGCGCACCTCATCGGCCTGGTGGCCCACCACCAGGAAGATGCGCTCGGAGGGCGTCAGTTGGAGCGCGGTTTCCACCACGTGCTGGACCAGGGTCTTGCCGCCGGCGCGATGCAAAACCTTGGCCTTTCGCGATTTCATGCGGGTGCCGAGTCCGGCGGCGAGTATGACAACGGTAACGGGCGTCTGCATTATTTCTATTATGGCTGGTCGCTGCCGGGCTGGCTCTTGGCGATACGCGCCGCCCGGGCACGCGGCCAGGGCGGCGTGGTACGGCGTGGCCCCGGCGGATCTTCCGGCACCCGGCGGGGATGGAGAAGTGGTCAAGTGACCAGTTCGGCCGTGTTATCCTGAACCCATGAAGAGCCAGGTGGTCAGCGCGACGGAATTCAAGGCAAAGTGCCTCGGGTTGCTTGAAGAGATCGGCCAGAATGGCGGCACGATCACGGTCACCAAGCGCGGCCGTCCCATTGCCACGGTGGGGCCGGTTCCGAAGCGGTTGCGGGCGTCTTCCGAGGGTATGTTGAAGGGCAAGGTGCACATCCCCGAAGAACTGCTGAGCGCCGACACGGACATGTCGGATTTATGGGAATGCGTCCGCGAAGCAGAAGCAGGTCCTCTGCCACGAATGAAAGGGCGGGAATAAAGGATCCGTCGCTCTGAACCCCCACTTTCTGCTCGACACGCATGTGCTGGTCCGCTGGTTGGTGGAACCGAAGAGTCTCTCGCGAGAGCAGACTCGCGTGCTTCGCGGCGCGGTCCAGCGCGGCGAACCGCTCGCCATAAGCGCCATCACGCTGCTTGAGATCGCAACGCTTTTCGGCAAAGCTTCTAAACGGCAGCCGGCGCCCGCTCAGGAAATTCTCGTCGCGGTCGACGCAAATGCCGGATTTCAGGTTGTCCCTTTTGATGTCGAGATCGCTACCGAGTTGGTGGCCTTAGGCGATGCGCTCCGCGATCCTGGCGACCGGGCAATCGTAGCGACTGCGCGCGTTCACCGCCTGCGGCTGGTTACCTCCGATCGACGGATTATCGAATCGAAACTCGTGGCCGTGGTCGAGTAGCGGTTGAGTAGGTCCGCCGCCGAGTGGCGCATCGAGGTTGAACAGCGCGTTGAAACCGCCCTGACTCGAAAGGGCTACCGACCCCCGCTCCCGTGGCGTCATCAAGGCCGCGACCGCGGCGATCCTATTCCAGAAACGCGTCTTCCAGAAACGCGTCGCTGACCCTCAAGTGCGAATCCGGCGCAGCCAGCGGGGCTACGCTTTCCTCGGCGCCATAAGCCACCACGGAGGCATAGCGCCCGTCTTGAGGATAGCGATGCACGATCATGCGGCGGCCGGAAACGTCCAGCACCCAATATTCGACGATGCGGGCCCGTGCGTAGAGATCGGCTTTGGTGCGGAGGTCAAAACCAAGCGTGGAATCCGCCACCTCAACCACCAGATGGAGATCGTCTGGTTGCGGATTCTTGCTGGTGAAATGCGACATATTTCGCTTCAAAACGAGGAGATCGGGTTCGGGTTCGCTGGAAGGATTGTCCTCTGGCGCCACATCGATCGGCGCCTCCTGGAGTACAAAGCGCGCTCCGAATGCGGCGACCAGCCAGTCCCCGAGCAGCCCAACCGAATTCACGTGCGGCCGCTTCTTGCCCATTTTGTCGATTAACTCTCCCTCAATGAGTTCCAGCCGCTGACCATCCAATAAGCCGGACGAAAGCTCCTCATATTCCGAGCGGGTCCAGCGCTTGCGCGGCGTATTCAACTGGGCAGGCAGATCCGTGACGATAGTCGGCATAGCGTTACGCTTCCGATTATACGGGACCTGCGAGAGCTTCGTCTCCCGGCGCTGTCTACTCCGCAGCCGCCCATGACTCGAAATGGCTACCGACTGCTGCTCCCGTGGCGTCATCAAAAAAGAAGCACAATCGGATATCATTAGAGTTAGCCCTGCCAAGCGTGTGTAACCCATGTGGATTGTTAGATTAGCCCTTCGGCGTCCCTATACCTTTGTGGTGGTGTCGCTCCTGATCGCGATTCTGGGCGTCTCCGCCATTATTACGATGCCGGTGGATATTTTTCCCTATATCGATATCCCGGTGGTCAGCATCGTCTGGCAGTATTCCGGCATGTCGCCCGAAGAGATGGAAAAGCGGGTGCTTTCTTACTTCGAGCGCTCCATGACCACCACCGTCAACGATATCGAGCACATCGAATCGCAGGCGTACAGCGGGGTATCCGTAACCCGCGTGTACTTCCAGCCCGCCGCCAAGATCGAAGTCGCCCTGTCGCAGATTACCGCCATCGCGCAAACCCTGCTGCGCCCCTTGCCGCCAGGCATCACTCCTCCCGCCATCATAAAGTACGATGCCTCCAGCGTGCCCATCATCCAGTTGGGATTGGAGAGCCAGACCATGAGCGAACAGGAATTGTTCGACATGGGGCAAAACTTCATTCGCACCCAGTTGGCCACCATTCAGGGAGCGTCGGTTCCCCTGCCGTACGGCGGCAAGTTCCGGTCCGTGATGGTGGATATCAATCCGGATCAGATGTTCGCCAAGGGACTTTCTGCAACCGATGTTTCGGCCGCCTTCGCCAACCAGAACCTGATCTTTCCCGCGGGAACCGCCAAGATCGGCGACAAGGATTACCAGGTGAAGTTGAACAACGCCCCGCGCCTGGTGGATGACCTCAACAACCTGCCTCTGCGGGTGGTCAATGGGGCCACCGTCTACGTGCGGGATGTGGCGCAGGTTCGCGATGGTTACTCGGTGCAGACCAGCATCGTGCGGACTAATGGCACCCGCGGCGCCCTGCTCACGGTGATGCGCAGCGGCAAAGCCTCCACGCTGGCGGTGGTGAATGACGTGAAGGAGGCCATGCCTAAGATTCTGGCGGGTCTGCCGCCGGCGCTGAAGGTCAGGCAATTGTTCGATCAGTCGCTGTTCGTGCGCGCCGCCATCAGCGGCGTAGTGCGCGAAGCCACCATGGCGGCTTGCCTGACCGGCATGATGATCCTGTTGTTCCTGGGAAGCTGGCGCAGCACCATCATCGTCTGCATTTCGATTCCGCTGTCGATCCTGGTTTCGCTGATCATCCTGAACCTGTTGGGCCAGACCACCAACGTGATGACTTTGGGCGGACTGGCACTGGCCGTGGGCATCCTGGTGGATGACGCCACCGTGGAACTGGAAAACACCCACCGCAACATGGCCATGCGCAAACCACTGGTGCGGGCGGTGCTCGATGGCGCCCAACAGATCGCCGCGCCGGCCTTCGTTTCCACGCTTTCCATCTGCATCGTGTTCGTGCCGGTGCTGCTGCTCACCGGCGCCGCCAAATACCTGTTCACGCCTCTGGCCCTGGCGGTGGTCTTCGCCATGATGGCGTCCTATTTTCTCTCCCGGACCCTCATCCCGACCATGGTGCATTACATGCTGAAGCCCGAAGTAGCGCTGTATGCCCTGGGCGAGCATGCCGAAGGCGGAACCGGCCTCATCTGGCGCGTGCACTACCTGTTCAACCGGCGCTTCGAAATGATGCGGTCCTCCTACGCAGGCCTGCTGCACTGGTGTCTGGACCACCGCGGCCCTGTGCTGGCCGGGTTTGGCCTGTTCGTAGCAGGTTCGCTGTGCCTGGCGCCATTAGTTGGCCGCGACTTCTTCCCGACCGTGGATTCCGGCGCTATGCGGCTGCATGCCCAGGCGCCCTCCGGCACGCGCCTCGAAAAAACCGAGATGATCTTTGCGGACATCGAGAACGAAATCCGCCAGGTGGTGCCGCCCCGCGAAATCGAGAACATCATCGATAACATCGGTATTCCCAATGGCGGTTTCAACCTGGCCTTCGGCGATAACCCCTCGCTGGGCACTGGCGATGGAGACATCCTGATTTCGCTCAAACCCGGCGAGCACGCCCCCACATCGGAATATATTGGCCGCTTGCGCAAGCGCCTGAATGCGAAGTTCCCCGACGTGGTTTTCTTCTTCGAAGCGGCCAATATCACCAACCAGATTCTGAACTTCGGATTGCCGGCGCCCATCGATGTCCAGGTGGTGGGGCACAACGTCGCCGCCAACTACCCGATCGCGCAGCAAATCGCTGCCCAATTGACGCGGATCCCCGGCGCGGCCGACGTTCACATCCACCAGATTGTGGACTACCCGGAAATCGATCTCGACGTGGACCGCAGCAAAGCCAGCCAGGTGGGACTGACTCAGCGGGATGTCGCCACCAGCTTGTTGATCTCGCTGAGTTCCAGCGGCCAGATTGCCCCCACGCAATTCCTGGATTGGAGAACGGGCGTCAGCTACAACGTCGCCGTACAAACTCCGCAATATCGCAACGATTCGCTGGAAGCGGTGCTGCGGACTCCCATCAGTGCGCCGTTCTCGGCGGTCAACTCCAACACCGCCACTTCGCTCGCCGGGTCGTCCAACGTAACCGGTATCGGCGCCGGCCCCAGCCAGGCTTCGCTCGCCTATGGTAATCCGGGGTCGAGTTCGGCCGGTCCGCAACTGCTCTCCAACCTGGTCGGCGTAAGCCGGAGCGTGGCGCCGGCGATCATCAATCACTACAACGTGCAGCCGGTTTTCGATGTCTACGCCAACGTCGACCGGCGCGACCTGGGCAGTGTGGGCGCCGCGGTGGAAAAGGTGGTCCAGCAGTTCATACCCAAACTGCCGCGCGGCAGCAGCATCGATATCCGCGGCCAGTTGAGAACCATGGAGACTTCCTTCTACCGCCTGGGCCTGGGGATGATCTTCGCGGTGGTGCTGGTTTATCTGCTGATGGCGGTCAACTTCCAATCCTGGTTGGACCCCTTCATCATTCTGATGGCGCTGCCCGGCGCGCTGGCGGGCATCGTCTGGATGCTCTTCATCACGCAAACCACCTTCAGCGTTCCCTCGCTCATGGGCAGCATCATGTGCATTGGGGTGGCTACCGCGAACAGTATTCTGATGGTGGTTTTCGCCAACGACGAGCGCGTGGAGGGGCTGGATGCGCGGTCGGCGGCCCTTTCCGCAGGGCACACGCGCATCCGCCCCGTCATTATGACGGCCAGCGCGATGATCATCGGCATGCTGCCCATGGCCCTCGGCCTGGGTGAAGGCGGCGAGCAGAATGCCCCCCTGGGGCGCGCCGTGATTGGGGGCCTCCTCCTGGCTACCATCACAACGCTTTTTGTGGTTCCATTAGTTTACAGCCTGTTGCGCAAGAACCCGCCCATCGATTTTGAGCGGCGGATCCTGGATGAGGAGCAGGAGTACATGCGCGACCAGACGTTGTTGCGCGAGGACTTGTAATGAACCAGCTCAAAACCACCGAAGACCGTTTGCGCGATGAAGTCGCCGAACTGAAGCGCCAGTTGGAGGAGCAGAAAAAGCTCCAGCCGGCGGGCGCCCATCGCGCTTCGCGTCCGTCGACCGGCGCCCTGGTGTCGATGGCGGTCGTAATCCTGGTCCTGATCGTGATTGGGTTCTTCACGGGTTATCTGCCGCGCCACCGCCGCGAGGAAGTGCTGGCAGCCGAATCGATAGACACATCGCAGACCCTGCCCACCGTTACCGTGACCACGGTAACGCGCTCGGACAAACTGAGCGAGTTGGTGTTGCCTGGAAATATTCAGGCGGTTACGGAAGCACCGGTGCTGGCGCGGGCCAGCGGCTACATCAAGAAACGGTATGTGGATATAGGCGACCGGGTGAAGGACGGGCAGGTGCTGGCGGAGATTGAAGCGCCTGAACTGGACCAGCAAATCCTGCAGGCCCGGGCCGCCCTGGACCAGACCAACAGCGCCGTGGAACAGGCTCAAGCCAACCTGCAGCAGGGCCGAAGCAACGAAGACCTGGCCAAGGTGACCGCGTCGCGCTGGGAGAATCTGCAGAAGCGCGGCGTAGTTTCGAAGCAGGAAAACGACACATACCAGGCGCAGTACACATCGCAGCAGGCCAACGTGCAGTCCCTGGGGAAAGCCGTGGCGTCAGCCCGCAGCAACGTGGGGGCGGCGCGGGCAAACCTGGACCGGTTGCTCCAGTTGAAGACTTACCAGACCGTGCGCGCCCCGTTTGCCGGCGTGATCACGGTTCGAAACGTGGACACCGGCGCGCTGGTCACCGAATCCAACACGCTGATGTTCCGCATCGCGCAGACCGATTTCCTGCGCACCTATATCAACCTGCCGCAGACCGAAGCCGATTCGGTGCACCCCGGGCAGACCGCAACCCTGACCGTCCCCGAACTGCCTGGACGCAAATTCATGGGAAAGATAGCCAGAACTTCCAACGCCCTCGACCCGGCGACTCGAACCCTGCTCACCGAGGTAAGGGTTTCGAATAGCGCCGGCGTGCTGATGCCGGGAATGTACGCGCAGGTGGATATGTCGGTGCCCCGGAAGAATCCGCCGCTGTTGATTCCAGGCGATACCCTGGTGGTGCGCAGCGATGGTCCGCAGGTAGCGGTGGTGGGTCCCGATGGAGCCGTACATTTCACGCTGATTCAGTTGGGCCGCGATTACGGCGACCGCCTGGAAGTGCTGTCCGGCCTGGAACCCGGTCAGAAAATCGTCGTCAACGCCAGCGACGTGGTCCGCGAAGGCGTCAAAGTCAAACCCGTGTCAGCGCCGGAAAAAGACGCCCCGGGGAAGCCGTAAATGATTCCTCGTTCCCCGATTGCCCGTTCCCTGATTGGCCTGGCCCTCGGAGCCACCCTGGCGGCCCAGACCGGCATTCCCCGTGCGACACCCCAGGCCACCCAGCCGCTACGCTTCGAAAACTCGCCTCGCGTCCACGAACTGATGCGGGCCGGCAACCTCTACCTATCGGTTCAGGACGCGCTGGCGGTGGCAATTGAGAATAACCTGGATATCGAACTCCAGCGTTTCGCCCTGCCACAGGGCGATACCGAATTGCTGCGCGCTAAGGGCGGCGGATTGAATCGCGGCCTAAACTTCACGCTTTCGGAAGTTCCCACCGGCGTCGGCGGCCCACTGAGCCCGGTGTTGACCAACGCCGCCTCGGCAGGGCGCGCCACGGCGGGCACTTCGGTCGCCACCAACGCGCTGGAATTGGGCGTGCTTGGCGAACCGCAAACCAATCTTTCACTGCAGGGGACCGTCCTGCAATCGAACGGCACCGCGATTCCCAGCTACGACCCGGCGGTGGTGGCTCAGTTGAACTGGACTCACCAGACCACCCCGCAAACCAGCACGGTGCAGACCGGCTCCAACTCTTTGGTCAGTGCCACCACGCTGTACAACGCCGGAATTCAGGAGGGATTCGCCACCGGCGGCCAAGCCAGCCTGAATTTCAATAACAGCCGGCAATCTGTCAACTCGCTGCGCAGCGGATACAATCCTTACACCGGTTCCTCGCTCGGCCTCACCGTCACTCAGCCGCTGATGCGCGGCTACGGAATGGGTCTGAACCGCCGCTTCATCCAGATTGCCGGCAATGAGCAAAAAATTACCAGCCTGCTTTTCCAACAGCAGCTCATCATGACGGTCTATGGCGTGATCCGCCTCTATACCGATTTCGTGGCGCTCTACGCCGACGAAAAAGTGAAACAGGAAACCGTGACTCTGGCCGAGAAGCTGCTGGCGGACACCAAGGCCCAGGTGGAAGAAGGCACCCTGGCGCCGGTGGAAATGACCCGCGCCAGCGCCCAGGTTTTTTCCACGCGGCAGGATCTGATCAATGCGCGCGGCCTCCGCGAAGAGCAGGAGGCCATTCTCAAAAACGTCATTACGCGGCGCGGAAATGAGGACCCCGAAGTACAGTCGGCCCACGTCATCCCGACCGACACCCTCATCATCCCCGAGAAGGATGAGATCCGGCCCATACAAGACCTGATGTCCGACGCCCTGGCGCATCGGCCCGACCTGGGACAGGCGCGATTGCAGATCGATAATTCAAAAATCGGCCTCGCCGGCTCGCGCAGTGCCACCAGGCCGCAACTGGACCTGGTGGGCGTGATGCAGAACAACGGCCTGGCCGGGGCCGCCAACCCGTTATTAGGGACCAGCCCCGACCCCGGTTTCATCGGCGGCTTCGGCGGCGTTCTCGACCAGATCTTCTCGCGAAATTACCCCACCTACGGCGTCGGCCTGCAGATGACGCTGCCCATCCACAACCGGGTGGCCGAAGCGGACCTGGCGCGCGACGAGTTGCAGGTGAAGCAATCCGAGATCCGCCTGCGCCAGTTGCAGAACCAGGCGCGCCTGGAAGTGGAAGACGCCCTGATCGCTATGCGGCGCGCCCGTTCGTCCTACGAAGCCGCCGTCGAAGCCCGCCGTTTGCAGCAGGAATCGCTGGAGGCCGAACAAGCCAAGTTCGAAGTGGGGGCATCCACCAGCTTCTTCGTGATCCAGTACGAAAGCCTGCTGGCGCAATCCAAGTCCACCGAAGTGGCGGCGCTCAGTTCTTACGTGAAGGCCAAGGCAGCGTTGCAGCGGGCCATGGGGACGATCCTGGATGAAAACCGGATTGGGTTCGATGCGGCGGTGAAGGGGAAAATGTGACTCTCGGGGCTCGCGGCTCTACACGCGTCGCGCAGCCGGTTGGGCCGCTGCGGGCGCTCCACGCAAAAGGCCTTCGGTACTCAGGTCCTCATCCACTTCGGGCCAGTGGAGACCGTAGCCAGCGCCGCTAATCTGCCAGTGCTGACGCTGTTCCGGAGTGGCTTCCAGAAGCCTTGGGTACCACGCCAGTGGAACGATGATCGTGCGTCCGTCGATGAGATCGACTGCCAATGTGTCCTCCGTGAGACGCGCGTCTTTGACGCGCTCACCCGGCTTAACGTCCGAAGCTTGCATTCCATTTCTCCAGTAGGGTGCCCTCGTTTTCTTTCAGCATACCTTGTATTTCGGCGAAGCTCTACTGGACTGAATCCCAGGTTCCGGGCCAATGCCACTGGCTTCAGCCAGAACTTGGCTGACTGATCGTCACGATCGACATGGACATGCGGTGGTTCGTCCGGTTCGTGACTGTAGAAGTACACTCGATACGGACCCGAGCGCAGAACAGTCGGCACCAACTCAGTATCCCACCCTTCGGCGCGGTGCTTGAGTGACGGCGGCCTGCCAACCCCGCGTCAAGAAACAGGCTGGCTTAGCTTAGATTTCGCCAATGCGGTCCGCGGCGCGCCGTTGTATTCTTTGAGTGTCCTAACACCCGTCTGGAGCACCCCCGATGAAGAAGCCCTTTGCGCCTTATGCCGCGGCCCGGCCTGCCCGTCTCGCACTCGCCACCACGCTGCTGGCATGCGGGACTGTCGAGGTATTTGCCCAAGCCGCGCCCACCAGCCAGGAAGTGCAGACTCTGGTCGCGGAGATCGGAGAACTGAAGAGCCGCCTCGCAGCGGTGGAAGCGAAGCTGGCGGCTTATCAAACCGTTCCGGCTGTGCCGGCAATCAAGCCCGCTGTCGAATCGCCGCCGGCAACGCCCACACCGGGCGGCCCGAGTATGACCGCCGCCGAACCTCCCGCCGCCAAACCCGCGCCATTCGCCTTCGGCGACTTCACCTGGATGAACGGCCAGAGCCGGCAAAAGTCGCAGCCGCTCTCCAACTCCTTTGCCACAGTCAACCTTTATCTGGATACCTATTACGGCTATTCCTTCAATCAGCCGCGCGACGATACCATCATCGGCAGCGGCGCAGTCGGCCGCAACACCGAGTGGCAGATCAACAATGCCACTATCGGTATCGACACCAACTACAAAAATGTGCTCGGCAAGATCACCCTCCAGGCCGGCAACCAGCTCGCCGTCACCCAAGATCTGGACGGCACCGTGAACCGGGGCCGAAACCTCAGCGTGGCCAATAACAAGTACATCGGTGAGGCCCTCGGGGGCTACCATTTCGACCAATGGAATGGCGTTAACGTCGAAGCCGGCTACTTCTACTCCTACATTGGCCTGGAAAGCTATCTTCTCGGCGAAAACTGGAACTACAACCGTTCCTTCCTTTCCGATCTCACGCCTTTTTATTTCTCGGGAGCCCGCATCCAGATCTTTCCAACGGACAAGATCAAGATCGAGCCCTGGTTCATGAACGGGTATCAGACTTACGGGAAGTGGAGCAAGAACAACTCCGTAGGGTTGTCCAACTACTGGCGCCCCAACGAGTCTCTCGGTTTTGTCGCCAACTTCTACTATGGCACCGACACCAAAGACGACCCGCATCGCAAGCGGTTCCAGCACGACGATAGTATTCTCGCCCGCTATTTCAATCGCCCGCAATCAGCCGGCATCTCGAAGATGGCGCTGAGTCTCAACACCCATTTCGGGAACCAGTGGGACGGCGTGAACCCGTTTCCCGGACGCAAAGAGTATATGTTCGGCTCGTCCCTGGCAAACCGAATCTGGTTTAGCCACGATCATTTAGCCTGGTCCTTCCGGGCCGAGGGAGTGACGAATCCCGGCCGCTACCTTGCTTACCTTCCGACGCCTGCCGGATTCCCGCCCGGACCTGACAACTACAGCCTTAAGCTGTGGGATCTCACTTCTACCTTTGACATCCTGCCCACTGATTTTCTAGCGTTCCGTTTCGAGTTTATCAGCCGCCATTCCAACGTCCCCTACTTCGCCGGTCACGGTGGCACGACTTCGCCGGACGGTTGGCTGGGGACGGCGGGCCCGTTCGTTCCGGACGTCGCGAAACATGAAAACAGGCTCACCTTCGCCATCAACTGGCGGATGTGAGGTCGTGAATTTCCAGCGTCTATAACGTGACAGGCCAACTGCTCCGTCTCTCATTGCGACGCCGCAGGCAACCGCGAATCCATTTCGCGTCGCCCTATCAGCTATCCAAGGTATTGGGGCGAAGGCATCAGGGCAATGAGATCCGGAATAGATTCCGGTGCACCGTTATTCTCTCGAACGCGAATACTGAAGGGTTCGGTCCCGGTGCAAATCGCACAAAATTACTCCCCGAAAAGCTGGAGTTCACGAACACCTGCTTACCGGACCATGCGGTCGCTTCGTCCATCGAATGAAGACCGGAGGCCGGAAGCCTCGGCAGACTCGTTCCCTTTGCCACGCGAAGGGCCGCCACTTTCCCGGGATGGGAATTCGAGCCCTGCTCCACCACCACATACAGAAGCTTCCCGTCGGGAGCCCACGACACCACGCAATAGCCCGAGCAGACACGGACCGGAGAGCCTCCGCCGGCTGTCGGAACCGCCAGCACGGCTTCAATTCCATGGCCTCCCGGAACCGGCGAAAGCGCCATGACCCAATGACGGCCGGGAGAAATCCCTTGCACCGAGCTGACCGGATATGGCACGAGCTTCGCGTAGCTCGAACCGTCGCGGCTCATACGGAACAGATAGTTCCCTTTGCCCTCCGAAACCAGGAAGATCAAATCGCCTTCGGGACCGAAATGGGGAGCGTTCGCCACAAACGAGGCGATCTTCACCGGAGGCGAGCGGCGGTCCAGAGGAGCCAGAAAGAGCCGTGAGGTTGCTCCATATGGTGCTGTCGAGAAGACCACCTCGCGGTCATCGCCCGAAATATCGTACTCCTGGACCGAGAAGCCGGGCAGCACACGGTCACTTTTAGCCGAGGCTATTTCCAGGGTCCAGAGCTCACCTGGGGCCGCCTCAGAGCTCCGGCGCAACAGATAGTACAAGCGGCTTCCGTCGGCCGAGAATCTGGGCTGCCACGTTTCACCATCGAAAGAAATCGCGTGCTCACCTTCGGCATCATGAACCCACACGGCCGTCTGCCGGGATCCGACCGAAGTGATCAGGGAGTGGCCATCGGGAGCCATCGCAATGCCATCCTCCTCGTTGGGCCCGAAGGTAATTTGCTCGACGGGTCCGTTGGGGAAGCGCTGCCGCCAGAGGTGCTGGCCCCCATCGACTTTGACGCTGAAATACATCCATCTTCGATCTGGCGACCAGGCGGCGGACATGCACGACCCTTGGGGTCCCACCGGCCGGCCGGTCGAGCTTCCATTCATGGGAACCAGAAGGCACGGCTGCCAGACTCTGTCCTGATCCTTCCAAACCACTAAGGCCCATTGGCCATCGGGAGAGGCATGGGAGAAATGCGCCATGGCCCGTTCGTGCTCCGGCACATAAACATCCCGCGACTCGGAACGGCTGCTGGTGGCCGTCGCGACCGCCATGTGGAGACCCGTCTTGATCTCCGAAAACAATATGCGATGATCGCCGATCCAGGTGAGCCCCTCGGCGTTGTGGAATAGGAGTTGCGGCTCGGCGCCCAGAACCGGCACCGTGTACGTATTATATTCGGAGCGGGTTGGCTCCACCAGCGTGAAGGCGACCCGCGAACCATCGGGGGTAAAAGCCGGGCTAAACTTGGGACGGGAATCGTGCGTGAGCTGGACCGGCTCGCCGTCCGGGAGCCACTTGACGTAGATCTGATCTGTGCTCAGGTATGCCTGCTCACCCCGAATGAAGGCGAGCATCCGCCCATCGGGGGACAGAGCCGGCGCAACAGCCGATTCTGTGAAACTCGTCAGTTGCGTGTATGTCAGCCGTTTTGGAGGGCGCCTCGAAGCCTCGAAAATCCCGATGCTTGCCAGAACAACTGTCAATGACGCGGCCAACCAAACCCAGCGCGCGCGGATCCCCTTGGATATGAGGGGCTCCCGTTGGATCTTGACCTGGGAGCTCTCCCGATCTTCCGGAGGGCTTGGATCCGGAACCGGTTTCTCTTCCACCGCGGCAATGAACCGGTATCCTAGCCGCGGTGCGGTCTCGATGTACTCGCGCTGCTCCGGCCGCTCTCCCAGGGCTTTCCGCAGGACCGATATGCTTTGGGCAAGGCTCGACTCCTCAACGAAGGTATCCTGCCAGATTGCCTTGATGAGCTCTTCCTTGCCGAGCAAATGCCCACTGCTGCGGACCAGATACAACAAGGTGTCGAAGGCTTTCGGCGGAAGCGGGATCACCGTCCCCGCGCGTGTCAAAAGGCGCTCTGAAGGATCTATGCGGAACGGTCCAAACTCGAAGACGGTTCTGCTGCCATTCGTCATAAGTTCCTGAACTCGTTGCGCTTAGTCCAATTTAGAACTTCTTCAAAGATTTTTCAAGATTCCTTGAGAGTTTCTGAGCCGTGCTTCCGGTAAAAGAAATGATGAATCGTGGCGCCGGTCTTTGACCGCCGCACCGCTCATCAGACAGGAGGAACAATGAAACGGCAAAGAATTCTTAGACGCTGCTGCTCTTTCCTTATTATTGGCTTGGCCGTCGGCGGAGCCACCAGGGCCGACGAGATCACCGATTGGAATCAGATCCTCTTCCAATCGGCGTTGGCGGCTCAGACCTCGCCCATTCTCATGACGCGCGTGGGGGCGATTTTCCATTCCGCGGTTTTTGACGCGGTCAACGGGATCGAACGCGGTCATACGCCCATCCACGTCGCTGCCGAGGGTCCGCGGGGAGCCTCGGTCCGGGCCGCGGCCGTCATGGCGGCCTATAGCATTCTCGTCAAACTCTATCCAGGCCAGCAGGCCACCTTCGATTCCAAGCTGGCCGCCTCGCTGGCTTCAATCGGAAGCGGTCCTACCGCCGAGAGCAGCATGGCCATCGCCCGGGGAATGGCCTGGGGCAAGCAAGCTGCCGATGGGATATGGGATTGGCGCAGCGGCGACGGGTTCAATTCCCCTCCGCCTCCGTTCCTTGGCGGCACAGTGGCGGGCCAGTGGCGGCCGACTCCTCCCGCTTTGGCGCCCGGAGCAGTCCCGCAATTCGCCACCATGACACCGTGGGTGCTACGGACGCCCTCACAGTTTCGGCCTTTCGGGCCACCGCCGCTTGATGCTGCCCAGTACGCCGCGGATTTCACTGAGACCAAACTCATGGGGAGCGTTACATCCGCGGTCAGATCCGCGGACGAAACCGCGGCGAGCCAATTCTGGAATGCCAGTACAGCGGTATACGATTGGAATCAGATCGCCGTATCGCTCATTCGTTCGCGCAATCTGAGTCTGCCGGAGACCGCCAGGCTTCTGGCGCTGGTCAATCTCGCCCTGGGGGATGCCGGCATCGCGACGTGGGATGCAAAGTATCATTTCGTCTTCTGGCGCCCGGTGACGGCCATCCCATCCGCCGCAGACGATGGGAATGCCGCCACGGACCCGGATTCTTCGTGGCTACCGCTGATCGCCACTCCGGCGTTTCCGGAATACCCCTCGGCTCATTCGGCTGTGAGCGCCGCGGCTGCAACCGTGTTGGCCGATTATTTCGGCGACAACACTTCCTTCAGCGTGACCTCCGATGTCTTGGTCTCTGCTCCGCCACGCTCGTTTACCAGTTTCTCTGCAGCCCTCCATGAGATAAAAAACGCTCGCGTCTTTGGCGGCATTCACTTTCGAACCGCTTGTGATGACGGTCAAGCTTTGGGGATTCAGGTGGGCTACTTTGCTCTCGAGCATGCGTTGCAACCGACTCGCGGCGGACGCAGGGAACGCCAGTGACAATGACATACGCGTGCGGCAGGAAACGAGCCGCCACTCTGACCGCGGACTGATGAGAACGCATCGGCGCCGGGGACGATGTGTCTTCACCAGGCACGCTGATTTACAGGGCTGTGCCCATCGACAAATTGGGGGGGTGGAATCGGGCGAAACACGTCGGATCTCGATACGAACCCGAGCGCAGAACAGTCGGCACCGACTCATCCCACCGTTCCGCTCGGGGCCAGATAGATTCGCGCCATGCCACCCCGCACAAAACGCTAGCTGGACTGGCCCTTTACAGCGGTCCAAACCACTCCCTGACGGTCATGGCTCCGATTGCCTTCGTTGAAACTACGAAGCAGAGTTTCGCGGCCGTAACTAAACACAGCCAGGAATGGCTATGCTATCTACTCATATCGCAGCACGCGCACCGGGTCGTAGCCGGCGGCGCGGCGGGCAGGGATGTAGCCGGCCAGCAAGGGCGACCGCGGCTAATAGCAGCGTTGCCAACGCTATCGAAAGCGGGTCGTTGGGCGTGACGCCGTAGAGTTCGGCCTGGATCAGGCGCGTCAATCCCCAGGCCTGGGAAGGCCGGAGCCGAGCATCGGAAAATAATTGCCCGAGACCAGCTCGCCGATAACGATCTCGGTTTCGGACCCGACTCCGATGGTGGCGTTCAGCCGGTAGCGGCACATCATGGAGCTGAAGACCTGGTTGCGGTCGCGAATGTCCCGATACATCAGGTAGGAAGTGGCGTTGCGGCCGTTGTTGCCGCCATAGTGTCTTGCCTGCCCAGCCCATTTCCAATTTGGCGCATTTCCATCCTGATGATAGAATGTCACCCATGAAGCGCACTCTCATTGCAGTTAACATTTTGCTCCTGCTGGCGGCCGCCTCGTTTGCCGCCGACGTCACCGGTAAATGGAAGGGGTCGTTCGAAGTCCCCGGTGGTCCCGTAGTGAGCCTCACGTTCGATCTGAAGGTCGTCGATGGCGCTTTGACGGGTAAGGTGGCCGGGTTGCCTGCCAAGCCGGAAAGCGCCGAGATCAAAGACGGAAAGGTGCAGGGGGATAGCCTTTCCTTTTGGATCATGTCCGAATATCAGGGCAATCCCATCAAATTGATGTACACCGGGAAGTTGGCCGATGGGCAGATCAAGTTCACGATGGGAATCGAAGACGGCAGTTGGAGCACCGAGATCCTGGCCAAGCCCGAATAGCCAACAGCGGTCCCGGTACTGGGTGGAGCCGGCGACTGCGCCATTGCTCCGTTCGCCTTCGGCTCCGGACCATTTTTGCGAAACGTCGGTCTGGTAACGAATATGAGTGCCGCGGCGCAATTCTTCTTTGCTCCGGGTGTCGCGGGAGCTCAGCGGATCACGCTGCCGTGGGGCGACGACTTCCCAGACCCCACCCTCAACTTCAACGATCCGAACAACCCGCAGAATTTCATCACCAACACCGACATCCCGCCGGGTTTCACCAATGCAATTCCCGAACCTGGGACCTTCACGCTGCTGGGTGGCGCACTCTCCGCAGTGGTCCTCTGGCGCCGCCGACGCTCGAAGTAACCGGGGAGCAGTCTCCGTGGTCAAAGAGCCCGCGCTGGATGGCGCGGGCTTTTGTTCGTAACCCGTTCTCTTTCAAGCGACTACGCCCGCTTCTTCACTCGGCGTCGCAATTCGCCGTTCAACCTCTCCTCCTGCCGTACAACCAATAAATTCAACATTTTAATGCCAAGTGATATGCCGCGGCGATTGCCATTCCCTATACTGCGGGTGAAGCGTACTTGTCTGTTTGAGGGGACCGCTCCGCATTGGGCGGGTGGCCGATGGCTGTTTTCGTATGGGTAAACCGGGTGCGCAACGGACTGATTAACCAGGGTTTTACCGGGTTTGAGGCCGGCTTTGAGGTTCACTTCAGGGAGGGAGTTCGAACGAGATGCACAAGCCTATTAAATATGCTGAAAAAGCTCTGACATACGCCGCCGGCGCGGCTTGGTTTGTCTTCGATAAATTCAATCAGATCGGTCAGAACCCGGGCTTCGTGCCGAAATGGTCGGAGAAGCCGCTTCTCAAATCGTATGAGAAGACCAAGCCGCCATTGGGCTGGCCGCGTCAGACGGATTCGTTGTGCCCCCGCTGCGTACCGGAAATCCGCCAGCAGATTCTGGATGGGAAAACTCCCCTGGAGGTGCTTTACACCGACAAGCCGGGCGAGATCAAGGCCCAGGTGATTGAGCGCGACGGCAAGATCCTGATGGTGAAGGACTGCCCGATTCACGGCCACTTCGAAGACGTGATGGCCATCGACACAGCCTTCTTCAAGCACCTGGAGGACGTATTCCCGGGCCGCGACATCCGCGCCCACAACGATTCCACGCTGCACAAGCACGGCTCCAGCACGGTGACGCACGGCCGCGGCTCGGTCCTCACGGTAGACCTGACCAACCGCTGCAACATGATGTGCGACCCCTGCTTCATGGATGCCAACCAGGTGGGTTTCGTGCATGAGCTGAGCTGGGAAGATATTCAAACTCTGCTCGACAACGCCGTCACCATCAAACCGAAGCGCCAGATGTCGGTGCAGTTTTCGGGCGGCGAGCCCACCATTTCACCACACTTCCTGAAGGCCGTCTCCTACGCCCGCGAAGTGGGCTACACCTCGGTGCAGGCTGCTACCAACGGCATCGAGTTCGCCAAGAGCCCCGATTTCTGCCGCCAGGCCGCCGACGCCGGTTTGCGCTATGCCTACTTGCAATTCGACGGCATCGGCAATGCCGCCAACGAGCACCGCAAGGTGGGCAACCTGTTCGATGTAAAGCTGCGCGCCATCGAAAATCTGTACGCAAACGGCGTGGACATCATCCCGGTCATTACGATAATCAACGGCATCAACAACGAGCAGGTCGGCCGCATTGTGCAGTTCGCGCTGGATAATCCCAGGAAGATTCCGTTTCTCTCCTTCCAGCCGGTATCCTTCACCGGCCGCGACGAAGCCGTCACCGACGAGCGGCGCGCGGCGCAGCGCTACACCCTGTCTCACCTGGCGCACGACGTGAAGAACCAGACCGGTTTAGGCGAGCCGAAGCGCGACTGGTTCCCGATTTCCTTCATGTCCACCTTCTCCGACTGGAGCGACCTGGTGCACGGGCCGCAACACGAGTGGGGCCAGTTGAGCTGCGGCTGCCACCCGAACTGCGGCGTGGGCATGGCCGTAATGGTGGACAAGGAAACCAAGGAAGCCAAGCCCGTTACCTCGTTCTGGAATGCCGACCAGTTGGCCAGGGACGTGGCGCGGGTCAACGACGCCGCGCGCGGCAAGTGGCTCTCGATTATCGGCATGGCCCTGGCGGCGACTCGTAACTACGACCCCTTCGAATCGCCCACGCATTTCCGGCTCAGCGATCTGATGAAGAAGCTGGACAAGACGTTCGGCGCCACCGGCAAGAACTACGGCAAGGTGGGCAAAGACCGCACCATGGACGACATCGAAAAGCGGCGCCGCGACCGTTGGAACTTCCTCTTTGTCGCCGGGATGTGGTTCCAGGATCTGTTCAACTACGACTTCCGCCGGACCGAGCAGTGCATTATCCCGTACGCCACGCAGGAGGGCGAAATTTCCTTCTGCGCCTACAACACGGGCGTGGGTTGGCGGAACATCATCGAGAAGATGCACATGACCGCCACCCTCACGAAGTGGTACGAAGAGCACGGCAAGCACGAAATCTTCGCCGGCGGCAAGGCGGTGCCGCTGCAGAATAAGGATCACTCGCTGGTTTTGCGCCAGGAGATCGTCACCACCGAAGTGCAGCACGATCTCGACCGCTTGGGAATCGCCAAGAATGCCCGTGAAGAAAAGACGCGCGCGCGCGATGCCAAGCTCAAGGAGAGCGCCGAGAACGAGCGCATGGCGAAACTGTATCGCGAGCACGTGCTCAAGGAGACCAGCAGCCCCGACCTGGTGCAGATCGGCAGCATTCTGCCGGCGCCGAAGCCGGTTGCCAAGCCGGTGGCCGCCAAGCCGGTGGAAGAGCGCGAGGAAGTCGGCAGCTTCGGCGATTAACGAAGTTTTTTCAGATTTGTCAGAAAGCCGCCGGATATACGGCGGCTTTTTCTATTTCAGAGCTGTGTGTCCAGACCGAAATCAGGCTCAATATACTCGCGGATGAGATGCATCACCAGGCGGGGCTTCATCGCAGGAAACGGTGCGTGGGCCTTGCTGTCTCCAACGAGCAGATGACACCGCGGAATCCGCAAGGGATCGAAATGAGTCTGTACCTTGAGGTGGATCCGAACCACGTTGATGTTTCGGGAAGCCGGCGGGCGGAGATAAAACCAGAATTGCCTTAGGAAGCCCTCCTCTCTGTTGCCGGGTCAATTGGATCTTGAAGTCGAGCCGCGCCCTCTGACCGTAACTCTACTGCAGGACAGACCAACTCCTGGAAACCTTCCCCCGTAGAGAGGTACGGGACAAGCAAGTGCCACAATTCACAAAATCTTTTTGAACGTCTTCCCGATTCCTTTGACAATTTTGCCGGTACCTTTTGCAGCACCCACTGTTACGTCCTTGCCACCTTCGGCGGTACCTTTAACAACGCTAGTGGTCCCTTTGATGGGGTGCAGAGTGACAATGTCGCCGGCGCCCTTTGCTGCGCCTTCGCCGATGTGACCGGCACCCTTCGCTGCTCCAACACCCACAGTTCCCGCCCCGCCGCCTATCTCACGAGCAGGTCCTGGAGAATGCTTGCTTTCCGGCTCGGCTGTCTGACCCGAGTCTCGGCCCGATTGCGCCAGCGCAGGGAACGCCAATGCCACACCGAACAGAACGTATATTCCGAATCTCTTCATGACTCAGACTCCTATCTGTTAAGACGCGGCATTCCAATCTCCCGATCCACGTGTTTTCTGCGCGAAAAGGCACGTTTTCGGGTGATGGGTGAGCCCTCACCCTTTGTTCGGCACGGCTGTTCGATGAGTCGGCCGTTACCAGCACATCCCGGCTGGCCACCGCTGACGCATTCTCCCTCTCACGCCAGCAGTTCGCGGACGCCGCGCAGCGCTTGCTCCACGTCGTCCATGGTGTTGTAGACGTGCGGGCAGAGGCGTAAACCGCCCGTGGCGGCGCCGGCGACGCCGTATTTCGCATACAGATCGTTGGCTAGGGCGGACATCTTCTGGCGATCGAAGCCTTCCACCTGCGATACCACCACTCCGCCGCTAAGCCGAGGGTCGGCCGGCGTCACCAGGCGGACCCGGTTGATTTTCGCCAGACCCGTTTTCAGCGCACCCGCCAGTGTCATGGTGCGCGCCTCGATTTCGGCGAAGCCGAGCATGCGGTGAAAGTCGACCGCGGTGGCGACGGCGGACAAACTCCCGTCCTCGCGCTGGCCAAGCGCTTCGAACTTGCGCGCGCCTACGGCGGTGGTCTCGGCGGACGAGCCCCAACCCACCGATACAATGTTCGGCACGATTTGCACGATGCGCTCTTTGCGCACGCAAAGGACTCCCACTTGCTTCGGCCCCATCAGCCATTTGTGGGCGCTGGCCGCGTAGGAATCGCAGCCGATGTCGCTCAGATTGAGGTTCAGGAAACCCCACGTCTGAGCGCCATCCACGTGGCAGTGAGCGCCGCGCTGGTGGGCCATGGAACACAATTGCCTGGCCGGCAGCCGGAAGCCCGAGGTGTTGGAGATGTAGGTGATCGACAGCACTTTCGTCTGCCTTGTCATGGCGGCTTCGAACAGCTTCACGACCTCATCGGGGTCCTTCGCGGAGGCGGGAACCCTGACCCGTTTGACCGTGAATCCGAAGCGCGCCGCACGCACGTCCCAAGCCACGTTGTTGCAAGGATGATTCTGCTCCCAGAGCACCACTTCGTCGCCCGGCTTCAGCACACAACCGTTGTTGATGACGTTGTTGGCTTCGCTGGTGTTCCGCACCAGCGCGATTTCGTCCGCTGAAACGCCCAGTTGCTCCGCCACCTTGGTTCGCGATGCCTCCAGTTGCGTGGCGAATTTGGCGCGATTGGGGAACGAGACATCGCAGTCTTCGTCGCGCGTGAGTTCCGTTACCAGTTCCGATACCACGCGGGGCGCCGGGCACAGGTTCGCGGCATTCATCATGATCTTGCCCGGCCGGTAGGGAAACTGTTCCGCCACCAGCTTCCAGTAGCCCTCGGTGCCGGGCCGTGCGGCCGCAAGAATCGGCCGCAGTTTCCCGGTGGTGGCCGCGGCGGCGGGCAGCCAGGTGAGGCCGGCGACGGCTCCGGTGAGGCCGCCCAAAAAAGAACGTCGTGAGTTGATCATCGAAGGCATCCCCTTTGTATGGATACATATCAACACAACCGCGCGCTTCTTGCAACGCGCATGCTGGAAACGCTGGACACGATCTGTTGCAGCGTCTCGCCGTAGCCACTGGCGTAGCTGATCGCGGCCCCGCCGATCGAAAAGGAGACCACGTCGCCGCTACGGGCGCACCGGAAACGGCCGCCGTCGCGAAGGTAGGTAAGTCGTACCCACGCGCCGGTGCCGGTTAAGTGGGGTCACGAACCCGGTTCATCCGATCGCGATAAGATTTCGTGGGCCATGCCTGTGTTCACGTGGCGCCGCGGCGTCGTCCGACGGCAGATCCTGTTTACCCGGAAGACAGTGGTGGGAAGGTGGACGGCGCGATTTTGCTTCTCCCGTCGAGTAAGGTCCCTCCGGCCTGAGGCGTCTCCAGCTACTACCCCTCCTGATTCATGAGCTGGATGAGGGCGGAGATGTAGCCGAACTCGAAAGCGAATGCCTGGCGGGCGCCTGCATCGCCGGTGATGCGGGGCGCGTGATCTGGCATGATCATCCCGTCGTAGCCCACTTCTTTGTACACTCGCATGGCGCGGATCATGTCCACGTCTCCGTTATCCGGGAAGGTCTCCTGGAATTTCAGGAAGCGGCCCTTGATATTGCGGAAATGTACATTGAAGATCTTTTTGCGCTCTCCCATGTAGCGGATCACATCGTAGATCTGCTCGCCGGGCCTGTCCAGCATCTCGCTCACTGTGCCCTGGCAGAAGTTCAAACCGTGATACGGACTTTCGCGAATACTGACGAAGCGCTTGAGTCCTTCCACGTTGCCCATTACGCGGTGCACGCCGCGAAAACCCTTATCCGCAGGCACCGGCGGATCGTGCGGATGGCAGGCGATCTTCACCTTGTATTCGTCGGCTACCGGCACCACCCGATCCAGGAAGTAGACGATGCGTTCCCAGTGTTGGTCCGCGCTCACCGGTCCGGCTTCAGTCAGAGGCGGATCTTCCTTTGCCTGGGAGTAATCGAAGCTGCTGTACATGGCGCCACCGCGCCCCGGAGTGGGTTCCGTGCGCACTACGGCGAGGATCGTTAGATTGTATTTGAGAATCGGAATCCCGGCGCGCGATGCGTTACGAATCATCTGACAGATACCTTCGATCTCGCGATCTCGTTCCGGACTCTTGCCGAGCATCACATTCCGGATACCGCTCTGGGTGATGTAGGCGTTGGTCGGCAACTGGACCATATCGAGGGTGATTCCAAACTTTTCGATGCGCTCCCGCAGGCGCATCAGACTCTCGACCGACCAGCTTTCATCCAGGCCTTTGGCGGATGGTGTGGTGCTGCAAATGTGATTCACGCCAAAGGCAGCCATGACGCGCAGGATCTCATCGGAGTCGCCATGCTGCGTCCCCAGCTTCATGAGCGCACGTGGCGTGGCTTGGCCGCGCGTGACTTGCCGAGCTGCCAGCCCCGCTGCACCCAGTTCAAAAAAGTCTCTCCGCCGCAAGTGCCTCCCTCCTTCGCGGTAGAGTATCACAATGGCCGAGCCGGAGCCACGCTGAGGATGGTGGAGCGGCTCGCGCAAAATGCGCCGGTGCCGGTACCTTCGCAGACGGCGAGCACTTGGAGGCGTCGGCCGACCGCCGCGACCCGCGCGAAGTGGCCCTGCCGCTGATTATCACCCATGGCTGGCCGGCTCGATCCTGGAACGAGTGAAGGTCATTGGCCCCCTCACCGGTCCCAAAGTTTATGGACGGGAAGCGTAGACGACTCTGACCGAGCCATAGTGCGCCGCGGACCGGCGCCGGCTTGTGCATCCCGATCTGCCGCTGAAACCAATGGGGAAGCAGGATACTGCAATTCACCCGCGGCCCGAGCCAAGTCCTAATGTTATTACCTGGCAACGCCGATGTTAACTGGAGAGCATGGCCCGTGTTAACGAAAGTTGACTGCCCGCCACATACCAAGGCGAGCCTTGTATGGCGCGGAGTACGGGTCTATTCTCGCCTGAGACTGAGGAGCGACCGATGAACGACGATCTGAAACCCACCCGCCTTAGCGATTGTGATGTCTGTTACGGCCAGCACAGCGACGATATCCACGACGCCACTCTGCGCGTCCGCCGTTGGCTGCGCCATGAGGTTACACGAAAGCTGACCGAGGGGTTCGTCCCCGTCATGGTAGAGGAAATCCCGGCTCTCGTAGCCTGAAACGTGAAAGTTTCATTAAACGGCGCGAACTTTTCGCTGCCGGATGCGTATGCAGAGGCATGAAGACATTTGTGTGCCTTGGCGCCCTCTGGTTCGCAGCCATCACTCTGAGCGCTGCCGATATCAGCGGTAAATGGTCTGGTAGCTTTACCGTGACCGGTCCGGACGGTGAGAGCCAGCACGACACCGCCTTCGTTGTTTTCCAGCAGAAAGGGACGGAACTGACGGGCAGCGGCGGCCCGGACGAGACCCGGCAGTGGCCCATCCAGAAGGGCAAGGTGGAGGGCGGCAAAATCACCTTCGAAGTCCAGTCTGACGGCCCGTTGTATAAGGTTGACGTGATGTTGGTGGGCGACCATATTAAAGGCGACGTCACGGTTGTGCAAGAGGGCCAGACGGCCCAAGCCAAAGTGGATATGACGCGGGTGAAATAGCGGTAGGGCAGCCTGATCTCACCGAAACAAGCTGGCCTTTCGGCGCCTGAGCAGGCAGCCGCAAAGTCCCGATCGTCTCACCCTCGCCGCAAAAGGTGGCCGGCATCCGTTCTTCGAACCTTCGCCTGGCCGGCGCGCGCCACATTCACGCCTGTGAACAATTGGCCCATTCAACTTAGAGTGCGTCGCATGCTCTAATAGAAATTCGTATGCGAAGTCTCGCTTGCTTTGGGTTACTTCTATGTTCGGCCTCCCTGTTGAGCGCCGCTGACGGTGACGTCGCGCGCGCCCAGGCTGCACTGGCCCAGTTGCCGCTGCGGTTCGAAGAGAACCGCGGCCAGTGGAGCTCCGCGGTTCGCTACGCCGCGCGGGCCGGTGGCTATACCTTGCAACTCTCGGCTGACGGCGCCGCGCTGGCCATGCCGGGCGCCGAACACGTGGATGCCGAACGCGTGGAGATGGTCCTGGTGAAAGCCAACCCCGCGGCAGAGATCGTGGGGCTCGACCGGATGCCGGCTCGTACCGATTATTTCGTGGGCAGCCGCCAACACTGGCGGACCGGCGTCGCCAACTATCCGCGCGTGCAGTATCGTGGCGTCTATCCGGGTATCGACGTGGTCTACTACGGCAACCAGCGCTCACTGGAGTATGACTTTGTGGTGCAGCCCGGGGCCGACCCGCGCGCCATCCGGCTACAGTTCCGCGGCGGCGCCAAAGCCGCCGACGCCAAAGTCAAAGTCAATGTTACGGCCGAAGGAGACCTCGCGCTGGACCTCAATGGGCAGCGGATTCTCCAGAAGAAGCCGCTGGTTTATCAGGACACTGCCGGCGGGCGGCGCCTGGTGGCCGGCCGGTACGCGCTGGTGGGACGCAACGAAGTCGCGCTCCGGCTCGGCGATTACGATCGCACCCGAACGTTGGTGATCGACCCGGTCCTGGTTTATTGCACCTACCTTGGCAGCTCGGGCGCCGACCAGATTACGGCGATGAAGCTGGATTCCAAGGGGTTGCTGTACATCACAGGGTCGACGACCACCGGCGAAATTCCGTTCGTCAACGGCGCGTACAACAACAACAACGCCGGCCTGACCGATATCTTTCTGGCGATTGTCAACACGGCCACGGCCGATAGAAGCTTCCCACTGGTGTATTTCAGCTATCTGGGCGGGGCGGCCCTGGATATTCCGCTGGGAATCGACGTGGATTCAAAAGGCGTCGTTTATCTTACCGGTACCACTACCTCCACGGATTTTCCGGTCGTGGGTAATTCGATTGCAAATACGGGCTCGGGTACCGAGCAGCAGGCATTCGTATCCGTGATCGATCCCTCGCAATACGGCGGCGTCTCGCTGACATACTCCACTTATCTGGGAGGCACCACCGGGACTAACGCGGGGCGGGGTATCGCCGTCGGCCCCAACGGGCATATCTATGTGATCGGCACCACGGCGTCCACCGATTTTCCGGTCACCACCAGCGCGTATGCGCAGGTCTTGTTTGGTCCTCGAGATGCGTTTCTGTGCCAGCTCGATCCCAACTCCACCTCGCTGGTTTATTCCACCTATTTGGGCGGCGAACTGGACGATGACGGGCGCAGTATCGCGGTGGGTTCGAACGGCCTGGTGTATTTTGCGGCTACCACGGACTCTTTGCAATTCCCGATGGAGGGACCGGGATTCCGGCAGACGCAACAGCAGGGAGTGATCGGGATCATCATCGGAGTAATGGACATGAGCCAGTTTGGCGAGCCCTCCCTGGTCTACTCGACGTACTTTGGCGGCAACGCCGTGGGCGACGTCAGCGAAGCTCGCAAAATCGTTCTGGATTCCAAGAACCGCGTGATGGTGACCGGTTACACGCTCTCTTCCGCCTTTCCAACCACGCCCGACGCGATTCAATTGCGCGCCGGCGGGAATGGCGATGTGTTCGTTTCGATCGTGAACCCCAGCGACCCGCCGCGGTTTCTGGTGTACTCCACTTACCTGGGCGGTTCCCAGGGCGAAGTGGCCTACGATCTGGCGGGCGATGCCGCAGGCAACATCTACGTCACCGGGTACACCCTATCGCCGGACTTCCCGGTGAAGAGCGCGCCGCAGGCGGCATGGGGCAACGGCACGAACCTGTTCATCGCCAAGATTCAACCGGGAACCGCGGGGCAGACGGGCCTGCTGTTTTCCACTTATTTCGGCGCCGCCGGCGTCTACGTGGGGAACGGGATCGCGGTGGGGCCGGACGGATCGGTTTATACGGCCGGCTACAGCACCGTGGGGCTGCCCAGTTCGGCGAACGGGAACGGTTTTGCGGGCGGCGTTTCCGACGGCTTCTTGATCGTCATCAAATAGGTGGGACAGACCATCATAGTGTGACAGACCATGATAGGTGGGACAGACCATCGCCTTTCGTGGTCTGTTGGATGGGCGTTCCGCCCGCGAAATTTCATGAAAAACCACGTCAGGCTCCGGGAGATTCCGGATGGGCGAGGTGGTTTTTCGACCCTGTCAGGGGTGGCGTCCTGTCACGGGCTCTCTAACCTACGAGGGTTGACAGGCGACAAAACCCGATCGTCTGTCCTACTGCGCCCGGCCCGCCACTCGTCTTCCAGCATGGACCAGACCACCAGGTCGATCCACTGGTCATTGACCCATTCGCCGTGGCGCGAGATGCCTTCACGCGAAAAGCCGAGCCGCTGCGGAATGGCGCAGCTTTTGGCGTTGCCTGTGCCGCACTCAATCACCACACGGTGCAGCCGCAAATCCTCGAAAAGGTAGGTCAAAAGCGCGCCGCAGCACCTGGTGACGATCCCTTTGCCCTGATGCCGCTCCGCGATCCAGTAGCCGAAACTGCAGTTGCGGTTCTGCCAGTTGATCGGGTGGCAGCCCACTGAGCCAGCGAATTCTCCCTCAATCCAGATACCTGCCTGCGGCCCCTGATTGGCCTCGTACTGACCGCGCACCCGCGTGACGATGAACTGGCGGATATCTTCGGGCGAGCGGGTGAAATCCACCCAAGGCAGCCAGCGCCGCAGATACGCGCGGCCGCGATCCACTTCGGCATAAATGGCTTCCGCCTCCTTGACGTCGAAGAGCCTGATTTCGATCCCGGGCGCAACGGTTAGGCGAAACACGCATCCTCCTCTAATGCCCTCTCGCTTCAGGCTCTAATGCCCTCTCGCTTCAGGCTCCTTCGGGTTTTTGCGGGTTGACGGATTTCGAAATCGCCGGCGTCTCGCGGATCTCGTGTTGCTGGGCCCAGGGTTCCAGGTCCTTCTTCAACATTTCGAAAGCGGTTGCCGGATCGTCGACGTATTGGAAAAGAGCCAAGTCTTCGGGGGAGATCATTCCGTGTTTGACCAGCGCATCGAAGTTGATAATCTCCTTCCAGTATTCGGAGCCGTAAAGAAAGATGGAAATCTTCTTGGCCAGCTTGTGGGTTTGGGAGAGCGTGAGCACTTCCATCATTTCGTCCAGTGTGCCGAAGCCGCCGGGAAAAACCACCAGGGCTTTGGCCAGGTAGGCGAACCAGAACTTGCGCATGAAAAAGTAGTGGAACTCGAAGCTAAGATCCGGCGTGATGTAGGGATTGGGAAACTGTTCGAACGGCAGTCCGATGTTGAGCCCGACAGTCATCCCCCCGGCCTCGTACGCGCCCCGGTTGGCGGCCTCCATGATGCCGGGGCCGCCGCCTGAACAGACCACGAAGCGATGCGTGCCGTTGGTGAACTGGACCGACCACTCGGTGAGCAGGCGCGCCAGCGTGCAGGCATCCCGATAGTACTTTGCCAGCGGGCCCTCTTCGCGGATGCGCGCGGAGCCGAAAAAGACCACCGTGTCGCGGACCTTCTCGCGCCGGAAGTGGGCCAACGGCTCCAGGAACTCGGCCATGATGCGCATCAATCGCGCGTCCGGGCTGTTCAGGAATTCCTCGTTCAGGTAAGCGACGGGTCTTCGCCGGCTATGGGGTGGCGGTGGGGTTTGGCTTGACATGCTTCTCGTGTTCTTCCACTTTCTTCTTTAATTCGCGTACACTTTTCAATATATCGGCCAATTTGGGAAATGCCGTTATAGCACGCAGCCATTCGTTGGCGGCGAACGCCGGCGAGCCGGAAATGCGCGCGCCGGCCGGCACATCGCCGCCAATGCCGCTCTGCGCGTAGACAATGGCGCCTTCGTGCACGGTAAGATGTCCGGAAGAGCCCACCTGTCCGGCCAGCAGCACGTTGCGTTCCAGAACCGTACTGCCGGCGAGGCCGGTCTGCGCGCAAATGATATTGTCCTCGCCGACGGTGCAGGCGTGGCCCACCTGGACCAGGCTATCGATCTTGGCGCCGCGCCTGACGCGGGTTTCGCCGACGGTGGCGCGGTCGATGGAAGTCAGCGTCTGCACTTCGACATCGTCTTCCAGGACCGTGACCCCCGACTGGACAATCTTAAATTGGGTGCCATCGGCCCGCTTGGCGAAGCCGAAGCCATCGCCGCCCACCACGACTCCGTTCTGCAGGATTACGCGATTGCCGATGCGGCAGTATTCGCGGACCGCGGCATGCGAGTGGGCCAGAAAATCGTCCCCGATCCCGGCTCCCTGGTAAATGACCACGTGCGGATGCAGGACGGCGTTGCGGCCCAACCGGACGTGGTCGCCCACCACGGCGAATGGGCCTATGGAGGCGTTTTCGCCGACCACCGCCGTCGGCGCCACCCAGGCCAGCGGATGGATACCCGGCGCCGGCCGCGGCGGCTGGTAAAACAGCGCCAGGGCGCGCGCGAAATCCAGGTACGGGTTTTCGGAGATGAGAAACGCGATATCGATTCCCGCAATGGGCTCCAGGACCAGGATGGCGCTGGCCCTGGTATGCTTCACCTTCGGACCGTACTTGGGGTTGGCCAGGAACGTGAGATGCCCCGGCCCGGCCTGTTCCATGCCGAGCACGCCGGTAATTTCGAGGTCGTGCGACGGGCCTCCCGGCCTGTCATGCAGTTTGCAGTCCAGCGCCGCCGCAATTTCACGAAGTTGCATGCTTAAGTACGGGCTTCTTGCCGGTGTTGCCTTTCCTGGTGACGCTCGCGGGTGTCCGCATAGCCTCAAGTATACCCACCCATGCGAACGATCCTCGACTACTGCCTACACTACGGCGTGGCTACCCGCCCGGCAATACCGGATCCCAGGCGTTTGAAGTGCTTCACATTCCAGGTGTTGATCGTTTCAGCCCCGGCCTTCAGGGCGCAACGCAACCCGGCGGCGGAGCCGTTTGCACGGAGCTGTTTGGACCGCGTTTCGGCGAAGACTCACTGCCGTGGCAGGGTGTTGAGGTACGCCTCCCACCGGCGTTCCAGGTTCTTCCAGTTGCGGGCGTTCTCTTCGGATATTTTGATCAGCGCATCGATCTGGTTGTCATGCGCTACAACCGTGCCGGCCAGAGCCTCTACGATCCCTGTCAGGCGTTGAAGCCGTTCGTCGATTGTCATGTTTTTTCTCCTCAAGAACAACCCCTCCTGCTATTGAAGCACGTCTGGGATCATCAAGCGCGGGAACCCTTCCGGCGCCGTATGCTTCGAGGCCAGGGGCATCAGCCGCGTTCGCGTCATTGGCCTTCCTTGCGTTCCGGGATTCATCAATTCCCCGTTCAAAACCACTTAGCTCCATCCCCTAAGCAGACAGGGTGCAGGTCTGCCCGGACCGTGCCAGCAGTACCGGCGTCCCCATGACGCTGGCGGCGTTAGCCCGCCTTGGAGGAATTCGCTCTCGAGGGTTAACACCTGTTCATCAATTCCGTGGGTCAAAAAGCAACAGTTCCAGCGTCTCGCAGCAGCTTCGGCAGTGCTTTCCGTAAAGTGATGTGAACCTGTCTCATCCAGTCAACAGGCGGTTGACTCTTGAGTTTGACGAACGCGTTGGCCAATTCAGCGAAGACACCGCTCGGGTGTCCGTAATGAATGTGAACATCCGTGCCGCCTAAATCGCTCAACGATTTTTCGATACGTCGGGAATTCGACTCGAAAACAAACCACAGGTGCTTCTGCGGCTGAATCCGCTGCCACGCCACAGCCAGGCCCAATTCGAATGCATGTTGAAACGGGGCGTTGCCGGAGGCCGCGCATCCAACTCCACACGGGAGAGATCGTGTACCGAATACCGGCAACGCTGAATCAGGTCGAATGCTCGATCCAGCCTGCGTTCACCGCCAACAATCTCCAGGGTGGTTCGAGGGGACAGGCCCAACACTGCCAAGCCCGCGACATAGGCAGAAACAGGTCGGCGAAGTGGTGGTCGTAAGGGACGTTCAGGAAGACGCCGGCGCCCCGGGTTTCTTCCTCACTATTTGTTGGTTCGGCTGGTGGTGGCGGCACGTTTTTTGATGGGGCGGCTCTTCTTGGCGGGCTTCCGGGTTTCTTTGCCAGCCATGATTTTATCAACCAGCCGCATGAGTTCCGCTACCCGCTCCGGGGGTACACCCGCACTCTTCGCGACTTGCTCTACGGTCGGGTATGGCGTGGTGATGATCGCACGCGTCCGCAGTTATTCTACTCCGTACGCACTGTGGCTGCCGGTAAGCTGGGCGACCAGGGAGGATTTATTGCTCAGAACGCCGGGTGCTCAGAACGCCGGGTTCGGGACCGCAGGGCCGGGCCAAAGTCCGAGATGACTATACGTCCAGGTGGATGTCTTATCGCCAGCAAGTCGTTCAGGGCCCGAGGCGCTCACGCACGGAGCCGTGGCCGATGAGAGGTTCATCGTTTATTGGATCCAACCACGGCGCAGTGCGTCAGCGCCAGCCCGTTCATCGGCCCCGAAGCCCCAATCGCCGGGAGAGCGCCTTTCCCGGGACAGTCCACCGGCACCGATGGGCTGTCGCCGCTCACGAGCCCGACGGCGGCCGCACCCTGTCTGTGCCGGCAGACATTAAGGATCGACTCCCCGCCTGATTCTCCGATTGGACTCGCTGCACTTAGGAGCACAGCGAGCAGGAGCACGCGCATCTGCCTTTTCCTATTGCCGCTCGGCTTGCCCTTCCTCCCCGGCCACTCCAGAAACTGTTCCCTTAACCTCTCCCGTACTCGTTAACAGGACGGCCGAGTTAGGGCCGTTGAACAACACGGGGACCCACGTCGCCGTCAACGTAAGGGCGCCGGACGCAGCGTTGAAACGTCCAGTTCCACCTGTGATCTGATATGTCGTCGTAAGGTGTGCCGCCCCAGCCGCGAAATCTATGCAAAGGGATGATCCCGCCGTGAGCTTGACCGTCAATAGACTTCCGTCTTGGAAGCGAAATACGCCCCCGCCGGCCACAGTTGGAAAATAAACCTTAGTTGGGCCTGAGCAAGTGCTGGAAGGCTGGGGAGAAGCTGTGTCAGCGTGCAGTTCACGAAAGGTGAATGGTCCTAGCGTACCGTTACCGGCCGCATTCCCTTCGTCGGTGTTTGTGTCGGGCTGTAGTTTGATCGTGCTGGGCTCGACGGTTCCCGAAAACGTCATCGTTACGGGCTTCTGTTGTGCGTAGACGCCTGCGACACCTAGATTGAGCATCAGTGCCACGGTTGCTATGTGTTTCATGTGTTGCCTCCTATCTTTTTGAAGGAGATCATTCTGAGAGCTTGTTCTCCTTCCGCTGGTACAGGCGGAGGCGGACGGCAAAAGCGGCCACGTTCTGTTATATTTTTATCCACGGGGAAAACGGGGTGTCGATCGGCGCATCCTCTGCCGAAATCACGGGTCTGTTGAAAGCCTGGGGCAGCGGCGACCAAACTGCCTTGGCGCGGCTGGCGGAGCGGGTATATCCCGAATTGCGCCTTATGGCGCGCCGGTATATGAAAAATGAACGCCAGGCCAATACACTCCAGACCACAGCGTTGGTGCATGAGGTATACCTCCGCCTGGTAGACGTGACGAAGGTCGAATGGCACGAGCGCGCGCAGTTTTTTGCCATGGCGTCGCAGATGATGCGGCGCATCCTGGTGGACGCCGCTCGCGCCCGCGGATCGCACAAGCGCGGCGGCGGCGCTCTCAAAGTGAACCTCGATGAAACCGCCCTCCTGTCGAGCGCGCCGGACCGATCCATTCTGGCTCTGGATGAGGCCCTGACAGCGTTCTCGCAGGTTGCTCCGCGACAGGCGAAGGTCGTCGAGTTGCGTTATTTCGGCGGATTGACCGAGGAGGAAATCGTCGTGGCTCTGACGATCTCACCGCGCACTGTCAGGCGCGACTGGGATCTCGGTAAGGCTTGGCTATTGCGGGAGTTAAGCCGTAGAATAGAGCCAACCGCACATGACCCCGGAGCGTTTCCAGCAAGTTGAAGAGCTATACCATGCGGCTCGCGCGGGAACGGCGGAGGAGCGCGCGGCACTGTTGGCCCAGACAGATCCCGAATTGCGCCGCGAAATAGAGTCGCTTCTCGCACAAGGCCCTGGCGGCGAATTCCTGGATCGGCCTGCCATCCAGAACGCCCCGGATCTGCCGCCGGACTTGCCGAAGGATTCGACCGGCGCCAACCTGGCTGCGGGCGCGTGCCTGGGGCCATACCGTATCGAAAGCAAACTCGGCGAGGGCGGCATGGGCGAAGTCTTTCGGGCGGTAGACAGGCGCTTAGGCCGCGCCGTCGCCGTCAAGGTCACTCAGCAGCAGTTCAGCGCCCGTTTTGCGGGCGAGGCGCGCGCCATTGCGTCGCTGAACCACCCCAACATCTGCACGGTCTACGACGTTGGCCCCAACTACCTGGTAATGGAACTGGTGGAGGGCGAAACCCTCGCCGCGCGGCTGAAACAGGGCCCCCTGTCCATCGAAATGGTGCGGCTCTACGGTGCCCAGATTGCGGCAGCGCTGGTGGAGGCGCACGCCAAGGGCATCGTTCATCGCGATCTCAAGCCGGGTAACATCATGATCGCGAAATCCGGCGTTAAAGTTCTGGATTTCGGGCTGGCGAAATCGGGCCAGGATGAAACCGTCACCGCCAGCGGCATGGTGATGGGCACGCCCGCCTACATGGCGCCGGAGCAGCGCGAAGGCAAACCGGCCGATGCCCGCTCGGATATTTATTCGTTGGGCTGCGTCCTCTACGAAATGTTGACCGCCGCACGAGTGGTATCTCAGCGAAGGCGCCTGCCGTCGCGAAAGCTGGAAAAGATCGTAAACCAGTGTCTCGAAGAGGACCCTGGGCGCCGGTGGCAATCGGCCGCCGAGTTAGAGCGGGAGCTGGGTAAGGCCGGCGCCACGGGCCCGTGGAAGCCCGTTGCAGCCGCCTTCGTTATTCTCGCTGTTTTCGCCGCGGTATACGCCTATCTTCACCGCGCGCCGAAGCTCACCGGGAAGGACACGGTTGTCCTGGCCGATTTCGAAAACAAGACCGGCGATCCGGTATTTGACCAAACGCTTCGGCAGGGGTTGGCGGTGCAACTGGAACAGTCTCCCTTTCTGACCCTCGTCTCGGAACAGCGTATCCAGCAGGTACTTCGTCTCATGAACCGGCCGGCCGAGACGCGGCTGACTCCGGAGTTCGCGCGGGAGGTCTGCGAGCGCACCGCCAGCGCCGCGGTTCTGGAAGGCTCGATTGCAAAGCTCGGAAATCAGTACGTGCTGTGGTTGCGCGCCAGGAACTGCCGCACCGGAGATATTTTCGGCGAGGAGCAGGTGCAGGCAGGAAGGAAAGAAGAGGTCCTGGATGCGCTGACGCGAGTTGCCATCCAAATCAGGACACGGTTGGGAGAATCGCTCGCCACCATTCAAGAGCACTCGACGCCGCTGGAGGAGGCAACCACGACCTCGCTGGAAGCTCTGAAGGCATATAGTGCGGGCCGGAGCGCCATGTTCGCACACGGTTTCGCTGCAGGGATCCCCCACCTCCAGCGGGCTATCGCAATCGACCCTCAATTTGCCATGGCGCTTGGCGATCTGTCGTTCATGTACTCGAACATGGGCCAAACCGATCTGGCTGCCGAGTACACCCGCGAAGCCTATCAGTTCCGGGATCGTGTCAGCGATCGGGAAAGGCTATGGATCCTTTTTCTCTATGACCGGCAGGTGACGGGCAATTTGCAGAGGGAGCTCCAGACGCTCGACTTGTGGACACAAACATACCCTCGGGATGAGACAGCTTTCTCCGTTATCGGGGGCTGGGGCACCCAGGGCACGGGCCAATATGAAAAGGGAATTCAAGCGGCCCAGGTGGCCCTCCGGCTGAATCCGGACGACCCATTCGCGTACGTGCTGGCTGCACACTATACTTTCCTCAACCGTTTCCCGGAGGCGGCGGAGGCCTTGCAGCGGGCCGCTGATCGCAAACTGGAAATCCCGGAATATCTGGTCACCCGTTACTACCTCGCGTTTTTCAAGAGCGACCAGGCGGTAATGGAACGCGAAATCGCGCGCGCCCGCGGAGTGCGTGGCTTGGAGGACTGGATGTCGCACAATCAGGCGCTGGTGCTCGCCCGTTCCGGACGAATGCTGCAGGCGCGAACCATGTGGGAGCGCGCGATCGCATTGGCGGAACAAGCCGGTGAGCGCGAAAGAGTCGCCATCTACGAGACTGCGGAGGCCGTGTGCGAAGCGCACTTCGGGAATATGGCCGCGGCTAAAAGCCGCGCCGAGGCAGCGCTCCAACTTGCGAAAGGCCGGGATGTCGAATATGGCGCGGCTTTTGCGCTCGCGTTAGCGGCGGGCGATTCGTCTGAATCTCAAAAACTCGCCAGCGATCTGGAGAAACGGTTCCCAGAGGATACCCCGGTGCAATTCGAGTATATTCCCACACTGCGCGCGCTGTTTGCACTCGCGCATCAGGCGCCGTTAGATGCCGTCGAGCGATTGCAAACGGCGCTTCCTTACGACTTCGCGCTGCCTGGCACGGCATTTTTTGCCCACTTCGGAGGTGTCTATCCCGCGTATGTGCGCGGCGAGGGGTACCTTGCAGCAGGGCGGGGCCGGGAAGCCGCGGCGGAATTCCAAAAAGTTCTCGATCATCGCGGAATCGTCTTTGCCGATCCCATAGGCGCTTTGGCCCTCGTGCAGTTGGGCCGGGCATATCATCGTTTGAGAGAGGAGGACAAAGCGAAAGCAAGCTACCAGGATTTCCTCAGCCTCTGGAAAGACGCCGACCGCGATATCCCGATTCTTCAGAAAGCCAAAGCCGAATACGCCAGGCTGCAGTGAAACTTTCCATCGGCGCCTCCCCTCCTGCCCATCCGGCGGG
>DATMNI010000136.1:0-26442 GCA_035570275.1 Candidatus Acidiferrales bacterium | reverse complement strand
TGGAGCAGGGTGGATCTGTCGCTGACCAAAGCCGGTAGCGGGTCTGGCATGGGGCCTCCTTGGCCTACAGTATTACATACTTTAAGAAACCGGCTCCAAAAAAAGAAAACCACCGATCCATCACTTTCATGTCGCGCACTCGCCGGACGGTGCGAATGTTACAAGTTAAGGATCAGCGAGTACAATAAAAGGGATTGCAATGAACCTTGAACAAGTGGCCCGGCGAGCCAAGGTGTCCACCGCTACCGTCTCCCGCGTACTCAACAATGCCAGCGTGGTGAAGACCACCACCCGGGCGCGCGTGATGAAGGCCATTGAGGAGTTGAAGTATCACCCCAACCTGCACGCGCGTCATCTGGCTGGCGGCAAGAGCCGGACGGTCGGCGTGATTGTCTCCAACCTGGAGAACCCGTTTTTCTTCGACATCTACAAGACGATGGAGGCGGATGCCCACGCGCGCGGCTACGAAGTGTTGATGGCCAATACGGACTACCGCTCCGAACAGTTGGTGGCGAGCATCCGGCTCATGATCGGCCGCCGCGTGGCCGGGCTGGCGGTGATTGTCTCCGAAATGGCGCCGGCGATTATCGAGGAACTGACCGACAGCCGCATCCCGGTAGTTTTCTACGATGTCGGCACGCCGCGGCCGAACATCACCAACATCCGTGTGAACTACCGGCGCGGCATCGATAAGGTCATCGACTACCTTCACAGCCTGGGGCACCGGCGTTTGGGTTTCGTTGGCCACCACGCCATGCTGGGGCCGATCAATGAGCGCATGAAGGCCGTGCTGGACGCGGTGGCCCGCATTCCGGAACTGGAAGTGCGGACCGCGGCCGATGCCGATACGCTGGAAGGCGGGCGGCAGGCCACGCGCGGATTGCTGGCCAACGGATTCAACCCGACGGCGCTCATCTGCGTCAACGACATCATGGCGGTTGGGGCCCTGCGGGAACTGCGCGAGCGGGGTGTCCGCGTTCCCCAGGACATGTCGGTCACTGGCTTCGACAACGTGAAGCTCTCGGAATTCTGCTACCCGGCGCTGACCACGGTGCACATCCCGCGCGACCGCATCGGCCACATCATCTGCGACTATCTGCTGCCGAAGGGCGAAGGACCGGCGCTGACGGAGCAGGAAATTGTGATCGACCCGGAGTTTGTGCTGCGGGAATCGACGGGGCCGGCGCCGGGACGGGGGTAGGGGGGACTGGCCAGCGCGGCGAACCGCCCTCAATTAGTGAATTTTGCATCAGAGATCGGAACAGGTGGTGCTTCACCGCGCGGATGTGGAGCCAAAGACGGGTCGCCAGTGATGGACCCCGACGAGGAGCGGGTCCGCCACGAGATCCTTAAGAAACTGGAGGCCGATAGGAAAGGTTACCTCGCCCGGTACACCAGGAGATTCGGCAACGTTCTGAACGCCGACGATGCGGCAACGCTCTTCGACGAATATAATAAGGACCCTGCAAAATACCGGGTCGCGGTTCATCCCGCAGCCACCTGGGTCAGGGACGAGTTGTTCAGCCAGGCGCTGGCGGCAGAAGCCCCCAAAGGGAAGAACCGCGTCGTCTTCACGGCCGGCGGAAATGCAGTAGGTAAGAGCACCGCCCTCGCGGTAACCGGCATTGCGAAGCGCGCCCAGGTGGTGTTCGATTCCACCTTCAGTAATCCGGAGCATGCCCAGCGCCTGGTGGATCAAGCGCTCGGCGCCGTCAAGACCATCACCGTCGTGTTCATCTCCCGCCCCCTGGACGAGACGTTTCGGGCGATGCTCGATCGCGCCCGGGTCCAGGGGCGTATCGTCACCATCGAACAACTGATCGGTTCCCACCGGGGCGCCGCCCAGACCGTCCGCGAGCTCTGGCGCCAGTTGGAACACAATGCCAGTGTCGAGTTCGTATTCATCGACAACTCTGGCAGCGGCGCCCGCGAAGGTACTATTGAATTAGCCTCACCACAGGGCTACACTGAAGTCAGAAAGCACCTTCATGAACTCCGTGACACCGAATACCAAGCCGGACGAATCACCGAAGAAACTTATCGCCGCATTGGCGGTTGAGGTCGGGGCGAACCGCCGGGCCGCCCGCAAGGACGCGGAGGAGGCGGTGAAGGGTCTTCGGCTACTCGCTAAACGGAAGGCCGGCCAGAAGACGCCCCATCAGGCGGCGTAGCCTCCAATCCTGATGAGGGGCCGGGGCTGGCTGCCACAAACTACGCCCCCGCGCGGCGTTCGGCGCAACGGAGGTAGGTAGAATCAGGGCGCCGCGTTTATTTGCGAATCGCCACGCCCGGCGGCCTAACAGAGTATTCTCAACAGAAGGAGCCGAAGCGATGGAAGTGCATTTTCCCCCCGACGTGCAAGAGAGGCTGGTGCACAGCGCCGCTAAACAGAGCCGCAATCCGGATGAACTGGTTCAGGAGGTACTGGCCCGGTATCTGGCGGATGAGGCGCGATTCTTTGAGGCTGTGGAAAGCTGGACGGATGAGGAACGGCAGGCCGCGATGTCCCATATTGAAGAAGGGTTCTTGCAGGCCGAGTGTGGCGAGCTGATCAATGGCACTCAGGCCCGTCGGGACATTCAGGAGATGAAGAACAACTGGCGGCAAGAGCGCTCGCCCAAACGATGAGCGGTTATGACCTCACGCTGATTGCCAAGGTCGACGTCTTTGAGATTTAGGCTTACATTGCCGATGACAAGAGGATGCGGCCGACCGCGTAGAGCAGGCGATCTATGATGCCTGCGAGTTCGTGGCGAAGTCCCTTTGCGTGGTCATGCCCGTAAGAATTTGACCAGGCAAGCGCTTCGGTTTTGGACACTCACCCGGTATCCCAACTACACCATTGTTTACCGGCCTGAAACCGCTCCGGTCTCAGTGGTGGCTGTTCTGCATGGCAAAAGGGATGTTAAGCGCATTCTGAAAAATCGCCAGCAGTAGCCCGCCACTATGTTTTTGTGCGTCGCGAAGGGCCGGCGCCTTCGGTTGGCAGATAGGCGCGGCGTTGATGGATAGGAATGCAAATCCAAACTCGACACCAAACCGAATCTTGAGAAGCCGGCGGTTCCCGTGTGGAGTCGTGACCACCTCCGAAATTTCGCAGTTGCCGCGAAGGTGGCCGTCGATGAGGACCTTCATCCCACCATCTATCACACTCGTGCCGGGTTGGCCTCCGCTCTGCGGCCTCTGTAATGTACTCTGAGAGAAGGGGAGCCAAAGCCATGGAAGTGCATTTCAAACCCGACGTGCAGGCGAAGCTTGAACAGATGGCGCGGGAGAGCGGACGCCCGAGCGACGAGCTGCTTGAAGATGCCGTGATCGGGTACTTCGACGAGCTCGCCCACACGCGGGAAACGCTCGACCGGCGCTTTGACGATATGGAAAGCGGCAGGGTGAAGCCGATTGATGGCGAGGCGTTCTTTGAAGGCTTGCGTAGGCGTGAGGATGAATTGTTGAAGAAGCCCAAGCCGCAATGAGCGACAACCGGGGGTTTGCGTTACATCCCCTGGCGGCGCAGGACATCAGCGACATCTGGGAATATATCGCGGAGGACAATGCGCTTGCGGCCAGTCGTGTTCGAGGGGAATTACTACACGGGATTCGAGCACTGGTGGCGTTTCCACAGCCGGCGATCGCCGCCCAAACCTCACTTCGCGCCCGCTGCGGTTCATGCTGGTGCGTGAATATGTGATCGCTTACGCGCCGGAGAAGAAGCCGTTGTGGGTTGTGGCTGTGTTCCACGGGCGGCGCAGTCCCCGCGTGATCGCCGCGATTCTCAGAGGCCGGGAGTAAGGCACCCTGTTGGGCGATAACGAAGAAGACGCCGGCCACTTGGAACAGGCGATCTACGATGCCTGCGAGTTCGTGGCGCAGTCCCCTTGCGTGGTCATGCGCATTCTGAAAGACCGCCAGCCGTAGCCGCCGGCCCTTACTTCCGTGCCATGCGCCGCCACAAATAATAGGTTACCGGGCATCTGCTTGACTTCCCCCAAGCTCTTCCATAACATAAGCAGGTGCAAGCGATTACACCGCCGCTTCGTACTCCCGCTCTGTTTCTGCCCGCTCTGTTTCCGCAAACCAGGATGCTCACGCCTGCCATTTACCATCGGCCGATTTTTTGGACAGGTATCGCGGCCGTGGCATTTCTGGTTCTGCAGGTCATATCCGGTAGGAGCATCATGCATCGTCAAGGTATGGTTTCGATTTGGTTTTTCATCGGCGCCCCGCTGCTGGCTTCCGGAGTGTTGATTTTGGCGGCGGCGCTGTTGGAGAGCCCGCCGGAACACCCCGTGGTACTGTCGGAATTGCACGCCGGCATTTGGTGGGGCGCGTTATTGATCGTGATGGGCGGCATTTATACGGTAAAGTTCCTGCCAGGGAAGGGGAAACAACACAAATGAGCGATGTCAAACCGCGCCCGGTAACCTTTGGGATGATCGTGGGCAACCGGGGCTTCTTTCCGGGCCATCTGGCGAAGAGCGGGCGCACCGAGATGCTCGCCGCTATCACCGGAGGCGGCTACGGCGCGGTGGCCACGGGTCCGGAGGAAACCAGGCACGGCGCCATTGAATCGCGCGCGGAGGCGGCCCAATGCGCCGACCTGTTCAAGCTGCATCGCGACGAAATCGATGGCATCATCGTCACGCTGCCGAATTTCGGCGACGAGCGCGCTGTCGCCGACACGCTGCGGATGGCCGGGCTGGACGTACCTGTGCTGGTGCAGGCCACGCCCGACACACCGGGCCGCATGACCATCGCGGACCGGCGCGACAGCTTCTGCGGCAAGATGTCGGTGTGTAACAACCTCAGCCAGTATGGCATTCCGTACTCGCTTACCACGCGCCACACCGAAACGCCGGACTCGGATTTCTTCAAGGCCGATCTGGACTGGTTCGCGGCCGTTTGCCGGGTAGTGCGCGGATTGCGGCGGCTGCGCATCGGCGCCATCGGGGCCCGGCCGGCGGCTTTCAATACGGTCCGGTACAGCGAGAAACTGCTGGAAGGCGCGGGCATCTCGGTGGAGCCGATCGATCTTTCGGAGATCATGGGCCGCATCGCCCGCATGAAGGATGACGACCCGGCTGCGGTCGGAAAGTTGGCCTCCATCCGCAAATACGTCACCACCGACGGCGTGCCGGCCGACGCCATGATGAAGATGGCGAAACTGGGCGCGGTGGTGGATGGCTGGATGGCGGAAACCCAGGTCGCTATCAGCGCCGTACAGTGCTGGACCTCGCTGGAAGAATACTTCGGCGTAGTGCCCTGCACGGTGATGAGCATGATGAGCGAAAACCTGATGTCGAGCGCCTGCGAGGTGGACATCGTGGGTGTGGTGGGGATGCACGCGCTGCAGCTTGCATCGGGGTCGCCCTCCGCGCTGCTGGACTGGAACAACAACTACGGCGAGGACCCTGACAAGGCCGTCTGCTTCCACTGCAGCAACCTGCCCAAGCACTTCTTCAAGGAAGTACACATGGATTTCCAGGCGATCATCGCCGGCACCGTCGGCATCGAAAACACCTACGGCACGTGCGTGGGGCGGGTAAAGTCGGGGCCGATGAGCTTCGCGCGGTTTTCCACCAACGACCGTAACGGCAGCATCGATGGCTACGTGGGCGCAGGCGAATTCACGGACGATCCGCTTGAAACTTTTGGCGGCGCCGGGGTGGTGCGCATTGCGAATCTGCAGGGGTTGCTGCGCTTCATCTGCGAGCGCGGCTTTGAGCATCACGTGGCGGCGAACCTGAGCACGGTGGCGCCGGCGGTGAAGGAAGCCACCAGCCGCTATCTGGGTTGGAATGTTCATAGCCATGCTTAACCCGGGTTTGTGGGGCAGGTTGTTAACCTGCGGCGGATTGGCAATCCGCCTGCCGCTATTTGACGCGACCCTCCGACCAAGGGCGCGAGGTGTCTCTCTGATCCACCAGGCGGATTGCCCATCCGCCGCAGGTTAACAACCTGCCCCACACATGGAGGCCCTGTGAGCATCGTAGCTGGTGTAGACTTCGGAACCCTCAGCGTTCGCGTCTCTATTTTTGACAGCCGCCAGGGCCGCCTCGGTTCGGGCTCGGCCGATTACCCGCTGCTTCGCAAGAAAGAAGACCCCGACCACGCCACGCAATCGCACGCCGATCATATGGCTGCCCTGGCTGCGGCCACGGCGCGGGCGATTGCCGCGGCGCGAATCGACGGCCATGCCATCGAAGCCATCGCGCTCGATACCACCGGCTCCAGCGTGATCCCGGTGGATAACCGGCTGAACCCCATCGACGACTACTATCTCTGGTGCGACCACCGGGCCTGGAAGGAAGCCGCCGAGCTTACGGCCGCGGCCCACGCGCAGAAGCTGGCCGCCATCGAATGGTGTGGCGGCATCTACTCCTCCGAGTGGGGTTTCGCCAAGCTGCTGCACTGGCTGCGGCACAATCCCGAAAAGCGCGCCCGATTCGCCACCGCGCTGGAGCATTGCGACATGGTGGCTGCGGTGCTCTGCGGCATCACCGATCCGGCCGCCGTTCCGCGCAGCGTCTGCGCCATGGGCCACAAATGGATGTGGAACGCCGGGCTAGGCGGGCTGCCGCCGGAGGAATTTCTCGCGGCCCTGGACCCGGTGCTGGCCGGGGTGCGTGACAAGCTTGCCGGGCGCTATGCCACCTCGGATCAGATCGCCGGCCACCTGACCGCGGAGTGGGCGGAGAAGCTGGGATTGCGCGCGGGCATTCCGATTCCGGTGGGCGCTTTCGACGCCCATTGGGACGCCATCGGCGCCGGTGTGCGCTTGGGCGACGTGGTGAATGTGGTGGGCACGTCCACATGCATCATCGCCATCAGCCGGACGCCCGATCTGATCCCCGGCGTTTGCGGCGTGGTGCAGGGCTCGGTGGACCCGCAGTGCACCGGGATTGAAGCGGGGCTTTCGGCGACGGGCGATATCTTCGAGGCCATCGCGCGCCGCGCCGGTACCAGCGTTGCCGAACTGTCGCGCGGGTTGGAAAATTATCGCGCCGGCGAAACCGGTTTGCTGCGGCTCACCTGGGATAACGGCGACCGCACGGTTCTGGTGAATCCGGAACTGAGCGGCGTGACCCTGGGGTGGCGGCTCACCACCACGGCGCAGGATGAACTCTTCGCCGCCATCGAAGGCACGGCATTCCACACCCGCGTAATTCTGGAGCGGATGGAGCAGTACGGCGTGCCGGTGCGCCGCATCATCAACGGCGGCGGCATTCCGCAGAAGAACGCGGTGCTGAATCAGGTATACGCCAACGTGATGGGCAAGCCGATTCTGGTGCCGAAAGGCGACGTGACCAGCCTGGGCTCGGCCATCTTTGCCTTCCTGGCCGCCGGCACTTTCAAGACCATCGGCGAAGCGCAGGACGCGCTGGTGCCGGGCTATGCGACCATCGAGCCCCAGGTGTCATCAGGCGGGATTTACCAGGAGCTGTACGCCATGTACCGCAGTTTGTATTTTGGCTTTGGAGAGAGACAGTCGGCGGCGGCCGAGATCGGCGGCGTTCTGCCCAGACTGCGGGCGATCGCGGCGAAAGCCAGAGGAGGGACGAGTGCTGGAAGCGCTGCGAGCTGAGGTTCTGGAAGCCAATCTGGAACTGGTGCGGCGAGGCCTGGTGGTCTATACATTCGGCAACGCCAGCGGCGTTTCGAGAGAAAGCGGTTTGGTGGTGATCAAGCCGAGCGGAGTGCCGTACGAGAAGATGACGGCCGCCGATATGGTGATCACCGATCTGGAAGGGCGTGTGGTGGAAGGCAATCTCCGCCCGTCGTCGGACCTGGCGACCCACGCCGCGCTCTACCGCGCCTGGCCGGGGATCGGGGGCGTGGTCCATACGCATTCGCGGCATGCCACCGCGTGGGCGCAGGCGGGGCGCGAGATTCCCTGTTTCGGCACCACTCACGCCGACTACTTCCACGGGCCGGTGCCGGTCACGGAGCACCTGACGCGCGAGGAGATTGAGTCGGCCTACGAAGCCAACACCGGCGTCGCCATTATCCGGCGGATGGAAGGGCTGGACCCGCTCGGTTGCCCCGCGGTTCTGGTGGCCGGGCATGCGCCGTTCTGCTGGGGAAAGTCGGTCACCGATGCGGCACATACGGCGGCCATCGTGGAAGAACTGGCGGCAATGGCTTGGCAGACCATCACCATCAACCCGGCGGCGCGGCCGATTTCGGAGCATCTGCGCGACAAGCACTACTTCCGGAAGCATGGGGCTACGGCGTATTACGGGCAGGGGAAGCCGTAGCGCAGCTTTCGGAAGTTCCCTACCGTGTCCGGGAACCGCTTGCTGACGCGCGCGGCTCCAATCAGAGCCGTGACCGTCAGGAAGCGGTTCCCTCCAAATACTCGACTGTGTTTGTGAAATGGTGTAGTTAGCAGGTTTCACAAACACGCTCACGCATTCCGCGACGACCGCTTGCTGACGCGCGCGGCTCCGTAGGCGTTTTCGGGAATAGCAGCCAGTTCGACCGTCGTGGGGCCGAGTCGCGGCTACAATGGTAGAAGTATGCTGCGTTCCAGCCTCATCGTTCTCCTGTGCTCCGCGTTATTGACGGGCTGGGCGGGGACCTGCCGGGCGGCCGCTCCACCGCAATTTCGTTTGCGCGACACCCAGGGGGCCGTGCACACGGCCGCCGAGTGGGGCAACCATCAAGCCATCCTCCTGTTTTTCGTAACCATCGATTGCCCCGTGGGCAACAGCTACGTGCCGGAGATGAATCGGATTCGCGACACCTACGCACCGCGGGGTGTGGCGGTGTACGCCGTGCAGGCCGACCCCGGTGTGGCGGAGCCGGCCGTGGTGAAGTACGCCAAGGAGTACCGGTATGGATTCCCGCTGCTGATGGATCCGGAGCAGGTGCTGGTGGGCCTGGCGAACGCGACGGTGACGCCGCAGGCCGCCGTCCTGTACCCCGACGGCAAAGCCATCTACCTTGGCCGCATCGATAATCGTGTCGTGGATTTTGGGAAGAACCGGCCGCAAGCCACGCAATCGGACGTGCGCATGATCCTGGATAGCGTGCTGGCCGGAAAGACCGTGGCCTACACCACCACGAAATCCATAGGCTGCGCCATCCCCATAAAGAAGCCATGATCAAGACAACGATGAATCTCCCGATCCTGACGGCACTATTGGCTGGCAGCGTTTTCGCGGCACTCTTGGCAGGCAGCGCTTTCGCCGCAGGCCCCACGTTCAATCACGACGTGGCTCCCTTGATCTACCAGAATTGCGCCGGCTGCCACCGGCCAGGCCAGGTGGCGCCATTTTCGCTGCTGACGTATCGGGACGCCGCCAGCCGCGCGCCTTTGATTGCCACCGTCACCGCCAGCCGATACATGCCGCCGTGGAAGGCCGAAGCCGGGTACGGCCACTTCCGCGATGAGCGGCGGCTATCGGACCAACAGATCGCCATGCTGCGCGAATGGGCCACCCACGGCGCGCCCGAAGGCGACCCAAAGCAGCGGCCGGCGCCGCCCGAATTTGCCTCCGGATGGCTGGCGGGCAAACCGGATGCGGTGCTGGCGACGCCGCAGCCCTTTCCAGTTGCCGCCGATGGGGCGACGTGTTTCAGTGTTTCGTGATTCCGCTGGAATTTCGGCGCGGACAAGTTCGTGAAGACGGTGGAGTTCCATCCCGGCAATCCGAAGGTGGTGCACCACGCGCTGTTCTTCCTCGATACTACGGGCGAAGCCCGCCGTCTGGATGCGGCGACGCCCGAACCCGGTTACCGTTGTTTTGGCGGGCCGCGAATCGTGCCATCGGGCGGCCTGGGCGGATGGGCGCCGGGCGCTACTCCGGAAGAGCTGCCCGCCGGCATGGCGCACGCCATCGACAAGGGCGCCGACCTGGTGGTGCAGATTCACTATCACCCTTCGGGAAAGCCGGAGACCGACCAATCTTCACTGGGCCTCACCTTTACGGATCAATCGACCAAGGGCCTGGCCAACATCATCATCGGGCCGCGGCGCATTGACCTGCCGGCTGGCGATGCACACTACGTAGTGACGGACTGGGGAACGGTGCCGCAAGACGTCGAGTTGATCGGGATCACGCCGCACGCGCACCTGCTGTGCAAAGAGATGCAAGTGGACGCGCGATTGCCGGACGGAAAGGTGGAGCCGTTGATTCGGATCAACGACTGGGACTTCAACTGGCAGGGTCAGTACCGGTATGCCGAATCGATGAAGCTGCCCAAGGGCACGCGCATCGAGATGCGCTATGTGTACGACAATTCCGCCGCCAATCCGCACAACCCGTCGAACCCTCCGAAAGACGTCAAATTCGGGGAGCAGACCACCGACGAAATGGGATTCGCGTTTCTGCAGGTGGCGTTGCCGAGCCGCGACGACGTGCGGCCGTTCCGCCGGCAGATGCTGCTGAGCCGCATCGAACAGATGGTGGCGCAGGGCGACGATTTTGCCGGGCTGAACCAGGGCCAGGCCGCCCGCCTGCGCGCCGCCATGGCGATGTTCGACACCAACCACGACGGCAAACTGGACGCGGAGGAACGGGCCCGGTTTATGAAGTTCATCGACTCCTACATCAAGTAAGATGGAATTTATGACGGGGTATGTTTATGGTTGAGTATCAAGCGACCTGCAGAGTCCTTTGGCTGACCGCCGCCGCGGTGGGTTTGTGCCTGGCCGTCCCGGACGAACAGGATGCCAAGGCGCTACCGGAAGGAACGGGCAAGGCCGAGGTGGTCAAGTTCTGCACCGAGTGTCACACCTCGGGAAACTTCCGCAAAACGAGGCACGATAAGGATGAGTGGACCGACTCCGTGGCCGACATGGTGGAGCGCGGCGCCAAGGGCACGCCGGCCGAACTGGCGGTTGTAGTGGACTACCTGACGCTCAATTTCGGAACGGACTCCAAGGTCGATATGAATACCGCGCCGCTGGAGGAAATCAAGGTACAACTCGGTTTCACCGTGCCGGAATCCCAGGCCGTGATCGAACACCGCCAGCGGAATGGCAGGTTCAAAGAGTGGCGCGACGTGCTGAAGGTGTCCGGCGTGGATAAGGCGAAGGTGGAAGCCAAGAAAGATAAGATGGGTTTTGAGTGAGTGAGGGCGGGCCTGACGCAGCCGAAAGTTACGCGGCGCGCACACTCTCATGCACCGTATCCGGATCATGATGTGTCTCTGTTGCCGCGGGGCGACGGCGGCCGCGGCGACTCCCCGCGGTTTTCAGGCGCCGAACAGGATCGCGAAAAGCGCTCGGCGTGGACACGCGGCGGCGGGTGTTCCGGATCTTTCAAGTAGTGTGTGAACAACATCGCGCGGCACGCGCGCGCTTGCTGGGGGCCGCCCTGCCGGTGAACAGCCGCCCCGGCCAGGGACCGCCCCGTGGTTACGCATCCCGCGCGGCCGGCAACGCGGCCGTGACAGCCGCGGCATAGAAGTGGAGTAAGGAAACGTTTGCCGACACGCGATCAGGCGGCTTCGGATTGCCGCGGCTGAATCTGCTTTTGAATCGCGGCTTCGCACCGATCGCGTGCTACTTCCATCTCGTAATGTATCTGCATGTTCATCCACATTTGGACCGACGTTCCGAAGTAACGCGCGAGGCGCATGGCGGTTTCCGCAGTGATGCCGCGCGAGCCGTGGACGATTGCGCTGATGCGATTGGGCGGGACGTGGAGCGCCTTTGCGAGCTGATTCATGGTGAGACCAAAATCGTCCATGAATTCTTTCAGATGTTCTCCCGGATGAATCGGTGGCAGCTTTTTCGACATGATTGCTCCTCAGTGGTAGTCCACAATTTCGACATCGTAGGCTTTTCCTTCGTGCCAACGAAAGCAGATGCGGTACCGGTCGTTGATCCGGATGCTGTGTTGTCCAATCCGGTCTCTTTTCAAGCCTTCGAGCCGATTGCTCGGCCGTGCCAAAAGATCGCGCAATGTAGTCGCGACGTGCAGGGCGTCCAACCTCCGCCGTGCCACGGATTCGATGTTGGCAAAACGGGCAACCCGCTCGCCGTGGAACAGCCGTTCGGTATCGGAGCAGCGGAACGACTGGATCACTAATGCCAAAATAGCACGGTTTACGTAAAGCGTACAACATATATGCTCTTCGCGCCTCTTCGCCGCACCCGCCCGCATATGTATGCTGGGCCGGCGCGGCCGGCGAAGCTGTAAAATTGCCTGGCAGTTTCATGAAGCCGCCCGTCCCCATCGCAGAGACGCCACAACGTGCGCCGATCGCGCGTCGAAATCGCTGCTGGCCAAACGAACTACATCCACTGCCGCTCGCAAAACCCCAAAAGCGCAGGTGAATGTTCCGGTCGCGGTACAGGCGCTCGGGAGCATCGTCGGGCCAGCACGACGCAGAAATCCAAATCGCTGTCCGGCCCGGATTCCCCACGTACTTCCGAGCCCGAAGAGGTAGATGCGAACCGGCTGATAGAGATTATAGCCGCCCCGGCGTACACCCAAACGTCCGCTTAAACGCCGCGATGAAGGCGCTGACGCTGCTGTAACCGGCGTCGAGCGCCGCGTTGGTGACCGACCGGCCCTCGGCCAGGGCCCGGACGGATTCCAACAGCCGCGCCTTCTGCTGCCACAAGCCGAAGCTGATGCCCGTTTCGCCGCGAAACAAACGTTCCAGGGTTCGACGTCCGGCGCCGTGCCGTCGCGCCAGGCTGTCGAGGGAAAGTTCCACTCCGGGGCTGGTCAGAACCTCGCGGGCCACCGCCAACGCGCGCCGATCCCGGGGCAGGGGCAGCACCAGCGGATTAGTGGGCGCCTGATGCATCTCGTCAAGCAGAACCGACAACAGGCGGCGGTGCGGCGCCTCACGTCCATCCAACGCGGACATCTCAATCACCCGCAAGATCAGCTCGCGCAGCAGCGGGGTCACCGCAATCACCCGGCAATCGTCAAATTGCAAGGCCGGTTGATCGAGCGCCGCCGGAAAACACAGCGACCGCATGGCCACCTCCCCCCACATGCGGATGGAATGCGGGCGCCCGGCCGGAATGAAAACGGCCCTGCCCGGAGGGATCATCCAGGTCCACTGGCCGGCATAAACCGTCATGGCTCCGGCGCTGGCATAGAGCAGTTGGCGCCAGGCGTGGGCGTGCTCCTCGATCAGGTATCCGCTGCTGAAATTGGTAGCCAGGGACCGGACTACCAGGTGGGGCTCCTGTTCCAAGGTCAAGGCCGGATGCTGGCGCGCTGCCGACATTCTTTGTCAATTTACCGCAAGACCGCCGTCCGCGTCTTCGCGTACTCTCGGCGTATGGCAAACAATCTCTCTTTCTTTTCGATTCACGCCGACGATCTGGACCGTACCCGCCAGTTCTATGAGAACGTTTTCGGCTGGCGCTTCGAACCCTGGGGGCCACCCGGCTTCTATCTGATCCACACCGGAGACGAACAGAACCCCGGCGTTCTGGGCTCTCTGAGCGGACGGCGCGAGCCTTTGACCGGGACGGGGATGAGGGGCTACGAATGCTCGATGTCAGTGGATGATATCGACCAAACCATTCGCGCCATCCAGGCTCATGGAGGGACTATCGTGATGGCGAAATTCCAGATTCCTACCGTGGGCAGCGGATGTTACTTCCACGATCCGGATGGCAACCGGGCCGGCGCTATGCAATACGAGACGCCACCGAGAGGGTAGCGCGTGAAAAGGCCCAGGCACAGCCGGCGAGCCTGGCACCTGTAGTTCACTTCCAGATCGAGTAGCGGGTGCTTGGGTTCAATGTGTCTTGGAGTGTGTTCAACCCCCCGAAGCTGCCGGATTTGGATGCTCGGGACTATCCAGCACTCTCCGGTTTACGTTGCCTCCTCGATCCTGGTACTTTAGTACCGGAGAGTAATGGTTAATACCATCGTATCTAACCAAGCATAAGTTACTGATATAAATGGATTTATGTATAAATATCAAGCCCTTTCGCGTCCGCGGTATTGGCGTCCGACTATCTAAAGACAATATTGAGCCCCTGAGGCTGGATTGGTACCTTTGCATGGAGGGCGGTGGAGAGCGAATGGAGAATCTGGACGACAATCTTAGTGGAGACCGGGAGAAGCGAATCAAACGCCGATTCCCGATCAATCAGGAAGTGAACTACAAGATGCTTTACGGCCAGCGTATTGCCGAGACCGGCACCGGCCGAACACTGAATCTCTCCAGCGGGGGGGTTTGGTTCAGCACGGAAAACATGCTCACCTGCGGGATGCCGGTGGAGCTGTCGCTGAGTTGGCCCGTACTGCTCAACGATTCTTGCCCCATGAAGCTAATGGTCTATGGCTGTGTGATTCGCAGCAACGAGCGAGGCGCTGCCGTGGCCATCGAGCGTTACGAGTTCCGCACCGCGCGAGCCCGCGCTTACCAGCAGCCGGCGGGTGCCGGTCTGGTCGAACATCGTCTCCCCAGTTAATTTGAAATACTCCGCATGGTGGGGCGGGCCTCCGGGCCTGCCCTCGGGAGCCCTCTTGTGGTGGCCTGTAGTCCCGGCCTAACCTGACAGGCCACAGGAACGATGGCCTGTCCCACTTTGGAGAACAGCCTACCCTACCGTTTGGCCACTGAGCTGCTCCTGTATAGTCGTCATGCTCTGGGCTGTGTTCATAACGTTGGTGGTTCTCTGGCTGGTTGGCTTGGCGACCGCGTACACCTTCGGCGGGTTCATCCACCTGCTTTTGGTGATCGCGCTCACCGTTCTACTGGTCCAGTTGACGAAGCGCCACCGGATTGTTTGAGCGGATTACAGCGTCCGCAGCAGTCGCGCGGGCAGAGTAATCAAGGCCCAAACCAACTCCAGCACGCCGCCTACGGCAATACCCACCAGGCGGAAGGGCAGCAGAAACAGCCAGACCAAGGGGTATAACACCAGCGCCACCAGCGCGAGCGGCCAGCACAATACCAGCAGAATGCACCAGAGAAGAAACCTCATTTCGCCAACCTCCCTTTCAAAAACCAACACCGGGCCTTTCAAAAACCAACACCGGGCCTTACCGGATATGAAAAATCAAAACTAACACAGGCAAGAATGCCCGTGCCACGTTTCCTATCCTAATACGCACAAATCCAAGGAATTGTTCCAGTCTGCTACGATGAAATCTCCTGTCTCATGCTGCGATTCGAGACGGCCGGGGAGTCCCACGGCGAATGCCTGGTGGCGACGCTCAACGGGCTTCCCGCCGGCATACCTATTTCGTTAGAAGCCGTCAACCGGGAGTTGTGGCGCCGCCAACAGGGCTACGGCCGCGGCGGGCGGATGAAGATCGAGACTGACCGCGCCGAAATTGTGGCTGGGGTGCGCCACTCCCGCACTATCGGCTCCCCGATCGCCATCCTGATCCGCAACAAGGATTGGCAGAACTGGACCGAGGCACTGCCGGTGGAGGATACTGATGGCGGCGAGGACAAGCGCAAACCGCTGACGCGCCCCCGGCCCGGCCACGCCGATCTGGCCGGAGCGATCAAGTACAATTTTCACGATGCCAGGTACATTTTGGAGCGTGCCAGTGCCCGCGAGACTACCGCCAGGGTTGCGGTGGGCGCCATGGCCAAGGCGCTGCTCGGCGAATTCGGCATCCGGATACTGAGCCACGTGGCGGCGGTTGGCGCGGTCCGCCTGGAGCGGGCCGCGGAGTGGGACGAATTGGTCACCCTGAGCCTGAAGGAGGACGTGCTGCTCGGCTGCGTGGACCCGGCAACCGAGGTCCGCATGAAAGAGGTGGTGGACCAGGCCTACCGTACCGGCGACACCGTGGGCGGCGTTTTCGAAGTGGTGGCGCGCGGCGTGCCGGTCGGTCTGGGATCGCACATTACCTGGGATTCGCGGCTGGACGGCCGGTTGGCCCAAGCGATCGTCTCCATCCAGGCCGTAAAGGGAGTGGAGGTCGGCCTGGCGGCGGAGGGCGCGGCCAGTTTTGGATCGAAGGTGCAGGACACCATCCATTACGACCGGGAAGGGCGGCGTTTCACGCGCGGCGCCAACCGGGCCGGGGGTCTGGAAGGCGGCATCTCAAACGGCCAGGACGTACTGGTGCGCGGCCTGCTCAAGCCGATTTCCACGTTGCGCCGCCCATTGGAATCCGTCGAACTGGAGACGCGGGAGCCGGCCCTGGCGGCGTATGAACGGTCGGACGTTTGTGTGGTGCCGGCGGCCGGCGTGATCGGCGAAGCCATGGTGGCGATCGTGCTGGCGCAGGTTTTTCTGGAAAAATTCGGCGGCGATTCGCTGACGGAGACGCGGCGCAACTATGATGGCTACCTGGAACAAGTGAAGAGTTTCTGATCGATGAACAAAGTGAAGAGCTTCTGATGATCGATGTGATTCAGATATGATTTATCCGATTGTAAAGTTGGGCGATCCCGTCCTGGAGCGCGAGGCCGAAACGGTCACGGAGTTCGACACTCCGGATCTGCACCAATTCCTCAAAGACATGTTCGATTCCATGTACGCCGCCAAGGGTGTGGGCCTGGCGGCGCCGCAGATTGGATTCGGGAGGAAGATCACCGTGATCGATGTTTCCAACGGAGAAAATCCGGACGACAAGCTGGTGCTGATCAACCCGACGATCGTCAAGGTGGAGGGCAAGCAGGTGGGCGAAGAAGGCTGCCTGAGCGTTCCCGGGTTCCGCGAGCAGGTGCGGCGCGGCCGCGTGGTCACGGTGCGCGCCCAGAATGCCAAAGGCGAGGTGTTCGAAAAGACCGGCGAAGATTTGCTGGCGCGGGCCTTTCAGCATGAGATCGACCATCTATTCGGGCGGCTCTACATTACCCACATCAGCGCCCTGAAGCGCGACCTGATGAAGCGCAAGATCAAGAAACTGCAGCGCGCCGGGGATTGGGTCTAGGCCCGGCATGCGCCTGGTCTTTCTAGGCACCCCGGCCTTTGCCGTCCCTACGCTGGAACGTATGGTGGAGGCAGGCCACGAGGTGCCGCTGGTGGTTACACAGCCCGACCGTCCCCGGGGCAGAGGCCAGAACGCCGCGCCGCCGCCGGTGAAAGAAGCGGCCTTGCGGCTGGGGCTGTCCGTTTACCAACCGGAGCGCGTCCGGCGCCCGGAGGCGGTGGAGCGGCTGCGCGGTCTGGCCGCCGATGGCATGGTGGTGGTGGGCTACGGCCAGATTATTCCCCAGGCGGTGATTGACCTGGCGCCGCTCGGCATCATCAACGTGCATGCGTCGCTGCTGCCCAAGTACCGCGGCGCCGGTCCCATCCAATGGGCCATCGTCAACGGCGAAACGCGCACCGGCGTGACCACCATGCGGATCGACGCCGGCCTGGACACTGGCGACATGCTGTTGAAGGCCGAAACGGAACTGGGCCCCGAAGAAAACGCCGTCGACCTGGGCCAACGGCTGGCGGTGATGGGCGCCGGCCTGCTGGTGGAAACCATGGCCGGCCTGGCTGCGGGGACCGTCGCTGCCGAGAAACAGGACTCCGCGCAAGCCACGCTGGCGCCGCTGCTGAAAAAGGAAGACGGCCGGATCGACTGGAGTCAAACCGCCGGCGCGATCCACAACCGCGTGCGAGGTCTGCAACCGTGGCCCGGGGCCTACACCACGTTCCGCGGCCAAACCGTGCACATCTGGCAGTCGCGCGTGGTCACACAAACCCGGCCTCCGGCCCCCGGCCCCCGGCCCCTGTTCCCAGGCCGCTTCGCCGGCCTTAAGCCGCTGACGGTTGCCTGCGGCGAGGGGGCGCTGGAACTGCTCGAGATACAGCTTGAAGGCCGCAAACGAATTCCCGCTGCCGATTTCGCCAACGGCCAGCGATTGACCGAAAATGACATATTAGGAGAGTCGCACCGTTGAACTTACCAAATTTGCCAGACTTGGCGGATCTGCCGCTTGGATACGCATACGCAGCCACCTACGCCGGAATCCGTAAGGTGGAGAAGGACGATCTCGCCCTGATTGTGACCGGCCTTCCGGCCAACGCCGCCGCCGTCTTCACTCAGAACCGCGTGCAAGCCGCGCCGGTGCGGTTGTGCCGCCGCCAATTGAAGCTTTCGGGCGGGCTGGTGGGCGCGGTGATGGTGAATGCCGGCAACGCCAACTGCGCCACGCGCACCGGCGACCGGGTGGCGTTGGCAACCTCCAAAGCTGCCGCCCGGTTGCTCAGACTGCCGGTGTCGCAGGTCTTGCCGGCTTCCACTGGCGTCATCGGCGTGGAGTTGGACCCGAAAAAGATCGTGGACGCGCTGCCGCGACTGGTCGAGGGGCTGAGCGGGACCAGGTTCGCCGACGCCGCCCACGCCATCATGACTACCGATTTGACGCCGAAAACCGCGTCGGCACAAGCCAGGCTGCGGCGCGGCACCGTACGGGTGGCGGGCATGACCAAGGGCTCCGGCATGATCCACCCGCAAATGGCGACGACCCTGGGTTTTGTGATGACCGACGCCCAGATTCCCGTGGCCCAGTTACGCGCCATGCTCAAACGCGGTGTGGAGCGAAGTTACAACCGGCTTTCCGTGGATGGCGACACTTCCACCAACGATACGCTGGTGCTGCTGGCGAACGGCGCTTCAGGCGTGCGTCCGGACGCCAAGGAAATGGCCCAGGTGGAGGAGGAAATCACCGGCGTGATGGAACGCCTGGCGCAACAGATTGCGCGCGATGGCGAGGGCGCCCGGAAGTTCATCACCATCTTGGTGGCAGGCGCGCCCAGCCAGGACGGCGCGGTGCGGATGGCCCGCGCCATCGCCAATTCACCGCTGGTGAAGACGGCGGTGGCGGGCTCAGACCCGAACTGGGGCCGCATCCTCTCGGCCGCCGGCAACGCGGGAGTGGCCTTCGATCCGCGGAAGACCGACGTTCACCTGCAGGGCGTGCCGGTATGCCGCGGTGGCCTGGCAGCGCCGTTTTCCGAACCGGAGCTCAAGCGAAAGCTGGATGCCGCCGAATGCGAGATCCGTGTGACGGTTCGCGGCAAAGGCAGGGGCTCAGCCCGATTCTGGACCTGCGACCTGACCGAAGGTTACATCCGGATTAACGCCAGCTATAGGACCTGAACCATGACGCGCCGCCTGCCGCCGTTCGTCCCCCGGCTGTTGAGGCCGATAGTGTTTGTCCCGCTGATGCTCGTCCCGCTAATGTTCGTCCAACCGGTGTTGTGCTTTGGCGCCGACCCAGCCCAGGAAGTCTGGGACCTATTGACGCAGGTGGCGTCGGCACTGAGCGAGCGCAATCCCCAAGCCTTCCTGGCCGCGTTCGACCCGGCCATGCCCGGCTACCAAAAGATGCGTGCCGGCGTTTCGGCTCTGCTGCGCGATGCCGAGGTACAGTCGTCCATCGAATTGGAAGCCGACGAAGGCGGCGCCGAGGAACGTAGCGTGGAACTGGATTGGCTGCTGAAGATCAGGCCGGAACAGGACGCCACTCCCTCCACACGGCGTCAACAGCGCGTCAAGTGCCGGCTGCGAAAATCGGGCAAGAAGTGGCGGATTGTTTGGTTCGAGCCGCTGGAATTCCTGGCGCCGCCCGACAAATAGGCCGCCGGTGAAATAGGACGCCGGTGAAATAGGACGAAAGGGATGCGGCGTTACCGTGGCCTCACCGGGAAATGCCGATCTCGCGTACTATGGCGATGGCGGCGTTCTGCTGCCGGATCGGGAATTGAAAAGGCTTAACGGATTTGGGCGCCAGATTCTCAATGTGCCCGTTCACCGCTCCCAATTGCGAGCCCCTGGAATCGGTCAGGTTGAAGACCACATCGACCGCGGCGAAATTGCTGGCGGAGTTGTTCTTTACCAGGCCTGCGACCTTCAACGGAGAGGCGTGTTCCACGTGGACTTCCACGACCTCAACGTCCCGATTGGTGTCGATTTTGATGTTTTTGGCGATATTGGGCAGCATTTTGCGGGAGATCTCTTCCGGGGTCGGCTCTTTCGGAGGCGGCGCATCCGGAGGATCGAAATAGTTCGTGCTCAGGGCAAGGGCGACAACCCCCATGATGAGCAGGCAGGGCACCGAGACCCAGGTCCAAGCCTTGAACTTTTCGGCCACACTGCGGTTGGTGAGATACAGCGGGTCTTTCGGTGCGCCTCCGGAAAGGAAACGGTCTATCGGACCCCGCAAAGGTCCGAGCCACTTAATTCCCCGCGTTTGCCCCGGGCGAGCACCGGGCCGCAGACCGGCAAACACCATCGATTCGAAAAACGCTCGAAGCCGCTTCATAGCAGGGACACAAGGCCGCCGGGGATATTATAGCGTGAGGCGGAGACAGCAGCTATCAGCGGTCAGCGGTCAGCTAAACCAGCAGCTGCGGGCGCGTCCGCCAAGGTTCAAGCTGAGAGCTGAAAGCCGATCGCTGAAAGCTCCCTACGCCAGCAGCGTCTCCAGCGTCCGCAGGTTGCCTGGGCGGCCCATCACAATCAGGTAATCGCCGCCATGGACTCCGGTATCGGCAGGCGGGTTGAAGATCATCTGGCCGTCGGCTTTCCGGATGGCCATGACGATCACACCGACGTCTCTCCCGAGTTGCATCTCCCGAATGGTCCTGGTGGCCATTTGGCTGGCATCGGAGACACGCACCTGTTCAATGGCAATATCTTCGCCAACTTCCTTGGTGGTGAAGTCCAGAAACTGCACCACGTGGGGGCGAAGCAGGGACTGAGCCAGACGGTGTCCCGTGATCGAGTACGGCGCGAAGACGGCATCGGCACCGGCGCGCCGCATTTTCTCCTCGGCGCCTTCTTCCGCAGCGCGGGCCGCCACGAAGATCTTCGAGTTGAGGCCTTTGGCCGACAGCAGCACGAAGAGGTTATCAGCATCGGTGGCCAAGGCCGCCACCAATCCGCGGGCGCGGTCAATTCCCACCTGCCGCAAGCTCTCGTCGCGCGTCGAATCGGCGGCCACCGCCAGCATACCCTCCGTCATGGCACGCTCCACACGTTCGGGATCGATGTCCACCACCACGAAGGGAGCTCCGGCGTGCAGCAATTCGTTGGCAGCGCCGCGGCCCACCCGCCCGTAACCGCAGATGATGTAGTGATCCGTCAACTTGTCGATCATGCGTTTGTTCCGCCGTTTGCCGAGGAGGTCTCCGAATTCCAGTTCGATAATCGTCTGCGTCATAGCCCCGATGGCGATGAAGATCGTGGTGACTCCAAAAACGATGAGGAAGGAGTTGAACACCCGACCGGCCTTCGACAGCTCGTGGATTTCGCCATACCCTACCGTTGTCATGGTGGTGAGGGTCATGTAGAAGGCGTCGAACGGCGGCCAGTGCTCAATCAGCGTGAAGCCCAAAGTGCCGGTGAGCAACGTGGCCGTAGTCGCCAGAATGATAAACAGAAAGCGGCGCGTGAGCCGGTTCATCGGGCTGTCTCGACCAAGGTCACGACCAAGTATACCGGTAATGAGGCCGGGGTCACGCCGCTTCTCAGGGCGTCAAGCCTACGGGCGTCAACTCGATACCGAGGCGTGACACCTGGCCCATGTGATAGCTATACCGGACCACCCCATGGGCGACAAGTCCGGGGCCGTGGATCGCCACGGCGGTGCCTGTAGCCAGGTTGGCCGTGGTCTCGAGGCCCAGCCCGAGGCCGGAAGGAGAGACATCGTAAATGCTGGCATCCACCGGGGCGCTACCCTCGACCAGGAGGGTGACAATGCCCTTGGAGCGGATGCGGGATTCGGAGCGGGTTTCGTCTTTGCTCATCAGTGGAAAGATCGGACTCGCCGGCCGGAAACTGTATACCCAGCCGGCCGGTCTGTTAAACTAAGGGGACATCGGGATCGCCGATCCAAACCATTCCCAGGGCCGGTAGCTCAGTTGGTAGAGCATGTGACTTTTAATCACAGGGTCGCGGGTTCGAGTCCCGCCCGGCTCACCAGTATTAAATACCTTAAAATCAAAGAATTAACGGAAACCGCTAGACTCGCGGTGACGCTATGGTGTCGCATCCGTTCGAAACCAGTGGTATGATCGCCGCATGTTGCGTCATGTTCGAAGACATGTTCAGGACTGCAATTCCTTTGGCAAAGACCGCGACTGCCCTTCCAAATCCAAGAAGAAATGCCCGTTCTGGGTGGAAGGCCGCCATGGCCGAGCTCGCTGGCATCAGTCGCTGCGTACCACCGATGAGAAGACCGCCATCCGGCTCGTCAACCGGATCATCGAAACGGGACGCCTGGAATTTGATGAACCGAGGGCGGCGGGCGTCACCGTAATGCAGGCCATTGAAGGATTTCTGGCTGAACAAACCAGCCGCGGAATGGCCGACTCCACGCTGAAGAGCTTCCGAAAATTCCTCATAGGCTCGCCCAACCGGGCCAACTGCAGGAATTCTGAAGAGTTCTCGCCGACGCTCATGGAATTTGCGATCGATCAGGCCATCGAAACTCTACCGGCCTTTGTGGCCGAGCCTGACCTCGTCGCGAAATTTCGTCAGCGTTGGCGGGTGTCTCAGACGACAAGCCTCAGCAAACCGAACGCCTGAAGAGCTTCTTCAAATTTGCTGTAGACATGAAATGGATCACGGAGAATCCCGCGAGAACCTTGCGACCGCCCGTCGATAACGATGAGCCGCCCGTTGTACCTTTCACGAAAGTGCAGGTGGCGGCAATCCTCCAGGCGTGTGGCGATAACGAATATCTGGGAACATTCCTTCTCGTCATGCGCTATTCCGGGCTCGCTACCGTCGACACAGTGAAACTCACGCCCGACCGACTCGAACCCACCAATCACCTGCGGCTCCACCGCACCAAGACCAGGACTTGGGTCAAGGTCCTGCTGCCAACGGTCGTCGCGGACCGGTTGCGGAGCCTGCCTGTTCAGGCCGGTGGGTTCTGGTTTTGGAACCGCCTAACCGATTCCAAGCACGAGACAGCCACCGGAAACATCCGGCGACAGCTTCGCCGCATTTTTGGTCCAGAGGGCGCCAACATCGCCTTGCGTGACGAAGAGGGCCAGCCGATTCTCGATCGGGCCGGCAACCAGAAATATGGCCATCCGTATCAGATGCGGCACACTTTCGTCCTGGAGCAGATCAATGCGGGTGCATCACTTGAGCGCATCGCTGAACTCTTAGGGAACACGTACAAGATTGTTGAGAAGCATTATTCCGCCTGGGTACAGTCTCGACAGAAGGCGCTCGATGAGACGGTCGCAAAGAGCTGGGACGCCAAAGAGTTGGCCGGCTACTGAGGGCCTGAAGAGCAATGAACGAAATGATTCGCTCTGCTGTCTTTCTGCGCTCAGGCAGACATCTTTCTAAGTTCCCGCTCGACGATTGCCGTAGGAATCAGCAGAATTGTATAGGGACGTTTGAAGCGTTTCGCCGGGGATTTGACCTTGCGAACACCCTCGATCTCGCCCAAAAAGCGGCGGACCCAATCCTCTGACATTCCGATTCTGTCTGAAACTTGCTTAACCCGCATATACCCTTCGTCCATCATTGATGCTCACCACCTTCCTAACAGCAGAGTGTCCACCAACGGTCCAGCCTTGGCCGCGCTGTTCTCAATTCTTACTTCGCGTGTTCGGCGCTCGCGCCTAATTCCTCTAACGCCAAACAGGCCGACCCACCCTCCTCGGATTCGATTGTGCAGAATCTGACCGAGGACTCCCGAACTTAGGCGACCTCCGTCTGGAGCCAAAGAATGTCCTCCTCTCGGATCCGTCTCTGTTCACTGTGCCTAGGCTAGCAGCCCCTCACGCTGAACACTGCCCGAACTCCAAGCGCGTTCCGCTCGGGCTGTTGACTAGGAACGCGCTCACTCCTCGCCCATTTATACGCCATTCCAGGGGGTTGCTCCAAAAGTCCATCGGGCAGGCGCTAAGAGGCGCGTAGGAGTGCGCCCTGTGTATCGAGGGTACGTGACCGAACCCCGGCACGACAAACGCAAAACGTCCGCCGTTCGAAGGAGTTAGCCGGATTGCAGCCCGCCATCATCGGCGTGAACTTGTGTTCATCCAAGAGACGAGCGGGGGAGATTTGGCGATAAGCTCAAAAGCGAGTATAAGTATGCCATGAGCGCTCCGCTTGCGCGCGCAACTCCAAAACGCTGGTTCTTTCGCGAATCGAGACGCTCAGCATGCAGGAAATGGCGGATGGCCTGGATCCGTTGAACTGGTGTTCGAGATGGGGCGCCGGTGAGTCTTTCCAGTTGCACGTGTCGGCCAAGATCGTGTCGAAAGGCGGAATAGCGTGGATCGAGTCCGGTGGGCGTGCCTTCCCGGGAGGCTAGAAGACATCCCAAGTAGACATTCGTCAGCTAGTCGTCGCGTGATAAGTGTAAAGGAGATCTAATGCGCGTTACTTCAGACCAAAGGATCGCCGGCTATCCCGTCGTCCGGATCCGCCAATTGATGCGGGAGACCGCCGGTGGCTCAATAACGCTCCGGCGTGTCCGCTTGGTCCTGCGATGTTCTGATTCTGGTGCCGCCAGCGTACTGAATCGTCTCGAGAAGGATGGCTTTATCGAGTCGGTTAGAGGCCGCTTGGAGCAATCTATGAAAGGGCGCGCACTCGCGATGGCGACGGCGGCGCCACCTCTGCGGCGCGCAACGGCAGCGCGCCTGATGGCCGCTGTAATCGAGCGCGCACGCGCTCTCAACGCCGATAACAGCTGGGCGTATCGCGTCAGAACGGTCGTGGTATTTGGTAGCTATGTTCGCGGTGTCGACCGCCCGAGCGATGTTGATGTCGCATGTGAATTGCGTCCCCGCTGGATGTCTGATAGGCAGCAAGCACAGGAACAAGTCAGAAGGGAAGCTCGGGGGGCACCGTTTCGCAACATCAGCGAGTGGGCCGCGTGGCCAAAACTGGAAGTGTTCCGCTTCCTGAGGGCTCGTGCACGCGGACTTTCAATGCATGAACTCGAGGATTGGATCCTTCAAAACGCGGATCACCAAGTGATATTCACGTACGAGCCGGAAGCCGCCGAAAATGGCTTGCCGAAGAACATGTCAGGATCCGCATAGTGGTTGCGAAACTGAGGGCTGGATAGAGCGTTTGCCTCCGGAGCAAAAGGTCGGTGGTTCGAATCCGGGCGTACCAACAACCATAAAACTCAATGGTTTACAAGGGTCACCGGTTAAACCCTTTCATCAACCTTTCATCAATTAGCCGCCGGGTTCCGCTTTCGAACGCCGTTTTCCGCCCTTCTGCATCACGGAACGCTCAAAATCGGCTACGGCTTTGTGCTGGTTCTCGGGGATGACTTTGACGTAGTAGCGGAGGGTGGTTGCTGGATCCGCGTGGCGCATCTGGCCTTGGTTGTCTTTGACGGTCCCGTGTACTTGAAACAGGGTTGACGCCGTCGAGCGCATGGCACGGAAGTCGAAATCGGCGATCCCAGCGGTCTTGGCAATCGGCTTCATGACGCGCTTCAGGAAATTGCCGACCCGGTAAGCCGTGCCGCTCTCGGTCGGGAATAGGAATGCCTTTGGATCGTCCTTGTGAGGATGCGTCGCGACCCATGCATGCAAATCCCGAGCGAGGTCGGGCGGCACACTGACCCACGCGTCCGAGGACTCGGTCTTGGTTTCACCGATCCGATTCTGACCTTTCTCCTTCTCTTTCACGGCTTCGTCAATTCGCAACCGACCGGTCTCGACATCTTCGATTTTCAAGGCTAGCAATTCCGCAGGCCGCAGTCCGCAGAAAAGGAGGATGCGGAAAACAAGGTTCTCCCGCCCCGTTGACACAGACAGAAACGCTCGCACCTCCTCTAATGCGTAGAACCGTGCGCGTGATTTCGTCGTCTTCGGGAACTCGAGCTTGCGGGCGGGGTTACGTCCGAGGAGGCCTTCATCCACGGCGTATTCCAGGGCTGCTCGAACGTATGTCCGAATGTGCTGCACCAACGACTTGCGATAGCCGCGTGAGGCAATCTGATTCAACAGACGCTGCAGTGGATCTGGCGTCAATTCCGCCAGTTCCCAATCGCCGATGGCGCGGAGAACGTGCTTCTTGAACATGCTCTGCACGGGACCCTCATTGGCTCGGCTCCAAATGCCGGACTTTTGGGGACCGGTACCGCTCCCAAATGTTGCGGAACGTCACCTTGCGTGACAGTGGTAATCTTCTTGGGCTGCCCGATAGTTCGATTCATGTCGAGCAGCCGCTGGGTGAGTTCGTCAACGGCGGCGTGAGAACCTGTTTCGCCGGGCACAGACGAGCGTTCTGGTTGCGGATACGCCGTTATCAGGGCAAGCAGGTTTTCCGGGAGCTTGGCCGTCGCATGGACGAACTACCCGAACTTCAGTTGGGTGTTCCGTGAATAATGCATAGGCACACCTCAACCCTGGCATGTCTGGCAACGGGACCGATGGTCGCGCATGACTTCTGCTGATAGCGTTTCCTTAGTTCTGATCACTCGTGTCCAAGACAGCATTTATTCTGAGCGACAGCAGCCGTCAGTCATGAGTTAGCCGTTTGCGTTCCTCCTCCTTTGCCGAGTTGCGGTGGGGTATGCCCTCCTGTCAACGTAGTGAGTGAATCGCCACGCTCA
>DATMNI010000135.1:0-31510 GCA_035570275.1 Candidatus Acidiferrales bacterium | reverse complement strand
CCCCACAAGCAAAGCGCCCGCGTGGCGCGGGTCCATACCGGAGAGGAACTTGGCCGGGTCTCTGTCGGCGAAATTATTCAGCAAAGCCATTTTTGGACTCTCGTATTATCAATAACTTGCAGCGAGTTCCTTAGGAGGGTTCTTGGGGAGCGAGGTACTATGGAAGGAAAAGCGGCTACAGCATTGACTCTATGAAGTCCGTTCTGATTCTATTCGCAGTTCTTGAGTGCGCATGGGCGGCGACTGACACTGGAGCTCTTGCCGAAGCCAACGCCGGCCTGGGGCTGGCGCGCGAGGGCAAGTACGAACTGGCCGTCCCGCACTACCGGGCAGCCATCGCTTTGGATCCCCAACTGCCCGGCATTTACCTGAATCTCGGTCTGGCTTATGTCAAGCTGAATCGGTTTTCCGATGCCGCTTCCGCCCTGGAACACGCCGTAAAAGCCGATCCATCCAGCTTTCAGGCCCGCGTGTTGCTCGGCATGAGCTACTATGGCTGCCGCCAATTCGATTCCGCCGCCGGCCAACTGAAGCGTGCCGCCCAGCAGCAGCCCGACAACGTGGAATTGCGTTACAAGCTGGCACAAAGCTACTTATGGTCGGGACACTATCAGGAAGCGATCGGTGAATTCCGGCTGTTGCTCACCAGAAACCCGGAGTCCGCGCCCGTCCACATGCTTCTGGGCGAAGTGCTGGATGCGGCCAACCAGGTGGAGCAGGCGACGGCGGAGTTCGAAGCCGCGGTGAAAGCCTCGCCTCCCGAGCCGGAGGCGCATTTCGGGTTGGGATATCTCTATTGGAAGCAGAAGCGTTTCGAAGAAGCACGGCGCGAGTTCCAGGCGGAACTGGCGAATCAACCTCAGCACACGCAGGCCTTGACCTATTTGGGTGACGCCGAAATGCATGCGGAAAGAACGCCTGGGGAAACCGAAAAATCGGCTGAGGAACATTTGCGGCGGGCGTTGGGATTGGATTCGAACATTCGCCTGGCGCACCTGGATCTCGGCATCCTTCTCGCCGGCAAGAACGATTCCTCCGAAGCCGCCCGTCATTTGCGTGAGGCGATTCGGATCGATCCAGCGAAACCGGATGCCCATTACCGTCTCGGCAGGCTCTGGCGTTCCCTGGGCCGCGAACAGGAAGCGGACGCCGAGTTCGCCAAGGTGAAAGAGTTGGCCGCCGAAGAGCAGCCGGCGCCGCTTATCAAGGTACCAGGACGACGCGTCGAGCAGGTTCCATGAACGGAGCGCCGGGACCGCCGCGCCGGGGGCCGGGGGCTAGGGGCCGGGGGCCGGGTGAGTTCCGGGGCCGCCTGCTTTCGGCCGTTGCCCTAGTGCTGGTCTCAGCCTGGGCCGCATGGACCATCGCTTCGGGCCAGAACGCTTCCGGCCAGGACAGGGCGCCCATCCACTTCGTTTACCGGCCGATCGATTTCCGGCTCGATAGTTGCGAGACGCCGCAGCGCCATGCGCCCGAAACCATGGCCGGCGGCGTAGCGGTCTTCGACTATAACAACGACGGCTACCTGGACGTCTTTTTCACCAACGGAGCCGATATTCAGACGCTGAAGAAGACCTCACCCAAGTACGGGAACCGGCTCTTCGAAAACGACGGCAAGGGTAATTTCAAGGATGTCACGGCCAAGGCCGGCCTGGCGGGTGTGGGGTTCGACAACGGCGTGGCGATCGGCGACTACGATAACGACGGTTACAAAGACATCTTCGTTGGCGGCGTCCATGGAAACCGGCTTTACCATAACAACGGCGATGGCACGTTTACGGATGTCACCGCGAAGGCCTTGCCGGGCGTATTGTCGAACGCGGCGGACAGCCAGTACGGGCCTTTGTGGAGTGTCGGCGGCGCCTGGCTGGATGTGAACAACGACGGTCTGCTGGACCTCTTCGTGGTCAATTATCTGGCATGGGACGTCGCCGCCGAACCACGCTGCGAGGCGTCGCCGGACAAACTCGACTACTGCCATCCGAAATTTTATAAACCGACCGCGAACCAGTTGTTCCTGAACAATGGTGACGGAACTTTTCGCGATATTTCCGCGGAATCCGGAATTCGCGCCCATCCAGGGAAGGGAATGGGGGTCGGAGTCGCGGACTACGACCTGGATGGTTTGATGGACCTTTTCGTCCCCAACGACAAGATGGAAAATTCGTTCTTTCACAACCTGGGCGGCGGGAAATTCCAGGAGATCGCGTTCCCTGCCGGCGTGGCGCTCACCGACAACGGGCAGTTTATTTCGGGGATGGGGGTGGACTTTCGAGACGTCGATAACGATGGCCTGCCGGATATCGCTTTCGTGGCGCTCGACAATGAGACCTTTCCGTTGTTCCGAAACCTCGGGAAGCGCGGTTTCGCCGACATCACGGGGTCGAGCGGCATGGCCCGGCTCAGCGTGTCGATGGCAGGGTATTCGCCCACCATTGCCGATTTCGACAACGATGGCTGGAAGGACATATTTGTGACCCGCGGCCACGTGCAGTCGCTTGGATACGCGTCCCGAGTGCAGGTGGAGCAGCCTAACACGGTGTTCCGCAACGTGGGAGGCAGCGCGGGTGGCAGCGCAGGAAGCAACCCAGGCAGCGCCCGGTTTCAAGCGCTCATCGCCGAAGCCGGCTTGACGGCCCAGCCTCCCAGACGCCATCGGGGCTCGGCGATAGGAGACCTGAATGGCGACGGGCGCCTGGATGTGGTCGCCACCGCAATTAGCGCCCCTGCCGAGCTTTGGTTCAACGATAGCCCGGGCGGCGGGCACTGGCTGGCGTTCGAGTTACAAGGCACGGCGAGCAATCGCGATGGGATCGGAGCCAGAATCAAAGTGACAGCCGGTGCCGCCGTGCAGTACAATCACGTTTCTTACGCCGCTGGGTACGCCTCTTCGAGCGCCGGTCCGACTCACTTCGGGCTGGGACTTAGTAAGTCGGCGGACCTGGTGGAGATCCGCTGGCCTTCGGGGATTAGGCAGGAGTTGCGGAACGTCGCGGGGGATCGGGTAGTTAGAGTGAAAGAGCCGGCGAATTAACCGCTCCCTAACGGTCACGGCTCCGATTGATGCTCGATCGATTCGCGTGATCGATTCGCTCTAATCGGAGCCGCGCGCGTAAGCAAGCGGTCGCCCCACTTAGAACTTGAGCTTCAGTCCGAACTGGAATACTCTCGGGTCAAAAGCGGAAGTCACTGCGCCGAAATTGCTGGCGGTGAACGTGGTGCTGATGCCGTTGAACTGGGTGTGGTTGAATGTGTTGAAGGTCTCCACGCGGAACTCGAGCGCGCTGCCCCGCTTTTCGCTGAAGACGAAGTTCTTAAACAACGACACGTTCCAGTTGTCGCGGCCGGGTCCGCGGATGGCGCCCTTCGTCAGGGTGCCCCACTGTCCAATGGCCGGCGCCGAAAATGCCGATGGGGAGAACCACTGGGCGACGCTGTGCGGGTAATTCACATTGCCGGAGTAGTCCGGCCGGTTGGTGGCGTTAGCCAAACCGTTGCTGCCTTGTGCCCCGCCCAAGTTGATATTGAGCGGCTGGCCGGTTTCCATGGTCCCGATGGCGGATAGCTCCCAGCCGCCGAGCGTGGATTTCAGCATGCGATTCGGAGTGCTCCGGAAAATTGGCAGCTCGTAGATGAAGTTGACGAGCGCGATGTGGGTCCGGTCCGCGGCTTGCGGCCCATAATCGTAAGCTCGGTTGTAGGGATTGGAGACACCGCCAAGATCGCCGCCGGCGCCGGCGGCGGGATCGAAGGCGCGCGACAGTGTATAGGCGAACTGGAAGGTCAGATTGTTCCGGATTCGCGATTTGAGATTCAACTGCAGCGAATTGTAGTGGCCGTTCTCGGCGTTTTCGGCGAGCACGATGGAATGGAATCCAGCGAACGGGACCACCGAATTGTAGGCCACCGTCCCGTTGATCAGGGCCGGCAGATTGCCGGGCGAGGGGAGATTGATATCGCGCGTGTCGCTCTGATGGCGGCTGAAGTTGCCGACGTAGTTCACCGAGAGCACGGTGCCCTCGTGCAGTTCCTGTTGCACGCCGAAGCTGTACTGGTAGCTGACCGGCAGCTTGTAATCGGTATAAGACAGTCCGGTGATGCTGCCAACGGTGATGGGCGCGGCCAAAGTCTGGCCGGTGAGCAGGCTGGTGTTGGGATTGGATAGCGACACGTTGTTGAAGGTCACGCTGGTGCTGAACGGCTGGTTCGGTCCGGCGTTATACATGTCGTTACCCTGAATGCGCTCATACATACTGCCGAAGCCGCCGCGCAGGATAGTCTTGCCCTTGCCCGTGAGGTCATACGCAAAACCCAGCCGCGGACCGAAGGCGGCCCAATGATTTTGGACCAGGCCGTTGGGAATCCCATTCTGGCCGGCGATGCCAATGCCATTCAGGTAGAACTGCACGCCGTTGAGCAGGGGGTTGGGGCTGACGCCGAGGCCCGGGCTGCTGGGGCTGATGTTGCCGCTGGGCAAAATCTGAGCCGCCTTGGACGGGTCGTACAGGTTGGGATAAAAGTTCGACATCCGGTTGTTGGCTTCATAGGTATGCGGAACGCCGTCCCAGCGCAGGCCGAGATTCAATGTGAGGCGGGAGTTGACGCGCCAGTTGTCTTGCGCGTAGGCCGCCCAGGAAACGTTGTTCCAGTAGCCATGGTCCTGGACCGCCAGTTCGGTGTAGGAATTGGCATAGCCAAGCAGGAAATCGGCGAAATCGTTGCCGGTGTAGTTGCCGTTGAAGCCGAATTGCCCCTGCGTGTTGCCGAAGAGATCCTGGATCTTCTTATACACCGCCCAACTGGCGCCCAGCTTGAGCTGGTGCTTGCCCTTGGTCCAGGAGAGATCGTCGCGGATCTGGTAATCGTCCGCCTTGTTGTGCCAGGGCCAACTGGACGAATCATAATTCGCGCCGGTAGAGCCGCTCAGGTTGATCCCGGGAATCCGGTTCAGGTTATTGCCGGCAAATAGCTCGGGAGTGCTAAACCCGGAAGGGCGCGCGAAGGTGCCCACCGGAACGATGTTGATGCGATTGCCGTTGTAATTGAACGCGGTCTCATTGAGGAGTGTGGGGCTGATGGAGTAAGTGGCATGGACCACGGCGCTGTAAGACGGATTACCGAAGGTGTCGCCGATGGTGGGCAGGTTATCGCCGCTCCACTGGGCAGTCCCGTAGGTCTGGCTGATTTGTTCCGACACCCAATGGCCGAAGATGGAAAACTTGTCGTTGAACTGATGATCGATGCGGACCAGTTCCTCGCGGACATTGGTGGGGAGTTTGTTGCCGCCGACGAACTGGTTGCCGTTGTTGGGCGCCGGGAAAATGCCGGCCTTCAGCAGAACTTGCGCGTTGGGGTCTAGAAGGGCGGCGGGAATCGCGTTGTTAGGAAACGGCTTGCCAGGGGTGAGGCCGAGCCCGGCGTATTTGGTTAGCAGACTGGGTGACAGTTGGCTGGCTTGCGGAACATTGATCACCGAGTTGAACTGGCCGTTGTACAGGCTGGTGGAGGGGACCGTCTGGTTGACATTGCCTCCCTGAATGAGCTTGCGCCACTCCATGTTGTAAAAAAAGAAGGTCTTGTTGCGATTGGTGTTGTACACCTTGGGGATGGTCACGGGGCCGCCGGCGTTGAAGCCGTAGGTGTTGAACCGCAACTCCGGGGCCTGCTGGTTGGCGGCGTTGGTGAAGTAATTGCCCGCATCCAGTTTATCGTTGCGCAGGAACTCCCAGGCGCTGGCGTGGAACTGCTTGGTTCCGGACTTGAAAGCGATGGTCATGGTGGCGGCGGACGAGAGGCCGAATTCGGCGCTGTAGTTGGATGTGAGGGCGCGGAATTCAGCCACCGCATCCATAGAGGGCATGACGTCGATGCCGCCGGCGCCGCCGCGGTCGGAGTCTTCGCCGCCATCCACCATCCAGAGGTTATGGTTCTGGCGCATGCCGTTGAAACTCACGCCGGCGTCGCCGCCCACCGGAGTGGGGCTCTGGAAATCCGCCATGTAGCTGGAGGCTCCCGGCGTGAGCATGGCCAGGGAATAAAGGCTTCGGCCGTTGGTGGCGAGCTGCGAGACCTGCTGGCCGGTGATGACGTCGCTGACCTCGCCGGAATCCGTCTGCACGGCGATGGCTGAAGCTTCCACGTTGACGCTGTCCTTGGTATCGCCGATCTGCATCTGCACGTCGATACGGCTGCGGTCGCCGACCGCAAGCACGATACCGGTTCGGTCCACTGACTTGAAACCGGGCGATTCTACCCGCACAACGTATTGCCCGATGTGGAGATCCGGCGCCACGAACTGGCCGGTGTCGTTACTGGTAAGCCTCCGCACCTGAGCGGTGCCGGTGGCGGTGATGGTGATGGTGGCGTTGGGAATCGACTGCCCCGTGGGGTCGGTGACCGTTCCAACTATGGTAGCTTCCTGTGCGAACGCCTGGGAGGCGAAGACCCCCAGGAGCACGCACGCGAAAAAGACTGTTCCCAGACTAACCCGATACACATTCCCTCCTCAATAACTAAGTTCCAAACCTCGGAATTGCCGGCCCCTTCAGGCTCTCCCCGACACGACAGACACACCGCGAGGCTTTGCGAAGCATGGTACGCGGGTCTCTGCCCCGGCGAAAGGATGCTACCCGACGGTACATTTTTGGACGTTTTGAATCAAAGTGTTAGGGGAGATTACGCGGGCGGTTGAGAAAAGTACGATACGCGAATTTTCCGTGATACGATGAGGCTCAGCAGATTCGCCATGTCGCGCAAGCCTGACGTTCACGTTCCGACGCTACCCCTCTCGCAGGAAAAGGCGGAGGAGGTACGGATGCTGTTGGAACAGGTGCTTGGCAACCACCTGTTTCGGGGCAGCCGCCGTTGCCAGATCCTGCTGCGCCACATCACCGAGCAGACTCTTGCTGGTGAGACCAGTTCCCTAAAGGAACGCACTCTCGGAATCGAAGTGTTTGGCCGGGCGGCGGACTACGACACCAGTCAGGACCCCATCGTTCGAGCCAGTGCGGCTGAAATCCGCAAGAAACTGGCGCAGTACTACCAGGAACTGGGGCACGAATCCGAGGCCCGCATCGAGCTGCCTTCCGGATCGTACATTGCCGAATTCCACTTCAACGGAGGGGCCGGTCGGGAGGTCGCGGCCGGTGCGGACATTGCGCCCGAAGTCCGGCCCGTAGTCGCGCCCGTCGCAGCCAGCGTTGCCGCGCCCAAGCCAGTTGGCAAGCGATATGCGGTGATCACCGGAGGCGTTGCGGGCGTTGCACTTCTCGCCCTGGCATTGACGTTGGCGTTGCCGGGATGGCAGCGCTCCGACCTCGATCAGCTTTGGAGCCCCTTGCTCAAAGCGCCGGGGCCGGTTCTGATCTGCGTCGGTCAACCGGTCGCGTACAATCTGAGATCGGCCCAGGCTCAGGACGCAATTCAGGGCTTCGAGGTCCCGCCGCCGCCCGCCTCACCGGGCGCCCCGCCGTCCGCACAGCGGGTGATTCGCGAGGACGATCTGATCATTCTGTCGGACCGGTATGTGGCATTGGGCGACGCGGTCTGCCTGGTGCATCTCACGTCGCTGTTGGAGAGATATCGCAAACCGTACCGCGTCCGCGGTGAGCGGTCCACAACCTTCGCGGACCTGCGGGACACTCCGGCCGTGCTGATCGCCGCTTTCGATAACCCGTGGACTCTCCGCACTGCCGGCCAACTGCGCTTCACCTTCCGCAAAGACAGCGCGCACGATACCGACATGGTCCACGATCGCCAGCATCCGGAGAATACGGAATGGAAGCTGACGGGGGCCTGGCCGAACTGGGATATTCCGAATGACTACGCCATCGTGTCCCGCATTCTTGACACCGCGACCGACCGTCCGGTGGTAATCGCCGCCGGCATCACGCAGTACGGAACCCTGGCGGCCGGTGAGTTCCTCAGCAGTCAAGAGTACTTCTCCGAGGCCGTCCGGCAGTTCCCCCGGGACTGGCAGAAGAAGAATTTGCAGATCGTGCTGCGCGTTCCCGTGGTGCATCGCATGTCGGGCCGTCCGCGGATTCTGGCAACGCACGTGTGGTGAGACTGCACTTGTGGGGCAGATTGTTAATCTGTTGGCAATGTGCGCCGGGCGCACAGGGGAAAGGATGAAAGCGCCCGTGGCGCTATGTGGGGCAGCTTGGCAGGGGCACCCTCTGGGTCCGGCGGATTGGCAATCCGCCCGCCGGGAGTTGGCGCGCAGCCGAACTTCCACAAGCGACTTTCGAGAGTCCGGCGGATTGGCAATCCGCCTGCCGCGATTGGACTCGCCCCTTTGCGGTCAAGGCCGCAAACGCCGCTTCCGATTCGCTAAGCGAAGATCCCGGCCAGAGAGGTTTCGGTTGGCCTCGGACCAGAACCCTCGGAGCCCCCCCCGATGATTTGAATTTACGATGATCTGCATTCACGATGATTTGCATTCACGATGATTTGCATTCCCTCCGCCCTGGCAGTATCCTCAACCCCATGCGCTCGTTTCGCTTTCTGCTTGCTGCCGTCTTTCTTCTTAGCCTCTTTCCTCTCAACCTCTCGGCCCAGGAAATCACTACGCCCGAAAAGTTCTTCGGCTTCCAACTGGGCGCCGATAAGAAAATGGCCCGCTGGGACAAGATCGTAGACTACTACGCCGTTCTCGAAAAGCAGAGCACGGGCCGCATGAAGGTCATCAACATGGGCCCCACTTCCATGGGCAACCCATTCCTGATGGTCATCATCACCGCGCCCGCCAACATGGCCAGGCTTGACCGGCTGCGCGAAATCAACAGCCGGCTCAGCGACCCCCGCGGCCTTTCCGAAGCCCAGGCCCACGCTCTGGTCGACGATGGTAAGGCCGTCATCGTCCAATCCATGAGCATGCACGCCACCGAAATCGGCGGCGCCCAAATGGCCCCGGAGCTGGCTTACGATCTGCTGGCCCGCAAGGACGAAGAGACGCGCCGCATTCTGGACAACGTCGTCTTCATCGAAGTGCCCTGCTTCAACCCGGACGGCGAAATCATGGTCACGGACTGGTATAACAAGCAACTCGGCACCGCCTACGAAGGCACCAATCCGCCGTGGCTCTACCAGAAGTACGCCGGCCATGATAACAACCGCGATGCCTTCCAGACCAACATCCCGGACTCTCAATACATGGCCCGCATCCTGTTCACCGAGTGGAGGCCCGAAGCCTACGTGGATCACCACGGCATGGGCGGCAACGGCGCGCGCATCTTCCTGCCGCCTTACGCCGAACCCATGCGCCCCGGCGCCGACCCCATCCTGTGGCGCGAGCTCAGTTGGTACGGCGCGCACATGGCTTATAAAGAGGAAGAAGCCGGCCTCTCCGGCGCCATCAACAACGCCATTTATTCCGGCTGGGGCCACTTCGGTTTCCACTGGATCACACCCTTCCACAACATCGCCGGCATGCTCACCGAATCCGCCGCCGCGCGCCTGGCTTCGCCCCAGTTCATGCACCTGGACCAGTTGCGCGGCAACACCCGCAACCTGCCGGTCTATGAAGCCGAGACCATTTTCCCCAACCCGTGGCCCGGCGGTTGGTGGCATCTGCGCGACATTGTCGATCGTCAGAAGGTATCCGCCTGGGCCACGCTGGATCTGGCCGCGCGCAACCGCGAGACGGTTCTCTGGAACGCCTACCTGAAAGGCAAGCGCCAGACCGAGCGCGGCGCCGCCGGCAAGCCCGCCGCCTATCTCATCTCGACGCTGCAGCACGACCCGCTCACTGGGATCAAGATGGTGAACAAGCTGCTGGTGCAGGGCATCGAGATCCAGCGCGCTACCAAGCCATTTACCACGGCGGCAGGCATGTCCTACCCCACCAGCTCCTTCGTGGTTTCCATGGCGCAGCCCAAGATGGGTCTGATTCGGTATCTGCTGGGCCGCACCTTTTACCCCGACAACGAATGGACCCGCAACCGCGATGGCTCCCCCACGCGCCCGTACGATATGGCTACCGATACCATGTTCGAATACATGGGCGTTCGCGTGGACCCCGTGGATGAATTGGGGGAGGTGGCGCTGGTAAAGCTGACCGGCGCTATTGAGCCAGCGGGCGCGCCGCGAGCGTCTAACGCCACCCGCGGTGCCAGCGGATCTTCACCCAACGGCTACTCGATGGATGGCCGCCTTAACGACAGCTTCCGCGCCGCCAATCTGCTGTGGAATAAGAATGTCGCCTTGCGCCGCGTCGATAAACCTTCCGGCAGCCTGCGCGCCGGCGATTTTCTGGTGGCCCCTGGCTCGGAGGCCGTTCTCGAAGCCGTGGCCCGCCAGACCGGCGTCGATTTTACCCCGCTCCCCGCCGCCGTCTCAACCGGCGCGCACGACACCGCTCGCCAGCGCATCGCGATGTACCAGCGCTATGGAGGCGGCAACATCGACGAAGGATGGACCCGGCTCGTGCTGGAGCAGTTTAGTTTTCCGTACAGCTCCATTTTCGATCCGGAAATCAAGAAGGGCGGCCTCAACGACAAGTACGATGTGCTCATTTTTCCCAATGACAGCACCGCCACCATCACCGGCGACGCCCCCGCCGGTGGGGCCGCAGCGGCCGGACGCGGAGGGCGCAGCGGATCGGGCGGTGGAGCAGGCGGGGGCTTGGGAGGTGGTGAAGGCGGCGGGCGCGGCGGCAACACGCCTCCCGAATACCGCACCGGGTTCGGCGCCGAAGGCGTCAACGGGATTCGCGACTTCGTGCAGAAGGGCGGCACCCTGGTCACGCTCAACGCGGCCGCCGCCTTTCCCGTGGACCGCCTCGGCATCGGCGTCCGGAACGTGCTTAGCGGCAAGACCACCAAGGAATTCTGGTGCCCCGGCTCCACGTTGAAAGCCACGTTCGACAATACCAACCCGCTGGCCTACGGCATGCCTTCGCACGGTCTCGCGCTCTACCTGGATAGCCCGGCGTTCGAAATCACCGCGCAGAATTCCGAAAACTACGAAGTGGTGGTCCGCTATGCCGATCGCGAATTGCTCGAGAGCGGCTGGCTGGTGGGCGAAGAAAACCTGGCGCACAAAGCCGCCGTAGTGTCCGCCAAATTGGGACAGGGCAAAGTCGTGCTGCTCGGTTTCCCCGCGCAGCACCGCGCCCAGACCCACGGCACGTACAAGCTGTTGTTCAACGCCCTGTTGCGATAACGGTGCGCTGATCCCGGGGCCGGGCTGGTGGCAGTGCTACTCCGGGAACAACTGCTTCAGAAACTCCTTGTCTTCCAGCACGGCCCGCAGTCTCTGGCCACGTCCGCCCTGCGCGGGCGCGGCCGCGGGAGCACCGGCGGCCGGCTGCGGCGGGAAGAACTGGCGCCTGACGTTCGGGTCCATCTGCAGGGCCTTGCGGAAATCGGCCAGCGCCGCGGTCTTATCGCCCAAGGTGTAATCCATGGCGCCGAGAGTCATCTGCGCCTGCGCGCTGGGCATGTACTGCGTCACCCTGGCGGCGGCGTCGCGGGCGTCCTTGGGCTTGCCGGCAGTGAGCAATCTGCCGACTTTCTCCTGGTAGAGCATTCCCAAATTCATGTCCAGCAGGCGGCGCAACTCGGGGAAGGGGTTGGGGGCATCGTCCACGTTGATGTAAATGTAGCGGTCGTTGTTGATGTTGCGGCCGCCGCCCTTGCGGACCACCAGCATTGAGGCTGACTGCTTGCCGCGCGAATCGCCGCCCGCGTCGTCGCCGGCTTTGAGGGCGGCGTATAACTTCTCGGCCAACTCGCCCTGGGTGGCTTCGAAAGCGCGGCCCATGGCCTCCGGCACCTGCGGGCCAACCAGGATGTTGCCTTGCGCGGTCCACGTCTTGCCCTGGCGGTCGCCGGCCCAGTTCGGCGCATTCGGCCCGGTGTAGGCGGCCACGTTGCCGTGGCTGTCGATCACCGCCACCTGTCGGCCGTCCTTGCCTTCGAAGGTGTCATCGGCGAGCAGTTTGTCGATCACCTGTCTGGCAGTGAGGCCCTGGCGCAGCAGTTCCAAGCCGCGCGGACCGTAGCCGACGTTGACGTTGGCCTGGGTTGCGACGCAGCCCGTGCCGGCCTCGGCCCAGGGCACCACCGCGCCCACGGAAAAGTACTTCGACGCCACGGTGACGCCGCAGTCCCCATTGGAAGGATCGTAGGCCACGATAGAAAAGGTGTTGACGTCGGCGGCGAAGAGGCCGACTGCCAATCCGCAACAGGTTAACAACCTGCCCCACAAAGCCAGGAGAGTTCGAGTCATATAGAGTTGTTATACACTATCGTCAACGGCCCGCCGGCGCAGGCCCGATCGGCATCACTCCATCCCGGTGCAGTCCTAATTCCAGCACCGCCGGAGCCGGCGTCTCCTCAAACTGCAGATCCTCCGCGTCCAACCTCGCCAGCGCCGCCGTCCCCCACCTGATGCAGACCGCGCCCACGCCGAAGAGCACCAGCATCGTCGTCATGCTGCGGGGCTCCTGGAGCGCTTGCCGTTCGTACCTGACAGACAGCATGACGAACCACATCAGACAAGCGGCGCCGAGGAATACCATGTGCACTTGCGATTTGCCCGGCAGGTAAGAGCAGGTAAAAGGGATTTTTCGAAAGCCGCGCAGGCAGATGTCGGCGAGAAGCATTCCAAGCAGACCGAGAACCACAAGGTGACCCGCGGCCTGCCGCCAGGGCCAAAGCCGTAGACACAGCACCGCCGAACTCAGCCAGACCGGCGCCACGGAAAGCAGCAGCATGGAGCGCCTGCTGGCGGCCAGAATCTCCGTTCCGGGCCGCACCCCGGCGACGCGGAAGATCCAGTTGGCCCGCAGATCCAGAGGGATGGCGAACACCACGCGGGTTCCCACTACCGCCAGCGTCATCATCACAATACTCGCAGCCAGCAGCGGCGTGTTCGCCTCACGCCACGGGTCGGTGGCGAACGCATCCGGAAGCTGCGCCTTCGTCGCCGGAGCTCTTATCAGGAAGATGGTTAATGCAAAACCAATTCCCAAATAGAAGGCCAGAATCACACGATGCTGGCGGCTGCGGACGAGTGTGCGAACGCTGAATTGCCCGATCGCGGTCTGCACCCGATTCCCAAAACGCGGCAGCCAGCCGAAGGCGCGCGAACCGGGCGTGATATCCGGTTCCTCCACGATCTTGCGCAGTGTGCGCAGGTAGGAAAGCGTGTACGCCACCGCCGTACCGCACCCCACAATCGCCAGGCCCATCCACGCTCGCCGCGCCAACGGAGCCAGCGCCGGGTGCATCGATCCATTCAATGCGTGAAACAGGCCCAGGAACCAGTACGAAGGCAACCAGGGGAGCAGGCGGCGCGTTTCCGGCGCCATGAGGGAGTCAATCCCCCCAAATACCGGTTGCAGAAAATACACGCTCACAAACAGGCAGAAGGCCGCCAATTGCAGAAACGCCGATATCCGCAGAAACAGCCGCCGCGGCAGCAGTTGCGCGGCCAACCCTTGCACGCCCAGCACGCCGCAGTAGATGAACGCGCCCGATGCCAGCATGGTGAACCAATAGGCCGCGAACCAACGCAGCCAGCCGGAAACGCCGCTGGCGGCGCCCACGAAAACGGCGTCCAGCGAAATCGCAGGCTCGCCTGCCAATCGCTGCCGGATGTGTTCGCCGATCAGGTCGGGAGAGTTGAGAAGGGCTGACTGAGTATTCTCAAGAACCACTGCCGCGTAGTCGTCCTTCGGGTCGAAGAATACATAACTGGTGAATCCGGCGGTTGCGCCGTTATGCCAATACGTTCCGATATCGGTTCGGTACATCCAGGCGAGAGCGATTTGCATGCCGGCAGGTGCATCGGCGCGCAGCCGATGCGATTCCCGAAGCGCGGCCGCCAGCGAACCCGATTTCTCCGGATGCAAATTGGCTTCCAGGTAGGTGAGCATTTCGCCGGCGGTAGAGCGAATTCCACCCGCCCCCGCCAGTGCATCCAGATCCCAGGCATGAACGGGAAGATGCTTTCCGTTGTGCCCCTGGATGAAGCGGCTCCGCTGTTCCTCCGAAAGCCGCACCACGGTATCCTTCAATCCCAGCGGCCCGGTGACCTCCTCTCGCAGGAGATTCGGATAGCTGGTGCCGGCACGCTCCGCCAGCGCCTGTCCCAGAAGGCCAAGGCCAAGATTGCTGTAGCCGTATTCCGCATCCGCCGGTTTTGCGACCCCGTGCTTCGCCAGAAACGCGTAGAGGTCGCCCACGCCGTAATCGGCATACGGATTGGACAGGTCGGCCGGGTGAAAGTTATCGGGCATCCCGGGCAAACCCGAGTGCTGAGTGGCCAGATCGAGCAGGGTGATTTCCTTGCCGGCGGGCTTAACCACGGTCGCAGCGGGCAATAGCTCGCGAACCGGCTCATCGAGTTTCGCCTTCCCCTGGGCCACCATCTGGGCCAGCATCAGGCCTGTAAACGTTTTGGAAATAGAAGCGATTTCAAAAAGGGAATCCGGTTGGGCGGTGCCATAGGTAAAGACACGCCGCACGCCATGCTTTGAGACTCCGATCGCCAGGCCCGCCCCGGTCCCCGGCGCCAGGCCGCCCGACGACAGTTGCTGCTTCAGATCGCGATTCAGTACGGATTGCAAATCGGCCGCCGAAACCGGAACTGGCGTTGCGTCGAACGTGAGTGCCGGAACATTCTGCGGCGTGGCTTGGATCGCGAAGGCCATCGGCCAAATCAATCCGGAGGCGCCGTGCAACAGAGCGATCGTGAGGGTCAGTGCCGTGGCCACCGCCGCCACCTTCGCCAGAAACATGGTCCGCGCGCGCACCGGTAAAGGAGCCAGCACCAGAACGTCGCGCCGGTTCGGGAACGTCGAATCCCAACTCAACACGGCGAACAGGCCCACCACCAGCATGGTGGTGGCGATCAGGAAGTGCTCCATCACCATGGTGAACGCCATGCCCATAAGAGGAGCCATCTTCGCGCCCGCAAAGCCGAACGCCGTTATGGATAACCCCAGGCTGATAAAAATGAGCAGTGCCGCGAACTGCCCCAGCAGCTTGTTCACGTCGCCCAGGGCATGCGCCGACAGAACTTCAAGATCCACCATACGGAAGAGAAACTCACGATAGAGCACTCGAAATTGCAGCTTCGTCATGACGGTTGCCTCTATGCCCGGATCAGGTCCGCGATCTCACGCGAAATGGACGCCGTGTCCTGTTCCACGGCAAGCTGCGAGAAAATGCCTTCCAGTGTGGGCACCGCCATCAGCGTGCGCAGGTGCTCGATGGAGTCGTCCGCTACGATCTTCCCGCGATGCAAAATCACCACGTGGGAGCAGACCCGCTCCACGGTTTCGAGTTCATGCGAGCTGAACAGCACCACCTTGCCGCGCGCGGCCAGTTCCTGGATGAGGCTGCGCAACACCAGCCCCGTGCCCACGTCGAGCCCGGAAAACGGCTCGTCCAGCAACAGGAGATCGGGGTTGTGCAACAGCGCCGCCGAAAGCAGCACCTTCTGGCGCATGCCCTTCGAGTAGGCTGAAATGGGCGCGTGCCGGTCGCCGTGCAGGCTGAACAATCGCAGCAGCCCGTCTATTCTTTCAGCCACGCCGCAATCGGCCACGGACTTGCCGGGCAGATTGCGCAATTGGCCCACCATGACGAGGTACTCCAGGCCGCTCAAATGCGCGTAGAGATGCGGTTCCTCGGGCACGTAGCCCATGCGCTGCTTGTAGGCGATCAGGTCGCGCCCGATAGGCTCGCCATTGAACAGTATGTCGCCCGAGGTGGTCTCCAGAAGCCCGGTGATCATTTTCATGGTGGTGGATTTGCCGGAGCCGTTAGGTCCCAGGTATCCGGTGATTTCACCCGCGCGCGCGTGAAAGCTCACGTCATCCACAGCGGCAATGCCGCTGAATCGTTTGCAAACGTTGCGAAGTTCCAGCATGCCGGCTCCTTCCGGTTAACCCGTGTGCACTCCCTATGTAGCAAGCTACTCATACCTTGTCAAGTAGCATGCTACATAGGTATAATCCCATCGTGGCACTAGAGGCAAAACTTTCACATACCGCCGCCATCATCCTCCAGGCCATCCACGCCGGCCACGGCTATGGCTTCAGCGTGATGGAAATGACCGGCCTGCCCAGCGGAACCGTCTATCCCGCCATGCGTCGCCTGGAGCGCGACAGCCTGATCCGCTCTTCGTGGGAATCGCAGTCGATTGCCGACGCCGGCCAGCGGCCACCAAGGAAATACTACAAACTCACCCGCTCCGGCAAAGCCACCCTGGAGGCATCGCACAAACGCTATCCACTGCTCGCCAGGTTGATTCCCTCGCCGGAGGCCGAAAACGCATGACCCCCAGGCGCATGACCCCCAGGCGCTGGTTTGGTTCCGCTCACCTGCATCTGGCCATCCTGCGGAGCGCGGCATGGCTGGTGCCCGGCCCGCAGCGCGCCGAGTGGTTCGCCGAGTGGAGAGCGGAGCTCTGGTACGTCAAACAGAGCCCGGTAGTCTTTTGCCTGGGCGCATTCCGGGATGCGTTCTGGCTGAGGCGCAACAGCGCCACACCGAATGCGTGTCACACGTTCGGCTTGGAGTCCCCTGCACGGTGCATCTTGTTGCTGGCAGTCTTGGCCGCCGCAAGCATATTCTTCGCTCTTCGCTTGCCCTTCGCTCGCGACATGCTCCTGCCCTCTCCGTATCGCGATGCGCGTAACCTGGCGATGATTTCCGCTGAGGGTCGCGTCGGCGCGCAGGTCCCCACCATTCCGATCGAACAGTACCGGTCACTGGCGAATCGCGCGCAGCACCTGTTCACGGACCTCGCGTTCTATCGGACAATGCAGACGCGGGTGCGGACCGCGCCGCGCCAATCGGCGGAAATGTCGATCGCCGTGGCCAGCGCCAATCTCTTCCAGTGCCTGCAAATCCCGGTTTCTTCGGCGGCGCCGAATCCGGGCGGACGCCAGCCTGCAACGTGGCTGGTCCTCAGCCGCGCTGCCTGGCGGAAATACTTCGATGCCGATCCTCGCATCGTGGGACGCGTGCTGGATGTGGCCGGGCAACCAGCCGTGGTAGCCGGTGTGATTCCCGCGAGTTCGTGGCGCCTTCCCGGCCGGATGGATGCATGGCTGCTCCAGGACCAGGCACACTTGGCTGCACTGCCGCCTCACACCAGGGGATTCGTGCTCGGCCATCTCAGAACATCCGCATCGCCAGCTCAGCCCGATCTGCGATGGCGCATCTCCGTGCCCAATGAACAGGGCGGTTCCGACCGCTTCGAGTGTTGGTCGCTGGCCAAAGGAGACCTCATCCTCGCCTACCTTCCGATGGCGCTATTCTCCTTGCTGATCCTGTCGGCGACTACGCCTCTAGCGCTTGGTGAGTACCCGGCCAATCACTATTCGCCGCCTGGCGTAATGAGGTTGCGCCGATGGGTCTTTCTCGTCATCAAGATTGCGCTCCTCCTGACGATTATCTGTTGCGGGTCTCTCGATCTGGCGTCCATCGTCTCCGTGAACTTTTACCCTACTGGTTGGTTGGCGGGCTTGATCCTCGGATTGCGCTGGGCCCTGATCGATCAGCGGCAGCGCTGTCCGGTGTGCCTCCGCATGCTCGGCAACCCGACCCGAATCGGGGGCCCCTCGCGGACTCTCCTCGAGTGGTACGGCACCGAACTCATCTGCGCACAAGGACACGGGTTGCTCTACGTTCCGGAGATACCCACGAGTTGCTGCAGCACGCAGCGGTGGCAATACCTGGATCCCTCCTGGAGCAGTCTCTTTTAGGGAGCGCGCCTGGACCAGGCCCACTTAGTCAGGCGTTCGGCCGGCGCCGCGGCCACTAAGCGCCCACTAAGCGGCGGTCGGGTCCACCACTCCAATCACGGTCTTCCAACTCTTAGTCGCTCCATCGGCATATTCGTGGATGAACCAGAAGCTGTGGTCGTCCACCGGGTCAACCACCGCGGTGGAGTAATCCAACTTATAAGCGTGGGTCACCGACGTGGCGACTGTCTCCGCCGGAATGCTATCGGTTGCGCTGGCATCATAGAACCACGTCGGCCGGTACGATCCTTCCTGCAGCAGCGTGCTCCTCTTCTGCGCCTCATCCCCATGCAGCCAGACGCTGTAACGCACTTCCGGGAGGAGAGGGTTCTTGGTGGTGACACCGGTTCTGCCGTAAGTGTAAATCGCGTCTTCCTGCTTGTTCACAGCGAACCCCGGAGTGTCGTAAGTCACCTTGTCCGAAGGGTCGTCGGAACCCGCATTGAGCCCGAAGAAGCGATCCACGATTCCACCTGCATTCACCGTCACCTGACTGGTGCTGATCGCGCTCATTGGGACGCGAACCACGTGTACGCTGAAACGGGGCGGCGCCACGTTGGGCGCCCGCGCCGTAATCTGAACGCTGCCGGTAATGTGCAGGGTCTTATTCCGGAAAACGCCGAACGGTCCTGGCCACGGCGCCGGGCTGGGGAGTGTCGCCTCGGCAAATACAGGATTGGGAGCGAGCGCGGGTTGGCCGGCGGTTGGGAACGCCGGTATCCGCAGCAGGTTGTCGCCTTGAGGATCCATAAGGAACGACATGCCGCCGGTATCGCCGTTGTGGCTCACCAGAAACACGCGGAGCGCGCCGTTCACATCGTTGGGGAAGTACTGCCAGTTGGGAGGATCGGGCACGCCCTGGCGGAGCGACGGCAGGTCGAAGGCCGAAAGCACGGGCTTCTCGCCTTCGCCACCGCCCACGGAGTGGTTATGCGCCACCAGTAGCCGGTCGCCGTGAATAGTGAGGCGGGGAAAGTCCCGGAAATTGCTCTCGGTGGTCATGTACTGCTCGAAGCCGTCGCGCGGATCTTCGGTCTTTGAGACGGCCACGGCGTAGAAGCGGGTGTCGGAGGTGCCTCCCTTGCGCGCGGCCGAAAGTATAGCGAAGCGCTTCGATGGAGAATCATAAGAAACGCGGGTGTCATAAAACTCGTTGATCTGCTGCGGCGAGATCGCGTTGATGTTATCCGGGTTTGGTGTGCCGTCCGGATTCTTCTGGGCGAGGAATCCCGAAAAGAACGAGGTAGCGCTCAGGTTGGTCGCTTCCCCGGCCTTACTCGGCAGAGGGGCGCCGTCGCGGCCCATGAATAAGATCCGATGATCCTGCGTCACGATCACGAACTGATGACCCACGGCGAGCATCGGGTCCACACCGCCGACTGCCGGAAAGTAGCGATGCTGCCATGGCGATGAGTTGCCCGACGAGCCATCGGGAGGACCCGGAGGGCCCGGCGGCGGAGGCGGCAGTTTGTCCAACTCACCGCTGCGCACCGAAATGCGCGGGCCGCGCTCGATCATTTCGGGCGGCGCCGGCGCGGGAGGCGGGGCCGGGCCGGCAGGGGCGGCCGCGATGGCCGGCCACACGCGATGAAGCATGCGAATGCCCTTGGGCTGGAGCTTCCAGGAGTTTAACGTCAGGTTGCCGGCAGAGTCAGCGGCGGCAGTCACCACTCCGCCGTCCCACGTGGTCATCGCAACACTCTTGATGGCCGCGCCGGTGAGTTCGCCGTTGCGGTCCAGATCGCCGCCATTGCGCCACGCGATCAGCTTCAGCAGACCGGCGTCGGTGCGGACTGCCGCTATCAGGTAGGAATGCACGTCGGGTTTCCAGGTGGCGGCCTGTACGCCGGATACGTTGCCGCCCTGCGCGCTTGCCAGCCGGCTGAGGGTGCCGTCGGACGCCAGGCCCCAGCCAATCACCGTGAGGTCGCCGGCGGGACCTTCGGTCACCGAGAAGAGATCGGCCGAGGAACTGGAGCGAGCCGTAAGCGCCACCGCGGTAATGCCCCCGGCGCTGGCATCGTGCAAGCGCGCCAGAACCCCGGCGGATGAAACGCTCCAAGTGATGATCTCGAGGTTTCCCGAGCCATTACGCAGACCGGTGGCGAAACGCGCGAAGCCGCCCGCGGCCGAAAGTGAAGTGACCGCGATCTTCGAGCACGCTCCGGCGGAGGCATCGCCGGTGCGCGTAACCGCACCGGCGGCCGACACTTTCCAGGCGATCACCTTCAAATCGCCCGACGCCGTGCGCACCGGCGTCACCACTCCAGCGAACCCGGCCGGGCTGGAGATCACTACCTCGCTGACGGGGCCGGCATCGGCGTCGCCCGCCCGCTGCACGCTGCCATCCGCGGCAATCTTCCAGGCAATCACCTTCATGTTCCCGTCGGCCGCGCGCAGCGCCGTCACGATCCCCGGCCCCTGCGGCCAATCCGTAGCCGAGATGTCTGTGGCAGCGCCCGCGGTGGCGGCGCCCTTCCTGGTGATGGCGCCATCCCCGGCGATATTCCAGACGATAACTTCCAGGTCTCCAGATCCATTGCGCAATGCCGTCACGGCGCGCGAGCCGGTGCGAGTCAGTACGACTTCCTGGACTTGTCCGGCGCTTGCCTGGCCGGCTTGACTAATTGATACACGGGGCATAATTATCCTCCGATGCGATCTTTGTGCTCTGGCCGGTTCTTACTCCGTCGATTTGATGCCAGGCAGCACAAGTATACTACCGCCGATAAGTAGTAAAGGAGATTCCGGCGATTAACTTACGGCGTAAATCCCGGAAGGTGGCGAACCTTACACTTGAAGTAAGTGGTTGGAGCGCATATAAAGGCGCAACTAGGTGCAACTAACTAATTCGCCGGCAGGGATGGTCGCGTGAACTAAGGAACACAGGCTCGGCGCGGGCGGAGACGTCCGAGAGCCCCCGCGGTGAGCCGCCCCACCCGTGCGAACATGACCGACGGCCCGACGGCCCGCGAACATCCACCCTCGCACGGGCCGGTCGACACCATCGCCCTCGGCCGGCAGATCGCAAGGCACGTAAACGATTCCGGCAGGTATACGGCTGTACCCGCCGGTAATAGACCCGGACGTCGTTGCCTCCATCCCGCTGGAATAGGCGTGGCCGCGTTCCTGGGACATCATGCAGCTGCTCGAGGGCGACGAATCGCCGGCCATCCTGAGATGAAAGATATCGCTCAACAGCGTCGTTGGTGAAGGCCAAGTGCTGCAGTAACCGGGCGAACTCCTTTTTCTGAACGCTCGATATCCCTCTTTTCCTTGGCGACTTGGCGGGCAGCCTGTGCCAAGTCGCTCCCCGCCTCTCGCACCTCTTGCTCTTGTCGTTTCTCTTCTTTTTTCCGTCGGAGTAATCGATTTCAAGGCGGCGCTGCTGCAGCGTGAAGGAGAGAAGACCGTTATCATGTTATGGTATGAAGAACGCCAAACAAACCATCCCATGAGCACCGCGCGACGCGGGTTTTGGCGGCTGCAAGTTGAGCGGCGGGGCAGGATATGGCGCACGAGCACGATTGCAACGACGATCATACGCATGAACACCAGGTGGTTCCGTCCGACCCTACGCTCCGGGTCAAGGCGCTCGAATCGCTTCTGGTCGAGAAAGGCCTGGTGGACCGGGCGGCGCTCGATGCGCTGATCGACACCTATGAGCACAAGGTCGGCCCGCGCAACGGCGCGCGCGTGGTGGCGAGAGCCTGGACCGATCCTGCCTTCAAGGAGCGCCTGCTGACCAATGGTACGGCTGCGATCGCAGAGCTCGGATACTCGGGTGAGCAGGGCGCCGATATCAGGGTGGTCGAGAACACTCCCCAGATCCACAACGTAATTGTGTGCACTTTGTGCTCCTGCTATCCGTGGCCGTTGCTCGGGTTGCCGCCGGTATGGTACAAATCGGCGCCGTATCGCTCGCGCACCGTGATCGATCCGCGAGGTGTCTTGCGCGAGTTCGGCACCCCACTGGCGGACGAAGTCGAGGTGCGGGTATGGGACAGCACGGCGGAGGAGCGTTACCTGGTTCTGCCGGAGCGGCCGGAGGGCACGGGGAACCTGACCGAGGAAGCGCTGGCCGCTCTGGTCACGCGCGATGCCATGATCGGCGTGGCCAAGGTGGCGCCGCCGCAAGTGGGACCGGGCGCATGAACTGCATCGCATGAACGGCATACATGATATGGGCGGCATGCACGGCCTGGGCCCGATCCAGGTTGAGAATAACGAGCCGGTGTTTCATGCGCGCTGGGAGGGGCGGGTTATCGCCATGAGGCGCGCGGTGGCTGCGGACGGAAGAGTCACGGGCGGCCTGCGTGAGGCCATCGAGAGCATCCCGGCGGCCGATTATCTGTGCATGAGCTACTACGAACGATGGTTCGCGGCGCTGATCGAACTGGTGGTTGTGAGCGGACTGGTCACGCGCGCGGAGATCGATAGCGGCAAGCCCGCCAAGGGGTCGGTAAAAGCAACCCCGGCGCTCAAGCCGGCCGACGCCGCGACGCTGTCGTTTCGGGTCCCCGCGGCCATGTTGAACGTGGAAGTCGCTCCGCGCTTCCAGACTGGCCAGCGTGTGCGCGCGCGCAACATCAACCCGGTGGGGCATACGCGCCTGCCTCGTTATGCCCGGGGCAGGGCCGGCGTGATCGATCAGGATCGGGGCGTGCAGGCTTTCCCGGACACGCACCTGAGTGCGCCCGTCCAGAGGGCGCAGCACGTTTACGCCGTGCGCTTTACCGCGCGCGAACTGTGGGGCGAAGAGGCATCGCCCGTCGACGCCGTTTATCTTGACCTTTGGGACCATTACCTTGAGCCAGCCTGATCCTCCAATCGATTGCAGCACGCTGCCGGGCCGGGAAGGCGGCGCCGTATTCGCCGAGCCTTGGGAGGCACAGGCGTTCGCGCTTGCCGTGAAGCTCTCTGAGCAGGGGCATTTCACCTGGAAAGAGTGGGCGGCGGCACTCGCCAGTGAAATCAAGGCCGGCGCGGATCGCGGCGAGCCGGACGACGGCACGCATTACTATCACTATTGGCTGGCGGCGCTGGAGCGGCTGGTCACCGAGAAGGGTTTGGCCGATCAGCCAAGCTTGCTGGCGCGCAAAGAGGCTTGGGCCGACGCCTACCGACACACACCCCATGGCAAGCCGGTGGAGTTGCGCTAGACCGCCGAACGGAACAACTCTTAGCTGTCACAAAGAGGCTTGGAGGGTGGCGTTATGGTTTCGGCTCGGGCTATCAAATCGAACAGATGACATTTGCGCTTTCTCTCTGGCGGGCAATTCGCACTGGCTATGACGTGATTCACGTTCAGGATCCGTGGCTTGCAAAAATGCTCGATCTGCTTAACAGGAGCGGATTGTCTCAGCCTCGGGTAATCCTTGCTCACGGCACTGAGGAGTCCGATGGCGATTTGCAGTGTTTCCGGTATCTGCAACACTTGGCACCCTGCTATCGGGACTCATGGGAAGCGCGGAAAGCGCCGGGGCAACGTTCCTTTGCGATACCCAACTTCGTCGACACGACGTTATTTCGGCCGGGCAAGCGAAGTGAGGCGCGGACCGTTTGGAATCTGCCGCCGGACGCGCTCATTGTGCTTTCCGTGGCAGCTCTGAAGAAGCACCACAAGCGGTGTGATTACCTGATTCACGAATTCGCTCGATTTCAGAGCTGGTGTGGGAAACCGGCTTTGTTGGTGATGGCCGGAGCGAGGGAGAAGCAAACAAGTGAAATAGTTGAACTAGGCAGTTCCTTGCCGAAAGACTCCGTGCTGATCCTCGAGTCACTGGATCGCGCACGACTCCCGTCCCTTTACCAGGCTGCGGACATTTTCGCGCTGGCCTCGCTTCACGAGATGCTGCCGATCGCCGCCTTGGAGGCGCTCGCTTCGGGGTTGCCAATCACGTGCAATCGGACGCCGGTTCTGGAATGGGTAACCGGCCCCGCCGGCGCGCCCCAGGATATTTCGCAAGCGGGAGGACTCGCTGAGCAATGGCAGCGTATGAGCGACCCACGCATTCGCGCACGTTTTTCGAGTGCGGCAAGAACGCATGCAGACCAAACGTTTTCGGAGCCGGTCGTTCTCAAACAGATACTGAATATGTACGCTGCCGTGATGAACGATTGAGCTATAGGCGTGTGTGGGGCTTATAGCTGTGGGAACCAATTCGCCTTTGGGCTTGAACAAAAGATAAATTGAAGAAAGTCTATGAAATACGTGCTATTACTCGCCGCCTCACTTGTTCACCTACACGCAGGGATCGTAATCGGACCTTCGTCGCTTCCCGGCGGAGTTCAGTACCAGCCCTACGCCATCCAACTCGCTGCGAACGGCGGAACCGCGCCATACACGTGGAAGATCACATGGCCCTTTGGGCCTCCAGTTTCGGACCCGTTGGTTCCGGCACCGGGTCTGACACTGGATTCCAAAACCGGCATGATCGGTGGAACGCTGAACGGACAGGGCACTTACCATTTTAAGGTGCAGGTCATTGACGCAACGGCGGCGATGGCCCAAGCCAACCTCTCGATAGGCGTGCAGTCCGTCGGTACCATCGGCTCATGCAGCTTTTTCCCGCAGGACAATGTTTGGCGCCAACCGATCGATAAACTTCCCGTGCATCCGATGAGCGCTTCATGGGTTGGAATTTACGGCGGTGCGCGTCTGCACCACGATTTCGGAGCGGATTACGGAATTCCCTTTATGGCGGTATCCGGAACGCAAGCGAAGGTGCCCGCCGCCTTTGAGATCAAGGGCGAATCCGACCCGGGGCCTTATCCGATTCCGGAAACTCCTCCGGCTGAGGGAGGGATCTACGAAAACCCTCTGAATTACAATGGCGACCATCATGTGCTCATCGTCGACCGTGACCAGTGCAAGCTCTATGAAGTCTACAATGCCTATCCTGTTCCGGGTGCAGGGTGGCGCGGGTACTCGGGCGCCATTTTTGACCTGAATAGCAATGCGCTGCGTCCCATGGAGTGGACATCGTCCGATGCGGCGGGCCTTCCGATTGTTCCAGCGCTGATGACCTACGACGAAGTGGCGTCCGGCGAAGTAAAACACGCCCTGCGCTGGACGTTCAATCACACCGGGCGAACTATCCTGTGGCCTGCGAGGCATCAGGCATCCGGCGCTTCGGCAACTCCCTACCCGGGATCTCGTTGGAGATTGAAGACCACGGTCGATATATCGACATTCTCGCCCCGTATGCATGTGATCCTGACGGCGATGAAGAAATACGGGCTGTTCGTGGCCGATAACGGGGGAAGCGGTTTCTTTCAGGCCGTACCGGACCCCAGGTGGGACGAGAACGAACTGAACACGCTTGCCAAACTGCATGTGAGCGATTTCGAGGCAGTCGATGAGTCGGCTCTGATGGTCGATCCAAACTCGGGGGCAACAAAACCGATCCTGCTTCCGCCGCCCACGCTCCCTCGCGCGGTGAAATCGGCGCCTTATAGCGTTGCCATCGACCATACTGGTGGGATGGCCAACCGGTACCGGTATTCGATTACGAGCGGCTCTCTTCCTCCCGGTTTATCTGCAGACTCGGCATTGGGCGTGATCGCGGGAACACCGATAGAGAGCGGCACCTATGCTTTCACAGTTACCCTCACCGATGGCGCGCTTTCCAATTCCAAACAGGTGACGTTGCCCGTAGACGACCTCGCGGTAGTATTAGGCACGCCCGTGACTGACCCGCTCACCGGCGTTGTGTGTTCACGGGGCTTTTCGGCTGCGAACGGCACGGCGCCATACACATTTATCGTTGTCGGAGGCGCGCTTCCCGACGGCTTGACTCTCTCGTCCAGCGGTCTGCTTTCCGGTGCGGCGACAAGGCCCGGCACGTATTCGTTCACGGTTAAGGCAACCGATGCCATAGGGAGGACGGGCTACTTCGATTCCACCGTCATCGTCGAGCAGGGGCCCCGCTTACCACGTCGGGCCGGGCCAACCCTATGCGAACCTTACCTCAATACCATGGAAAAGCCTGATCCGGGGAGATGCGGTTTATATTCATCACGGACCATCGCCGTACCACGAACGAATGCAGATTTCGACGTCGGGAGCGTCGGCGTGGCCCATCAAGGTCTCAGGTGTCCCCGGACCGAATGGGGGACTGCCAGTTATCGACGCGGCTGATGCGGCAACCAGTCCCGGCTTCACCCCCGCGGCCTCTTCCGCTAGCGACGGCTATGTCATCGGCATTGCCGGCAATTACGTTGAGATCTTCGGCCTTGAATTCTCCAACGCGCTCGATAGTAATGCCTATACCGACGCGAACGGCCGGCATACATACGCCGGAGCGATCAACGTCGGTGGCGACTTTGTCACGCTTCGTGGCCTAGCCATACATCACACCGCCTGGGCGTCAAGAGCAGCAGGGCACCAGCAAAGGGGGACTCAACTGGTCCAGTCTTCACACCCTACGCCACTCGCACCGCCAATCAACTACTGGCGAATGGCGTGCCCCTCCCGGTTGTAAGCAAGCGTCTCGGGCATTCCAGCGTTTACGTTACGGCAACGGTCTACAGTCAGGCGCTCTCGAAAGACGAACTTGCTTCGGCCGATTTTTGGAATAGCTCGATTCAGAATTCGATTGATGCGGTACGGCTGTCGAAAAACCAAGTGAGCGCTACTCATTCCTTAGGTCCAGAAGCAGGACGGCATGTTTGCATATACGTTTACACGCGGCCTGTTTCTCATGGGTTAAATGGTTGGAAATAAAGGATGTTTAGTGGTAGCGCTAACGGGAATCGAACCCGTTTCGAGCCATCCGAGCTGGTTTCATCTGGTCCTAACTGGCTGATTTTAAATGAATCATGACCGATCAAATCCGGACGCCGGACCCTACGGAGCCAAACGGTGTGAGCAATGTGTGAGCAAATGGCAGCCTCGGTCCCCTAAAAAACCCCTGATATTTTAAAAAGGACGGGCGTCCATGCGCTGCGAGGACCGGAGCATCTTTGCAACCCATGGTCATCACAAACCCCTGTAGCCTCAAATCTGGCCAAAGGGCGACTATTGTTCTGGAAAGCAATCTTCAAACCAAGGTTGCGTATTTACAGAATATTAAACCTGTGCGTGTAGGCTGATTTCAGGGACACAGGAGAAGGGCGATGGCGACCACGGAAGACGATCTCGACACCATACCGGAAGACAAACTGCTGGCGCTGCCTTCGCAGGCACTGCCGGGCGGGCTGTCGCGCCTGTGGGCGATCCGCTCTAACGCGATCCATGAACGCGAGGTAAATGAACTCGCCCTTGAACTGGCCGGCGATACCTCCCGGCATCTGATGATCTCCCCGGAAAAGGACCCGAAAGAGAAACGCCGCCGCGAGGAAGAAAAGCGCCTGCGGGCCTGGCTGGAGAAGGAAGCCATGCGCGAGATTGGGGAGCGGAGCGACCGTCTGCTGGCGCGGATCGAGGACGAACGGCGCGAGATTGACAAGCGCCGGAAGCAGATCGAGGACAACGCGCTCAGGCTGCATGACGGCCGCCGTGTCTATGTCGATGGAGACCGCTACCGCGACGGGGAGGGCAGGGGGCTCACCGGTGCGGACGAAGCCGAGGCCGCGCGGCAGCACCAGTACCAGCCGAACGCCTCGACCTGGGGGCAGAAGCAGGACAACGCCCGGCAGGACGAGGAAATGCGCAAGCTGAAGGATAAAATCCTTAAGGACCGTGAGGAGGGGATCGGGCCGGAAGAAGCCGGGAACAGGCTTATGGCCTACGAAAAGGAATTCGCGCAGCAAGCGCAGGAGCGCGCCGCCCAGGCATCGGTGAATTTTGGCAGCGAGGATTATCTGGCGGATTATGGAGTGCCAACTACGGTTCCGGCCTTCACGCAGGCTGCCGATCCTGTCACACGTGAAACAATCCGGAAACTCGCCGGGGATGAAGGTACCGGCGCGGCTGAACTGCAAAACAAGCCCCGGCCCTCCTCCGGCCAGGGCGGACTCAAGCTCTAAACCTTTTAACCCTTCTGCATTTCCCTCCAAAACCAGAATACAGGCCGCCCTTCGCAGTCAAGGGTCGAGATGAACGGCTTGCGCCGCCCTTGACTTGCTTCGGGACTGGCCTGTCCGAACCCCTTTGTCCTTACAAGAGGGAAATGCAGGTTTCAAAGGGTTTCTTTAGAGTCGCGATGCGAAGCCGGGGGAACCAGACAAAGGAAGGAAAGCATGCCGCCTCGTTGGGCGGCAGATGTTTTTATGAGGTAGCCCGCGTGCTTGTTGCGACATGCTTGCACAGGGTCGCCGGCCCCCCTTGCCGACAGCATCCACCGCGGCATTTAAGCGGCGCAGAAAAAAATATGCAAATTAACCGCAATAGATTCATTCGATTCAGGTTATACTCAGTCATGCGGTTCCTGATCGCGCTTCTGATCCTGATCCCGGCGCAGGCAATCAGCCTGAAGGACTTCAACGCCAGGCCACCGGTCGAGCAGTCCGCCTACGTAGCCAACTTCATTGACAAGATGGCGTCCGACCTCGGAACGAAGAACCCGCAGCTCGCCGCGGGCATCCGCGATTACTTCTCGCGCACGACGGAAGGCAAGCCGGTGTCGCAAGGCGTTGAGCGCCTGTACGTCGAACTCACCGCCGCGGAATTGCAGGCGAAGGACGGCAAGACGGACCTGTCGAAGATCCAGCTTGAATCCGTCATCGTCTGGGTCGTGAAGCAGAAATTCCCGCCACCGGCCCGGTAGAATTATTTCCCGTAAACAAGCGCCGGGGCATCCCCCGCCGGCATACCCGGTATGGCATGATAAACGACATGGCCCAAGAGCCGATCAAGACTCCGGCAAAGGCCGTGGGACCGGCGGAACCCGCGGAAGACGCCGTCGAAAAATTCCTTGCCGAGCAGAAGACGCTCGAAGCCCACCGGCATGACCTGATCAAGGAACTGCTGCGCCAGAAGGAAGCGGCGATGAAGGAATTCGATGACAAGCTGGCAAGGCTGGGCTATGACGGCGACCACGCGCCGAAACGCACCCACCACAAGAACGACGCCGACAAGAAAGCGTAGGAGTGGCCCGCGACGGCAACGCGTCAGGTCGAATGGGCTTCCCCTATCCCGGCATTCTCGTGTAAGGTTATCAGGACAACCCTCCTTGCTAGGCGCTAGAATCCATGCTTAAGCAGTAGATAATGAATGTTCACAAAACCATGGCCCATTCCCTCGCTCAAGATCAGCACGACACGGCTTCCGAGAAGAAGAAACAAGGATCACCTACCCAATCACTAGGCTCACTCGTTTGGTCCGTCGCAGAAGTTCTCCGGGGTGATTTTAAGCAGTCCGAATACGGCAAAGTCATCCTGCCCTTTGTCGTGATGCGCCGCCTCGACTGCATTCTCGAAGCCACGAAAGACCGCGTGTTGAAGGCTGCCAAGGGCCTGCCCAAGGGTGTCGATGACGCCACCAAAGACATGATCCTGTTCGGCGCGGCGGGCAGCAATCTCCGGGTCTACAATCTAAGTGCCTTTACCTTCAAGAGCCTGAAATCCCAAGACGCCGGGCAGCTCCATGCCAACCTTCTCGACTACGTCACCAAGTTCTCCGGCAATGTCCGCGACATCTTTCTCGACAAGTTCCTGTTCACCGACCAGCTCAAGCGCCTGAAGGAGGGTGGCATTCTCTAGCAGGTCTTTGACTGCTTCGCCCAGATCGACCTTCACCCGAACCGTGTGTCCAACATCGAGATGGGCTATCTGTTCGAGGACCTGATCCGCCGCTTCTCGGAAATCTCGAATGAAACGGCTGGGGAGCACTTCACCCCGCGTGAAGTCATCCGCCTCATCGTCGACCTCCTCCTCGCGAATGACGAAGCCGCGTTAACCGGCACCGGCATCATTCGAACCGTCTATGATCCCGCCTGCGGAACAGGCGGCATGCTGGCCATCACCGAAGAGCGGATGAAGGCGCTAAACCCGAAGATCCGCGTTGAGTTGTACGGCCAGGAGCTGAATGGCGAGTCCTTCGGCATCTGCAAATCCGACATGCTGGTAACTGGCCATGATCCGGAGCAGATCGCCTTCGGCAACACGCTCACCAGCGACGCCCACCGATCCAAAGCTTTCCACTACATGCTCTCCAATCCGCCCTACGGCGTGGACTGGAAAAAGTATCAGGACCTCATCAAGGATGAAGCCCAAACGCTCGGCAAGGAGGGCCGTTTCGGCGCGGGGCTGCCCCGTGTCTCAGACGGCCAGTTGCTTTTCCTCCAGCATATGATCTCCAAGATGCGCGAAGACGAGACCGGTTCCCGCATTGGTATCGTCATGAACGGCTCACCGCTTTTTACGGGTGGCGCCGGGTCCGGCGAAAGCGAAATCCGCCGGTGGATGCTTGAAAAGGACTGGGTGGAAGCGATTGTCGCCCTGCCCACCGACCTGTTTTATAACACAGGCATTCAGACCTACGTCTGGCTACTCACCAACCGCAAGCCCAAAGCGCGGCGAGGCAAGGTGCAGTTGATCGACGCCTCATCGGAGCGCTTCTGGAAACCCGTGCGCAAGAGTCTGGGCTCCAAGCGTCGGGAAATTCCCGAAGACGCTCGCAAGGAGATCGTCCGAATTTATGCTCGGATGCTCAACGGTAACGGCGAGTATGGGGAGTTTTCCAAGATTTTCGACGTGGCCGAATTCGGCCACCGCGAAATTCGTGTCGAGCGACCTCTGCGGCTGTCCTTTGCGGCGATAGCGGAGCGCATCGCCCTAGTGAAACTGGAAAAAGCCTTCCTGAAGCTTGACGCCGCCGAACAGGACGCGATCATCGTGTGCCTTGAGTCGAAGATGCCGACGACCGTCTATCGGAATCGCGATAACTTCGAGAAGGTGCTCACTAAGGCCATGAAGAGTAGTGGGATCAAAACCAGCCCGCCGGTAAAGAAGGTGATTCTTTCTACTCTGTCAGAACGCGACAAGGCAGGTGATGTTTGTCACGATAGCGCCGGCAAGCCTGAGCCCGACATCGAACTTCGGGATTCTGAGCTAGTTCCCTTGAAGGAAGAGTGGGGAGATTACTTTGCGCGTGAAGTGACGCCCTTTGTTCCAGACGCCTGGGTGGATGAGACTTATCGGGATGAAAAAGACGGCAAAGTAGGCCGAGTTGGCTACGAGATCAACTTCAACCGGTATTTTTATAAATACGTTCCGCCGCGCCCGTTGAACCTGATCAACAAGGATTTGAAACGCCTTGAAGAGGAGATTGCTGCGCTACTGAATGAGGTCGCTGGATGAGCGTAGTCTGGTTTGATGATCTTCCGGGAGGATGGCAACGCAAGCGTATCAAGACCATTACACCTGTATTGCGTGGAGCAAGCCCCCGGCCCATTGATGATCCCGCCTATTTCGATGACGACGGCGATTATGCTTGGGTGCGAATCTCCGATGTCACCGCGTCGGCTGGTGTTCTCGTGAAAACGAGTCAACGCCTGTCCTCGCTCGGGGCATCTAGGAGCGTGAAGCTAGATCCTGAAGAACTCTTCTTGTCCATCGCGGGATCAGTTGGTAAACCATGCATTACAGCCATCAAGGCGTGTATTCACGACGGCTTCGTTTACTTTCCGCATTTGCCTGTTAGCGGTCACCAGAAAACGTATTTTTCTGGACGGCGGCCGTCACACAGTGCCCCCTGAGGGGGGAAAAGGGAAAGCGGCGCGCGCGAGGGTGCGACGCAAGTAGTCGTCGGGATCGCCGTGCTGTCGGGGAAACCGCGGGCTGCCAAAGCGGACGATGTCC